>NZ_JAGEKN010000017.1:0-93824 GCF_017565325.1 Allobranchiibius sp. GilTou38 | reverse complement strand
ATCGGTCTTCTGGGCCGACCTACCCAGTGGCCTGACCCGATTCGTGGCCGAACTGTCCGGCGCACACGCCGCGGTGGTCAAACACGCCCTGCGCGCCCTGTCCGCACCCGCGCCCGTCGAAACCGAGGACGGCACCGGTGCACCCGAGCGCGACACCCGGACCCCGGCCAAACGACGCGCGGACGCCCTGGTACGACTGGTCGACACCGCAGCCGGCGTCCTCGACGGCACCAGCTCGCGGCCCGTCGGAGAATTCGGCGGCACCGCCAAGATCCTGGTCACCCTGGACTACAACACCCTCTACGAGGGCCTTCGCAACGCAGGCCGGCTCGACGATCTCAGCGAAAACGTTTCGCAAGAAACCAGATCGGCGCCGACGTACCTGCCGGGCATCGGGCGCACCACCGACGGGGAGCACCTCGACGCGGGTACTCTCCGCCGACTCGCCTGCGACGCCGACCTCATCCCCGTCGTCCTGGGCGGCGAGTCCGAACCATTGGACGTCGGGCGCGCGAAACGCCTCTTCACCGGCGGACTACGCACCGCGATCATCCACCGCGACCAGCACTGCATCTTCCCCGGCTGCGACCGACCACCCGACTGGTGCGACGCACATCATGTACGGCCCTGGTGGGCCGGCGGACAGACAACACTCACCAACGCAGCCTTACTGTGCGCCCGCCACCACACCATCGTCCACCGCGACCTGCTCACCGCCACCGTCACCACCACCGGCGTCACCTGGGACCTCACACCAGGACTCATGCCCACCCGATCCGGCCGTGAACCAGCGGCCTGACCTGCGGCGGGCACGCCCACATCACCTGAGGCGCAGCTTCCTCCCGGGCCGCCTGCAGGCCGCACGGAACCGCATGCGACAGGATGGTCGGCGATGTCGCACACTCTCGTGGTCTTCCACGCCCATCCGGACGACGAGGCGCTGCTGACCTCGGGGACGATGGCGAAGGCGGCGGCCGCGGGTCACCGCGTCGTCCTCGTCGTGGCCACCGACGGCGACCTGGGGCTCGCCGCCTCGTCCTACCGCTCTGACGGGAGACAGCTCGGCGGCGTCCGGATGCGGGAGTTGCAGGAGTCGGCGCGGGCGCTCGGTGTGGCGCGGACCGTGCACCTCGGGTACGCCGACTCCGGCAGCGGGCCGCTGCTGTACGACGATCCGCCGGGTGCAACACGGTTCGCGCGGGCCGACGTCGAGGAGGCCGCGGGCAGGCTGGCGGACATCCTGCGCGAGGAGCACGCGGACGTGCTCCTGACCTACGACGCCGCGGGCGGCTACGGCCACCGCGACCACGTCCAGGTGCACCACGTGGGCGCACGCGCAGCCGAGATGGCCCACACCGCACGGGTTCTGCAGGCCACCGTCCCGCGCGACCTGCTCGTCCTCGGTATCCGCCTGGTGTCGCGCCTGCACCGCTTCCCCGCGGACTTCGACATCGCCTCGTACGAGCGCCCCTACTCCCCCCGCTCCGCGATCACCCACCGGATCCGCGTGCACCGCCAGATCGGGGCGAAGCGCGCATCGATGCGGGCCCACGCCTCTCAGGCGACCGCGGACGACGGCGACCGCACGCTCGGTCTCTTCCTGCGCATCCCCCGCCCGCTCTACGACCTGGTCTTCGGCTGGGAGTGGTACGTCGACCCGGAGCGACGCGGTGGACTCAAGCAGGTCTCCCACGACATCTTCGAGGGGCTGCCCCGGTGAGCACGACTCCCGATTCCCATCGCCCGACGGTCACCCGGAACCAGGTGCTGAACGGCGTCCTCGGGATGACGATGGCCGGGCTGCTGCTCGGCTTCGGGCTGCCGCTGGTCGCGCAGACGGGCTGGCATCAGATCGGGATCCACCTGTCGCACCTGGGTGCCCTGGGCGCCCTGGAGCTCTTCGGCCTCGTGGTGCTCGGCCTCTGGTGTTACACGTTCACCCTCACCGGCTCGCTGCCCGGCCTCAGCCATCCCAAGGCATTGATCATCAACGTCTGCGGGTCGTCGGTGTCCAACCTGCTTCCGGGTGGCGGAGCGGTCGGGATGGCCGCGACGTACTTCATCGCGCGCAGCTGGGGCTTCACCCGCCGCAACATCTCCACCTCGATCATCGTCAGCGCGGTCTGGAACGTGCTCGCCCGGCTCGCCATGCCGCTGATCGGTCTCGCGGTGGTCTCCACGTCGCAGAACGCGCTGCCCGGACCGGTGCGCACCGCCGCGTTGTACGGCGGGGTCATCGGGCTCGTGCTGCTGCTCGGCTTCATCGTGGTGCTCATCAGTCCCGTCCTCACCCTGCGCCTCGGACGGTTCCTCGATGCACACGCCGCAGCCCGCATCGCCCGCCTGCGTCGCGGTGAGCAGCGCGGCGTGCGCCCGAACCTGACCGCTCTGCTCGGTGATCAGCGCACGCGGCTCGCCGTGGTCACCACGACCGGCTGGTTCCCGATGACGTTCGGCGTGGTCGCCTTCCTGGGCATCTACTTCGTGCTCTTCTGGCGCACCATGTCCGCGGTCGGGGTCGACCTGCCGGTCGCCGACCTGTTCGCGGCGTACGCGCTCGGACGGCTGCTCACCGCGGTCGGAGTCACCCCGGGGGGCCTCGGCATCAGCGAGGCCGGGACACTCGCGGTGCTGGTCGCGTGGGGCGCCGACAAGCCGGCCGCGGCCGCAGGGGTGCTGGTCTTCGCGATCTTCTCCCACCTGCTCGAGGTGCCGCTGGGCGCGATCGGCTGGGCGGCGTGGTGGTCGATGCCGAAGGTCGACCCGCCGCAGGACGTCGCCGACGAGCGCGATGCCCTGCCCGATCAGCTGCGGTGACGCCTCACACCAGGTAGCGCCGGGCGACCTGGGAGAACCAGCCGTAGACCACCACGGTCCCCGCGGCGACCAGAGCCACCGCGGTCATGCCCAGCACGAGGTCACGCAGCCCGTGCACCGTCGGTTGAGCGCCCCACGCCAGGAAGAGGCAACTGACCAGCGCGATCCCGCCGATCACCAACCAGATGGCCAGACCGGGCCCGATCGAGCGGACCGGACGGCTCGGCGTACGCGGTGCGCGCCCCAGCCGACCGTGGTCGACGGTGTGCGCCACGGCGAGCGCCACGCCCGCCCAGGCCAGGCAGACGGCGAGCGCGGCGAGCACGTCGCCGGGGTGGTGCCAGTGGCCGACCACCGTGCCCGCCCCGAAGAAGAATCCCGCGGCCGCGCACACCGGCAGGACGCCCCACTGCCACGCGACCGGCAGCACCATGAGCGTGGCCAGCGAGATGGAGATGCCCACGGTGGCATGACCGCTCGGCATGCTGTTGGCGACGTCGCCGGGCAGCTCGTGGATGACGTGGGCCTTGAGCAGCTGGGTCGTGACGGTCGCGCCGCCGATGAGCACGATCGCGCCGACGGCGAGCCCGATCCTGCGTCGGCTCAACGCCACGGCCGCGACCAGGATGCCCGCGAGGGCGACGCTCGTGACGGAGACCTGTTGCAGCCGGTCCTCGATGTTGTAGAAGAGCCACGGCGGTCCGCCGAGGGCGAACTCCATCTTGTAGTCGAATTTCGCACCCGTGCGGTTGCGCACCAGCAGCATCACCAGCACGACGATCGCGACGACCGCGACACCCACCATCGCGGCGGCGGGACGCCAGGGCGACGTGCGAGGTCGGGACGGCGTCTGCTGCCCCGTAGGGCGCATGGTGGATGCGCTCATCCATTCAGTATGCCGACCGCGCCTGGCCGGCACCTGTGATGCCACCAGATGGTCACGCCTGCAGGGCGCGCAGGCGGACCGCGTCCGACCGCAGGCCGGGCCAGCAGGAGGACTGCACCAGCCGGACGACGTACGCGACGTCGATGCCCCGCTCACGGAGCAGGTCCTCGCGCTCTCCGACGCCGATGAACCGGGCCTCGTGTCCGACCGTGAGCACTTTGGTGCTGCAGCCCATCTGTTGCAACCGGTCGCGCAGTGCGGAGCCCGGACCGGCCGGGACCGCGTTGTCCTCCAGGGTCACCACCAGCCGGTGCTCGGCGGCCATCGTGACGAGTTCGGGTGCGAGCGGATGGACCCACCTCGGGTCGACGACCGTGACCGCGACGCCCGTCGCCCCCAGCCGGTCGGCGGCATCCAGGGCGACGGCCGCCAGGGGCCCGGTGCTGACGAGCAGGACGTCGCCGTCCCCGGCGCGACGGCGCAGCACGTCGACCGGGCCGAACCGGCAGATCGCACCCACCGGCGCGGGCGCCTCACCCTTGGGGAACCGCACCGCGCTCGGGCCGCCGTCCTCGGCCACCGCCTCGCGCAGCAGGTCGCGCAACCGTAGGGCGTCACGGGGCGCCGCGACCCGGATGCCCGGCACGAGACCCAGCATCGACACATCCCAGATGCCGTGGTGCGAGGCGCCGTCCGGCCCGGTGATGCCCGCCCGGTCCAGCACGAAGGTCACCGGCAGCCGATGCAGGGCGACGTCCATGAGGACCTGGTCGAACGCCCGGTTGAGGAAGGTGGAGTAGATGGCGACCACGGGGTGCAGTCCGGCCGTCGCGAGACCGGCGGCCGAGGTGACCGCGTGCTGCTCGGCAATGCCGACATCGAAGGTGCGGTGCGGAAAGCGCGTGCCGAACGGGAGCAGACCGGTCGGGCGACGCATGGCCGCGATCACCGCGACGACGTCTGCCCGGTCCTCGCCGATGGCGACGAGCTCCGTGGCGAACGCGTCGGTCCAACGGGTTCCATGCGGCCGCACGGTCGCCGTCAGCGCCGGCGGTGGGGCCGGCGACACCGTGTGCAGGCAGTCCGCCTCGTCCTGCTCGGCCGCGTCGTAGCCGGCGCCCTTGCGGGTCACGACGTGCAGCACGGTGGGGCCGGGACGGCGGCGTACGGCTCGCAGGCTCCGCTCGAGCGCGGTGAGGTCGTGACCGTCCACCGGGCCGATGTAGCGCAGTCCCAGAGTCTCGAAGAGATTCGACCCCGCTGAACCGTCCCGCAGCGCCGCCAGGTGGCGGGCGAGCGCGCCGACCGTCGGCTCGTAGGACCGGCCGTTGTCGTTGAGCACGACCAGCACGTTGCGGCCGGACCCGCCGATGTTGTTCAGGGCCTCCCAGGCCATCCCGCCGGTCATCGCGCCGTCGCCGATCACCGCCACGACCCAGCGTCGGCAGCCGGTGAGCTCGTGCGCCTTGGCCAGACCGTCGGCGTACGACAGCGAGGTGGAGGCGTGGGAGTTCTCGACGATGTCGTGCTCGCTCTCGCGGCGGGACGGGTATCCGCTCAGGCCGTCGGCGACTCGCAAGGACTCCAGATCGGCGGCCCGCCCGGTCAGCATCTTGTGCACGTAGGCCTGGTGCCCGGTGTCCCAGACGATCGGCTCCCGCGGCGAGTCGAACGCCCGGTGCAGGGCGATGGTGACCTCGACGACGCCGAGATTGGGACCGAGATGCCCTCCCGTGCGGGTGACCACGTCGACCAGCCGCTCGCGCACCTCCGCGGCGAGCGCCGGCAGCGACCGCGCGTCGAGCGCCCGTACGTCGGCAGGCGAGATGACCCGGTCGAGCAGCCCGGAGCCGCGCGCTGGCATCACGCCACCGCGGCGCGCAGGGTCTGGCGCAGCGAACCCATCGTCGCGACGACCGCCGTCGGCTCGTAGCCGCAGTGCGCCATGCAGTTCGCACACCGCTCGTCCTTACCGCGGCCGAACGCCTCCCAGTCGGTGTCCTCGATCAGCTCCTTGTACGTCGAGACGTAGCCGTCGTCGAGCAGGTAGCAGGGCCGTTGCCATCCCTTGAGCGAGTAGGAAGGGATCGCCCACGGTGTGCACTCGAAGTCGACCTTGCCCTCCAGGAAGTCCAGGAAGAGCGGCGAGTGGTTGAGGCGCCACTTCTTGCGCCGCCCCTCGCCGAAGGCCTTCGCGAACAGCGCCCGGGTCTCCTCGACGCCGAGGAAGCCGTTCTGGTCCGGCGCCTTCCAGTAGGCGTACCCCGGAGCGATCTGCATGTTGTCGACCTTGATCTCGTCATTGAGATAGTCGAGGACGTCGATCACGTCCTGCGGTGAATCACTGTTGAAGACAGTCGTGTTCGTCATCACCCGGAAGCCGCGCGACTGCACGAGCTTGATGGCGTCGATGGCCGCCTCGAAGCCGCCCTCCTTGCTGACCGACGCGTCGTGCCGCTCCTTCATGCCGTCGACGTGCACCATCCAGGAGAAGTCCGGGTGCGGGGTGAACTTGTCGATGTGCCGGGCCATCAGCAGCGCATTGGTGCACAGGAAGACGATCTTCTTGCGGTCCAGCAGCTGCTGGACGATCTCGTGGATCTGCGGGTGCATGAGTGGCTCTCCCCCGGCGATGGAGACCATCGGGGCGCCGCTCTCCTCGATGGCGGCGACGGCCTGCTCGACCGGCATCCGCTGTTTGAGCAGCGCGGCCGGCTCCTGGATCTTGCCGCAGCCGGTGCACTTGAGGTTGCAGGCGAAGAGCGGTTCGAGCTCGACGAGCAGCGGGAACTTCTCTCGTCCGCGCAGCTTCTGCTCGGCGAGGTAGCGCCCGAGGCGGAGCGACTGGCGCAGGGGCATGGAAGGCATCAGCTGACCTCTCGTGGAAGGGTGAACCGCACGTGCTCGTCGACGACGGAGGACTCCGCCGCCTCGATCGCGCCCAGCCCGGACAGTGCGTGCACCAACTCATCGACCAGCGACGGGGGCGCGGAGGCGCCGGCCGTGATGCCGACCCGGCGAACGCCGCGCAGCCAGGCCAGATCGACCTCGGTGGCGTCCTCGACCAGGTGCGCGGGCGTGCCCGCCGCCTCGGCGACCTCCACGAGCCGGCGGGAGTTGGAGGAGTTCTGCGAGCCGACCACCAGCACCAGCTCGGTGTCGGCGGCGACGGCCCGCACCGCCTGCTGACGGTTGCTGGTCGCGTAACAGATGTCGTCCCGGGCCGGCGCCCGCAGCGCGGGGAAGCGGTCGCGCAGCACCCGCGCCGACTCCTGGGCCTCCTCGACGGCCAGCGTGGTCTGCATGACGTACGAGACCCGGTCGGGTCGGATCGCCTGCACCCGGGCGGCCTCGTCGGGGTCGTCCACGACGACGACGTTCTCCGGCGCTTCCCCGCGGGTTCCGACGACCTCCTCGTGGTCGGCGTGCCCGATCAGGAAGACGGTGCTGCCGGGAGCGGCGAACCGGCGAACCTCGGTGTGCACCTTGGCCACCAGGGGGCAGGTCGCGTCGATCACCACGAGATCGCGCTCGCGGGCCTGCTGCCGCACGGACGGCGCCACCCCGTGGGCGGCCAGCACGGTCACCGCGCCGCGCGGTATCTCCTCGACCTCCTGCACGAAGATCGCGCCCTTGCGCTGCAGGTCCTGCACCACGTGGGCGTTGTGCACGATCTGCCGGCGCACGTAGACCGGCGCACCGTGGGACTGCAGCGCCCGGTCGACGATCTCGATCGCCCGCTCCACACCGGCGCAGAACGACCGCGGACCGGCGAGCAGGACGTCGCGGTCGAGGGCGGCGTCGTACCACTCGCGCAGCACCGGCGCGGCCTCGCGCAGGGCCCACAGCGCGGCGACGCCTCGCACTGCCGTGCCCAGGTGACGCAGCGGCTGCTCGGTCCCGTCGACGATCGCGCGCACCACCGTCAGGGGGCGTGCGCCGAGCTGCCGCGCGAGGTAACCGGACTCCGTGTCGACCGCCAGGGCGCCGGTGCGCGCGGCGAGCGCGGCGCGGTCGGGTCCGTCGACGACGTGATCGACGGAGGCGATGGGCCCGACGTGCACGGTGAGCCCCCGTCGGCGCAGCGCACCGGCCACCAGAGGGGCTGCGGGACAGTCGTATCCGTCGCCGTCGAGCAGCACCCGGTCGGCCACCACGACGTGACCGGCGCGGACACCGGGGACGAGACCGCCGGCCACCCCGGCGAGGAGTGTCGGGCCGTCGGGCGACGTCGGCGCGACCCGGGGCCCGCGACCCGCGACGTGGATCGGCCGTCCGACCCGGGCGCCCAGGGCGACCCGTTCGATCCGCAACGCGGTGGCGATGCCGGCCGTCATGCCGGCCCACCCCCGACGTACCGACCCAGGGCCCAGATCGGGAAGATGAGCCGGTAGAGCCCGTAGTTGATGTAGAAGTCGCCCGGGAAACCGGTGCCGGTGTACAGGTCCTCGTCCCAGGTGCCGTCGGCGCGTTGGGTGCCGGCCAGGTAGGCGATGCCGCGCTCGACCACACCCCCACCGTCGTCCGCCTCACCGGCGGCGACCAGCGCCATCAGCGCCCATGCGGTCTGGGAGGCGGTGGAGGCACCGCGCCCGATCCAGTCCGGATCGCGGTAGGACCGCAGGTCCTCGCCCCACCCGCCGTCGGCGTTCTGGTGCTCCCCCAGCCAGCGCACACTCGCGCGAACGGCGTTGTGATCGGCGGGGATACCTGCGGCGACCAATGCCGGTACGACGGCGCCCGTGCCGTACACGTGATTCGCACCCCAGCGCCCGAACCACGAACCGTCGGGCTCCTGGTGCTCCAGCAACCAGGCCACGCCGCGGCGGCAGCGCTCCCCCCGGGCGCGTCCCTCCGCGGCGAGCATCTCCACCACGTGGGCCGTCACGTCCGCCGACGGCGGGTCGATCACGGCACCGAAGTCGCAGAACGGCAGGTGGGTGGCCAGCGTGCGGGTGTTGTCGGCGTCGAAGGCGCCCCAGCCGCCGTCCTTCGACTGCATCCCGGCCGTCCACGCGATGCCCCTGTCCACCCCGCGGCGCAGCAGGGTGGGCCGGTTGCTGCCGACCCGGCGCAGCGCCATCACCACCTCGGCGCCGTCGTCGACATCCGGGTAGACGTCGTTGGCGAACTCGAAAGCCCAACCGCCGGAGGGGATCCCCGGCCGGCGTACCTGCCAGTCCCCGTCACCGGTGATCTGCTCACGGCCCAGCCAGTCCGCGGCACGTCGGACCCGCGCGTCGTCGCCGCTGATACCGGAGTCCAGTAGCGCGTTGACCGCGAGGGCGGTGTCCCAGACCGGCGACTGGCACGCCTCGACCCGGCGGATCGGTCCCTCGTCGGTGTCCTCCGTGATGACGAAGCCCTCCAGCCCGTCGACCGCGGCCCGCAGCACGGGATGCTCCAGCGGGTAGCCGAGTAGATGCAGCGCGAGGATCGAGTAGACCCACGGCGGCTGGATGCCGCCCCATCCCCCGTCGGCCTCCTGACGCGCGATGATCCACTCCGCCGCCCTGCGCATCGCCCCGGTGCGCAGCTGCCGCAGCGGCCGCTTGGCGTACGCGTGCAGGAGGACGTCGGCGCGTTGGAACGCGCCCCCGACGGTGCTCCACGGGGCGAACGCCTCCGGCTCCGCGCCGGTGCGGAGCTCGTCGACGGCGAAGGGCAGCGGGCGCCGCGGGCGCAGCGTGCAGACGACGGTGAGCGGCACGATCGTCTGTCGGGCCCAGCAACCCCAGTCGTAGACGTTCAGCGGGAACCACCGGGGCAGGTGGATGAGCTCCGGGGGCAGGTTCGGCAGGTCGCGCCAGTCCCACAGCCCGAAGAGGGCGAGCCAGATGCGGGTGAAGACCCGGGAGCGCTCGACGCCGCCATGTGCGCGGACGAACTGCTGTGCGCGCAGCATGTGCGGGGCGGTCGCCTGGTCGCCCGCGATCCGCAGGGCGACCCATGCCTCGACGGTGGTGTCGAGATCACCGGGTCCTCCGAAGAAGGTCGCCCAGGTGCCGTCCTCGCGCTGCTGGGACCGGATCCACCGTGCGCTCTGGTCGCGGGTCTCGGCCGTCGCGATCCCGAGGAATTCGCGCAGCATCATGTCCTCGGCGTCCACGGTGACGTTGGTCGCCAGATCGCCCTTCCACCAACCCTGTTCGTGCTGGAGGCTGCTCAGATGGGCGATCGCCGCCTCCAGAGCGGCGCGTGCGGCCGACCGCGGGTTCGAGGTGGCGTCGACGTCACCTGCCACGGAGCCGGACGCGAGCACGGGGGTCATCGGTTCAGGCCTTCCTGCCGGCGATGAAGTCGGCCATGGCGTGCAGGTCGGCCGTGGCGGACGGTGTCAGCGCCGCCCCGCCCAGGGCTGCCTGCGCGCTCGCCACCAGGCGGCGCGCCTCACCCTCCGCCCAGTCGCGTGCGCCGGCCTCCTCCAGCAGTCCGGCGGCCCGTGCGAGGGCGGCCGGATCGGTGGGCCCGTCCATGAACCAGGCCCTCAACCGGGCGGCCCGGGCGCCGCCCTGGCCGAGCGCCCAGCAGACCGGGAGGGTCTTCTTCTTGGCCTGCAGGTCCGAGAAGTTGGACTTGCCCGTGACCTGCGGATCACCCCACACGCCGAGCAGGTCGTCGACCAGCTGGAAGGCCAGGCCGATGCGCAGGCCGTACGTGGTGAGCGCGTCCAGCGCGTCGGGGTCGCCACCGGCGAGCACGGCACCGATGACCGTGCTGGTGGCGATGAGCGCGGCGGTCTTGCCCTGCGCCATCCGGCGGCATTCGTGCAGGCTCACCTCGGCACGCTGCTCGAAGGTCATGTCGAGCACCTGACCGTTGATCAGTGCACGGGTGCACCGCGCCAGGTGCCACGAGGCCGCGGCGGCCTGGAGGCCACCCTCCTCCAGCAGCACCTCGTGTGCGAGGGACAGCATCGCGTCCCCGGTGAGGATCGCGGTCGCCTCGTCCCACACGGACCACACCGTCGGACGGTGCCGGCGCGTACGGTCGCGATCCATGATGTCGTCGTGCACGAGCGAGAAGTTGTGCACCAGCTCGACCGCGACGGCGCCCGGGACGGCGACGGCCGGTTCCGCGCCGACGGCGCGGGCGCCGAGGACCGCCAGGGCGGGGCGGACGGCCTTGCCTCCCGCTTCGGAGACAGGGTGGCCGCCGGCGTCCACCCAGCCCAGGTGGTAGGAGGTCGTGAGGCGCTCGAGATCGTCGAGCCGGTCGACCGCCTTGTGCAGCGCGGGCAGCACCAACGAACGGGTCTCGTCCAGGGTCTGCGCGGGTGCACGCCCGACGTCGTTCATCACGCCGCCACCTCGTCCCGTGGGGATCTCCGGGTCTCCTGCAACAGCGCAGCCGCAGCGTCCCTACCGCTGCGTACCGCGCCCTCCATCGTCGCGGGCCAGCCGGTCGCGGTCCACGCGCCGGCAACGGCGAGCCCGACATGTCCGGTCCGTTGCGTCGGCCGGTACGCCGCGGTGCCGGGCGTCGCGCGGAATGTCGCCCGCGGCTCACGGGTGACGAAGAAGTCCAGCACGTGCGCCCAATCCATCATGGGGAGAAGCCTCCGCAGCTCCGGCAGGTAGATCTCGCGGAGCTGCGCGGCGGTGCGAGGCAGGACCTCGTCGGCGCCGGACAGCGAGACCGCGAGGTACTGCCCGCGTCGCACACCGGACTGGCCGGTGCGATCGAAGACCCACTGCAGCGGGCTGTCGAGCGCGACCACGAACGGCGTGTCGAGGACGACCCGGTCGAGCAGCACGTGCAGGTTGACGATCGGAGAGCTGCCGAGACGTGCGGCGTACCCCGGGCCGACGCCCAGGTCGGCCCAGGGCGCGAGCCGCTCGGTGACGTCCGGGGGCACCGCCAGCACGGCCTGGTCGTACTCCGTGTCGACGCCGTCGGCTTGCACGACCCACCGGCCCGACGCGGGCGTCACGCGTTCGACCTTGGCACGCACCCGCACCTCGGCGCCCGCCGCACCCAACGCGCGCACGGCAGCGTCGCCGTGCAGCTGTGACAATGGGACGTCTGACCAGCCGATGTCACCTGCCGTTCGGTCGGTGAGCAGGCCGAGCTGGAAGACGGTAGCGGCGAGAGCGAGCGAGCACTCGTCGGCACGCACGTTGAGAGTCGCGAGTCCGACGACATCCCACAGGTTCTCGCGCAGCCGCCTCGAACAGTGGTGTGCGTCCAGCCAGTCGCCGAAGCTGGTCTCGTCGCTGGCAGCCGACGCGGTGTCGACCGCTGCCAGCGCCAGAGCGATCTTGCCGGCGCGGACCCGGTCCGGCACCGGCAACCACGGATGACGGGCGAGCGAGCCGGCCAGGTGCATCGGGGCGGGCAGCCCGTTGCGGCGCAGATGGCCCGTCGTGGCGCGCCGCCCGCTGCGCATCGGGATGTCCAGGCGGTCCTGCATCGTCACCAGGTGTGCGACACCGAGGCGCTGCAACAGACTGCGATAGGCGGTGCAGCAGCGCAGGAAGACGTGCTGCCCGTTGTCCACCCACATGCCGTCGCGCTCGAAGCTGTGGGTCAGGCCGCCCAGGTGCGCCTGCCGTTCCAGGAGGGTCACGTCGCATCCGGCGTCGGCGAGTCCGATCGCGGCGGTGATTCCGGCGAGGCCGCCTCCGATCACGGCCGCCCGCGTCATCTCAGCCCTCCGCGAGCGAGGGCGGAGACCGCGACCGCACCCTTCTCCCACCCGGGAAGGGACAGGCGCGAGCCGTAGACATCACTGGGGTTCTTACGGATCCGGGTCAGCACCCGGTGGTAGATGCCCGACATGGCGGCACAGCAGGCGCTGCTGCGGGAGTCCAGCTCGGGCAGCAGCCGGCCACCCAGCGCGTACCAGTTCTCGGCCCGGGCAGCCGCGAAACCGATGTAGGCGGCGAGCCTCGCCTCGGGATCGCAGAGCGAGCCCTGTGCATCGAGTTCGAGGGTGATGCCGTGCTCCTTGAGCTCCTGCTGGGGCAGGTAGACGCGGCCGATGAGCAGGTCCTCGCGGATGTCGCGCAGGATGTTGGTCTGCTGCAGCGCGATACCCAGCTGGTCGGCGTACATCGGCGCCCTCGGGTCGGTGCCGGCGCCGAAGACGGACAGGCACAACCGGCCGATGGACCCGGCCACCCGACGGCAGTAGACGGTGAGGTCCTCGAAGGTCTCGTACGTCACGTCGGCCAGGTCCATCTCGACGCCGTCGATCAGCTCCAGGAACGCCTCCAGCGGCACCGGGAAGTCGCGTGCGGTCGCGGCCACGGCGAGTAGGACGGGGTCGGTGGAAACGTCGATCCGTTGCAGGTCCTGCCGCAGGGCGGCCAAGGCGCGGATCTTGTCCTCACGCGGCCGATCCTCGTCGCCGATGTCGTCGATGCGGCGGGCCAGGGCGTAGAGGGAGCACAGCGCGGCGCGCTTCTGTGGGGGAAGCAGACGGATGCCGTAGTAGAAGTTGCGTGCCTCGTCCCGGGTGATGGTCTCGCACGCGGCGAAGGCATCGGGAAGGGTGGCCGTGGTCATCCAGCACCTCCGGAGCGCAGCAGCAGTGCGGCGATGTGACGGAACACGTCGACCCGTCGTGGTCGCGGGACGGCGGTGACGACGTCACCCCGCGCGCGCTCGATCGCGTCCGCGATGGCCAGGCCACCGGCGACGAAGCCAGCGACCGAGACCTTCGCCCAGCCATCCAGGCGGCGCAGCAGCGGTGGTCCCGCATCCAGCAGCTGCCGCGCCCGCAGCACCTGCAGCGAGACCACGGCGCAGAGGTCCTCGCGATGGCCGAGGTCGAGCAACGTCGCGGTCGACAACCCGGCACGACCCAGGTCGTCCTGCGGCAGATAGACCCGCCCGGCCCGCGAGTCCTCGACGACGTCCTGGCAGTGCTCCAACACCTGCAATGCGGAGCAGATCCGGTCCGACAGGGCGATCCGCTCCGGCGAGGACCTGGCGAAGATCTGCAGCACCAGGCGGCCGACGGGGTCGGCCGACAGTGCGCAGTACTCGAGAAGGGCGGCGAAATCTGCGTACTCGGTCACGGACTGGTCCTGCAGGTTGGCCGCCACCAGGTCCTGGAAGGGCTTCTCGGACAGTCCGCATGCCGTGACCGTGGGCGCCAACCGCATCAGGGTCGGCTCACTCAGCCGCTCACCGGCCCAGAGTGCGTGCACCTGGGAGCGGTAGGCGCTGAGGACGGCCGTGCGGTCGCCGGTGCCCGAGTCGCCCAGCTCGTCGATGTGCCGTGCCACGGCGTAGACCCGGCGCAGATGGTCCCGGATCGCTGCCGGAAGCACGCGCAGAGCCACCGGAAAGTTCTCGCTGCGGTCCCGTGCGTCGTACATCGGCAGGCGCGAAGTCGTGTCGTTCGAGGGCTGCGCGACCGTCATGACTCGTAGTCTGGGTCCACTCGTCACCGTCGGTCTCGACCCGAATGAGTGAGTTTCTGGGCCGACGTTTGTCATTCGATGACAAATCGATCAGGAAGCGGGGATCTGCGGGATGGCGCAACGGTTGAATGCGGAAGTACTTCCATCGCAACCGGATTCACACGTCGAGGTGCTGCGGGAGTCACTGACGCAGACCTTTCCCGACCTGCTGCGCGTGGTCGGTGACGAGCTCGCCACCATGTGGCCTACCTACACGGCGTACATGGAGGAGCATCGCGATCAGCTCGCGCTGGCGTCCGAGGTCGTGATCCCGCAACTGCTTGCCACGGTCAGTGATCCGGCCGGGAGGCCCGGTCATAGCGACACCCTCGACCCGGCGATCGCGAACGTGTTCGAGCAGATCGGCCGCGTGCACTACCTGCACGGGCAGGACCTGACCAGCCTGCTCACGGCCTACCAGAGCGGCGCCCGCGTGTCTTGGGAGTTCATCTCGCAGGCGGCCATCGCGGCCGGCATCGGCCCGACCGACATCGCCCGCCTGGCTCAGACACTCTTCACGATCGTGCACGACCTGTCGGCGTGCACGTCGCAGGGCTTCGTCAGCGAACAGTCCGACTCGGGGATGGCGGCGCAGCGGGCGCGCGCCGAGCTGACCGGTCAGATCATGTCGCCCTTCACCGACCTCATCGCGCTGCGGCGTGCCGCGGACCGGGCGCTCTGGCGTCTGCCGGACGAGGTGGTCTTCGTCATCCTGCGCCTCGACAAGGACGAGACGCCGCTGCAGTCGGTGCAGACCGACCCGGAGTGGCTCTTCGTCCGGGTCGACGGGGTCGTCGGCCTGATCGCGCCATGGGCACGGGGCACCCGCGAGCGCCTGATCCGCGCGCTGGCGTCCGAGGGAGCGATGGTCGGCCCGCCGATGCCGATGGACCAGGCCCGCACCAGCCTCACCCTCGCACGAAGTGCGTTGTCGCTGCAGCGATCCGGGCTCATCACCGAGTCGGTCGCATTCGTCGGCGATCATCTCGACACCCTCATCGTGCACCAACGGCCGCAGCGCGTGGCAGCGCTCCGGTCGCAGGTGCTGGCACCGCTGGACGACCTGCCGCAGGCGACGCGCGAGAGGCTGATCGAGACACTCACCTCGTGGCTTCGGCACATGGGCTCCCGTGTGGAGATCGCCGAGGAGCTGCACATCCACCCTCAGACGGTGCGCTACCGCGTCGAGCAGCTGCGCGAGGCGTTCGGCCCCGCGCTGGACTCACCGGCCGAGCGGGCCCGGCTCTATCTGGCGCTCATCTGGGGCGAACCCGTCCTCGACGCCGACTGAGGCGGCAGCGGCGAACCGCTCATCGAGCGCCTCGCGCAGGAGGACGGCGTCCAACGTCGCGGCGTCGGTCACGATGCTGACGTCGAGCAGACCGCCCCAGCTCAGTGCACCCACCGCCAGGGGTGCCCCCGGTGCGGGCGGCAGCAGTGGCATCACCCGTGTCACAGGCGCTCCCCTGAGCGTGAAATCCCGGTCCGGCCCCGGCATGTTGGAGACGATCGCGTGGAAGTAGCGCCGCCCGTAGACCGACCGGGCGAAGCTGCGCCGCACCGGTCGTGGCACGCAGCGCAGGGCCGTCGCCATCACCCACCGCGACGCCACAGCCCTGGCCGGCGAGCGCAGGGCGGCGGCCGAGGTCCGCAGGGTGCGCAACTGATCGGCCAGGGGCTGATCCCGCAGCGGCACGTCCACGATGACGGCGGCCGTGACATTCCCGTCGGCACCGCTGCCCGGCGCCCGCAGCATCATCGGCACCGACACCCGCAGCCGCCCCTCGCAGGTCCGGGCCAGATCGGGGTACGCCGCGGCCGTCGCCGCACCGACCAGGGCGAGCAGGACCTCGGTGACCCGGGCGTCGTGGGCGCGGGCGATCGAGCGGACCTGCTCCAGCGGCAGCTGCATCGAGCTGTAGCTGCGGCGGCTCGAGCCGGTCGGCAGCAGGGCGGACGGTTGTCCGTCGGTGGCCAGCTGTCCCAGACCCACGACCACGGCGACGGCGCGGCGGGCCACGGACGGCGCGTTCGCCGCGGGGATGGGCAGCTCGAACCGCGGGCGCAGCAGGCCGAGCGACTGCACCACCGCACCGATGCCGTCGGCCATGCAGTGGTGCATGACGATCACGAAGGCGGACCGCTCCCCCGGCAGCCCGTCGACGAGCACCGCCCGCCAGAGCGGCCGGTCACGTGGCAGCTCCTGCGCGCAGAACCGTGCCACCACCTGATCCATCCCGTCGAGCCCGGTGCCCGGGGGCAGTGACTGTCCGGTCACGTGGCTGGACCAGTCCGGCTCGCCGGCCGGCTCCCAGCGGGCCGCCCCGCGACCTGGTGCGAGCCGGGAGGTGAAGCGCGGGAACGAACCCAGCTCGGAGCGGATGAGCTCACGAACCTGCTCCACGGTCGGGGGTGTCGCGCCGGGACCGCCGAGCAGCACGTAGCCGCCGACGTTCTGGGCATTCCCGTCGTGCTCGACGTCCAGGAAGAACTCGTCCGAGGTCGCGAGCAGGCCACGCTCGGAGCGGGTCTGCCAGCGCTCGACGACGAAGACCGACGCCAGCACGAAGATCGCCGCGGGGACGGCATCGAGGACGAAGTGGTTGGCCGTCGCCACCACCACGACGAAGGTGAGCGCCACGTGCACGGCGCTCAACGCCTGCAGCCAGCGCCGTTGGGAGATCCGGGCGAGCATGACGCTCACCCACAGGGCCCACGCGATGTGCAGTGACGGCACGGCGGCCAGCTGGTTGGCGTCGGCGACCAGGGGCGACCCCCAGGAGCCGATCGTCGACCCGGTCGTGACGGTGTCGACGTACCCGGTGCCCGACAGGAGACGCGGCGGCATGACCGGAAGGAGGGCGAAGCAGGTGAAGGCGAGCAGGTTGAGTACGACGAAGGAGTCGCGTGCCATGCGGTAGACGCCGGGCATCCGACAGTAGGTCAGCAGCAGCAACAGGGCGGCGCTCAGGATGTAGGTCGTCGCGTACTCGTAGTTCGCCGCGACCATCAACGTGTGCCGCGAGGCGAGCCAGGCGTTCCAGCTCCGCTCGACGTCCAGGTGCAGCCACCGCTCGAGGTCGATCAGGCCACGCGCGTGACGCTCCGCCGCTGCGCGACGGCCGGCGCCACCGAGATGATCGACGCCCAGGTAGACGGCGAAAAGGGCCAGACCGATGACCAGTTCACGCCAGGCGGGCGGTCTCGGCGAGTGGGACGTGGTGCGGACGCTCACGGATTCGTCCTAGCACATCGCCGTGTGCCGGCCACCCGGATCGCTCAGGCGGTGGCGATGCTGAAATTCGGCATCCGGGCGATCCGGCTCCAGCCCCAGGCGGTGCAGATCACGACCGACAGCACGGTCAGCGAGGTGCTGAGCAGGCCGCGCGAGAGCACGCCGGTGCTCATGCCGAGGTGCAGCGCGCCGACGCTCATCGCGACGTCGATCAGGCGCGAGACGCCCCAGATGACGCAGACCTGGGTGAACATCCGGCGGGCCCGGCGGTCGTCGAGGAAGAACTGAGGCAGGGTGATGAAATCGCGCGCGAGGTGCAGGGTGATCGGTCGGCCGACGGCGGCGCTGACCAGGAAGATCGTCGCCATCAGGGCCGATCCGGCGATCGGCTGCAACAGGAAGACGTAGACGCTGGACAGGGCGAGCGCGATGCTCGTGCGGCCCACCAGCATCGCGACGGCGAGCAGCAGGGTGCGCGGGACGTGGTGCCCCTGGCGCCACCGGATGGCGAGGGTGAGCGCGCACCACACGAGGACGGCGATCAGGCCTCCCACCTGGCCGATCGTGAAGATGCTGACGTAGAGCAGCAGTGACGGGACCAGGACGGTCTCGGTGATGAGACGAGCGCCGCGGCGTACCGACGAGCACACGAGTGCTCGGTCGATCACCAGGCGGCCGCTCTCGGGGGCGGCTGGAATCGCGCTCGGCGCATCCGTCATCTCATGATGGTGACATCGATTCCTTGGGATGGGCTGAGGAGTCGGCGTGTCGTACCAGCGGAGAGTGCGACAGCCCGGTGATGCCGATGATGAGAAGCGCACCGGTGAGCGCCACCGCGAGAAGATCCGGGGGTGAATGCGGCACTTCGACGTGGAATCCGAAGATTCCGGCGCAATAACTGACGATGGGGTTGGTGATGCTCATCGCCGCAAACGGCCAGGGCAGCGAACCCTGCGAGAACGCCGCCTGCTCCAGCAGCAGGCCGCCGAGCGTCGACAGCGCGAGGGTGTAGCCCGGCCAGTCCTTCGCCGTCGCGAGGACCCCGGGACCGAACAGGGACGCGCTGGTGAGCTTCATCAGCACGGCCGATGCCGCGAAACACATCCCCGCGCCGGTCGCGAGCAGGAAGCTCGCGAGCATCCCGCCGGTGCGACGGGCCACCACCACCAGGAGGACGACCGTGGCCGCGATGAGGACCAGGATCAGCGCGACACGGTCGCGGTCGGGCGATCCGCGCAGCGGCGCGGCGCGCCCGACGGTGAGCAGCACGACCAGACCGGCGCAGATCGAGAGCCCGAACGCGAAATCGCGCCGCCTCGGCTGGTCGCGCGAGCCCCCGGTGGACAGGAGCAGCGCGAAGAAGATCTGCATCGTCATGATGGGCTGCACGATGGCGACGGTGCCCAGCTGCAGGGCGGCCGCCTGGATCCCGAAACCGGACATGTTGATGAGCCACCCGAAGAGCCAGCGCCGACGGGTGAGCAGATGACGGATGAACCCGGCGAAACCCCGGACCGTCGCGATCTCGTGCTGCCCGGTGGCCCGCTGGGCGTGGGCCTCCTGCTGCTCGATCATGGCCGACAGGGCGAACGTGAACGCGGCCGCGAGGGCGAGCGCGATCACCAGCAGCATCATGGCGTGCGCTCCGTCGCCCGCCCGGGTCGGACCGGGCGACCGAATCGCGCGGCCAGGCCGCCGTACGCCGAGGGCGCCACCGCGCGTACGACCGCGGCGGACCGCAGCCAGCGGGGCGTCCAGACCTCACCGGCGTCGCGTTCGATGGCGCGCACGATGCGGGCCGCGACGACGTCGGCCGGCAGCGGACGCGGGCTGCTGCGGTCGTACGCGGCGCCGCGACGCTCGAAGAAGGGCGTCTCGACGACGCCCGGCACCGCCACGGTGACGCCGATCCCGGTGCCGCGTATCTCCAGACGCAGGGATTCGGCGAACGCGTCCACGCCGGATTTCGTCGCGGCGTAGACGGACTCACCGGCCACGCCGACCCGACCGGCGATGCTGGTGACGAAGCACAAGCCGCCCGTGCCGCGCTCGAGCATGCCCGGCAGCACCGACCGGGCCAGCTGCATTGTGCCGGTCAGATTGGTGGCGACGAGGGCATCGACCGTCTCTTCCGGCATCGCGGCCAGGGCCCCGGCCCACCCGATGCCCGCGTTCGCCACGAGCAGGTCGATCCGGCCGTGCGCGGCGAGCGCCTCGGCGACGACCCGTTCGCGGGGGGCGCGCTCCGCGAGGTCGCCCACGACGGATACCGCACCGAGATCGCCTGCGACGGCCGCGGTCCGCCCGCCGTCGCGTCCGTGGACGATCGGGACGGCGCCCCGTGCGGCGAGACGGTGCGCGAGCGCGGTGCCGAGGCCCGACGAACTGCCGGTCACCAGGGCGACGCGATCGTGCAGGTCCACCACCGTCTCCTCGATAGACGATCTATGCGACCGACCGACTCTAGCGGCCGGTCACCGCAGGTCGGACCGGGCGGATCACTCCCACTCGATGGTGCCCGGCGGCTTGCTGGTCACGTCGAGGGTGACCCGGTTGACCTCGCTCACCTCATTGGTGATGCGGCCGGAGATCCTGGCCAGCACGTCGTACGGCAGGCGGGTCCAGTCCGCGGTCATGGCGTCCTCCGAGGACACCGGACGCAGCACGATCGGGTGACCGTACGTGCGGCCGTCACCCTGGACGCCGACCGAGCGGACATTCGCGAGCAGCACCACCGGGCACTGCCAGATGTCCCGGTCCAGGCCCGCAGCGGTGAGTTCCTCACGGACGATGGCGTCGGCGCGGCGCAGGATCGCCAGGTTGTCGCGGGTCACCTCGCCGATGATCCGGATGCCGAGGCCGGGGCCGGGGAACGGCTGGCGCCACACGATGCCCTCGGGCACCCCGAGCTCCAGCCCGACCTGGCGCACCTCGTCCTTGAACAGGGTGCGCAGCGGCTCGATGAGGGAGAACTGCAGGTCGTCGGGCAGACCGCCGACGTTGTGGTGGGACTTGATGTTGGCCGCTCCGGTGCCGCCGCCGGACTCCACCACGTCCGGGTAGAGCGTGCCCTGCACCAGGAACTTCACCGGGTGCTCGTCGTCCTGCTGGGAGCCGACGATGTCGCGGGCGGCCTTCTCGAACGAGCGGATGAACTCCCGGCCGATGATCTTGCGCTTCTCCTCCGGGTCGGTCACTCCCGCAAGGGCGTTCAGGAACTGGTCGGTCGCGTCGACGACGACCAGGTCGACGCCGGTCGCGTCGACGAAGTCCTTCTCGACCTGCTCGGCCTCGCCCTCGCGCAACAGCCCGTGGTCGACGAAGACACAGGTGAGCTGATCGCCGATGGCTCGCTGGACGAGTGCTGCCGCCACCGAGGAGTCGACGCCGCCGGACAGCCCGCAGATGGCCCGTGCGGAGCCGACCTGCTCGCGCACCTGCTCGACCAGCTGGTCGGCCATCGCCTCGGGCGTCCAGTCCGGCGACAGCTTCGCGCCGCGGACCAGGAAGTTCTCCAGCACCCGCTGGCCGAAGGTGGAGTGCATGACCTCGGGGTGCCACTGCACGCCGTACAACTGACGCTCGTCGTCCTCGATCGCCGCGACCGACGCACCCGGCGTCGTGGCGGTGACCCGCAGACCGGGGGGCGCCTCGGAGGCCGCGTCGCCGTGGCTCATCCAGACGGACTGCTCGTCGGGCTGACCGTTGAAGAGGGTGGAGTCGGTGTCCACGATCTGCGCCATCGTGGCGCCGTACTCGCGCAGGCCGGTGTGCTCGACGTTGCCACCGAGGCTCTTGACCATCGCCTGGAAGCCGTAGCAGATGCCGAAGACCGGCACGCCCGCCTCGAGCAGGGCCGGGTCCAGGCCGGGGGCGTCGTCGGCGTAGACCGAGGACGGGCCGCCGGAGAGCACGATGGCGGCGGGCTCGCGGTCGAGGATCTCCTGCACCGGGGTGGTGTGCGGAACCACCTCGCTGTAGAGCGAGGCCTCGCGCACGCGGCGGGCGATGAGTTGGGCGTACTGCGCGCCGAAGTCGACGACGAGGACGGGGTGCTCCTGCAGGGGGGCGGTCACCTGCTGGATTCTATCCAGCAGCGGCGGGCCCCGAGGACGCCGCTCAGCCGCGTGGGGTGTCCGCCTGCAGCGCCGCGAGGTCGCCCTCGACGTTGGCGCTCACCTTGCGCTCGATGTAGAACGACAGGAAGGGCACGCAGCCGGCGAGGATGACGCCCACCATCTTGAGCAGCCCCCAGCGCATCCTGAACGCGAGGTTGACGGTGGCGGCGATGTAGACGATGTAGACCAGGCCGTGCGGCTGCGGCCACCAGTCGAGCGCACCGTTGTCGAAGGCGTACTTGAGGATCACCTGGGCGGTCAGCAGCAGCAGGCCGATCCCGACGATGACCGCCATCACCTTGAAGAAGGTCAGCCCCTTGCGCGCCTTGGCCGGGTCGATCAGGGTGCGCCCGGAGGGTCGCGCCGCCTTCTGGGTCTGCTCGCTCACTGCCGGTCCTTCGTCTCGACTGATGCCGCGGCGGTCTGCTCGCCGTCCGTGCCTTCGCCATTGTCCGCGACCGGCCCGGACGGGAGCTCGGCGGCCCGCCCGGCCTCCTCCGCGGCGTACTCGTCACGCACCATCCGCACCCACACGTAGACCGCGAAACACGAGAATGCCCACCACTGCACGGCGTATCCGGCGTTGAGCAGGTGGAAGCCGCCGCCTCCCGGCTGCGGCGGCGGGAACGTCGCCACGGGTGCGGCGGTCGCGCTGGGTGACTCGTCCGTGGCGAAGACGAACGCGTTGTAGACCGTGCCACCCCAGGTGTTCGCGAGCACCGCCAGGTTGATCGCGCCGATCTGGCCGCTCGGGTAGCTGCCGGTCGCGGGCGACTCCCCCGGGGCGAGCGCACCGGTCACGGTGACCTGGCGGCTTCCGGTCAGGGGCGCCGGCACGTGCGTCGGATCGGCGACGAAGCCGCGGACGACCGGCAGTCGTGCCCCGTTGCCGTCCACCACCAGCGGGGTCAGCACCCAGAAACCGTTGTGCCCGTCCAGTGTCCGCCCGGCGACCAGCTCCTGCAGGGCGCCGTCGTAGTGCCCGGTCGCGCGCACCGGCCGCAGCGACCCGTTGGAGGGGAAGCTCTCGGCGGGCTGCATCACGGAGGTGATCGCGGTGACCGGCCGGTCCTGCATCTGGTGGTTCGCGGTGGCGTGCCCGGCACTGCGGGCCACGTCCAGCTGCCAGATGCCGAGCAGTACGAACGCCACGACCAGCACGACCATGAGCACGAACAGGCCCATGAGGCGCGGTGTGAGAGCGGCCCGGAGCATGGTCTCCATTGTGCGTCCGGCGGCTGTGCGCCGACGCCCAGCCCTCCCCCGCGGAAAACCGATCGCGTCCGCGTCCCCGCCCGACCTAGGCTGAAGCACGCCATGAGACCCCTGCCGTACGACGACCCCGGGACACCCGATCTGCGGTCGCCGGTGCGGTTCATGGCATGGACCGCACGCCTGCAGTGGCGCACGGTGCTGGGCGGGGTCTGCTGCGCGATCGTCTGGATGCTGTGTCTCGCGATGATGCCTGCCGCGATCAGCCGGGGCACCGACGACGGCATCCGCGGGCACGACATGGGCGCGCTGGTGCTGTGGTCGATCACGCTGATCGTGCTTGCCGCGATAGCCGCCGGCGCCGGGGTGCTGCGGCACCGCTTCGCGGTGCTCAACTGGCTGCAGGCGGCGTTCCGCTGCATGCAACTGGTCGGCGAGCACGCCACCGACTCCGGTGAGGCGCTTCCCCGGGCGATGCCGACCGGCCAGGTCGTGGCCAGCGCGGCCACCGACGCCACCCGCTTCGCGGAGTCCTACGACGCGTTCGCCCGGTTCGTCGGAGCGATCGTCGCCTACCTGGTGGTCGCGATCATCCTGCTGCGCAGCTCACTCCCGCTCGGTCTGGTGGTGCTGCTGGGGGTGCCGGTCCTGCTGACCGCCCTGGCCGCGGTGATCAAGCCCCTGCAACGACGCCAGCAGGCGCAGCGAGAACAGTCCGGCCGGCTGTCGGAGCTGGGCGCCGACACCGTCACCGGACTGCGCGTGCTGCGCGGCATCGGCGGCGAGCACACCTTCCGGCGCCGCTATGCCGAGCAGTCCGAACGCGTACGCCTCGAAGGGGTGCGGGTCGCGATCCCGCAGTCCACGCTGGACTCCGCGCAGGTGCTGCTGCCCGGCATCTTCATGCTGGTGGTCACCTGGCTCGGCGCCCGGTCGGTGCACTCCGGCGCGATCACGCCCGGCGAGCTGGTGGCGTTCTACGGGTACTCCACCTTCCTGGTGATGCCGCTGTCGACCGCGACGGAGATGACCGGCAAGTTCCTCGCGACCCGCGTCGCGGCAGGCCGCATCATCAAGGTCCTGCAGATCCCCGGCGACCACACCGGTGAGGTCCCGACCGCGCACCTGCCCGACGGTCCGCAGGAACTGGTCGACCCCTCCACCGGCGCGGTCTTCGCGCCCGGCCTGCTGACGGCCGTGGTCTGCGACGTACCCGCGCAGGCGTCCGCGTTGGCGGACCGGCTGGGCCGGTTCGGGCAGGGGGGCACCGACGTGACGTTCGGCGGCGTACGTCTTGCGGATGTCGCTGTGCGAGAGGCCCGTTCGCGAGTCGTCGTGTCCGAGGTCGACCCGCGGCTCTTCGCCGGGACGCTGCTCGATCAGCTCGACCCCGCGGGCCGGAGCACCTCCGATCAGATCGCCGCCGCCTTGGACGCCGCCGACGCGCACGACGTGCTGCTGGCCCTGGAGGACGGGCTGCAGTCGCAGGTCGAGGAGCGCGGCAGGTCCTTCTCGGGCGGGCAGCGTCAGCGGCTCGCCCTCGTACGCGCCCTGCTCACCCGCGCCGAGACCCTGGTGCTCGTGGAGCCGACGAGCGCCGTCGACGCGCACACCGAGGCGCGGATCGCGGCCCGGCTGGCCGCCGCGCGCCGCGGTCGCGCGACCGTCGTGATGGCCGCCAGCCCCCTGCTGCTCGACCAGGCCGACCGGGTGCTGCTGCTGCAGGACGGCGGCATCGTCGCCGAGGGCACCCACGCGGACCTGTCGAGGACCTCGCCGGCCTACCGACGCGTCGTCCTGCGCGGAGAGGAGGACATCGATGAGCCCGCTCACGCCTGAGGTCGCGAAGCCCACCGTCCTGCCGGTCGCCGACGGTGCTGCCGTGCGCCGGCACGCCCGGATGCTGATGCGTCGACATCGCCGCGCGCTGATCGTGACGGTGGGGTTGCACGCGCTCGCGGCCGTCGCCGCCCTGTGCGCACCGCGGCTGTTCGGTGAGCTCATCGAGCGGCTCTCGCACGGCATCGACAACGCGACCATCGACCGGTTCGGCGTCGCGCTGCTCGTGGTGGTGCTCGCGCAGACCGCCCTGACCTGGACGGCCCGCCGCTCGGCGTACGTGCTGGGCGAGACCGTCTTCGCCGGACTGCGCGAGCGATTCATCGACCGGGTGCTGGAGCTGCCGCTCCCGACCGTCGAGCGCGCGGGCACCGGCGAGCTGGTCTCGAGGACCACCAACGACGTCGATGCGCTGTCCTACGCGGTGCGGTTCGGGGTGCCGGCCACCCTGGTCGCGGCAGTCACCTCGCTGCTGACCCTGGGGGCCGCCTTCCTGGTCAACCCGCTGGTCGCCCTGTCGCTGCTCATCACCCTGCCGCTGCTGTCCCTGTCGACCAAGCGCTACCTGCGCTTCGCCGGGCCCGGCTACGCACGGGAGCGGGCGTCGTACGCCGTCACGAACGGCGTGGTGAGCGAGAGCATCGAGGGCGCCCGCACGATCGACGCACTGTCGTTGCAGGATGTGCGGCGCTTCCGGCTGCACAGCGCGATCCGCGGGATGTGGGACGCCGAGCTCTACACGTTGCGACTGCGGATGTGGTGGTTCCCGACCGTGGACCTCGGCGCCATGCTGCCCGTCGGCGTGGCGCTGCTGTGGGGCGGTTTCCTGGTTGCGCACGGCCACGCGAACCTCGGTCAGGTCGTGACGATCGTGCTCTACGCGTTGGCCATCGGCGACCCGATCGACGAGCTGCTGTCCTGGCTCGACGAGATCCAGGTCGGTGCCAGCGCCCTTGCCCGGATCATCGGCATCGAGGACCTGCCGCCCGACCGCCAGGCGGGTGACGCGCGCCCGAGCGACTCCCGGCTGGCCGCACGCGACGTGCGCTACTCCTACCGCGCCGGACGCGAGGTGCTGCACGGCATCGACCTCGATCTGGCACCCGGCGAACGGCTGGCGATCGTCGGGCCCTCCGGCGCGGGCAAGTCCACCCTCGGCCGGCTGCTGGCCGGCATCGACGGCCCCGGCAGCGGCTCGGTCGCCGTCGGCGGAGTGCCGTTGGTCGAACTCCCGCTGGACGACCTGCGCGGCGAGGTCGCCCTGGTCACCCAGGAGCACCACGTCTTCGTCGGGACGCTGCGCGACAACCTGCTCCTCGCCCGGCCCGCGTCCGACGACGAGACGCTCTGGGCGGCGCTTCGCTCGGTGGACGCCCTGCCGTGGGCGGCCGCGTTGCCGGACGGCCTCGACACCCGCATCGGGCAGGGCGGCCGGACGCTGACCGATGCTGCCGCGCAGCAGCTCTCGCTGGCGCGGCTGGTGCTCACCGATCCGCACACCCTGGTGCTGGACGAGGCGACGTCGCTGCTGGACCCGCGCGCCGCGCGCCACCTGGAGCGCTCCCTCAACGCCGTCGTCGAGGGCCGCACCGTGGTCGCGATCGCCCACCGCCTGCACACCGCGCACGACGCCGACCGGGTGGCCGTGGTCGAGGACGGCCGGATCACCGAGATCGGCCCGCACGCCGAGCTGGTCGCCGCCGACGGCGCGTACGCCGCGCTGTGGCACTCCTGGCGCGACGAGTGACCCCGGACGCTGTCAGACCGCGGTCGGCACCTTCGCCGGCACCTGCGGGATGCCGAGCGGCGTGCCCGGCACCCGCGCCGCCGGAGCGGGCACTCGTTCGTACGCCGCACCCTGAGTGGGTCGTACGTCGTCCGCGCCCTTGGCGGGCCACATCGCGAGGGCACGCTCAGCCTGAGCGGTGATGGTGAGCGAGGGGTTGACGCCCAGGTTGGCCGAGACCGCCGCCCCGTCGACCACCGACAGCGCCGGGTAGCCCCAGACCCGCTGATACGGGTCGATGACGCCGGTCCGCGGCGAGTCGGAGATGGTGACGCCGCCGAGGAAGTGTGCGGTCATCGGCATCCCCAGGAACTCCGGCCAGCACGCGCCGGGCACCACGTCGACGTCTCCCAGCTTGCTCAGCTGATCGCTGATCGCGCGGATCGCCTTGTGCCCGGTCGGGATCCAGCTCGGGTTGGGTTCACCGTGACCCTGCGTGCTGGTCAGGCGGACCCGGCCCAGCCGTCGCTTCGCGCCGACCGTGATCGAGTTGTCCAGCGACTGCATGACCAGCGCGATGATGGTGCGCTCGCTCCATTTCGGGCCGAGGGCACGGCTGAGCCGGATCGGCTGTTTCGCGAACGCGGTGAGCAGCTCCCGGGTCCTGCCGGGCAGGGACTTGTCGCCGTTGATCAGCAGGGTCGACAGCAGCCCCATCAGGTTCGAGCCCTTGGCGTAGCGGCAGTTCTCCACGTGAGTGTCGCCGTCGAGGTGGAACGAGGTGGTGATCGCAACGCCTTTGGTGAGGTCGACAGCGGGGTCGGCGGGGACTCGTACGGCGGCGGCCCCGCCCAGCTCCTCGGAGTTGGTGCGGGTGAGCACACCGAGCCGGTCGGACAGCCGCGGCAGCGACCCGTCGGCCTTCATCCGGTGCAGCAACTGCTGGGTGCCCCAGGTACCTGCCGCGAGCACCACACGCCGGGCGATGACGGTACGCCGATCGGCGCGCACCCACGCTCCCGTGGACCGGGTGGTGACGCGGAACCCCTCGTCGCCGCCCAGCGACTCCAGGCGCACCACCGTGCGCATCGGCTCGATCCGCACGCCCTTGCGCTCGGCGAGCGCCAGGTAGTTCTTCATCAGCGTGTTCTTCGCCCCGACCCGGCAGCCGACCATGCAGTTGCCGCACTCGGTGCAACTTGTGCGCTCCGGGCCCTCGCCGCCGAAATACGGGTCCGGCACGGTCTTGCCGGCCGCACCGAAGAACACCCCGACGGGCGTCTTGCGGAAGGTGTCGGACGCGCCGAGCTGTGCGGCCGCGCTCTGCATGATCTCCTCGGCGGCGCCCCAGCACGGGTTGTCCTCGACCACGCCGAGCATCCTGCGCGCCACGTCGTAGTGCGGGGTGAGCTCGTCCTCCCAATCGGTGATGCCCGCCCACTGCGGGTCCTGGAAGAACGGGGTCGGCGGCTTGTACAGCGTGTTCGCGTAGTTGAGCGATCCCCCGCCCACACCGGCGCCGGCCAGGACCATCACGTCGGGAAGCCGGTGGTAGCGCTGCACGCCGAAGCACTTGAACGCCGGCGCCCACAGGTACTTGCGCACGTCCCAGGAGGTCTTCGCGAAGTCGGAGTCCTCGAAACGGCGACCGGCTTCGTAGACCAGGACGTCGTAGCCCTTCTCCGCCGCCCGCAGCGCCGCCACGGAGCCACCGAACCCGGAGCCGATCACCACCACGTCATGGTCGTGCGTCGTCATCGCCATCCATCGCTTCCCTCGTCGCGGCCGGCTACTCAGCAGTAGTTACTGCACAGTAGGTGACCGCGGTCACGGAGGGAAGCCGATCGGCGCGTCGAATTGTCAGCTGCGCTGGTACGGGGCGACGACGACCTCGACCCGCTGGAACTCCTTCAGATCGGAGTATCCGGTGGTGGCCATGGCACGGCGCAGCGCCCCGACCATGTTGGTGGAGCCGTCGGCGGACTGCCCGGGGCCGGTCAGGATCTGCTCCAGGGTGCCGACGGTGCCGACCTCGACCCGTTCGCCGCGCGGCAGGTCGTGGTGGTGCGCCTCGGAGCCCCAGTGGAAGCCACGCCCCGGTGCCTCGGTCGAGCGGGCCAGTGCCGCACCGAGCATCACCGCGTCGGCGCCGCAGGCGACGGCCTTGACGACGTCGCCGCTGGTGCCCAGGCCGCCGTCGGCGATGACGTGCACGTAGCGCCCGCCGGTCTCGTCCATGTAGTCACGGCGCGCGGCCGCGATGTCGGCGACCGCCGACGCGAGGGGCGCGTGGATGCCGAGGGTGCGCCGCGTGGTGTGCGCCGCTCCCCCGCCGAACCCGACCAGGACGCCGGCGGCGCCGGTGCGCATCAGGTGCAGCGCGGCGGTGTACGTCGCCACGCCGCCGACGATGACTGGCACGTCGAGCTCGTAGATGAAGCGCTTGAGGTTCAGCGGCTCGGCGCGGCCCGAGACGTGCTCCGCCGACACCGTGGTGCCCCGGATGACGAAGAGGTCGACACCGGCGTCGACCACCGTGCGCCAGTGCTCCTGGGTGCGCTGCGGCGACAACGCGCCGGCGACCGTGCACCCGGATCCGCGAATCTCCTTCAGCCGCAACTCGATCAGGTCGGGCCGGATCGGCTCGTCGTAAAGCTCGCGCATCCGCGCGGTCGCGTTGGCCGGATCCAGGGAGGCGATCTCGGCCAGCAGCGGCTCGGGCGACTCGTAGCGGGTCCAGAGGCCCTCGAGGTCGAGCACCGGCAGTCCGCCGAGCTGGCCGAGCGCGATCGCGGAGGCCGGCGACATCACCGAGTCCATCGGCGCGGCCATCACCGGCAGCTCGAAGTGGTAGGCGTCGATCTGCCAGGAGACCGACACCTCCTCGGGATCCCGGGTGCGTCGCGACGGCACGACCGCCACGTCGTCGAACGAATACGCCCGACGTCCTCGTTTGCCGCGGCCGATCTCGATCTCACTCACCGCGTCAGGTTAGCGGTCGCACCCGCTGCGGCCCGAAACGCGCCGCTGGGGCGCGGGTCAGCGACCGGAGTAGTTGGGCGCCTCGACGATGCCCTGCACGTCGTGCGGGTGGGACTCCTTGAGCCCCGCGGAGGTGATCCGCACGAAGCGGCCGCGCTCCTGCAGCTGCGGCACGGTGCGCGCCCCGACGTAGAACATCGACTGGTGCAGCCCGCCGACCAGCTGTCGGGTGACCGCGCCGAGCGGACCGCGGTAGGCGACCCGGCCCTCGATGCCCTCCGGCACGATCTCGTCGTCACTGGCGACGTCGGCCTGGAAGTAGCGGTCCTTGGAGAACGACTTCTTGCCGCGCGAGGCCATGGCCCCGAGCGAGCCCATCCCGCGGTAGGCCTTGAACTGCTTGCCGTTGATCAGGATCAGCTCACCGGGCGACTCCTCGCACCCCGCCAGCAGCGACCCGACCATCACCGAACTCGCCCCTGCCACCAGGGCTTTGGCGATGTCGCCGGAGTACTGCAGCCCACCGTCGGCGATCACGGGTACGCCGGCCGGGCGGGCGGCCCGTGCCGCGTCGTACACCGCGGTCACCTGCGGCACACCCACGCCGGCGACCACGCGCGTGGTGCAGATGGAGCCCGGTCCCACCCCGACCTTGACCGCGTCGACACCGGCCTCGACGAGCGCCTTGGCACCGTCGTAGGTCGCGACGTTGCCGCCGATGATCTGCACGTGGCGGGTCGCGGGGTCGGACTTGAGCTTGCGGATCATGTCGAGCATCAGCCGGGCGTGCCCGTTGGCGACGTCGGGCACCAGCACGTCCACGCCCGCCTCGACGAGCGTCGTGGCCCGCTCCCACGCGTCGCCGAAGTAGCCGATCGCGGCCGCCACCAGCAGCCGACCGTGCTCGTCGTTGGACGCCAGCGGGAACTGCTCGGACTTCACGAAGTCCTTCACGGTGATCAGACCGGCGAGGCGCCCGTCCGCATCCACCAGCGGCAGCCGTTCGCGCTTGTGCTGGCGCAGCAGGGTGGTGGCGGCCTCGCGGCTGATGTCGGCCGGGCCGGTGACCAGCGGCGGGTGGGTCATCACCTCGTCGACCTTGGTGGTGGCCCACTCCGCGACGGGCGTGAAGCGCAGATCGCGGTTGGTGATGATGCCGATCAGCCGGTCGTCGGGGTCCACGACCGGCAGGCCGGACACGCGGTAGCGACCGCAGATCTCGTCCAGCTGCTCCAGGGTCGCGTCCGGCCCGATCGTGACCGGACGGTCGATGATGCCGGTCTGGGTGCGCTTGACCATGTCGACCTGGTCGGCCTGGTCGGTGATGGACAGGTTGCGGTGCAGGACGCCGATGCCGCCCTGGCGGGCCATCGCGATGGCCATCCGCGACTCGGTGACGGTGTCCATCGCGGCCGAGATCAACGGCACCTTCAGGCTGATCTCACGGGTGAGCGCGCTGGTGGTGTCGACCTCGCTCGGGATGACGTCGGTCTCGTTCGGGAGGAGCAGCACATCGTCGTAGGTGAGCCCGAGCGGTCCGAACATCGCGGGAAGAGAAATGTCGTCGGAGCTGTCCTGCGCCATCACCCGATTATAGGCGGCTGCGGCGCGGCCGATTTCCGGTGGCCCGCGTCAGCCGGCGCTGCCCGCGGGGGTCGAGGACGGCGCCGGCGGCGAGGAGGACGTCGACGTGGACAGCCGCGGCGTCGGGCTCGTCGGGACCGTCGTGGTCGACGAACTCGCGCCCGGGCTCGTCGGCATGGTCGGCCGCACGGTGCGGGTCGGCCCCGAGGTGCCGGTGGGCGAACCGGTCGACGTCGGAGGCGTGGTCGGGGTCACGGTGAACGTCGGCGCGGTGGTGGGCGCCGTGGTCCTCGGAGGCGTCGTGGGCGCGGTCGTCGTGGGCTTCGACGTGAGCGGCGGTGTCGAGGTGGGCGCGGTCCGGGAGGACGTCGGTCGCCGGGAGGACGTCGACCCAGGAGCCGGGCGGCGGAAGATCGAGGACGGCGACAACGCCGACGCCGAGCTCGTGTAGCGATCCTGCGGCGTGCCGGGCGGCGGGGGCGCGGTGAGGAACGTGGTGGCCGTGCCGTCGGCGATCGGCGCGCCCGGCGACGGCGTCTGGTGCTGGGTGGCGGCATCGGGCGGCACGAAGACCAGTCCCCTGGTCACCTGACCCAGCTGTTGCAGCACCGGCACCGTGGTGCTGGTCACCGCGGCGGCCATGCCGCTCACCGACAGCGTGCCGACGAGCACCGCGGCGGCGACGCCGGCGCGCACGCCGCCGCGCCGGGTGCGGGCATAGCGTCCGGGCGTCTTGTCCGACGCTGCCGCGGGCGCGTCGTCCACGTGGGCGACCCAGCCGGCGAGCAGGTCGGTCAGATCGTCGTCGGGTACGCCGTCGCGGGCCGTGGCGCGCGAACCGATCCGGTCCAGCAGCTCGTCGTCGCTCTGGATGCGGTGGATGGAGGGGGGTGTCACAGCGCCTCACCCCCGGTGGGGAGCAGCGAGCGCAACCGGGTCAGAGCACGGTGCTGAGCGACCCTGACGGCACCGGCCGTCATCCCCAGCGCGGCGGCCGTCTCGTCGGCGCTCATGCCGACGGCGACCCGCAGGGTGAGGATCTCGCGGTGCTGCGGCGAGAGCTTGTGCAGCAGCTTCCAGATCCGGTCCGCCTGCTCGCCGGCGACGGCGGCGGCCTCGGGTCCGGGTGCGGTGTCGACCGATTCGGGCACCTCGTCGGTGGGCTGCGGGCCGCGCATCACGGAGCGCTGCACATCGGCCACCTTGTTGGCGGCGATCCGGTAGACGAACGCCTCGAAGGGCAGCCCGCGGTCGACATAGCGCGGAAGTGCGGTCAAGACGGCCACACACACCTCCTGCGCGGCATCCGCGGCCGCATGCGTGGCAGCGGAGTGCCGTCCGAGTCGCCCGCGTGCGTACCGGAGGGCGATCTGGTGCACAGCTGCCATCAGATGGTCGGTGGCTGCCGCATCCCCATCGCAGGCTTCTGCCACCAGGTCGCACAGCGGAATCTGCGCGTCCGCCGGTTCCATCGTGGGTCGAATCGATTTCGTTACGTCGTCGCCGAGGGTCGCCGCAGGGCCCCACGTCTGGTGGGGCGTCGGCTGCGAACCGCCGAGACTCATCTGGCTCCTTCGGACCCACCGGGTCCTTGGTCGACGCGCGATAGCAGTCCACCGTAACCAGCCTCGCATACGCGCCGTCAATCGCGGGGGTGGCGTGTCCGGCGCCTGACACCATGTCCGGCATGACGACAGCTCCCCTGCAGGTGCCCATCCGCGACGCATCGATCCGCCTCGGTCAGCTGCTCAAACTGGCCGGGGTCGTGCAGGACGGTGCGCAGGCGCGCGCGCTGATCCAGGGCGGCGAGGTGCTCGTGGACGGGCAGGTCGAGACCCGGCGCGCGCGGGCGGTGCCGGTGGGCGCCGTCGTACGTCTGGGCGACGTCGAGGTGCACGTCGTCGCCGGATGAGGCCCCCTCACACGTGACGACGGGCTCCCAGCCGGATGGCTGGGAGCCCGTCGTTCGTGCGATTCAGCTCGGTTCAGCTCGGCTCAGTGCGAGTGGCCGTGGCTGTGGTTGTGCCCGGCGTCTGAGTCGTCCTCTTCCTTCTTCTCCACCACGAGCGTGTCGGTGGTCAGCACCATCGACGCGATCGAGGCGGCGTTGCGCAGCGCCGACCGGGTGACCTTGACCGGGTCGATGACCCCGGACTTGATCAGGTCGCCGTACTCGCCGGTGGCGGCGTTCAGGCCGTTGCCCGGCTCCAGGTCGCGGACCTTGGAGACCGCGACGTAGCCCTCGAGGCCGGCGTTCTCGGCGATCCAGCGCAGCGGCTCGACCACGGCCTTGCCGATCAGTGCGGCACCGGTGGCCTCGTCGCCCTCGAGCGCGAGGTTCTGCAGCGCGGCCGAGGCGTGCACCAGAGCGGAGCCGCCACCGGCGACGATGCCCTCCTCGATGGCTGCCCGGGTCGCGGAGATGGCGTCCTCGATGCGGTGCTTCTTCTCCTTGAGCTCCACCTCGGTGTGCGCGCCGACCTTGATGACGCAGACGCCGCCGGCCAGCTTCGCGAGCCGCTCCTGCAGCTTCTCGCGGTCCCAGTCGGAGTCGGTGCGCTCGATCTCGGCCTTGAGCTCCTTGACGCGGCCGTCGACGTCCGCGGAGTCGCCCTGACCCTCGATGACCGTGGTGTTGTCCTTGGTCACGACGGTGCGACGGGCCTGACCCAGCACCTCGAGGCCGACCTGGTCCAGCTTCAGACCGATCTCCTCGGCGACGACCTGGCCGCCGGTGAGGATGGCGATGTCCTGCAGCATGGCCTTGCGGCGGTCACCGAACCCGGGCGCCTTGACCGCGACGACGTTGAACGTGCCGCGGATCTTGTTGACCACCAGGGTCGACAGGGCTTCACCGTCGATGTCCTCGGCGATGATCAGCAGCGGCTTGCCGGCCTGCACGACCTTCTCCAGCAGCGGAAGGACGTCGGCGACGGCGGAGATCTTGCCCTGGTTGATCAGGATGTAGGCGTCCTCCAGGACGGCCTCCATCCGCTCGGGGTCGGAGACGAAGTACGGGCTGATGTAGCCCTTGTCGAACTGCATGCCCTCGGTGAAGTCCAGCTCGGTGATCGCGGTGGAGGACTCCTCGACCGTGATGACGCCGTCCTTGCCGACCTTGTCGAAGGCCTCGGCGATGAGCGAGCCGACGGTACCGTCCTGCGCGGACAGGGTGGCGACCTGGGCGATCTCGTCCTTGCCCTCGAGCTCACGGGCGGTGGAGAGCAGACGGTCGTTGATGGCCTCGACGGCCTTGTCCATTCCGCGCTTCAGTGCGGACGGGGCGGCGCCGGCCGCGACGTTGCGCAGGCCTTCCTTGACCATGGCCTGGGCGAGCACCGTGGCGGTGGTGGTGCCGTCACCGGCGACGTCGTTGGTCTTGGTGGCGACCTCCTTGGCGAGCTGCGCGCCGAGGTTCTCGTACGGGTCGTCCAGCTCGACCTCGCGGGCGATGGTCACCCCGTCGTTGGTGATCGTGGGGGCGCCCCACTTCTTGTCGATGACGACGTTGCGGCCCTTGGGGCCGAGCGTCACCTTGACGGCGTTCGCGAGTGCGTCGACACCGCGCTCGAGGGACTTGCGGGCGGAGTCGTTGAACTCCAGCGTCTTAGCCATGTGTGGTCCTTAAGTGTTTCGTGGGTGCGTGCGGGGAGGCAGGCAGCTGGTACGACGACGCCCCGGCGGCGGGCCCGGCAGTGTTGATGACGGGCCCACAGCCGGGGCGTGCGACGTACGAGATGTCGTCAGCTACGTGACGACGGGAGTTACTTGACGACCGCGAGGATGTCGCGGGCGGAGAGGATGAGCAGCTCCTCGCCGGAGTACTTCACCTCGGTGCCGCCGTACTTGCTGTAGATGACCTTGTCGCCGACGGCGACGTCCAGGGGGACACGGTTGCCGTGGTCGTCGATGCGACCCGGGCCGACGGCCAGGACCTCACCCTCCTGGGGCTTCTCCTTGGCGGTGTCCGGGATGACCAGGCCGGAGGCGGTGGTCTGCTCGGCCTCGACGGACTTGACGACGACGCGGTCTTCGAGTGGCGTGATGTTGACCGACACGGTGGGGACCTTCCTTGGTGGCCTGCCGATGGCAGGGAGTTGGTGGTCCCTGGGCCCTCGCCGGTGAAGGCCGATCGAGGACGCCGTCGCGGGGTCGGCCTCGGTGCCTGCACTGGCACTGTCCCAGGGGGAGTGCCAGCCCTGAATCTATGCCGGGCGTTAGCACTCGTGCAACTCGAGTGCCAAACCCGCACGAAGGGCCGCGGCAGCGGTCGTCACGAGCCCGTCGTACGTCAGAATGTCCGCCATGGATCCCGCCCTGGTGCACCGGCTCGCGTCGGGCGAGGGGTGGGGCCTGCTGCAGTCGCTGCCACCGTACGACGCGTCCGAGGCAATGTCCCTGGCCACCAGGCTGCGCGGCGAGGGTTTCGACGCCGAACTGGTCTCCGCGGCGCTCACCCAGTCCGACCTGCGCGCCCGGGCCCTGCCCAAGTTCGGTGCGGCGGCCCGCGAGATGCTCTTCACCCGCGACGGCCTGGAGCAGGCCACCCGGACACGGATCGCCGCCCGCCACGCGACCCGGTTCGTCGAGGCCGGGGTACGCCACGTCTACGACCTGGGCTGCGGCATCGGGGCCGACGCCATCGCAATGGCGAAGGCCGGGATCGCCCTCACCGCCGTCGACACCGACGAGGCGACCGCGGCCATCGCCGCCGTCAACCTGCGCCACTGGCCGCGGGCCCAGGTGCAGCACACGGCCGCGCACGACGTCGCGATCCCGAGCGGTGAGGACGCCCGCGGCTGTGGCATCTGGCTCGACCCTGCGCGACGTACACCCGGGGTGGCCGACGCCCAGGGCCGCACCCGCCGGCTCTTCCGGCTCGAGGACATCAGTCCGTCGTGGGACGACGTCCGCGGCTACCTCACCCGCACCCCCGCCGCCGGGGCCAAGCTCAGCCCGTCCTTCCCGCACGCGGCCGTGCCGGCCGGGGTCGAGGCGCAGTGGACGTCGTACGACGGGGAGGTGCTGGAGTGCGCGCTCTGGGCCGGCGCCACCGTGCGGACGCCCGGTCGCACCGCCTGCGTCGTGCGAGAGCATGTCAGTGCGCTCGTCACCGAACGCGACGCGCTGGGCGCCCAGCCGCTGCCCGCGGAGCTTGCCCGCCTCGGCCCCTACCTCTACGAGCCGGACCGCGCCGTGATCCGGGCTGGTCTCGTGGGAGCCCTCGTCAACGCGGCCGACGGCCGGGAGCTGTCACCGGGCGTCGGGTACGTCACCGGGCTGGCCGACGTCCAGCTGCCCTGGGCGCGCCGCTATGCCATCACCGACGCCATGCCCTACAACCTGAAGGGGCTTCGCGCGTTGTTGCGCGACCGGGACACCGGCACCCTCACCATCAAGAAGCGCGGGGTCTCCTTGGACGCCGACCAGCTGCGCCGACAACTGCGCCTGCAGGGCGATCGGACGACCACCATCGTCATCACCCGGGTCGGCGGCGCGCAGGTCGTGCTGGTTGTGACGCCGCTGTGACCGGCCGCCGCCGTCTCGCACCGCTCGCACTGCCCGTGGTGCTCGCGCTCGCCGCGTGTTCCGGTGGCGGCGACGCGGCATCGTCGGCGCGCGACTCGGCCGCCCAGGTCCGCACGACGAGCGCGACCCCGTCGGCTCAGGCGACACCGTCGACCTCCTCGACCTCGGCGGCACCTTCCACGTCCCGCGCCCACGGGTCGTCGTCCGGCACCCCGACGCGCACACCCACCCGCACCTCGACACCGTCGACGCGCGCGAGCGCGCGGTCCGAACCGGCCACCTGCATCGACTCGATCGTGGACCGGATGACGCCCGCGCAACGTGCCGGTCAACTGGTGATGGTGGGGATGACGACCGGCGGTGCCGGCGCCGTGCGGCGGGCGATCGCCGTATCGCACGTCGGTTCGGTCTACTACGCCGGCGGGTGGCAGGGGTCCGCGGCGGTGAGCGCCGCGTCGGCAGCCGTGCAGGCGCAGGCGAGCAGCACCGGCTCCCCCGGCCTGCTCATCGCCGCCGATCAGGAGGGCGGGCAGGTGCAGGAGCTGCGCGGCAGCGGATTCCCGGCCATCGCATCGGCCACGGCCCAGGCCCGGATGTCCCCGGCTGCGCGTACGGCGTACGCCGCGTCGTTCGCCCGGTCCCTGCGGGCCGCGGGTCTCAATCTCGACCTGGCACCCGTGGCCGACACCGTGCCCGCGGCGATCGGCACCCGGAACGCACCGATCGGCGCGTTCCACCGCGAGTACGGCAGCGACCCCAGGGTCGTCGCGGGGGCCGTCGGTGACGTGGTGCGCGGGATGCGGTCCTCTCAGGTGGCCGCCACGCTCAAGCACTTCCCGGGCCTCGGCCGGATCACCGACAACACCGACACCAGCTCGACCGGCATCACCGACCCGGTCGCGAGCACCACCGACCCCTACCTCGGGCCGTTCGCCGCGGGCATCAGCGCGGGCGCCCAGGCCGTGATGGTCTCCTCGGCGCGCTACCCGCGCCTGGACGCCCGACAGTCCGCCGTGTTCTCGCGCGCGGTGGTGACCGGGCTGCTGCGCGGCAGGCTGGGTTTCGCCGGGCTGGTCATCACCGACGACGTCAACACACCTGCCCTGGCGGTCACCCCGGTGGGCGAGCGGGCCGTGCGGTTCGTGCAGGCCGGCGGCGACGTGTTGTTGACCGCGGCGCCCGGCCTCGCCCCCGGGCTCACGCGCGGACTGCTGACGCGGATGACGGCGGACCGGGCGTTCGCCGGCGTCGTGCAGACCGCCGTACGACGGGTGCTCGCCACGAAGGCCGGCCTGGGCCTGCTCCGCTGCCGCTGAGGAGATCTCCGGACGGTGGGACTAGAGCGCCTGGACCATCTCCACCGGCATCGAAGAATCGGCGGGCAGCGCGAACGAACTGGGCGCGTGTCCGCGAGAGACGACCTGCGCGCCGAGTGCCGCGACCATCGCGCCGTTGTCGGTGCACAACCGCACCCGCGGCACCCGCAGGCTGATCCCGGCGTCGGCGCACCGCTGCTCGGCGAGCGCGCGCAGCCGGCTGTTGGCCGTCACTCCGCCGCCGATCTGCAGGTCGTGGATGCCGTACTCCAGGCAGGCGTCGATGGCCTTGCCGGTCAGCACGTCGGCCACCGCCTCGTTGAAGCTGGCGGCCACGTCGGCGATCGGGATCGGCTCCCCCGCCCGCTCGCGCTCCTGCACCCACCGCACGACCGCCGTCTTCAGCCCCGAGAAGGAGAAGTCGAATCGGTGCCGCTCCAGGTCCTTGCGCGCGGTCAACCCGCGGGGGAACGTGATGGCCCGCGGATCTCCTTGCGCCGCAGCCTGATCGATGCTCGGCCCGCCGGGGTAGGGCAGCCCGAGGAGCCGCGCGACCTTGTCGAACGCCTCCCCTGCCGCGTCGTCGACGGTCGCGCCCAGCGACTGCACGTCGTCGGCGATGTCGCGCACCAGCAGCAGATTCGTGTGGCCTCCGGAGACCAGCAGCGCGACCGTGGGCTCCGGAAGCGGGCCGTGGTCGAGCACGTCGGCGCAGACGTGAGCGCACAGGTGGTTCACTCCGTAGAGCGGCTTGCCGAGGGCCCACGCCACTGCCTTCGCGGCCGCGACGCCCACCATGAGGGCACCGGCGAGACCCGGACCCGAGGTGACAGCAACCGCGTCGACGTCCGCGAGGCGCGACCCGGCCTCGGCGCACGCGCGCTCGATGGTCGGGATCATCGCCTCCAGGTGCGCCCGGCTCGCCACTTCGGGCACCACGCCACCGAAGCGGGCGTGCTCCTGCACGCTGCTCGCGACGGCGTCGGCGAGCAGCGTGGTGCCGCGTACGAACGCGACGCCGGTCTCGTCGCACGAGCTCTCGATGCCGAGCACCAGGGGTCCCTCAGTCGACACGTGTCTCCTCCTGGCGCAGATGGCGCCGCATGACCAGCGCGTCGATGTCGCCCGGCTGGTAGTAGCGCCGGCGTACGCCGATCTGCTCGAAACCGTTGCGCTCATACAGTTTCCGGGCAGGGTCGTTGTCAGATCGCACCTCCAGCAGCACTACCGACACCGCGGCGGCGCTCGCCTGCGCGACCAGCTCCTCCAGCAGCAGCCGCCCGACGCCGGTGCCCTGCGCGCCGGGAGCCACGGCGATGGTCATCACGTCGGCGACGTCGCCGGCCACCGACAGCCCGGCGTACCCGACGACGCGGTCGTCGTCCTGCGCCACCAGGTAGACGCGTTGCGGGCGCCCGGCGAGCTCGCTCCACCAGGTGCGCGCGGACCAGGCGTCGTCGACGAAGAGGCGCTGCTCCAGCTCGACGAGGGTGTCGATGTCGGTCCAGCTCATCGGGCGCAGCCGCGCCGTCACGGCAGCACCGACTTCTGCTTGGCCGACGGCTGGGCATCCGGCTGCCGCAGGTAGAGCGGTGTGGGGGGCAGCAGTTCGCCGCCGTGCTCGAGCCGGTGCACCACGAGGCCGGCGAGCGCGCCGGCGTCGACGTCGGCCACCGGGACGACGGGGCCGAACTCGGCCGGATAGAGCAGAGGTCCACGTCCGGCGGCGGGCAGGGCGCGTAGGGCAGGGTCCAGCTCGGCCGGCACGCTGACCGCGGGCTCGCCGTGGCGCACGACGGCACCCGCCTGGACCGTGTAGCGCGCCCAGTAGACCTCCTTGCGCCGGGCGTCGGTGGCCACCAGAAACTCGCCATGTCCGCCGTACCCGGCTTGCGTGGCGATCTGGTGGGCGATCGCATCCAGGCTGCAGACCGCGTGCACCGGGATGCCGAGCGCCAGCCCGAGGGTCGTGGCCGTGACGATTCCGACCCGCAGGCCGGTGAACGGCCCAGGACCGACGCCCACGGCCACCGCGTCCAGGTCCTGGGGAGTCAGACCCGCATGCGCCATCACCGAATCGATGGTGGGAGTAAGGGTTTCGGCGTGACGACGAGCGTCCGGTACCGATTCGCTCGCGAGCGTCCGTGTCCCGTCGTGGACGGCGGCGGTGACGGCGGACGTCGCGGTGTCGATGGCCAGCAGCACGTGGCTCACGGTAACTCGGCGAGAAGCTGCTCGAACCGGGGACCGACCGCGCGGGCGCCCACGCGGCGGTCGAGGTCCCCGGTCAACTCCAGCTCGAGCCGCTGTGACGACAGGCTCTCGGCGATGCCGCCGCCCCACTCCACGACGGTCACGGCGTCCTCGAGCTCGGTGTCCAGGTCGACGTCGTCCAGCTCGGCCGGGCCGCTCAGACGGTAGGCGTCCACGTGCACCAGAGGCGGTCCCCCCACCAGCGAGGGGTGGGTGCGTGAGATGACGAACGTCGGCGAGGTGATCGGTCCGCGTACCCCCATCCCGCGGGCGATCCCCTGGGTGAGCGTCGTCTTGCCCGCTCCGAGACCGCCGGTGAGGATCACCAGGTCGCCGGCGCTCAGCAACGTGCCGAGACCGGCCCCCCACTCCTGCAGCGCGTCGGCCGTGGCGAAGGTCCACGTGCTCATGTCGCCGAGTTGCCCCGGGCCTTCGTGGCCGGACTGGGCCGGCCGGGCGCCGCCGGCACCCGTTGGACGACGCGGCGCGGGCGCTTCTTGGGGCGCGCCTGTCCGGCCAGGGCGCGGCAGGCGCGGTCGATCATGTCGATCAGGTGCTCGTCGACGATCTCGGGGTACTCCAGCGGCAGCACGTGCCCGGCGTTGCGCACCAGCACGTACTCGGCGCCGGGGATCGCGTCGACGATCGCCTCGGAGTGCGCGTCCGGGGTGATCCGGTCGTGGTCGCCGTGCATGACCAGGGTCTCGATGCCGATGAACTCGCGCAGGGCGTCGCGCTCGTCGTGCAGCATCAGGGACGACAGGTAGGCCGAGGTGGTGGACATCTTCGTCGCGAAGATCATGTCCGCCACCAGCCGCACGATCGACATCGGCACCGGCGAGGCGAAGGACCACCGGTGCACCAGGTAGCCCTCGAGGTCCTTGCCGGCGTGCCGGGTGCTGGTGACCAGCGCCTCCTGGTCCGACAGCCGCAGCATCGCGGCCGGTCCGAGCCGGTGCACGATCGTGCCCAGCTGTCGGCCCAGGCCGTAGTTGACGCTCGCCAGGTCGCCGGCACTGCTGGAGATGAACGCCGCGCCGATCACCCTCTCCCGCAACACATCCGGGTAGGCCGAGGCGAACGACATCATCGTCATGCCGCCCATCGAGTGACCGACCAGCACGATCGGCCCGGTCGGCGTGGTCTGCGCGATGACCGCGCCCAGGTCGCGCCCGAGCTGCCGCACGGTGTACGTCGAGTCCTCGGCCTCCTCGCTGCGGCCGTGACCTCGGACGTCCCAGAGCACCACGCGGTAGCCGGCGGCCCGCAGCATCCGGCGCTGGAACACCCAGACCGTGAGGTTGTGGGTGTAGCCGTGCGACAGGATCACCGTCGGGCGACTCTCGTGTCCCTCCGGCTCGTCGATCTCGACGTGCAGCGGCACGCCGTCCTCGGCGATGACGACGCGCTCCTCGTCGGGCACCTCGACGTAGTCGCCGGCGACGCCGAGGGAGATCGCCGTACGCCGCGCGCGCCAGAGGCGGTCGGCGGCGACCCCAGCGGCTGCCGCCACCGCCGCACCGGCGAGTCCTGCGCCGATGCCGAGGACCGAGCGACTGGGGCTCACTGCTGCTCCCCCAGGTGGACGCGCGGCAACCGGTTGCTCATTCGCGTCACGATCTCGTAGGAGATGGTGCCGGTGGCCTCCGCCCAGTCCTGCGCGGTCGGCGCGCCGTCCTCGCCAGCGCCGAAGAGCACGACGGGGTCGCCCGCGCTGACCGCGGCGTCGCCGACGTCCACGACGAACTGGTCCATGCACACGCGGCCGGCAATCGTGTAGCGCTTGCCGGCGACCTGCACCGGCCCGACGTTCGACCCGGCGCGCGGCACGCCGTCGGCGTACCCCATCGGCACGTCGACGACCGTCGTCTCCCGCTCCGGTGCGTAGGTGTGGCCGTAGCTGACGCCCTGGCCTGCCGGAATCCTCTTGACCAGTGCTGCATTCGCTATTGCCGACATGGCCGGACGCAGGCCGAACGAGGCCGGGTCACCCAGGTGCGGCACGGGGCTCAGCCCGTAGACGGCGAGGCCGGGGCGGACCATGTCCCAGGCCGCGGACGGCTGGGTGAGGGTCGCGGCCGAGTTGGACATGTGCCGCACCTCGATGGCGAACCCGGCCCGCTCCACGTCGCGCACCGCCTCGGCGAACTTCTCCTGCTGGGCGCGCACGGTGGGGTGCTCGGGGGCGTCGGCGAACGCGAAGTGGGTGAAGACGCCGACCACGTCGAGCGCTCCCTCGGCGGCGAGCGGCCCCGCGGCGCGTACGAGCTCGGTCCAGTCGGCGCCGTAGGCACCGTTGCGCGCCAGCCCCGTGTCGACCTTGAGCTGGACCCGTGCGGGGCGGCCGACCCGGCGAGCGGCGTCGGCAATGGCCTGCAGCGCCCACGGCGCGGAGACGCCGACATCGATCCCGCGCTGCACCGCCGGCTCGAAGTCGAGGCCGGGCACGTGCAGCCAGGACAGGACGGGGGCCTCGATGCCCGCATCGCGCAGAGCGACGGCCTCGGCCAGTTGGGCCACGCCGAGCCAGGTGGCGCCCCCGCGCAGCGCGGCGCGGGCGCTCGGCACCAGTCCGTGTCCGTAGGCGTCGCCCTTGACCACGGCCATCACCTGCGCGTCGCCGGACAGCTCCTTGAGGCGGGCGACGTTGTCGCGGATCGCGCCCAGATCGATCGTGAGTCGTGCGGGCTCGCAGGCAGGCAACGGATCGGTCATGACGCGCACAGTCTCGCATTGCAGCCATCGGAAGTGGCCGAGGCGGGGCGGGCCTGGGTGCGCGGGTGCAGGAAAGTGACCGTTCGGCCCACTCCCCACCCGCGTACCCAGCGAGGCCGCAGAAAGCGACCGCACGACCGACAACCCACGCACTGGTCGGGAAGTGTCAGCCCCTGCCGCTCCCGAGGCCCAGCACGACCGCGATCCCGAGGGCACTGCGCGGGTCGTAACCGGTGCGCCACAGCCCGCCGTGCACGGCCCGCACCGCCTCCTCCTGCCAGGGGGACGCCTGCGGTGCCGGGTCGGCGTAGAGGTCGTGCACCAGCAGGGCGGCCATCAGGGTCGCGCTGGTCGCGGGCGCGAAGACGGTCACGCCGAACCGGTGCGACCCGGCGTACGCCGAGGCGAGCAGCCTGTTTTTCAGCACCGAGCGGGTGCGAGTGGGCGGCGCGATGTTCATCGAGACCCGCACCCCCTCGGCCCGCGCGGCGATCGCCCGCCAACGGTGGATGCGTTTGGCGAGAAGGTAGTTCGGCCCCTGTTGCGGCACGACGCTGTCGTTGATGCCGGGGTCCTCGTCGGGCGCGTAGTTGCGCTGCAGCAGCCGCCCGCCGGACACCGCGCGACCGACCGGTCGCAGGCGACGCAGCGGCGTGCGTCGTTCGTACGCCGCCGTGGAGGCCTCGACCGCCTCCCGCGGCACCACGAAGATGTCGGTCGGGGTCGCGAGCCACGCCATCGACAGGTCACCTCGGGTGCGTTGCAGATGCGAGGTGAGTGCGTCGGCCGCGGCGGCCAGCCGCAGGTTGACCGCGCCGTCGGCGTAGAGATAGTTGCCGAGCACGAGATGACCGGGCTGACGGGCGATCCAGTCGGTCACCTGCGGCAGGTCGTGCAGCAGATCTGCGCCCGCGACCTCGCCGGCGGCAGTGTCGGCGACCGGGTAGGTGAGCTTCCCGGCGGAGTCCGACGCCAGGGTGAGCACCTCACGCCACAACTCGGGACGTGGCAGATCGAGCGCGGCCACGTGCCCGCCCCAGCGCAGGATCGAGTGCAGCGGCCCCATCTCGGAGCGGGCACCCAGGGTGACCAGGGTCCGGCCCGGCATCGAGAGCCACTCCGGGTGGTCCATGACCTGGACCACCGCCTGCTCGGCGCCCAGCTCGAGGACGCCGGCGGCGGTCCACGTGTGCAACCGGTCGCGCAGTTCCTCGCCCCGCAGCCGGCGACCGTCATACGGCAGCGTGAGTTCGGTCTCCTGCTCCGCGCCTCCCTCGACGGTCTGCGAACGCAGCGGCAGGGCCGGGCGGACGCTGCCCAACAGGTCGACGAGCGCCACCTCGCCGTCGTCGGTGGTCGCTCGCATCCGGCGTTGCACCGACACCAGGCCGTCACGGGCCATGCCGACGGCTGCGTCGGCGTCGGGGATGCCCGCTTCGACGAGGCGGTGGAAGTGGGTCAGGTAACCGCGGCGCCAGTTGGTCTCGCGGGCCACGGCGGTCCCGCCGACCGGGTCGGCGCCGCGCAGCGCGTCACCGACGACCGCCCGCCCGAAGGCGGAGGTGCTGCGCGTGCCGTCGACCTCGGGAAGGAGGATCCCCGTCCCGTCGCTCATCGCTCGTCCTCGTCGTCGTCGGTGGCGGCGGTGCGCAACAGGTAGGCGACCGTGCGGCCCAGCTCGTGGGCGACGTCGAGGGCCCGCACCGGGCCGCCGGGGTTGGCCCGGTCGGCCGCGACACCGTGCACCAACGCGGCCAGGCTTCCGGCGTCCAGCGGCGACAGACCGGCAGCGAGCAGAGCGCCGGCGAGGCCGCCGAGCACATCGCCGGACCCGGCGGTGGCGAGCCAGTTCGGACCGTCGGCCTGGCTGCGGATCGGCAGCCCGGAGGCGCTCGGCGGCACGACCACCGTGACGCTGCCCTTGAGCAGCACGGTGACGTGCAGGTGGTCCGCGACGGCCCGCGCGACCTGCACCGGTGCCCGGCGTACGGCGTCGTCGGCCAGCTCGCCGTCGTCGCCGGTGTGCCCCGCGACGGTCAGGTGCAACCGCCGGGCCAGGCGCAGCAGCTCTCCGGCGTGCGGGGTGAGCAGCGTCGGCGCATCCCGGGGAGCCTCCAGCAGATCCAGGCCGCCTGCGTCCAGCAGCAGGGGCAGGTCGGAGTCGAGCGCGTCACGGGCTGCCGACAGCTGCTCCGCCGAGGCGTCGGAGAGGTCCATGCCCGATCCGATCGCCCACGCCTGCACGCGCCCGATGCCGAAGACGGTCTCGGGCACCACCTGACGCAACAGCGCCGTGGGCGCGTCCGGTCCGACGTACCGCACCATCCCGGCGCCCGCAGTGACCGCGGCTGTCACCGACATCACGGCGGCGCCGGTGTAGTGCTCGCCTCCCGCGATGCTGCCGAGCACGCCGCGGGAGTACTTGTCGTCATCCGGGCCGGGCACGGGCCACAGCAGCCCGGCGTCCTGGTAGGTGAGTCGCTCGGCAGTCGGTGCGTCCGGCTCGGTGACGCCGATGTCGATCACGGTGAGCAGCCCGCACGCGGCCTGCGTCGCGGGCAGCAGGTGCACCGGTTTGAGGAGGCTGAAGGTGACGGTCTCGTCGGCGGTGAGCCGATCGGAGCCGACCAGTCCCGCGGGGTCGCACCCGGAGGGCAGATCGACGGCCAGCACGTACGAGCCGTCCCCGATGCGCTCCTGCAGTCGGGTCAGATGATCGGGCAGGCCGGGCCGGCCGCCGATCCCGAGGATCCCGTCGATGACCAGGTCGGCGTCGGCGAGTGCGTCCCGGACCGGATCGGGGATCTCGCCCTCACGCCACTCCAGCGCGACTGCGCCTGCCGCGACAGCTGCCCGCAACCCGCCTTCGTGCACCGTGTCCGCGGTCTGCACGAGCGCCACGTTGTGGCCGAGCCCCGCCAGATGCGCGGCGGCATAGAGCGCGTCACCGCCGTTGTCGCCCGCGCCCGCGAGCACGACGACCCGCACCCCGTCGCCGAGCCGGATCTCGGCCACCTGCGCCAGACCCTCGGCGGCTCGGGCCATCAGCGCGCCGTCGGCGAGACGCTGCCGGACGGCGTCCTCGGCGGCGCGTACGTCGTGCACGGAGTAGGCGCGGATCATGGTGCCCTTTCTTACTTCTCGGCGACGACCATGGCGGTGGCGAGGCCGCCGTCGTGGGAGATAGACAGGTGCGTGGCGCGCACACCGAGCTCGTCGGCTCGCTGCTGCAGGGTGCCGGTGAGCACCCACGACGGTGCGCCGGCGTCGTCCACGATGACCACCGCGTCGACCCAGCGCAACCACCCGGGCGCACCCAATGCCTTGGCCAGCGCCTCCTTCGCGGCGAACCGGCCGGCCAGGGAGTGCATCGGCAGGTCGCGCTCCGACGGTGCGAACAGCCGGGTCAGCAGCGCGGGCGTCGACTCCACGGCGCGGGCGAACCGGGCGATCTCCACCACGTCCACCCCGACGCCGACGATCACGCGGTCGCGCTCACTCGACGGTGACGGACTTCGCGAGGTTGCGCGGCTGGTCGACGTCCAGCCCCTTCGCGGTCGACAGCTCCAGCGCGAAGACCTGCAGCGGCACGACCGTCAGCAGCGGCTGCAGCATCGGGCTGGTGCGCGGCACCCGGATGACCTCGTCGGCGAACGGCACGACCGCCTCGTCGCCGTCCTGGGCGATGACCAGCGTGCGAGCGCCGCGGGCGCGGATCTCCTGGATGTTGGAGACGACCTTGCCGTGCAGGCCGTACGGCGTGTCCGGGCCGGGCACGATCACGAAGACGGGCTGGCCCGGCTCGATGAGCGCGATCGGCCCGTGCTTGAGCTCTCCGGCCGCGAACCCTTCGGCGTGGATATAGGCCAGCTCCTTCAGCTTCAGCGCGCCCTCCATGGCCACCGGGAAGCCGACCTGCCGGCCGAGGAAGAGCACCGAGCGGGTGTCGGCCATGAAGTAGGCGATCTCGCGCACCCGACCCAGCCGCCCGAGCAGCTCCTCGATCTTGGCGGGCACCTCCTGCAGCTCCGCGAGCACATCGCGAGCGCTGTCGGCGTAGGTGTCGCCCTTCAGCTGCGCCAGGTAGAGCCCCAGCACGTAGCAGGCGGTGATCTGCGCGAGGAACGCCTTGGTCGAGGCGACCGCGATCTCGGGCCCGGCGTGCGTGTAGAGGACCGCGTCGGACTCCCGCGGGATCGTCGAGCCGTGCGTGTTGCAGATGGAGATGGTGAGGGCGCCGAGGTCGCGGGCGTGCTTGACCGCCATCGCGGTGTCCATCGTCTCGCCCGACTGGCTGATCGAGACGACCAGCGTGCGCTCGCTGACGATCGGGTCGCAGTAGCGGAACTCGTGCGCGAGAGCCACCTCGACGGGGATCCGGGACCAGTGCTCGATGGCGTACTTGGCGACCATCCCCGCGTACGCCGCCGTGCCGCAGGCCACGATCGTGACACGATCGATGTCGCGCAGCTTCTCCTCCGGGATCCGCAGCTCGTCGAGCACCAGTCGTCCGGACTCGTCGGTGCGGCCGAGCAGCGTGTCGGCGACGGCGTGCGGCTGGTCGTGGATCTCCTTCTCCATGAAGGTGTCGTACCCGCCCTTCTCGGCGGCCGCGGCGTCCCAGGAGACGTGGAAGGCCTTGCCCTCCGCGGGCTTCCCGTCGAAGCCGACGACCGACACCGAGTCGGGGGTGATCGTGACGATCTGGTCCTGCTCCAACTCCAGTGCCTCGCGGGTGTGCCCGATGAACGCCGCGACGTCGGACCCGAGGAAATTCTCGCCCTCGCCGATGCCCACGACGAGCGGGCTGTTGCGCCGTGCTCCGACGACGACGCCGGGGTGGTCGGCGTGCACCGCCAGGAGGGTGAACGCGCCCTCGAGCTTCTGCACCACGTGGCGCATCGTCGAGGTGAGGTCGCCGTCGTACGACGCGTCCATCAGCTGCGCGACGACCTCTGTGTCGGTCTCACTGCCGAACTGCACGCCCTGGTCCTGCAGCCGCGTCTTGAGCGGGTGGAAGTTCTCGATGATGCCGTTGTGGATCAGTGCGAGCTTGCCGGCGGACCCGCCGCGGTGCGGGTGGGCGTTCTCGTCGGTGGGCCCGCCGTGGGTGGCCCAGCGGGTGTGGCCGATGGCGGTCCGCGACGGCGGAAGCGGCTCCCGCGCGATCAGCTCGGTGAGGTTGGCGAGCTTGCCCGACTTCTTGCGGACGTCGACGCGGGCACCCGCGCCGTCACCGTCGACGAGCGCCACACCGGCCGAGTCGTAACCGCGGTACTCGAGGCGCCCGAGGCCCTCCATGACCACGTCGAGGGCCCTTGCGTCGTCGGACCTGCCGACATATCCGACGATTCCACACATGGCCGCCAGCCTATGGCCCGTGCCCCCGCGGCCCCGGTAGAGGCCTCCTCGGGATGCGCTCCGGCGTGTCCCCCGTGCGGCCGCCTACGCCGCCCGCCCCGCAGACCGGTAAGAATGACGCCGTGCCGCGCAGCTCTGAGGTCTTCACCCCGTACGTCGAGCTGGACCGCGCCGCGTGGTCCCACCTGCGGGACGCCTCCCCCATGAGCCTGGACGCCTCGGACCTGCGACGGCTGCGCGGCACCGGTGACCGGATCGACCTGCAGGAGGTCGAGGAGGTTTATCTGCCCCTCTCGCGGCTGCTCAACTTCTATGTCGACGCCACCAAGGGCCTGCACCGGGTGACCGGTCGCTTCCTCGGCGAGCAGCAGGCGAAGGTGCCGTTCGTGATTGGGGTCGGCGGATCGGTCGCGGTGGGCAAGTCGACCACCGCACGGGTGCTGCGAGAGCTGCTCGCCCGGTGGCCCGGCACCCCCCGCGTGGACCTGGTCACCACCGACGGGTTCCTCTTCCCCAACGCCGAGCTCGAACGGCGAGGACTGTTGGCGCGCAAGGGTTTTCCCGAGTCGTACGACCGCCGGTCACTGGTGCGCTTCGTCGCGGACGTGAAGTCGGGTGCGGGTGAGGTCACCGCGCCGGTCTACTCCCACCTCACCTACGACATCGTCCCCGGCGAGCACATCACGGTGCACCGGCCCGACGTGCTGATCATCGAGGGCCTCAACGTCCTCGCCGCGCCGGACCCGCAGGCCGGCCGCGGCAACAGCCTGGCCCTGTCGGACTTCTTCGACTTCTCGGTCTACGTCGACGCGCGCGAGGAGGACATCCGCACCTGGTACGTCGATCGCTTCCTCGCGCTGCGCGCCACGGCGTTCGCCGACCCCGCGTCGTACTTCCACCGGTACGCCGCGCTCAGCGACGAGGAGGCCACGGCGCGGGCGCGGCAGATCTGGGCCGACATCAACGGCCCCAACCTGGCCGAGAACGTCCTGCCGACCCGCAGCCGCGCCTCCTTGGTGCTCACCAAGGGCGCGGATCACGGCGTACGCCGCGTCCGGCTGCGCAAGCTCTAGCCGGCCGGCACCCCACAGGGGCCCACGCCGCGCCCTCCCGGCAGCACGTACGGCGGTGCAGCGCCCACAAGGGCCCACGCGGTGCCGTTCCGTGGGATGTGGGTTCTCAGGCGGCCTGAACGACGAGCGCAACGCCGGGCTCGCGCGCCCGGGTGCAGGTTCTCGGCATCACGGTCACTTTCCTGCGCCCGCGCGGCGTGGCCAGGTGGGTTTTCGGCGGAGCGGTCACTTTCCGACTCAGGAGGTGAGCCGGGAGCGCGCGCCGGCCCGCGCGGATCCTGTCCAGGCACCCGAAGACGGGACCCGACAGCGCAGCCCACTCCTTCGGCGAGCTCAGTCGCGTCGAGCCGTCGCGTGACCCTCTGGGTCGCGGTCACCGTCGGCATCTGGGTCTCTGCGCGGTTCGGGTGATCCGGCGAAGGAGCCGTCCTCGTCCGAGGTGAACATTCCCTCGACCTCGTCGATGTCCATGTCGTCCTCGCGGACGTCGTCGTCGTGCTCGTCGTCGGTACGACGGCGACGCTCTCGAGCCCACAGGACGAAGAACACGCCCGACGCCAGTGCCAGCACGGCGAGCCCGCAGATGAGCGCCCCGAAGACGCTGTAGATGACGTGCGACGCGGACGTCGCGGGGGCGCCGTTGTTGTCGTCACCGTGGAAGCTCGGCGCCTGCGACAGCCCCCACTGCGCTCCCCCGACGGCTGCGAGCACTGCGAGGACCACGGCGACGGCCCAGTAGGCACCAGCGGCCCAGCGTCTTCCCAGAATCACCTGGTCCACGCTACGGCAGCGGTCGACCGCTCACTCACACGAACACACTGAGCAGCAGGACGAAGGCGAAACCGACCACCGAGATCACCGTCTCCATGAGCGACCAGGAGCGCAGCGTCTGACCCACGCTGAGGCCGAAGTACTCCTTGACGAGCCAGAAGCCGGCGTCGTTCACGTGACTGAAGAAGAGCGACCCGCAGCCGATCGCGAGCACGAGCAGGGACACGTGGGTGGTGCTGAGCGTGGCGGCCAGACCGCCGACGATGCCGGCCGCGGTGACCGTCGCCACGGTCGCCGAGCCGGTCGCCAGCCGGATGGCGACCGCGACCAGCCAGCCGAGCACCAGCACCGACAGGTGCGCGTCGGTCGCCCAGTCGGCGATGACCTTGGCGACGCCGGAGTCGACCAGCAGCTGCTTGAAACCGCCTCCCGCGGCGACGATCAGCATGATCCCGGCGACGCCGGCCAGACCGTCGCCGAGGGTGTCGCTGGTGCGCTGCCGGGTCATGCCGCTGCCCCGGCCGAGGACGACGTACGCGAACGCGACCGCCACGAACAACGCCACGCTCGGCGTGCCGATGACGTCGAGCACCGAGCGGAGGGTGTTGCCGTCCGCGAGCACCAGATTTCCGACCGCCGCGGGCAGCATCAGCACCACGGGGGTGAGCACGACGGCGAGCGCCGCGCCCGTCCGCGGCGTACGCGCGGTGGACTTCTCGGCGTCATCCGTGGCACGTGCACCGCCCGTGCCGCGCGCCGCCAACCCGGCGGCGTCCACCGGCACCATCTCGTTGATCACGCGAGCGAGCAGCGGGCCGGAGATGACCAACGTCGGCACGGCGACGAGCAGACCGAAGAGCAGGGTGTATCCCTGATCCGCGTGCAGGGCGCTGATGGCCGTCTCCGGCCCGGGGTGCGGAGGCACCAACCCGTGCAGGATGGACAGCCCGGCGAGGGCGGGGATCCCCACCAGCATCAGCGGCGTCTTGGTGCGCTGGGCGACCAGTACGACGATCGGCACCAAGATCACGACCCCGATCTCGAAGAACATCGGCAACCCGACCAGCGCGGCGATGAGCGCCATGCCCCACGGCAGCGCCCGGGCCGACATCCGTCCGACGACCGATTCCACCACCCGATCGGCGCCGCCGGAGACCGAGAGCAGCCGGCCGAGCATCGCGCCGAGCGCGATCAGCAGACCGACCGCGCCGGAGGTCGTGCCGAAGCCGTCCGTGAAACTCGTGATGGCGTCCGCGCCGGGGATCCAGGCCACCAAAGCCAGCACCGCCGACCCGCAGAGCAGTGCCAGGAACGGATGCAGTCGCACGGCCGCCACGAGCAGCACGACCGTGGCGATGCCCGCGAGGGCGGCCAAGATCAGCTGCAGGTGGCCCGCGGAGGAGATGGGGGCGTCGGCGGCGAGGACGGCGGCTGGCATGGACGCCACGCTATCGATGACGAAGGCCGCACCCCCGCGGTCGGGAGTGCGGCCTTCGACGGACGTCGGGGCAGCGGCGCGCCCCGATCGGTGTGGATCAGTACCAGTTGGTGGCCTGCGAGTGCGCCCACGCGCCGCAGGGCGAACCGTAGGAGCTCTTGATGTAGCCGAGACCCCACTTGATCTGGGTGGCCGGGTTCGTGCGCCAGTCGGCACCGGCGCTCGCCATCTTGCTGCCGGGCAGCGACTGCGGGATGCCGTACGCGCCGGAGGAGGGGTTGTCCGCGCTGGGGTTCCAGCCGGACTCCTTGTTCCACAGGCTGACGAGGCAGCTCATCTGGCCGGAGTTCCAGCCGTAGCTGGACAGCATGCTCGCGGCGATCGCCTGCGGGTTGCCACTCTGGACGACGGGCGCGGCGGTGGCAGGCGGCATGGCTGCCTTCTTCGCGATGGCGGCGCGCTGCGTGGCGGCGGCCTTCGCGGCTGCGGCAGCCTTGGCTGCAGCGGCCTTCTTGGCGGCGGCAGCCTTCTTGGCGGCGGTGCTCGACTTCTGCGCGGCAGCCTGGTTGGCGCGAGCAGCGGCGGCGAGGGTGGCCTGCCGGGCCAGCGACCGGGACGTGACGCTGCCGCGTGCTGCGGCGGCGCGCTTCATCAATGCGGCCTTCGCGGCCGTGTCAGCCGCGGAGTTCGCGGTGGCGGGCACCGTCGCCTGCTCGGAGCGCGTCAGCGCGTCGGTGTTCGACGCGCCGATCGTGCCGCTGGTCGAGGCGTACGCGGTGGCACTCATCGAAACGGTCGCGATCGCGGCGGAGGTGAGGACCGCAGGACGACGCAGCAGCTGAGCGCCGCCCCGCCGGGATGTGCGGTGACGGCCTACGTTGCGTGACATGGAGATGGAACAGCCTTTCGATGGGCGACACTCGGCACAGAAAAGCGGCCGGGTCGCAGCCGCTCACGGGAACCGATTCTTGCCGCTTCAACGGCGTTATCGAATCGAGACCAACAATCACCCTGCCTGACTACTTCACGCTTGTCCAATCGAGCCCCACCCTTCGCGAGCGGGAGCACCCCACCCGCCCCACGGCCCTCATCGGCACCACGGAAGCACGCACACTCACCGCATGGAAGAGCCCGGGTGCGGCCATCGGCCGCACCCGGGCTACGTCACTCAGGAATGGAGAATTCTCAGGCGTCGGGGCCTTCCAGCAGGTCGGTGACCAGTGCCGCGATCGGGCTGCGCTCGGACCGGTGCAGCGTGACGTGACCGAAGAGGGGGTTGCCCTTCAGCTTCTCGATGATCGCCGCGACCCCGTCGTGACGCCCGACGCGCAGGTTGTCCCGCTGGGCGACGTCATGGGTGAGCACGACCCGGGAGTTCTGCCCGATCCGGGACAGCACCGTGAGCAGCACGTTGCGCTCCAGGGACTGGGCCTCGTCCACGATCACGAACGCGTCGTGCAGCGACCGGCCCCGGATGTGGGTCAGAGGAAGCACCTCGAGCAGTTCGCGGTCGAGCACCTCCTCGACCACCTCGCGGGAGACGACGGCGCTCAGCGTGTCGAAGACCGCCTGGGCCCACGGGCCCATCTTCTCGTTCTCACTGCCGGGCAGGTAGCCCAGATCCTGGCCGCCGACGGCGTACAACGGGCGGAAGACGATCACCTTGCGGTGCTGGCGGCGTTCCATGACGGCCTCGAGGCCCGCGCAGAGGGCGAGCGCGGACTTGCCGGTGCCCGCGCGGCCACCCATGCTCATGATGCCGATGTCGGGATCCATCAGCAGGTCCAGCGCGATCCGCTGCTCCGCCGACCGGCCGTGCAGACCGAACGCGTCACGGTCGCCGCGCACGAGGCGCACGCTCTTGTCGGACATGACCCGGCCGAGTGCGCTGCCGCGCGGGCCGAGCAGCACCACACCGGTGTTCGTGGGAAGTTCGGCGGCCTGCGCCGACTCGACCTGGCCCGCGTCGTACAGCGCGTCCATCTCCTCGGCGGCCAGCTCGACCTCGGCGATGCCGGTCCAGCCGCTCTCCACGGCCAGCTCGGCGCGGTACTCCTCCGCGGGCAGTCCGACGGCGGAGGCCTTGACCCGCATCGGCAGGTCCTTGCTGACGACCGTGACGTCCGCGCCCTCGTTGGCCAGATTGCGCGCGACCGCGAGGATCCGGGTGTCGTTGTCACCGAGGCGGAAACCGGCGGGCAGCGACTGCGGGTCCGTGTGGTTGAGCTCCACCCGCAGGCTGCCGCGCTCCCCGATCGGCACCGGGGCGTCCAGGCGCCCGTGCTCGACCCGCAGGTCGTCCAGCATCCGCAGGGCGCTGCGCGCGAAGTAGCCCAGTTCCGGGTGGTGACGTTTGCCCTCCAGCTCGGTCACGACGACGACGGGGAGCACGACCTCGTGCTCGTGGAAGCGGTTCATCGCGCGTGGATCGGAGAGCAGCACCGAGGTGTCCAGGACATAGGTGCGGCGGGAGGGCACAGCTGCAGACGTCATGACCGACTCCTTCGCCGGCGCGGCACGGTGTCCGTGACCGGCAACTCGCGGAACGTGGCCGGGACCGGGCCCTTGCGGGTGCCGGTGCCGGCCCCCGATCCGCAGCGGGTTCGCTGCATCTGGTGGGCCTCCCGAACGCGGGGGCGTCGTGCCCTCGTGTCGAGTACGACGCTAAGGCGCCGAACCGTGAGAACGATGCAACCGGTGCCGTGTCGTGACCCGGATTCATCCGGCGTTAACACGCCGTCGTCACACCTGCCCCACCCGTCACATTCCTGCACATTTCGGCGTGCCTGCCGACCGCTCGGTGCCGGTTCGTACGACGGTGCTCAGGCGCCGAAGCGGCGCTCGCGCTCGGCGTAGGAGCGCAGTGCCCGCAGGAAGTCCACCCGCCGGAAATCGGGCCAGTAGGCCTCGCAGAAGTAGAACTCCGAGTGCGCGCTCTGCCAGAGCAGGAAACCGCCCAGCCGTTGCTCGCCGGACGTGCGGATCACCAGGTCCGGGTCGGGCTGGCCCTTGGTGTAGAGGTGAGCCGAGATGTGCTCGACGTCCAGGATCTGGGCGAGCTCCTCGATCGAGACGCCTTGGGCCGCGTGCTCGTGCAGCATCGACCGGACGGCGTCCGCGATCTCCTGCCGCCCGCCGTAGCCGACCGCGATGTTGACGATCAGGCCGGAAGTCTCCCGGGTCAGTTCCCCCGCTTCCTTCAGCACCTTCCGGGTGTGATCCGGCAGCAGATCGAGGGCACCCATGGGGTTGAGTCGCCACCGCCCGCGATCGGCGAGGTCGGCGACCACTCCCTCGATGATGGCCAGCAAGGAGTCCAGTTCGGATCCGCGCGCCGTCAGGTTGTCGGTGGACAGCAGCCACAGCGTGACGACCTCGACCCCGACCTCCTCGCACCACGTGAGCAGGGGCTCGATGTTGTCCGCACCCGCCTGCGTCCCGTGCGCCGCGTCGCCACCGCGGAGCTTCGCCCACCGCCGGTTGCCGTCCAGGATCACCCCGACGTGCCGAGGCAGATTGGCCGTCGGCAGCGACCGGGCGAGTCGACGTTCGTAGAGCCCGTACGCCAGATCGCGGACACCCCGCATCGCTAGCTCTCCCTCGTCGCTGCCCGGTCCGGGCGTTCGGCCCGTCGCGTGCCCAGGGTAGTCCGCCTCTTCGTGGCGAGGGGGTCAGCGGGCGTCCGGTGCTCGGTGCGGGCCGGTCGTGGGTGGAGTTCACCGATCCGTCGCCCGATGGTGTGGCTGTCGTCACCGCGAATGCACAGGCGCACGCCCTAGCATGACGAAGGTGATCCAGCCCATCAGCAACGCCGTCGAGACGGTGCAGCAGGAGGCCGCCGAACTGGTGCGCCTGGTCAAGCCCCGGTTGCGGGGCTGGCTGCACCTCGGGATGGTCCCGCTCACCCTGGCGGCGGCCATCGTGATGATCGTGCTCGCGCCGAGCGGCAAACCGCGCATCGGCGCCATCGTCTTCGGGGTCACGGCCCTGCTGCTCTTCACCACCTCCGCGATCTACCACCGAGGCACGTGGGGTCCGCGCGCCGGAGGCCTGCTCAAGCGGATGGACCACTCGAACATCTTCCTGATCATCGCGGGCACCTACACGCCGTTCGCACTGATGCTCCTGCCCCGTGCGCAGGCCACCACGTTGCTCGTGATCGTCTGGTCCGGCGCCATCGGCGGAGTGCTGTTCCGCACCCTGTGGGTGGGAGCCCCCCGATGGCTCTACACCCCGATCTACGTCGCGCTCGGCTGGGTGGCCGTCTTCTACTTCGTCCCGATGATGCACTCGGGCGGCGTGGTGGTGGTGACGCTGATCGCGGCCGGCGGCCTGCTCTACACCGTCGGCGCCCTCGTCTACGGCATCAAGCGCCCGAATCCCTCACCGCGCTGGTTCGGGTTCCACGAGGTCTTCCACGCCTTCACCGTGCTGGCGTTCGCGGCGCACTACACCGCGGCATCGCTGGCGATCTACACCCACCCCGGGGTCGCCTGAGGCGGTCAGCCCGGCAGATCCTCCGGACGTTTCCCGCCGGCCTCGGCCGACGCCTGCCCGCCGGCAGGTGCCCGGTCCTGCTGTGCCTTGCGGTCCGCCTCGTGCTGCATCCGCACGTTGCGCAGATGCCGGTTCATGCTGCGGTAGAGGAACCAGCAGGCCATCGCCAGCGCGAAGAGGATCAGGAACCCCCAGATTCCCGCCGTGACGTTGGTGGCCTCTTCCTCACCCACGGGCGGGCTCCGGGACGACGCGTGCGGCGACGTCGTCGATCACGAGATCGTGGGGGCCGCCCGACGCGAGCGCGTCGGCGTCCGCCTCAGTGCCGAGCCCGGCGAACAGGTCGTCCTCGTCGTCCGGCACAGGCACGTAGGACATCGCCAGATCCCATTCCTCGGTGGGCCAGATGGCGCCCTGCTCCTTGGCCGGGATCGCGAAGAACGACCCGTCCGGATCGATCTGCGTGGCATGGGCGAGCAGCGCGCGCTCGCGGACGGGGAAGTAGTCGGCGCACTGGATCCGGGTGGTGACGCGACCCTCCGGTCGGTCCTCCCAACGCTTCATCCACTCACCGAACGGCGATTCCTTGCCCGCGGCGAGCAACGCCTCGTGCATGGCGAGCATCTTGCCCCGGGAGAAGCCCCGGTCGTAGTAGAGCTTCAGCGGCTGCCAGGCGGGCCCGGCGCCCGGGTACGCCGACGGGTCGCCTGCCGCGCGGAAGGCCGCCACGGAGACGTTGTGGCACATGATGTGGTCGGGGTGGGGATAGCCGCCGTTCTCGTCGTACGTCGTCATGACGTGCGGGCGGAACGCGCGCACCACCCGCACCAGCGCCTCCGTGGTCACCTCGAGAGGCTCCAGGGCGAAGCAGCCCGCGGGTAGATCGGGCAACGGGTCGCCCTCCGGCAGACCGGAGTCGACGAAGCCGAGCCAGGTGTGCTGCACCCCGAGGATCTCCTGGGCCGCCGCCATCTCGCGGCGGCGCACCTCCGGCATGTCCCGCAGGATCTCGGCATCGTCCTTCAGCCGGGGATTGAGGATGTCGCCACGCTCGCCGCCGGTGCAGGACACGACCATCACGTCATGCCCCTCGGCGACGTAACGGGCCATGGTCGCCGAGCCCTTGCTGGACTCGTCGTCGGGATGCGCATGCACTGCCATCAGGCGCAGGCTGCCGGTCATCGTCACCTCATCGACACACGTTCACGAACACTTAAGAACAGCGCCTAGTCTTGCATCCCATGCCGATCCCTCGACCCGCGCCCGGACAGGGCAAGTGGTGGCTCATCGGCACCCTGGGGGTGCTGGTCATGAGCGCCTTCGCCATCTGGTTCGGGATCGCCGCCACTCGTGGCGTGCAGTGGTCCGACGCCGGCCACGACATCGTGAGCGACACCCGGGTGCAGGTCACCTTCGACGTGATCAACCAGAACGGCAAACCGGTCAGCTGCACCATCGAGGCGCAGGACAACGAGCACTCCCAGGTGGGGGTGACCACGGTCGATCTGCCCGCCACCCGCAAGGACGTCGTGCGCTACATCCGGACCGTCCGCACCGTCACGCGGGCGGTCACCGGCACCGTGGACAGCTGTCACTACCGCTGATCTCGACACCATGTCGCAACCCGGAACGAACGTGACATCCGGCATATGCGAGCTAAACTGGTAGATCGCATCTGGGTCCGGCCCCCGGCGCGCCACGAGACATCTCGGGCGATCCGGGTCCGGACCGCTTCATTACTCGGGCGGACAGGGCACGTGACGAAAACGGCCCGCCCGCGGGCCGCGTCCCGGCCCAGACACCCCGCACCACATCATCTGTCGCACAGCAAGGAGAAGGTCCGTGACGAGCACCACTGACGCCAGCTTCCTGACCCAGGAGGCCTACGACCGGCTCAAGGCTGAGTACGACCACCTCACCGGCGCAGGACGCACCGAGATCTCCCGCCAGATCGAGGAGGCCCGCGAAGAGGGTGACCTCAAGGAGAACGGCGGCTACCACGCCGCGCGCGAGGAGCAGGGCAAGATGGAGCTGCGCATCCGCCAGCTCGACGCCCTGCTGCGCGACGCCGTGGTCGGTGGGCCCTCCGTCAAGGAGGGCACGGTGGCCCCCGGCATGGTGGTGACCGTGGAGATGTTCGGCGAGACCGAGCACTTCCTTCTCGGCAGCCGCGAGATCGTCGGCGACTCCACCGACCTCGACGTCTACAGCGAGAAGTCCCCGCTCGGTTCGGCGATCAACGGCAAGTCGGTCGGCGAGACCACGTCGTACGAGGCGCCCAACGGCAAGAGCATCGAGGTCAAGATCACGCAGGCCACGCCCTACAAGTGAGCGCCCGCGCCTGACCCGACGACGACAGGCCCGCTCCCCCGGTGCCGGGAGAGCGGGCCTGTCGCTGTGGGGGCCGGCCTACTTGGCGACGGCCTTCTTGTAGGTCGTCGTGGCCAGCGGCACGAAGATCGCCAGGATCGCCGCCACCCAGATCACGGTGTAGAGGTCGGCGTGCCGCAGCGCCCAGGTGTAGCGGATCGCGTCCAGCTGCTGCTGGTGGGTGCCGGCCACCTTCAGCGCGAACAGGTTGCCGAAGTGGTCCCGGGCCGAGTAGGTGATGGTCGAGACCGGGTTCCACCCGGCGATCGACTTCAGCGGACCCGGCAGCGCCTGCGCGCTGGTGAACGTGTTGGCGATGAAGGTCAAGGGGAAAATCACCATGAACGAGGCGTTGTTGACGATCTCCGGGGTGCGCACCTTCAGCCCGACGTAGGCGAACAGCCAGCTCACCGAGTAGGCGAACAGCAACAGGAGCGCGAAGCCCCAGACGGCGTCCAGGACCCCGGTGCGGATCCGCCAGCCGATGATCAACCCCGTCACCGACATCACGATCAGCACGATGACGTTGTTGAGCACGTCGGACAGGGTGCGCCCGAACAGGACCGCGCCGGGGTGCATGGGCAACGTGCGGAACCGGTCGATGACGCCCTTCTGCATGTCCTCGGCCATCCCGAACCCGGTGATGGTCGCGCCGAAGACCAGCGTCTGGGTGAAGATCCCCGCGATGAGGAACTCCCGGTAGCCGCTGGCGTTGCCCGGGCCGGCGAGGCTGCCGAAGATGTAGCCGAAGAGCAGCACGAACATGATCGGCTGCAGCGTGGTGAAGACCAGCAGGTCGGGGACCCGCTTGATCTTGATCAGATTGCGCCGGGCGACGGTCAGCCCGTCGCTGAAGAACGTGGTCATCGCGATGCCCCCTGGGTGTCCTTGCTGGTGGCGGCGGACCCGTCGTCGTCCGCGGCCTCCTCGGCCGCGTGGCCCGTCATCGCCAGGAAGGCGTCGTCGAGCGTGGGACGCCGGATGCCGATGTCCTGCACCTCGATGCCCGCATCGTCGAGCCGTCGTACGGCGACCAGCAGGTCGCGCGTGCCGCCGGACACCCCCACGGTGACGCGCCGGCTGTGGTCATCGGAGGTGGCGTCTCCCCCGGCGATCGCCGCGAGCAACCCGGCGGTCTCGCCCACCCGTGCGGGGTCGAGGACCGTCACCTCGAGACGCTCGCCGCCGGCCTGCACCTTCAGCTCATCGGACGTGCCCTCGGCGATGACCACACCGCGGTCGACCACCACGATGTTGTCGGCGAGGCGGTCGGCCTCCTCCAGGTACTGCGTGGTCAGCAGCACCGACGTGCCCGCGCGGACCAGCGTGGTGATGACGTCCCACATGTCACCGCGGCTGCGCGGGTCCAGCCCGGTGGTGGGCTCGTCCAGGAAGATCACCGGTGGACGCGCCACGAGTGCCCCCGCCAGGTCGAGCCGCCGGCGCATGCCCCCGGAGTAGGTCTTGGCCGGGCGGTCGGCCGCCTCGTCCAGCCGGAAGTCCTGCAGCAGCTCCCGGGAGCGCGCGCGGGCATCCCTCTTGGACAGGTGGTAGAGCCGGCCGATCATCTCCAGGTTCTCGTAGCCCGTGAGGTACTCGTCGACCGCGGCCGACTGACCGGACACCCCGATGCAGCGGCGCACGGCCGCCGGATCCTTGATCACGTCCTGTCCGGCGACGGTCGCGTGCCCCGCGTCCGGCCGGATCAAGGTGGTCAGCATCCGCACCGTGGTGGTCTTGCCGGCGCCGTTCGGCCCCAGCACCCCCAGCACCGTCCCCTCCGGCACGTTCAACGACACCCCGTCGACAGCCTTGACCGCCTTGTAGTGCTTCACCAGACCTTCGGCGAAGACGGCGTCCCCCATGCTCAGACCTCCTCTTGGCGTGACGTCCGGCGCGGCCGGAGACTGCCCACGAACCCTCGGGGGACCGTCACGTGCGGCCATGGTGCCAGGTCGCGGTGACAACCCAGCGGATCGCACGCCGATCGATCCTTCGCAGTATCCGGGCTCACCCGAGTGCCTGCTCCAGATCCGCCACCAGGTCCTCGGCATCCTCGATCCCGACGGACAGCCGGATCAGGTCGCCCGGGACCTCCAGCTCGGTGCCGGCGACGCTGGCATGGGTCATCCGCCCGGGGTGCTCGATGAGCGACTCGACCCCGCCGAGGGACTCCCCGAGGGTCCACAGCTCGGTGCGCCCGATCGCGTCGACGGCGTGCTGTTCGCCGCCGGCCAGCTGGAAGCTGACCATCCCGCCGAAGCGCTTCATCTGACGGGCCGCGATGTCGTGCCCGGGGTGGGAGTCGAGGCCGGGGTAGTAGATGTTGGTGACGTCCTGGCGCGACTGCAGCACCTGGACGATGCGCTCGGCGTTGTCACAGTGTCGTTCCATCCGCAACGACAGGGTCTTCAATCCCCGGAGCACCAGCCACGAGTCCATCGGGCCGGAGACCGCACCGAGACCGTTCTGGTGGAAAGCGATCCGCTCGGCGGCGTCCTCGAACGCCGGGACTGCGACGTGCTCCGCCACCACGACGGCGCCACCGACGACGTCGCTGTGACCTCCGGCGTACTTGGTGGTCGAGTGGATCACGATGTCCGCGCCGAGGCTGAGCGGCTGCTGCAGGTAGGAGGAGGCGAACGTGTTGTCGACGACCAGCAGCGCACCGGCCTCGTGGGCGATGGCGGCGATGGCGGCGATATCGGCGATGCCGAGCAGCGGATTGGTCGGCGTCTCGACCCACACGAGCTTGGTGACGCCCGGGCGGATCTCGCCGCGGATGGCGTCCGCATGGGCGACCTTGGCGAGGCTGTAGTCGACGCCCCACGGCTTGACGATCTTGTCGACGAGCCGGAACGTGCCGCCGTATGCGTCGGTCGGGATGATCATGTGATCGCCCGGGCGCAACAGCCCCCGCAGGATCGCGTCCTCGGCAGCCAGACCCGAGGCGAAGGCGAATCCTCGCGCCCCGCCTTCCAGCTCGGCGATGCACTGCTCCAGTGCGGTGCGCGTCGGGTTCGCCGAGCGGGAGTACTCGTAACCCTCTCGCAGCCCGCCGACGCCGTCCTGCTTGTAGGTCGATGTCTGGTAGATGGCCGGTACGACGGCGCCGGTGCGGGGATCGGGTTCCTGGCCGGCATGGATGGCGCGGGTCGAGAAACCATGATTCGAAGAGCTCATGCCGGCAAGGCTACGGCCGTCCCTGTCGGCCCGGTGTCAGCTGCCCGGCCGGTAGGGACCGAGCACACAGAACTCGTTGCCCTCGGGGTCGGCGAGCACGGCCCAGCCCTTGTCACCGTTGCGGCGGTCGTCGACGATCGTCGCCCCCAGCGCGAGGATCCGGTCGACCTCCTCGTCACGGCTCCGGTCGGTCGGACGCAGGCACAGGTGCATCCGGTTCTTGACCGTCTTGGGCTCGGGGACCTTCAAGAAGAGCAGGAAACGGTCGTCCGGACCGCGTAGCCCGTCCTCCTCGGCACCCGGATCGGCGTCGTACTCGGGGTCGATGACGAAGTCGTCCAGCACCTGCGCCCACCACCGGGTCTGGGTGTAGGGGTCGGCGGCGTCGATGCAGAAGTTGGATGCGCGGGATGCCATCCGAGCAGGCTGCCAGCCGAGGGCCGTCAGGACAACGGGTTACTTCGCCGCCCTTACAGGGCCGAGTTCAGCGCCTGCCAGTCGATGCCGTCCGGTGCACGGTCGACGATGGTCTGCAGCAGACCCAGGCGGGCCGCGCGCAGTCGCTCGTCCGGCGCCATCACCAGGACCTCGTCGAAGAACCGGGTCAGCGGCCCCACGAGCACGGACGCGTCGGGCAGCCATCCGGGGATGGCGTCGGCGCGGTGGTCGGGCAGCGCCGCGACGAGGCGCTCCAGGTCGACCTCGGCCGGGTCGACCAGGACGCTCGCGTCGTACGCCGCTGGCGTGCCCGCGGGCACGATGCGGGTGATCCGCTGGACCGCCTCGACCAGCGTGGCCAGCCTCGGGTCGGTGCGGGTCTTCTCGATATCTCCCAGAGCCGCCTGGGCCTTGCCCGGCGATGCGGAGAGGGGAGCCACGGCGTCGGCGAGTCTGGCATCCACGCCCTCGTCGCGTAGCTGCTGGATCAGTCGGCCGACGGTGAACTCCCGGGCGGCGGAGACGGCTTCGTCACCGACCTCGATCCCCTGCTCTCGCAACCGCTTCGCAGCCGCGGTGAGTCCGGAATCGACCGTGACCCGGGAGAGCGCCTCGTGCTCGCGCAGGATGCTGATGACTCCGAGGGCTGCCCGGCGCAGGGCGAACGGGTCGGATGAGCCGGTGGGCTTGGCGCCGAGGGCGAACATGGCGGCCAGCAGGTCGAAGCGGTCGGCGAGCGCCAGCACCGCACCGGGCACGGTGCGCGGGATCGCTCCACCGGCGCTGCGCGGCTGCTCCATCTCGGCCAGCGCGTCGGCGACGGCCCGGCTCTCACCAGCGCGCAGCGCGTACTCGCGGGCCATGGTGCCGGCCAGCGACGACAGCTCGATGACCATCTGCGAGGCCAGGTCGAACTTGGCCAGCTCGCCCGCGCGGGTGAGCGTCGACCGGTCATCGGAGCCCAGCTCGAGGTCCCCGGCCAGCGCGGACGCCACGTCGGCGATCCGGTGGGCGCGCTGCGCCACCGAACCCAGCCGGTTCTCGAAGGTGAGCTTGCCGATGCCGGACCGCAGGTCGGCGAGCGGTGTCTGCAGATCCGCGTCGTAGAAGAACGCCGCGTCCTCGTACCGCGCGCGCAGCACCTTCTCGTTGCCCTCGCGCACCACGTCGTCGTCGCACACGCCGTTCGCCATGGTGACGAAGTAGGGGCGCAACGATCCGTCGGCGTTCCGCACCGGCAGGTAGCGCTGGTGCTTGCGCATCACGGTGGTGAGGATCTGCTCGGGCAGCTTCAGGTAGCGCTCCTCGAAGCTGCCGAGGATGCCGCGTGGCTGCTCGACCAGGTTGGTGATCTCGTCGACCAGGGCGGCCTCGTCCTCGAAGTCCACGACGCCGCCGACGGTCGCGGCGAGTGCGGTGGCCTGCGCCACGACCGAGCTGCGGCGCTCCGCGGCGTCGAGCACGATGCCGCGCTCGGCCAGGATCGGCGCCAGGGTCTGCGCGTTGTCGACCCGCACGAGGGGGTCGGCGTCACCGCGCTTGGTGTAGGTGGTGCGGCCGGTGCGCAGCAGCGACACCTGAGCCGGCACGACCAGCGCGCCCCACAGCGCGACGACCCATCGGATGGGACGGCTGTAGGTCAGCTCGGGATCGGACCAGCGCATGTTGCGGTCGGCGCGCAGCTCGCCGACCGTGGTCGCGACGAGGTCGCCGAGGACGCTCAGGGCGTCGCGGCCCGGCTGGTCGATGCGTACCGCCACGTGCTCGGCGCCGTCGAACTCGGCGCGGACCAGGTCGGCGACGTCGACCTTCTGACCGCGGGCGAAGCCCTGGGCGGCCTTGGTGGGGTTGCCCTCGTCGTCGTACGCGGCGCCGACCTTGGGGCCCTTGCGCATCGTCTGTGCGTCCGGCTCGTACGCGGAGACGTCCTGCACGTGGGCGACGATCCGGCGCGGGGTGCCGAGCACCGACACCTCGCCGTGGGTGAGCCGGCTGGCGGCGAGACCGTCGGTGAGCAGGCTGCGTACCTGCTCCACCGCCTGCCCGACGACATGCGGAGGGAGCTCCTCGACGCCGATCTCGAACGCGAAGTCCTCGGCCGGTGCGTCGGCGCTCACGGTGTCCTGCTCTTGCTCACCCTGGTGGGGCGGCATGACCGCGGCACCGGTCAGGACCGGGGCGGCGTCGGACTTCAGCAGCGGGTAGTCCAGCTCGGCGCGGCGCTCGACCCACAGGGCCGCGACGTCGCGCGCGAGCGCCCGCATCGTCGAGAACGCCTGTGCGCGCTCGGTCGTGGAGATGGCGCCGCGGGAGTCCAGCACGTTGAACGCGTGGCTGCTCTTCAGCACGTAGGTGTGCGCCGGCACCGGGAGACGGGCCTCGACCAAGCGGCGCGCCTCGGCCGTGTAGCGCTCGAAGAGTTCGCGATTCGTCGGCACGTCGGCGTCGTCGAGGTAGTACCTCGACATCTCGTACTCCTGCTGGCCGAATGCCTCGCCGTAGGTGATGCCCGGCGCATAGAGCATGTCCTTGAAGTGGCTGACGCCCTGCTGGGCCATCATGATCCGCTCGATGCCGTAGGTCAGCTCCACGCTCACCGGGTCGAGGTTCTGGCCGCCGACCTGCTGGAAATAGGTGAACTGGGTGACCTCCATGCCGTCCAGCCACACCTCCCAGCCCAGGCCCCACGCGCCGATCGCAGGCTGGGCCCAGTTGTCCTCCACGAACCGCACGTCGTGCGCGTGCAGGTCGATGCCGAGGGCCGCCAATGACTCCAGGTAGAGCTCCTGCGGGTTGCCCGGGTCGGGCTTGAGGATCACCTGGAACTGGGTGTGCTGCTGCAGGCGGTTGGGGTTCTCGCCGTACCGGCTGTCGTCCGGGCGCACGCTCGGCTCGACGTACCCGACCCGCCAGGGCTCCGGTCCGAGCACTCGCAGCAGCGTGGCGGGGTTCATGGTGCCCGCACCCACCTCGGTGTTGAAGGGCTGGACCACCATGCAGCCACGGTCGGTCCAGAACTTCTGCAGGGTGAGCAGGGCGTCTTGCACGGTCAGCACGTGGGCAAGGCTATCGACGGGCGGCGACGCCACCGAATCGGTTTGCGGCGACGTGAGGGTTCTGCGTCCGTGGCCAGTGCTGCCGCTCTGGCCACGGACGCAAACCGGCCACGTCGCGCCCTGCCGGGTGCGGAAGGTTTACGCGGCCCCGGTCGTTGCACAGACATGATCTTCGGTTTCGGACGAGTTGGCACCATGGTCTCCCCCGACGAGGCACTGCCCGGGCGCTCGACGCCCATGGAGCATGTGCCCGCGACGCACGCGGTCCTCGGCACGCCGCTGAAGGGCCCGTGGCCCGACGGCACCCAGGTGCTGTACGTCGCGATGGGCTGCTTCTGGGGGGCCGAACGGTTCTTCTGGCAGGCGCCGGGCGTGGTGACCACTGCTGTCGGGTACATCGGCGGCATCACCCCCAACCCGACGTACGAGGAGACCTGCACCGGGCGGACGGGGCACACCGAGGCGGTGCTCATCGCGTACGACCCGAAGCAGACGGACGCGGAGCACCTGCTCAAGATCTTCTGGGAGAACCACGACTCCACGACCAAGTACCGCCAGGGCAACGATGTCGGCACCCAGTACCGCTCGGCGATCTACTGGACCACGCCCGAGCAGGAGGCGGCCGCCAAGGCCACCCGCGCGGCGTTCCAGCAGGTCCTGACCGAGCACGGCCACGGCGAGATCAGCACCGAGCTCGCCCCGGCCGGTGAGTTCTACTACGCCGAGGCCTACCACCAGCAGTACCTGCACAAGAACCCCGGCGGCTACTGCAACCACGGCCCCAACGGGCTGACCTGCCCGATCGGTCTGCTGCGTCAGGACGAGGTGCCCAGCCAGCAGTCGGTGCTGCCGCCGACCACCTGATCCAGCGGTCGAGAAGTCACTTCGGGAGGGTTGCGCGTCGCTGCGACCCTCCCGAACCGACATCTGGACACCGCTCTAGGGCTCGGCGAGCACTTCCGTCAGACAGCGCCGCGCCATGGCGACCATCGTGGGGTTGGTGTGCAGGTAGTACGGCAGGGCGATCACGGCCTGCGACACGGCCAGGCCGCGGGCGCGCAGCCAGACCGGCCCCCCGACAGCGACGCCGAGCGCGCGCAGGTAGGTCGCTCTGCGCGGGCCGTCGAAGACGAACCACGCGGCCGTGACGTCGTACGCGGGATCGCCCGTCGCGATCGCGCCGAGGTCGAGCAGCCCGACGAGACGCCCCTCACGGACGAGCAGGTTGCCCGGAATCAGGTCGGCGTGCAGCCACACCGGGCGTCCGTCCCACGTCGGTGCCGCGAGCGCCACCTCCCAGATCTCGCGTGCGGTGTCGGTCAGCCCGGTGCACCGGGATAGTGCCTCGCGAAAGTCGCTGTCACGTATGCCGATCGGACCGCCGCGCGATCCCCTGAGCACGCCTGCCGGCGGCGCGTCCTGCGAGTGCGACCACAGCGAGCGCACGCAGTCGCCCAGCGCGGTGGCTGCCTGCTCGCTGTCTCCGACGGCGACCTCCTGCGCGTCACGCCCGTCCAGCCAGCGCACGATCGCCCACGGGTAGGGGTAGCCCGGTCCCGCCGCACCGACCGCCTCGACCATCGGCGTCCGCAGCGAGGCCCTCGCCGAGAAGGCCGGACCCCAGCGGATCTCCTTCACCAGGCTCGGCACCGACCCCTCGTGCAGAGGGAACCGAGCGGCGTGTCGCTCGCCCAGTCGGAACACGGCGTTCTCGGTGCCGCCGGAGCGGACCTGCCGGATCGGCAGCTCGGCGTACGCCGGGAACTGGCGGGCCACCAGGTCGGCGACGAGCGCCGGATCGATGCGCGTCTCCCTTCCGTGCATCACGCGCGCCATCCTGTCGTGCCGGTCCGTAGCGCCGTGAGCGCCTTTCCGCGCCTCCTCTGCATAGGTGATGAATGCACCTAGCATGGGCAGGCGACGATGCGAAGGAATGCGATGACGGCGACCACGACGTACTCCGACTCTGCCGAACGGCTCGATGCGCTGCCGGTCTCAGGTTGGCATCGACGGATGACCGCGATCGTGGGGATCGGGTCGTTCTTCGACCTCTACGAGGTGTTCCTCGGCGGCGTGCTGGCGACGGTGCTCGCGGAGCAGTGGGGTCTCGGCACCACGGGCAAGGCCATGGTCATCGCGGCGGCGTTCGCCGGGATGTTCGTCGGTGCACTGGCCATGTCGAGCCTCGCCGACCGGATCGGGCGCCGCAAGGTGTTCATGCTCAACCTCGCGTCGTACTCGGTGCTGTCGATCGCGGCCGGCTTCTCCCCGAACCTGACCGTATTCGTGATCCTGCGCTTCTTGTGCGGAGTCGGGATCGGCTCCGAACTGGTGCTGGTGGACACCTACCTGGCCGAGTTCCTGCCGGGCCGGGTGCGCGGTCGGTACATCTCGTGGGCGTACGTCGTGGGCTTCCTCGGGGTGCCACTCGCGGCGCTGATCGGCGCGCGGGTCGTGGCGAAGCACCAGATCCTCGGCCTCGACGGCTGGCGCTGGCTGCTGATCGCCGGCGGCCTCGGGGCGGTCTTCGTCTTCGCCGCGCGCACCCTGCTGCCGGAGTCGCCGCGCTGGCTGGAGTCGCGTGGGCGCCACGCCGAGGCGGACGCCATCGTGTCCGACATCGAACGCCGCAGCGGCGCGGTCCCCGCCGCCCGCACCGAGCAGCCGCACACCCAGCCCGCCGACGCGCCGGTCGAGGCGCGCCGTGTCCCTCTGCGTGTGCTCCTCGGCGTGGAGTACCGCCGGCGCACGGTGATGCTCGCGGTGTTCAACGTCCTGCAGACCGTGGGTTATTACGGATTCGGGACCCTTGCTCCCCTGGTGCTGAAGAGCAAGGGCTACAACGTCACCGACTCGCTCGGTTTCGCGGCGCTGTCGTTCCTGGGGTATCCGATCGGCGCGCTGGTCGCGGTGCCGATCGTGGAGCGTGTCGAGCGCAAGTTCCTGATCATCGTGGCGGCCGTGCTGATGGCGCTGTTCGGCATCACCTTCGGGGTCGCCACGAACACCGCGGTGATCGTGTCCGCGGGCTTCCTGCTGACCGTGTCGAGCAACGTCTTCTCCAACGCCTACCACGTCTACCAGGCGGAGATCTTCCCCACGACCGTGCGATCGAGCGCGGTCGGCAGCTGCTACTCGCTCTCCCGGCTGACCTCGGCGGTGCTGCCGTTCATCGCGGTCAGCGCGCTCGACCACTTCCACGCGGGCGGCGTCTTCGCGGGGTCGGCGGTCATCATGGCCGTGCTCTGCGTGGACATCGGGCTCTTCGGACCGCGCACCACCGGACGCAGCCTGGAGGACGTCAACGAGCGGGTGGCCGAGGTCGCGGCCGTCAGGTAGACGCCGCCGGGGCTTGCGCGGCCCGCCTCCGCTGCCTGGTCAGGGGTGCGTCGGATGCCTAAGGTCGATGAGATGAAGATGAGCGACGCCCTCGAGACGGCATTCAGCGCACAGATCACCCTGGAGCTGCGCGCGTCGATCGTCTACCGACAGCTGGCGATCGACATGGGCAAGCTGGATCTGCCGGGGGTCTCCGCGTGGTTGCGCCATCAGGCGGACGAGGAGATCGTGCACGCCAACAAATTCATCGACCACGCGAGCGACCGCGACAACCGCCCGGTCATCGGCACCATCGACGGCCCGGACGCCGAGCCCGTCTCCTCCGTGCTGCGCTGCTTCGAGCTCGCCCTGCAGCACGAGCAGAAGGTCTCCGCCTCCATCCGCGAGCTCTACCGGACCGCGGAGTCCGAGGGCGATCTGGACTCCCGGCCGCTGCTCGACTGGTTCCTGGCGGAGCAGATCGAGGAGGAATCGACCGTCGACGCGATCATCGGCCGTCTGAAGCGGATCGACGACGACGGGCCGGGCCTGCTGCATCTGGACGAGGAACTCTCGCGGCGCGGCAACGTGTCCGCGGGAGCCTGACCGGCGTCAGCCGCGGGCCCGCGCGTAGCGCTCGTAGACCACCGGCCCGAACGTCCTGGTCTCGATCAGATCGAGCCGCAGATCCGTGGTGACCGGTGGCAGCAACGGTGTGCCTCCGCCGACGACGATCGGGTAGCGGAAGATCCGGAACTCATCGACGAGGTCGAGCTCGATCGCCTGGGCGGCCAGGTCGGCACCACCGATCTCGACGTCCCGGCCGGTGGCGGCGAGCGCTGCGATCTCCTCGGCGACCGATCCCTCGGCGAGCCGGGCATTCCCCTGGACGCGCTCGAGCGTGCGGCTGAAGACGACCTTCGGCAGGGCGCTCCACACGTCGGCGAACGCCGCGTAGAGCTCGGTCTCGCGCAGCGACGGGTCGGTCTCCCACACGAGCATGGTCTGGTAGAGCTTGCGCCCGCACAGGTGGGCGCCGAGTTCCCGCACGCGCTCCAGGTGGAAGGCGAACAGCTCATCGCTCGGCGCCGACCAGTCGAAGGCGCCCCGTCGGTCGGCGATGAAACCATCCATCGAGGCGCCGATGGAGTAGAGCAGCATGGCGTCACGCTAGTCGGACGGGGCACTTGCGTCTTTCGAACGCGTGTTCGATCATGGAGAGATGCTGCCTCCCCCACCGGTGACCTCGCGTGACGAGACGGTCGCCCACCTGCACGACCTGCTGCGTCGCGAGACCGGCGGGCAGAAGAGGCAGGCGGGACAGGTCCGGCAGAGCTCAGCTGTGCCCGCTCTGCCCGGCGTACCGGTGCATCCCGACCTGCGCGACAGCTTCCCCACCGGGCTGCGGCTCGGCAGCGTCTACACCCTCTCCGGCTCGACCACCGTGGCCATGGGTCTGCTGGCCGAGCCGACCAGGACCGGATCCTGGTGTGCCGCAGTAGGACTGCCGCACTTCGGGGTAGAGTCGGCCGCCGCCTGGGGCGCCGACCTGACCCGACTGGTCCTGGTGCCGCACCCCCCGTCGCAGGACTGGGTGAGCGTGGTCGCCGCCCTGACCGAGATCGCCGATCTGATCCTCACCTCCCGCCCGCCGCACGTGACCCCGGGTGAGGTCGAGCGGTTGCACGCCCGGCTGCGCATCCGGCGTACGACGATGATCGTGGCCGGCGCCTGGCCCCGGGCGGCCGCGCACATCGAGGCCGTGACGACCGGCTGGGACGGCCTCGGCCAGGGGTACGGCGCGCTGATGCGTCAGCGGCTGAGGATCACCGTCACCGAGCGGCATCGGGAGCGCACCGCCGACCTCGGCTGGCCAATACAAGCAGCACAGGCAGTACAGGCAGTAGAGGCATGGCCGGCATGAGCAGGATGCTCCCGGCGACCTCGACGCCGGTGCGGGTGCTGGCCCTCTGGTGGCCGGGCTGGTCGCTGGTCGCCGCGCAGGAGGCGGCCGGCGCGCCGGCCGACGCGCCGCTGGCGGTCGTGGCCAAGGGGATCGTGCTGGCCTGTTCGGCGGCGGCCGCCGCCGAGGGCGTCACCGAGGGCCTGCGCATCCGGCACGCCCAGGCCAGGTGCCCGGATCTGCAGGTCCTGCTCCACGACCCGGAGGTCGAGCAGCGCGCCTTCGAGCCCGTCCTGCGCGTCATCGAGCAGCGCGCTCCCCTGGTGCAGGTGATCCGGCCGGGACTGGCCGCGGTGCGTGCCGTCGGGATGGCCCGGTTCTACGGCAGCGAGGCGGCAGCGGCCGATGCGCTCGCCGCCGCCGTGCAGGAGGAGTTCGACCACGACGTACGGCTTGCCGTGGCCGACGGACTCTTCACCGCCGAGCAGTCCGCCTACGCCACCACCGGCGAGGTGCCCTGGCTGCAGGTGCCGCCCGGCGGGTCCACCTCCTTCCTGGCCGGTCTGCCGGTGACCGTGCTCAGCGCAGCGGTGGACGACGCCCATATGCCGAACATGTTGCGCCGCATGGGGATCCGCCATCTCGGAGAATTCGCCGCCCTTCCCCGAGGTGACGTGCACGCGCGCTTCGGGGCCACCGGTCTGCGCGCCCACCAGCTGGCCTGCGGCGAGGACGCGCCGGCCATCTCACCCCGGTCGGTGCCGCTCGACCTCGACCTGCGGGTCATCTGCGATCCGCCGGTGGGCGACGTCGAGCAGCTGGTCGCGCTGTGCACCCCGGCCATCGACCGGCTCATCACCGCACTGATGGAGCATGCCCTGGTCTGCAACCAGATCCGGCTCACCCTGCACACCGAGGCCGGCCTGGTGCACGAACGACTCTGGCGTCATCCGTGGCAGTTCACCGGGGCGGAGCTGCTGGACCGGGTGCGGTGGCAGCTCGATGAGTTCTCCGCCGAGACCAGCGAACGGTACGACGCCGTCACCCTGGTGACGATGGCGCCGGAATCGCTGGAGAGCGCCTCCCACCACGCCGAGGGGCTGTGGGGCGACCGGCCGGACGAGCACGTGGTGCGCACCGTGACCCAACTACAGGCGCGCCTCGGTCACGACGCGGTGCTGTCGGTCAGCGTCGGCGGCGGCCGGTTGCTCGACGAACGCCGGGTGCTGCGGCCGTGGGGTGAGGCGATCCCGACGTCCGCGCAGCGTCGTACCGACCAGCCGTGGCCGGGGTCGCTGCCCGGCCCGGCGCCGTCGACGGTCTTCGCGCAGGCCCGCCCCGCGGTGGTGCTCGATTCCGAGGAGGCCGTCGTACGCGTCGACCGGCGCGGCGGCCTGTCGATGCCACCGGCCACCCTGCGCCTCGGCGACGGCCCGGCGCGCCGGGTCACCGCCTGGGCCGGCCCGTGGCCGATCCAGCAGAGATGGTGGCGCAACCCGTTGAACGTCAACAGATTCCAGATGATCGACGACCACAACGAAGCGTGGCTGCTGCTGGCCGGCGGCGAGCACTGGTGGACCGAGGCGCGCTATGACTGAGGAGACCCGCGACCGTGGGATTCAGTAACCCGCCGATCCCGTGGTCGGACCTGGAGCGGCTGCTGTCGGAGGGCACCAGGCCCGCCCAGCGACCGGCGTACCCCGCCGACGGCGGTGACGGACCGGCGTTCTCGCGCAAGCGCACCGCGTTCGAAGCACCGACGCTGCCACCGGAGGACGACGTCGACGACGGGCCGGTGGTGCCCTACGCCGAGCTGCACGCGCACTCCCACTACAGCTTCCTGGACGGCGCCTCTTCGCCGGAGGAACTGGTCACCGAGGCGGTCCGGCGACGGCTGCGGGGCATCGCGCTGACCGATCACGACGGCCTCTACGGCGTGGTGCGGATGGCCGAGGCGGCCGAGGCGTTCGGCGACATCGACACCGTCTTCGGCGCCGAGCTGTCCCTCGATCTGACCGCGCCACAGAACGGTATGCCCGACCCCGAGGGCAGCCACCTGCTGGTGCTGGCCCGCGGTCAGGAGGGATACCACCGGTTGGCCGGAGCCCTCACCGACGGGCACCTGGCGCCGGGGTCGGAGAAGGGCCGACCGATCTACGACCTGGCGTCGCTGGCCGATACCGCGGCAGGTCACTGGACGGTGCTCACCGGCTGCCGCAAGGGGATGGTCCGGCAGGCGCTGGAACGCTCCGGTGACGACGCGGCCCTCGCTGAGGTGCGCCGGTTGCAGGACCTCTTCGGTGCCGCCAACGTGCTCGTCGAGCTCACCGATCACGGCGACCCTGCAGACAGTCTGCGCATCGACCGACTGGCCGAGATCGCCCGCCGCGTCGGCGTCGACACGGTGGCGACCAACGCGGTGCACTACGCCGCTCCCGACCGGTTCCGGCTGGCGAGTGCGCTGTCCGCGGTCCGGGCCCGTCGCAGTCTGGAGGATCTCGACGGGTGGCTGCCGAGCAGCGACCAGGCGCACATCCGCAGCGGCGCCGAGATGCGGGCACGCTTCGCCCGGTTCCCCGGCGCGGTCGAGCGCACCGCCGACATCGCCGCCGACCTGGGTTTCCGGCTGCGCTCCGCCAGCCCGCGACTGCCTCGCCAGGAGGTGCCCGACGGGCACACGCCGATGAGCTGGCTGCGCGAGCTCACCTGGCAGGGCGCCGCGCAGGCGTGGAAGGAGCTGACCCCGGCCCACCGGGAGCGACTCGAGCACGAGCTGCAGGTGATCGAGGCCAAGGACTTCCCGGGCTACTTCCTCATCGTGCACGAAATCGTCAGCTTCGCGCACGAGCAGGGGATCCTCTGTCAGGGAAGGGGATCCGCTGCCGCGTCGGCCGTCTGCTACGCCCTCGGCATCACGGTCATCGACCCGATCTTCTACGGCCTGCCCTTCGAGCGGTTCCTGTCCGAGCTGCGCGAGGAGGCGCCCGACATCGACGTCGACTTCGACGCCGGACGCCGGGAGGAGGTCATCCAGCACGTCTACGCGAAGTACGGCCGCCGCAACGCCGCCCAGGTCGCCAACGTCATCACCTACCGCCCCAAGAACGCCGTGCGCGACATGGCCAAGGCCCTTGGGCACAGCCAGGGACAGCAGGACGCCTGGTCCAAGCAGGTCGAGCGGTGGGGCGGGCAGATCGACAGCACCGACCACGACATCGCTCCGGCCGTCGTGGAGCTGGCCAGCCAGGTGCTCACCTTCCCCCGGCACCTGGGCATCCACTCCGGCGGCATGGTGCTGACCGACGAACCGGTCGGCAACGTCTGCCCCATCGAGCCGGCCCGGATGACCGATCGTACTGTCCTGCAATGGGACAAGGACGACTGCGCATGGATGGGGCTGGTCAAGTTCGACCTGCTGGGCCTCGGGATGCTGGCCGCCGTCCAGCACACCTTCGACCTGGTGGGCACCCACTTCGGGCAGGTGTGGCGGATGGAGACGATCCCCCGCAACGAGCCCGGTGTCTACGACATGCTGTGCCGCGCCGACTCGATCGGTGTCTTCCAGGTGGAGAGCCGTGCGCAGATCGGCACCCTTCCCCGCCTGAAGCCGCGCTGCTTCTACGACCTCACGGTCGAGATCGGGCTGATCCGCCCGGGTCCCATCCAGGGCGGTGCGGTGCACCCGTACATCCGGCGTCGTACCGGCGAGGAGGCGGTCACCTACCCGCACCCCCTGCTGGAGGACGTCCTGGAGCGCACGCTCGGCATCCCGCTCTTCCAGGAGCAGCTGATGCAGATGGCCACCACCGTCGGCAACTGCAGCACCGCCGACGCCGACCTGTTGCGCCGAGCGATGGGATCCAAGCGGGGTGTCGAGAAGATCGAGACGCTCAAGGCCAAGTTGTACGACGGGATGGCCGCCAACGGGATCGCGCCGGAGACGGCCGACGAGATCTACAACAAGATCGAGGCATTCGCGAACTTCGGCTTCGCGGAGTCGCATTCCCTCAGCTTCGCGGTGCTGGTCTATGCGAGCTCGTGGCTGAAGCTGCACTACCCGGCGGCGTTCCTGGCGTCGTTGCTGCGTGCCCAGCCGATGGGTTTCTACTCACCGCAGACCTTGGTCGGTGACGCCCGAAGACATGGCGTCAACGTGCTACAACCAGACATCCATCGTTCGAACGTCTATGCCGACCTGGAGGCTGAGGACGGTGCCACTCACGGCATGGGCGGCGGCATGGAGTCCTGCCTGCAGGACTACCAGCAGGACGAGATCGGCGAGTTCGACGCGACACGACCTCCGGACACCGAGCGGCACCGCCGCGACAGGCAGCACAGCGTGCGCCTCGGCCTGGACGACGTCTCGGCGCTCGGCCAGGAGGTCGCCGAGCGGATCGTCGCGTGCCGGGAACGGGACGGCAGATTCGCCGACCTGAGCGACCTCGCCAGGCGTGCCGAACTGGACACCGAGCAGATGGAGGCGCTTTCGCTGTCCGGAGCGCTCGATGACTTGTCCGGTTCGCGACGTGGTGCGCTGTGGCAGGCAGCCGATGCCACGGCGATCAAGCAGGGCCAGCTCGACATCAACGTGCCCTACCAGCCCCCGCTGCTGCCGGAGCTCACCCTGGGTGAGCTGTTGATCCATGATCTGCAGGCCACCGGCATCAGCCCCGCGGACCACCCGATGCGGCACGCCCGCACGGTGATGCGCGAGCGGGGCGTCCTGCGCACGAGTGACCTGCTCACGGTCGAGTCCGGTCGGCGCATCGAGGTGGCCGGGGTGGTGACCCACCGGCAGCGGCCGGCGACCGCGAGCGGCATCACGTTCCTCAACCTCGAGGACGAGACCGGCCTCATCAACATCATCTGCAGCCGGGGCGTCTGGCACCGCTACCGCGTCATAGCCCGGTCCGCATCCGCCATGATCATCCGCGGCGTGCTCGAACGGTCACCGGAGAACATCGTCAACGTGGTCGCCGACCGGTTGGAGAAGCTGCCGATCGCCGTGGAGCTGACCTCCCGCGACTTCCGCTGACGACGTGGGAGTGGATGCGCGCTCGATCGGGCACGCACGTGCTCCCGATGTCAGGAACAGGCCGCGACGAGTGCTTTGAAGAGCCGCAGGTCGTCGCCCTGCTCGGGGTGCCACTGCACCCCGAGCCGCCACCGTGCCGACGGGTCGTGGATGGCCTCGACCACTCCGTCCTCGGCGCGGGCCACCACGTCGTACCCGGGACAGGACGCGACGCCCTGATGGTGGTACGTCGGGCACGTCACCTCGGCGCCGAGCAGCGCGGCGAGCGGAGTCCCCTGCCCCACCAGCACCCGGTGGGAGGACCACTTCCCCGGTGACGGCGAATGCCTCTCGTGGCCCACGTCATCCGGCAGATGCTGATTGAGTGTGCCGCCGGCCGCCACCGCCATCACCTGCATCCCCCGGCAGATCCCGAGCGTCGGCACGTCGAGATCCCGCCCGACCTGTGCCAGCAGCAGCTCGCTGACGTCGCGATCGGGCCGAGCCTCCTGAGCGGCGGGGTGCGGCTGCGCGCCGTACCGGGCCGCCTCGACGTCGGCGCCGCCGGAGAGGATCAGACCGTCGACCCGTCCCAGCACCCGCGCGGCCCATTCCTCGTCGGCGTCGGGCAGCGGTGGCACCACCAACGGGATGCCGCCGGCCGCGATCACCTTCTCGGCATAGGTCGCCGGCAGCGTCACGCTCAGTTGGGCGCGCCAGACGTCGCGGTCGACGGGTTCCAGGTACGGCGTGATGCCGATGACCGGCCTGCTCACAGCGGGGTCACGTACGCGCCCGAGATGCCGCCGTCGACCAGGAAGTCGGTGGCGGTGATGAAACTGGACTCGTCGGAGGCCAGGAAGAGTACGGCGTTCGCGATCTCCTCCGGTTCGCCGAACCGGCCTACCGGCACGTGCACCAGCCGGCGCGCGGCACGCTCCGGATCGGCGGCGAAGAGCTCCTTGAGCAGCGGAGTGTTGACCGGCCCGGGGCACAGGGCGTTGACCCGCACCCCGTCGCGTGCGAACTGCACCCCCAGCTCACGCGACATCGCGAGGACCCCGCCCTTGCTCGCCGTGTAGGAGATCTGCGAGGTGGCGGCTCCCATGATCGCGACGAATGACGCCGTGTTGATGATGGATCCGCGCTTCTGCTCGATCATGTACGGCAGCACGGCCTTGCAGCACAGGTAGACGCTGGTCAGGTTCACGTGCTGCACGCGCTGCCACGCGTCGATCCCGGTGGTGAGGATCGAGTCGTCGTCGGGCGGTGAGATGCCGGCGTTGTTGAACGCGACATCGACGCTGCCGTACGCCGACTTGGCGGTCGCGAACAGCGCCTCGACCTGCTCGGCATCGGTCACGTCGGTGCGCACGAATCGCCCGTGCACCTCGTCAGCGACGCGCTCGCCGGTCTGCTCGTCGATGTCGGCGATGACCACGGACGCGCCCTCCTGCGCGAACCGGCGGACGGTGGCCAGCCCGATGCCGGAGCATCCTCCGGTGACGACGGCGACCTTGTCCTGCAGCCTTCCAGGCATCGAATGTCCATTCTTTCGGGGTCAGTGGGCGGTGGAGATGAAGACGTTCTTGGTCTCGGTGAACGCGTCGAGCGCGTCCGGTCCGAGCTCACGACCGAGGCCGGAGGACTTGAAGCCGCCGAACGGCGTCGAGTAGCGCACCGCCGAATGGGAATTGACCGACAGATTGCCCGCGCGCACGCCCCGCGCGACGCGCAGTCCGCGACCGAGGTTGTCGGTCCAGATCGAGCCCGCCAGACCGTACGCCGTGTGGTTGGCCATCGCGATCGCATCCGCTTCGTCCTCGAACGGCAGCACCGAGACCACCGGACCGAAGATCTCCTCCTGCCACAGCGGGTCGCTGGTGCCGGTCGGCACGACCACGGTCGGCGGGTACCACCAGCCGGCCCCGTCGGGCGCGTCACCGCGGAATGCGATCTGCACCGCTGAGTCGGCGTCCTCGACGAAGCCGCGCACCCGCTGCCGTTGGGTGTCGCTGATGAGCGGCCCCATGTCGGCATCGCCGTTCAACGACGGGTCCTGCACCCGGACCGCCTGCACCGCCGGCTCCATGGATTCCATGAAGCGGTCGAAGACGCTGCGCTGCACCAGGATCCGGCTCCGCGCGCAGCAGTCCTGCCCGGCATTGTCGAAGACCGCACCGGGTGCGGCAGCCGCCGCGGCGTCGACGTCGCAGTCCGCGAAGATGATGTTGGCGCTCTTGCCGCCGAGCTCGAGCGTCACCCGTGTCAGATCGTCGGCCGCCAGGGCCATCAATCCCTTGCCGACCGCCGTCGACCCCGTGAAGCAGACCTTGCGCACGTCCGGGTGGGTGACGAACCGCTGACCCACGACCGGTCCCTCACCCGGTACGACGTTGAGCACCCCCTCCGGCAACCCGGCCTCGAGGGCCAGCTCGGCCAGCCGCAGCGCGGTGAACGGGGTCAGTTCGGCAGGTTTCACCACGACCGTGTTGCCCGCGGCCAGCGCCGGCCCGACGGCCCAGCCGAAGATGGGCATCGGGAAGTTCCAGGGCACGATGACGCCGACCACGCCCAGTGGCTCCTGGAAGGTCAGATCGATCCCACCGGCAACCGGAATCTGCTTGCCGCACAGTCGTTCCGGGGCCGCGGCGTAATAGTGCAGAACGTCGCGCACGTTGCCCGCCTCCCACATCGCGTTGCCGCGGGTGTGGCCGGCGTTCTCGATCTCCAGCTCGGCCAGCTCGGCCAGATGGGCGTCGACGACGTCGGCGAACCGCCGCAGCAGACGTCCACGGTCGGCGGGGTCGACGCGGGCCCAGGCCGGTGCCGCGGCGTGCGCACGGGCGATGACCGCGTCCGTCTCCTCCAGGCTCGCATGGTGGACCGCCCGGATCGTCCGGCCGGTCGAGGGGTTGATGACGTCGTACGGCGTGCTCACAGTCGCTCGAACCCCCGCTTGCGCTCCCAGTCGGTGACCGCGGCGCCGAAGGCGGCGATCTCGACCTCGGCCGCGTGGGTGTAGTGCTCGACGACGTCGTCGCCGAATGCCGCTCGTGCCACGTCGGATTCGAATAGCAGTCGTCGTGCCTCGTCCAGCGTCGTCGGCACCTTCGGCGCATCGCTGGTGTACGCGTTCCCCTCGAACGCCGGCTCGAGCTCGAGTTCGTTCTCGATGCCGTACAGGCCACCGGCGAGCATCGCTGCCGTCGCCAGGTAGGGGTTCACATCGCCTCCGGGCAGTCTGTTCTCCACCCGCAGCGACGGGCCGTGGCCGACCACACGCAGAGCGCAGGTGCGGTTGTCGCGGCCCCACGCGACGGCGGTCGGCGCGAACGAACCGTCGGCGAATCGCTTGTAGGAGTTGATGTTCGGCGCGTAGAAGCAGGTGAACTCACGCGCTGTCGCGAGCAACCCGGCCAGGAAGTGGTCGAAGAGCCTGCTGTGGCCCCCGTCGCGCACGTCGTCGGCGAACACCATGGCGCCGTCGGCCCCGCGCAGCGAGAGGTGGATGTGGCAGCTGTTCCCCTCACGCTCGTCGTACTTGGCCATGAAGGTCAGCGACCGCCCGTGCCGCGCGGCGATCTGCTTGGCGCCGGTCTTGTAGACGACGTGGTTGTCGCAGGTGCGCAGCACCTCGTCGTAGAGGAAGCCGATCTCGTGCTGCCCGGGGTTGCACTCGCCCTTCGCGCTCTCGACGACCATGCCCGCGGACCACATCTCATTGCGGATGTCGCGCAGCAGCGGCTCCACCCGACTGCCGCCCACGATCGAGTAGTCGATGTTGTAGCGGTTGGCCGAGGTGAGCCCGACGTACTGCGCGTCCCAGGCCTGCTCGTAGGTCTGCTCGAAGACGATGAACTCAAGCTCGGTGCCGGCGTACGCCGACCACCCGGCTCGCGCAGCCCGCTCCACCTGCGCGCGCAGCACCGACCGGGGTGCCTCGCGCACCGGTCCACGGTCGTCCAGCCAGGCCAGATCGCACTGGATGGTGGCGCTGGTCGGCTCTCCCGGCGTGCGCCGCAACGTCGTCAGGTCCAACTCGAAGAGAAAGTCTCCGTATCCCCTCTCCCAGGACGAGATCGCATAGCCGGCAACGGTGTTCATGTCGACGTCAACGGCGAGCAGATAGTTGCAGCCCTCGGTGCCGTCGGCGAGCGCATGCTCCAGGAAGTAGTGGGCGTGCAGCCGTTTGCCCTGCAGTCGGCCCTGCATGTCGGTGAAGGCGACGATGACGGTGTCGATAGTGCCCGCCTCGATCTGGGCGCGCAGCTCCTCCAGCGTTAGTGTGGGTGCGGTCATCGCGGCCCTTCTCTCCGGCTCGGGTGTCTCGTCAACGGCTCATCCGATCAGCCCGATGAGCAGTTCGGCGGTCGCGTCGCAGTGCTGCCGCATGGCGTCCCCCGCCTCCACCGCGTCGGCGCGCAGGACCGCGTCGACGATGCGGGCGTGCTGAGACTGCGAATGCTCGATGTTGCGCGGCAGCACCGGGATCGCGGTGAGCAGATCACCGAGGGCGGCCTGCGCCCGGGTCACCGACTCGGCCAGCAACGCACTGCCGGACACAGTCGCGAGCGCCAGGTGCAGGCGGGAGTCGGCGATCCGATGCTCGCTGGTGCCAACGGTGTTCGCGGCATCGCCGAGGCACTGTGACAGCCATGCCCGCTGTTCGTCGTCGAGGGTCCGCTCCGCGGCAGCCTCCACGGCGCCGGCCTCGACGAGCCGCCGGAAACGCAGTACGTCGGCCACGTCGTACTCCACTGCCGGTCGTACGCCGGGCGCGTGCGTGCCGTCGTAGGTCACGACCGTGCCGCCACCACGACCGCGGGTGGTGCGCACCAGACCGGCGTCGCGCAGCGCCGCGATCGCGTCCCGCAGCGTCATCCGGCTGACACCGAGCCGTTCGGACAGTTCGCGCTCGGGCGGCAACTGCTCGCCGTCGGCGAAGACGCCCAGTCGGATCGCCGTCGCGAGTTGCCCGACGACGGCCTCGAAGACGTTCCCGACCGCCGGCTGCAGGGTGAACTCCTGCAGATCCCGGTAGGGCATGAGGTGCGGCACGGCTGACACGCGGCCAGTCTCACCACCGCGGCGCCCGCCGTCAATGGTTTGGAAATGGACCTTTTTCCTCAGATCCATCGACCGGGGCCGATCGGCGCCACTAGCCTCGCGCACAACGACTCTCGCACCAGGAGCCCCCATGGCCGATGACGCCGCACCCCTGTCCGACGACGACGCGCTCCTCGCCACGCTCGGCTACAAACAGGAGTTGAGCCGCAGCTGGTCCAGCTTCTCCAACTTCGCGATCTCCTTCTCGATCATCTCGATCCTGGCCGGTTGCTTCACCACCTTCGGGCAGGCGTGGAACAACGGCGGGCCGGTCGCGATCTCGTGGGGCTGGCCGATCATCTCCGCGTTCATCCTCATCATCGGCCTGACGATGAGCGAGCTCGTCTCGGCGTACCCGACCTCCGGCGGCATCTACTGGTGGGCCTCGAAGATGGGCGGCCCCGGCGCGGGCTTCTTCACCGGCTGGCTCAACTTGATCGGGCTGCTCGCCGTGACCGCGTCCGTCGGGTACGGCGCAGCCACCTTCCTCGACCTGACGCTCGACACGATGAGCGCATCGTGGGCCAAGCACTCCGGCCTGAAGACGGTGTTCGTGCTCTTCGTGGTGATCATGGTGCTCGCGGCGCTGGCCAACATCTTCAGCGGTCACCTGCTCGCGGTGCTCAACAACATCTCCGTCTGGTGGCACGTGGCGGGCGCGGCCATCATCATCGCGGTGCTGATCATCATCCCTGACAAGCACCAGAGCGCGAGCTTCGTCTTCACCGACCGGATCAACAACTCCGGCTATCTGGACAACAAGTACTGGTTCCTCGTCCTGCCGCTCGGCTTCCTGCTCACCCAGTACACGATCACCGGATTCGACGCCTCCGCCCACCTGTCGGAGGAGACGCAGGGTGCCGCGAAGGGGGCCGCCCAGGGGATCTGGCGCTCCATCTTCTACTCGGCGATCGGCGGGTACGTGCTCCTGCTGGCGTTCGTCTTCGCCGTACAGGACCCGAAGGGTGTGACCAAGGGCGGCGGCGCCGTCGACATCATCTTCGGACAGGCACTGCCGCAGAAGTGGCACGTGCTGATCCTGGTCATCTCGACGGCCGGCCAGCTCTTCTGCGCCACCGCCTGCCTCACGAGCGCGTCGCGGATGACGTTCGCCTTCAGCCGCGACCGCGGCATCCCCGGGTCGAGACTGCTCTCCAAGGTCAACCCGCGCACGCGCATCCCTGCCAACGCGGTGGTCTTCGTGACCGTGATCGGCATCCTGATCACCCTGCCGGCCCTGGTCGAGGTCGACGTGAACGGCGCCCCCGTGCCGGTGGCGTTCTACGCGGTCACCTCGGTGGCCGTCATCGGGCTCTACCTCGCGTTCGCGATCCCGATCTTCCTGCGCTGGAGGATGCGCGACGGCTTCGAGCCCGGTTCCTGGACGCTCGGATCGAAGTACAAGTGGATGAACATCGTGGCGGTGGCCGAGATCGCCGTCATCTGCGTCTACTTCATCCTGCCGTTCACGCCGACGGCCATCCGCGGCAACAAGGGCTTCTCGTTCAAGTACGTCAACTACGCGCCCGTCCTCACGATCGGCAGCCTGCTCGTCCTCGCGATCTGGTGGTTCGCGTCGGCTCGGCACTGGTTCACCGGCCCGAAGCACACCATCGACGAGGCGGTCACCGAGGCGTTCGAGAGCTAGCCGGCGCCCCGCCGGGTCACACGGATCGGGGCCGCCGGATCCGGCCGTGGGGGTCGTGGCGTTGCCGCACGCTCCGCAGTCGTTCCTCCTCGTCGTCCGCGAACGCGCCGGGCACGGTGGTCTGGCCGTCACGGAAGGATGCCGCCGCCCGTCCCGTGTCGACCGGCTGCACGGCAGCCCGTACGACGTCGATCGCCTGCTCGACGGTGCGGCGGTCGTCGGCGGTCGGCGCCGGTCCGACCACGTGCAACAGGAACGGACCGGCTGGGCTCGTCATCGCTCCGTCGGCATGCGCGGCGACCGTCGTCGCGATGTGCCGGATCTCCATCTCGGCCAACGGTGCGTCGTCGCCCACGCCCAGCGCGCTGAGGATGGCCAACGCATGGGCAGGAGTCGACGCGGTCAGCCAACCCCCGTCGCCGATCGCCGGCACGGTGTCGGGCGGATCGAGGTGGATGACCGCCAGGCGCTTCTCGTCGCACGGCCCCGTCGTGTCGATCGCCGGCTCCGGTGCCGCGCGCAACGCGCGTTCCAGCGGCTCGAAACCAGCCTCGCCGCTCACCGAGGCCGCCGACAGGTGCACGACCCGGTGGCCTCGCAGCGCCTCCGGTACCACGGGTGCGTCCGGTGCCTTGAGGAAGCCGATGGCGCTGGTCAGCGTCTCATCGATCTGCCCCAACGCACCGGTCCACGCTGCGACGACGGATTCGGCCTCGGCGATCGGCCACAGCCGGTACCCGGCCCACAGGTCCGGCACCGCGACCAGGTCGATCTCGACCGATGTGACGATGCCGACCCCTCCGGCGCCCCGGAAGGCCCACAGCTCCTCGGGGTGCTCCTGCTCGTCGGCGACCTGCGGCTCGCCGTCGCCGTCCACGAACTCGACGCGTCGCAGCGATGCACTCGCCATTCCGTGCGCGCGGGTCAGCCACCCGATCCCACCGGACAGGGTGTAGCCGACGACGCCGACGTCCGGCGCGGTCCCGGCCAGACCGAGCAGCCCGTGGGTCGCGGCCTCGGCATTCACCTCCGCCCAGGTCGCGCCGGCCTCGACCCGCGCGGTGCGTGCCGAAGGGTCCACCGAGACGCCGTTCATCCGGCGGGTGTCGATCAGCAGCACGTCATCGCCGACGATGCCCGCAGCACCGTGCCCCGTCGCCTGCACGGCCACGCCGAGTCCGGCATCCGCCGCCGCGCGAACTGCCCTGCGTACGTCGTCGGCGCAGGTGGCGGCGACGACCGCGACCGGATGCTGATCCGCGGTCGCGTTGCGCGGCTGTGTCGCGATGTCGTATTCGTCGTCGCCCGGACGCCGTAACGCCGAGCCGACGGCCCGGTCGAGGTCATCGACGATCTGTTCCGTGGTCATCGCACCACCCGCTGTTCCGATCGATCCTTCGCAGGACGTCGGGTCGGCGTCCCGCGCGACCCGAGATCTCGAGGCTATCCACCCGACCTGCACCTCCGTGAGGTCTTGCGCGATCCCGCCCGTCAGAGACGAGGGTCCACCGGCTCCGATTCCAGCGCGAGGACGGCGAAGACGGCTTCGTGGACGCGCCATAACGGCTCACCCCGAGCCAGCCGCTCCAGCGACTCGAGCCCGAGGGCGTACTCGCGTAGCGCGAGGGAGCGCTTGTGGCCCAGGTTGCGGTCGCGCAGGCGGGTGAGGTTCGCGGGGTCGGTGTAGTCGGGGCCGTAGATGATCCGGAGGTACTCCCTGCCGCGGACCTTGATGCCCGGCTGCGCGAGGCCACGTCGAGCACGGGCGAGGTTGGCGAACGGCTTCACGACCATGCCCTCGCCGCCTGCAGCGGTCAGCGACTCCCACCACTCGACCCCGGCGGCGACCGAGGCGTCGTCGTTGGTGTCGACGCGTTGGCGACGCGTCGTGCGCATCAGATCGGGCGCAGCACCCACGAGGCGATCGGCGAGGTCCAGGTGCCACAGGTGGTCACGGTCGTGGTGAGTGCGGCCCTGCGTGGCGAGGACCTGGAACGGTGCCACGGCGACACCGTCGAGCCCGTCGGTGGGCCAGCAGTAGCGCCGATAGGCCTCGGTGAACGCCTGGGCGTTGTCGGCGCGCACGCAGGTGCGATCCAGCAGGTCGCCGACCTCGACCCCCCGAGCCTGGGCAGCCCGCAGGCCCTCCGCCGCCGCGGGAAGGACGTGCCGCGCCGCCGCGCCGACCGCGGCGTACTGGTCGCGCAGCAGGTCGACCGCCTTGGCCGACCAGGGCACGATCTCGGTGTCGAGCAGGAGCCAGTCGCTGTCCAGCTCCTCCCAGAGGCCCGCCGAGGTGACGGCATCCCGTACGCCGGTGAGGAGGTTCTCGGTGGTGGGGCGGTCGAAGAAGGAGCGCCCGGTGCGGGTGTACGCCGCTCCAGACTCGCCGTCCGTCGCGCCGAACCGGCGCTCCGCGACCTTCTCGTCGCGACAGACCAGGACGACCGCCCGCGACCCCATGTGCTTTTCCTCGCACAGCAGCTCGGTGACTCCGACCGAGGCGTACGCGGAGAACGCCTCGTCGGGGTGCTCGAGCAGTGCGTCGCGGGAGGAGGTCGGCGGCGGAGCCATCGTGGGCGGCAGGTAGGGCAGCCAGCGAGGGTGCAGCGCGAACCGGCTCATCACCTCGAGTGCGCCGGCGGCGTTCTCCTCCCGGACGGTCACCCGGCCGTGATGGGCGGTCTGCACGATGCGCTTGCCGAGGACATCGCGGATGTCGAGTTGGTCGCGATCCCGTTGACCGGGCATCGGCGTCTCCTCGGCGACCGGGAACGGCTTGGCGGGTTCGTACCAGACCCGCTCGGCCGTGACCTGGACCGACTCCTTCTCCGGGTACCGCAGCGCGGTCAGCCGTCCGCCGAAGACGCAGCCGGTGTCGAGGCAGAGGGTGTTGGTGACCCATTCCAGCTCGGGCGTCGGGGTGTGCCCGTAGAGCACTATCGCGGAGCCGCGGTAGTCCTCGGCCCAGGGGTAGCGGACGGGCAGACCGAACTCGTCGGTCTCGCCGGTGGAGTCGCCGTACAGCGCGAAGCTGCGCACCCGGCCGGACGCGCGACCGTGATAGGCCTCCTTCAGCCCGGCGTGAGCGACGACGAGCCTGCCGTCGTCGAGAACGAGGTGCGACACCAGGGCGTAGCAGAACTCGGCCACCTCCGTCCGGAACTCGGGGGTCTCATCGGCGAGCTGGGCGAGGGTCTGCTCCAGGCCGTGGCTGACCTGCACGGCGCGCCCGCCGAGCGCACGCACCAACTTGTTCTCATGGTTTCCGGGTACGCACAGCGCATGGCCGTTGCTGACCATGCCCATCACCAGCCGCAGCACGCCAGGGCTGTCCGGACCGCGGTCGACGAGGTCGCCGACGAAGACCGCCCGCCGCCCGGCCGGGTGCGTGGCGTCGACCGGGCGCGCCTGGTCGTCGCGGACGAGCGCGTAACCGAGCTGCTCCAGCAGCGTCTCCAGCTCCGAGCGGCAGCCATGGACGTCGCCGATGACATCGAACGGGCCGTGTTGGTCACGCAGGTCGTTCAGCAGCTTCTCGCGGGTGATCGTCGCCGCGGCGACCTCCTCGACGCCGGAGAGGACATGGACCGTGCGGAACCCCTCCCGCGACAGCCCCCGCAGGGACCGGCGCAGCTGGTCGCGGTGGCGGCGTACGACCCGCGCGCCGAAGTCACGGTCGGGTCGCTCGGCGTTGCGTGCGACGCAGACCTGCTCGGGGAGGTCGAACACGATCGCGACCGGCAGGACGTCGTGGGACTTGGCCAGCTCGACCAACTGCCGCCTGGCCTCGCGCTGCACATTGGTCGCATCCACGACCGTGAGACGACCGGCGGCCAGGCGCTTGCCGGCGATGAAGTGCAGGACGTCGAAGGCGTCGCCGGAGGCGGACTGGTCGTTCTCGTCGTCCGCCACCAGGCCGCGGCAGTAGTCGCTGGAGAGCACCTCGAAGGCACCGAAGTGCTCGCGGGCGAAGGTGGACTTGCCCGACCCTGATGCACCGATGAGGACCACGAGGCTGAGCTCGGGGACCGCGAGCTGCGTCATGACACCTCCGGAGCGGGCTGATCGCTGCGGGTGAAGACCGCCATCTGGGTCGGCGGGCCCACGGTCGGGTCGTCCTCGCCCACGGGAAGCAGGATGGGGGCGTACCCGGTGCGTCGGCCGACCCCGGTGACCCAGTCGGAGAACTCGGCCCGGGTCCACTCGAAGCGGTGATCCCTGTGCCGCATCGTGCCCGCGGCGAGCCGCTCGTAGCGTACGTTGTGCTCGACGTTGGGAGTCGTCACGATGACGGTGCGCGGCCGGGCGTGCCCGAAGACCGTGCTCTCGAGGGCGGGCAGGCGATCGGTGTCGAGGTGCTCGATGACCTCCGTCAGCACGATCGCGTCGTAGCCGTTCAGCCGGTCGTCCGTGTAGGTCATCGAGGACTGGAGCAGTCGCAGTCGGGCGCGCTGGCTGTCGGGCATCCGATCCAGGTGCAAGCGCCGTTCGGCCAGTCCCAGGGCGCGGCCGGAGACATCGACGCCGACGACCTCGCTGAAACGGGGGTCCCCGATCAGTTCGCGGAGCAAGGCTCCTTCGCCGCAGCCGAGGTCGACGACACGTGCGGCCCCCGCGGCACGGAGCGAGGAGAGCACCGCTTCCTTCCGTTGTACGACGAGGGGACGACGAACGGGTGTCTCCTCACTCGGTGCCTCCTCGACGGACTCGGTTCGCAGGTCATCGACTTCGGCCAGGCGGGAGACGGCGGTCGCGACGAGGTCTGGCTGGTGGGCCAGGTAGCGGCGGGTGATCAGTTCGCGGGCCGGGTGGGCCGGCAACCAGTCGCCGGCGGCGCGGACCAGCTTCTCGACCTCGTCCTGCGAGACCCAGTAGTGCTTGGAGGAGTCCAGCACCGGTAGCAGCACGTAGAGATGGGACAGCGCCTCGGCCAACACCTGCGTGCCGCGCAGGCGAAGGTCGACGTAGTGCGAATCGCCCCAGGCGGGCAGTTCCTCGTCGAGCGGCAGGGCCTGCGCCGTCACCGCCCAGCCCAGCGGTTCGAAGAGCGCGCGGACCATCTCGGCGCCGCCTGACGCGGGCAGCACCGGCACGCGTATCTCCAGGTCGCGGCTCTGGCCGAGCAGCTCCGGCCGGGCGTCGCATCGACCTGCCATCGCTGTGCGGAAGACCTTTCCCAGCGCCACCGCGAGCATCGAGGAGCCGGCGTAGGGACGGTCGTTGACGTACTGGCTCAGCGCGAAGGCGTCCCCGCCGTACCTCCGGCCGCGCACCAGCGCGACCGGGTCGACCTCGAGCATCAGGGCCACGGTGCAGCGCTCGTCATTCGCCTCCGGATAGAACACGTGGGCCACCCCGGCCGACACCGAGAACTGCTGAGCGCGGTCCGGGTGTTTGTGCAGTAGGTAGCCCAGCGCGGTCGCATCCCCGCCCGAGGAGGTCAGCGTCAGGTACACCGGCGCCATTGTCCACGAAAGGCAGCCCGATTGAGGTCGGGCGGGCCCTTCCGGCCTGTCTGATCAAGGCGGCTGCGCAACCTACCGTGGGGGTATGACGAATCGGCTCGCCTCCGCGACCAGTCCCTACCTGCTGCAGCACGCCGACAACCCGATCGACTGGCAGGAGTGGTCCACCGACGCGCTCGACGAGGCGCGCCGGCGCGACGTGCCGATCCTGCTGTCGGTCGGGTACGCCGCGTGCCACTGGTGTCACGTGATGGCGCACGAGACGTTCGAGGACGCGGGTGTCGCGCAGATCGTGAACGCGGACTTCGTGGCGATCAAGGTGGACCGGGAGGAACGCCCCGACATCGACGCGGTCTACATGGACGTCACGATGGCGCTCACCGGCAGCGGTGGATGGCCGATGACCTGTCTGCTCACCCCCGCCGGGGATCCGTTCTTCGCCGGCACGTACCTGCCGCGCGGGCAGTTCCTGCGCCTGCTCGACGCCGCGACGCAGGCCTGGACCGACCGCCGTGACGACGTCGTGCAGTCCGGCGCCACCATCTCCGGCAAGCTGCGCGAGGTCGTCACCGCCGAGTCGCAGCCGGTGGACCACGCGCTGGTGCGCCGCAGCGTGGACGCGATGGCCCGCCGGTTCGACACGGTCAACGGCGGGTTCGGCGGTGCACCGAAGTTCCCCACGACCTCCAGCCTGGAGTTCCTGCTGCGCGCCGCCGCGCTGACCGGCGACGAGCACCCTCGCGCGATGGCCGCCCAGACCCTGGAGCGGATGGCGCGCGGTGGCATCTACGACCAACTGGGCGGCGGGTTCGCGCGCTACAGCGTCGATGCCCGCTGGGTGGTGCCGCACTTCGAGAAGATGCTCTACGACAACGCGCAGCTGGTCCGCGTCTACGCCCATGCCTGGTGCGCCACCGGCGATCCGCTCTTCCAGCGGGTCGTCGGCGAGACCATCACCTTCATGCTCCGTGAATTACTCACGCGGACAGGGGCCTTCGCGTCATCTCTGGACGCCGACACGGAGGGTGTCGAGGGACTCACCTACGTCTGGACGCCCGCGCAGTTGACCGACGTACTCGGCGAGGACGACGGCGCCCGCGCCGCTCGACTGTTGTCGGTGACCCAGGCGGGCACCTACGAGCACGGCGCCTCCACGCTGCAGCTCGCCGAGGACGGTGACGTGGACACTGCCGATGCTGCGTGGTGGGAGCGGACGCGGTCGCTCCTGCTCGAGGCGCGGGGCGAGCGTCCGCAGCCGGGCCGTGACGACAAGGTGGTCGCGGCGTGGAACGGGCTCGCGATCGGCGCGCTGGCGGAGGCCGGCGCGGTCTTCGGCCGACGGGAGTGGGTCGACGCCGCGTCGCGGTGTGCCCGCGCGGTGTGCGACGTGCACCTGGTCGAGGGTCGGCTGCGTCGTACGTCGCGCGACGGCCGGGTCGGCACCACGCCGGCGGCCGCGGATGACCTGGGTGACCTTGCGGACGGGCTGCTGACTCTGCACCAGGTCGAGCCGACCGCCGGCTGGCTCGACCTGGCCGGCACTCTGTTGGATACCGCGCGGGTCCACCACCGTGACGACCTCGGAGGCTTCTACGATGCGGCCGACGATGCCGAGCAGCTCATCGTTCGGCCCCGCAGCCCGGTCGACGGCGCGGAGCCGGCGGGCGGATCCGCACTCGCGGGGGCGCTGTTGTCGTACGGCGCACTCACCGGCGACCCCGCGCCGTTCGCGGAGGCAGCAGCGGCCGTCGGCGCCGTCGCGCACCTGGCCGGCCGCGATCCGGTCATGGTGGGCCACGCGCTCGGCGTCGGGGTCGCGCTGTTGCACGGCCCGGTGCAGGTCGCGGTCGTCAGCAGCGAGCGGCACGACGGGACGGCCGGGCTGGTCGCAGCGTCCTGGCGTTCGACCGCTCCGGGCCGCGTCACCGTCAGCGGCCGGCCCGACGATCCGGCCCAGCCGCTGTTGGTCGACCGCCCCTTGGTCGACGGCCGCGCGGCGGCCTATGTCTGCCGCCGCTTCGTGTGCGACGCGCCCGTCACGACGGTCGACGCGCTGCGCGAGGCGCTCGGCCGACCGGTGCCGACGTCAGGAGCCGCCGAGTAGCCGGGCTCCGTTGTGCCACAGCACGTCCCGCATCCAGTCGTCCCCCAGATCCAGTCGCGTCAGCGCGGTCAGCTGGTGCGCGTACGGGTAGGGGATGTTGGGGAAGTCCGAACCCAGGACGATCTTGTCCTGCAGCTGCGGCAACCTCGACCGGTAGGACGGTGACGTCGGCGCCTGCTCCTCCGTGAAGTCGGTGACCGCCATGGTCGTGTCCAGATGCACCCGCTCGTACTGCAGCGCGAGGTCGGCGAACTCGTCGTACTCCGGCATGCCCAGGTGGGCGATCACGAACACGAGCCGCGGGTACCTTCTGAGTACCCTGGCGATGCCCTCGACCCCGGTGAATTCGCCGGGCAGCGGCGCCGACCCGGCATGGATCACGATCGGGACGCCGGCCTCCTCCAGCAGCGCCCATGCGGGGTCGAGCAGCGGATCGTCCGGCGCGAACCGGCCCACCTGCACGTGCACCTTGAACAGTCGTGCGCCCTGGGTCAGCGCGTCCCCCACGTAGTCCCCCACGTCCGGCTCGGGGTAGAGCGTCGCGCAGTGGATCACGTCGGGCACCCGCCGCGCGAGGTCCGCGCTCCAGTCGTTCAACCAGCGCGCCATGCCCGGTCTGTGCGGATAGGTCAGCGCCGGTATCGGCGACACCCCGAAGGACCGCACGATGCGCAGCCGGGTCGCCTCGTCGAAGCGGTACTGGATCGGCCACGGCCGGCCGTAGTTCTCTTCGGCAGCATCGAAGTAGGCCCACACCTTGCGCAGCATCGGCTCGGGCAGGAAGTGCACGTGGATGTCGGCCAGCCCGGGAATGCCGAGCGCCTGCAGGTACGCCGGGATTCCCGCGTCGTCGACCGGGCCGGGCGTCGTGGGCATGGCCCGACGATAGAGGAGCGCGCCTCAGCCCTGCGGTCGCACGAACGGGAACGCCAGTGTCGCCCGGATGCTCGCGCCCGTCAGCATCATGACGACACGGTCCACCCCGAGTCCGAGGCCACCGGTCGGGGGCATCGCGAGCTCGAGCGCCGACAGGAAGGCCTCGTCGATCTGCATGGCCTCCAGGTCTCCCGCCGCGGCCGCGATGGACTGCGCGGTCAGGCGCTGGCGCTGGTCGACCGGATCGACCAGCTCGCTGTAGGCAGTGCCGATCTCGGCACCGAACGCCACCAGATCCCAGCGTTCCGAGAGCGCCGGGTCGGTGCGGTGGGTACGGGTCAGCGGCGAGGTCTCCAGCGGGAAGTCGGTGTAGAACGTCGGGAACTGCGTCTGCTTCTCCACCAGCGCGTCGTAGAGCGCGACGACCAGCATGCCGACGCTCGACTGTGCCGGAGCGGCCACCCCGTGCCGGGCGCAGACTGCTTCGATCTGGTCGCGCGAGGTGGCCGTGGTCAGCTGCTCCCCCACTGCCTCGGACACGGCGGCGTGGACCGTCTTGACCGGCCACTCGCCGCTCAGGTCGACCTCGTAGGTCGTGCCGTCGCCGTCCGTGCGCTGCGCGACCGGTCGGCCGTTGACCGCCACGGCGACCCGCAGCAGCACCTCACGGGTGAGCACCCGCATGGTGTTGTAGTCGCCGTACGCCTCGTAGGCCTCCAGCGAGGTGAACTCGGGATTGTGGGTGGCGTCGACGCCCTCGTTGCGGAAGTTGCGGTTCAGCTCGAAGACCCGCTGCATGCCGCCGACGGCAAGTCGCTTCAGGTAGAGCTCCGGGGCGATCCGCAGATAGAGATCCATCCCGTACGCGTTGATGTAGGTCTTGAACGGGCGCGCGGTGGCGCCGCCGTGCACCGCCTGCAGCATCGGCGTCTCGACCTCGCAGAAGTCGCGCGCCTGGAACGCCTCGCGCAGCGCGCGCACGCCGACCGAACGGCGTCGCAGCAGATCCAGGGAGTCGGGGCTCACGAGCAGTTCCAGGGACCGCTGCCGGCTGCGGACGTCGTCACTGAGCGACGACCCCAGGGTGGGCAGCGGCCGCAGACACTTGGCCGCCATCGCCCAGTGGTCGAGCAGCACGGACAGTTCACCGTTGCGTGACGTCGCGACGGGCCCCGTCACGCTCACCAGGTCACCGAGATCGACGCTCTCTCGCCACAGCGCCCGCGCCGGGTCCGGCGTGTGCGCGGCGGTCACCATGACCTGCACCCGCGCGTTCTCGTCGTCCAGCACCGCGAACGTCACACCGCCGAGGTCGCGCACGGCGCGGATCCGCCCGCAGACCGACACCACGTCCTCGGTCACCGTGTCCGGTGCCAGGTCGGCGAACCGGTCGCGGATCTCGCGGACCCGGTGGGTGCGAGGGACCTGCACCGGGTAGCCCGGCATCCCCGCGTCCTCCAAGGCCTGCAGCTTCGTACGACGCACCCGCTGCTGCTGGGTCAGCACCGCGGTGGGCGGCGCCGGGACCAGCAACCGACGCTCCTGCTCGCACACCCGCTCGACGAAGTCGGGCTCCGGACGCGGCGGCTGCACGTCGGAGGGTCGCGGCCCGGTCAGCAGTCGGGGGCCCACCATTGGGACGAATCCCTCGGCGATCCCCATGGCCAAGCCCGCGCGGGGCACCGTGAGCGCCGGGTCGTAGCAGAGCAGCCGGGGCACCCAGGTCGGGTGGTACTTGTCGTTGGAACGGTAGAGCGTCTCGAGCTGGTAGAAGCGCGACGCGAACGACAGGGCGGCGTCGGTCACCTTGGTGACCGGGCCCGCGCCGACCTGGTCGGCGTTGTCGAAGACGCTGCGGAACACCGCGAAGTTCAGGGAGATGCGCCGGATCCCGTACTCGGGGCCCTCTTCGACGAGCTTGGCGACGAGGAACTCGTTCAAACCGTTCTCGGCGTCCCGGTCGCGGCGCATCAGGTCCAGTGAGACCCCGCGCACGCCCCACGGCACGAAGGACAGGAAGCCACGGATCTCACCCTGCGCGTCGTGCGCGGTGATGATCACGCACCGCCCGTCGGCCGGGTCGCCCAGCCGGTTCAACGCCATGGAGAAACCGCGTTCGGTCTCATCACCGCGCCACCGCTCGGCGAGGCGCTCGATCTCGACGAGCTCGTCCGCGCTCAGCTCGCTGTGCCGGCGCACCCGTGTCGTGTACCCGGCCCGGGAGATGCGGGTGACCGCCTGGCGCACCGGGCGCATCGACCGGCCCCGCAGGCTGAAGGTGTCGGTGTCGAGGATCGCCTCGTCGCCGAGCGCGAACGCGCGCAGGCCGGCCTCGACGTAATGAGTGGTCCCTGTCTCGCTGCTGGAGAGGACGGCGGCGTACCACCCGTTCTCCCGACACTCCTGCAACCAGCGGGTGATCACATCGGGCCACGCGGCGCGGTCGCCCACGGGGTCCGCGCTCGCGACACAGGTCGTGCCCTCGGTGCGGTAGGTCAGCGCCGCCCGCCCGTCCGTGGAGAAGATGACGCTCTTGTCGCGTCGGGTGGCGAAGTAGCCGAGCGAGTCGTCCTCGCCGTGTTCCAGCAGCAGCCTGCGAACGGCCAGCTCCTCGTCGGCCGACTGCATCGGTTTGCCGTGGCCGGAGCGCCAGAAGACCAGGATCGACAACAGCAGGGCGACACCGGACATCAACCCGGCCAGCCCGAAGATCCAGGGCGGTCCGACGTGGTTGTCCAACCCGAACGTCCCCGCCGGGCTGCTGACACCGAAGGTCGAGCGCAGTGCCCAACGGCCGCGCTCCCGCATACCGACCAGGGACCCGGGCGCGGCCGCGGTCAGCGCGGCGGTGATGACGAACGAGGTCAACAGACCGACCGCCAGCACCGCGAAGGCGGAGCGCCGGGACCGGGGCGCGAGCTTCGCCGGGAAGCCGCGCCGGCTCGCCACGACCAGGACCAGGACGGCGACGCCGATGATCAACGCCGGGACCGTGACGTAGCGGGAGGTCGTGAATTCGATGTACTCCCGCTCGCTCACACCGAACGCCGGGCGGCGACCCAGCCCGGAGAGCGGCCCGTGAAGGACTGCCCGCCCTTCGTCGACCTTGCCGGCGATGACCACCACGGCGCTGTAGAAGACATTGAGCACCATGACGACGACGACCACGGTGTGTGCCGCGCGTAGGCGGCGCCGCGCGGCTCCCGCGAGCGCGAACAGCAGGCAGATGAGGAAGATGCTTGGCTCGACCGGCATGTTGAGCAGGCCGAGGGCATCGGAGACCGCTCGGATGAACAGGCCGTCGGGGAACAGGATCGCCAGGAGGGAGAAGAACGCGCTGATCAGTAGCAGCCGGCCCACCCAGCTCGCGACGCGCTCGCGCCACGGCGGGCGCGGAGTCTCGCGGCTCGCGCTCGCTCCGCCGTACGCGTTGAAGGAGCCCTTGAAGAGCCGCGCCGTCGCGCCCTGGGTCATTCGTACCCCCATGTCATGGTGACGCGACGATATCCCAGCCACCTGAACAGAGCTGGAGAATGAGCCCGACCAAAAAAAGAAGGCCCGGTAACGCAGCTG
>NZ_JAGEKN010000016.1:0-41063 GCF_017565325.1 Allobranchiibius sp. GilTou38 | reverse complement strand
TGGACCTGCGACGGGCTCGTGCAGCCCGTCTGGGAAACCGGCGGCACCCCCGTCAACGTGGGCCGCGCCCACCGCATCGTCCCGCGCCGCACCCGACGCCTCGTCGAAGACCGTGACCGCGGCTGCGCCTACCCCGGCTGCGCAGCGATCCACCACCTGGAATGCCACCACATCACCCACTGGGCCGACGGCGGCACCACGAACATCACCAACCTGATCAGCCTGTGCCCCCACCACCACGACCGCCACCACACCGGCGACTACACCATCCACCCCGAACCTGGCAGACCCGGCAGACCCGCACGGTTCCGATTCGCCACCCGCCACGGCCACCCCATCGAACCCACCGTCGCCACCCCACCCGACAGCCCCGAACCCACGGCACCACCGCGCTACACCGGCCCCACCAACGAGATCCTGCACCTGGACCAAATCCGATTCCGCCGCCGAGATCGCCCCGAGCCGACGGACAATGGCGACACATCGAGCTGACTCATCACAACGAAAGGTTCGCCGTGACCCAGAGCCTGTCCCCCGCCGTGCCCGGGGCCGAGCACCACACGGCTGCCGTCGCCGGCACCGAGATTCACTACGTCACGGCCGGCACCAGCGGCGAGCCGATTCTGCTCGTGCACGGCTTCCCTGAGACTTGGTGGGCGTTCCACAAACTGCTGCCCCTGCTGGCGACCGAGCACCGGGTCATAGCTGTCGACCTGCCGGGCATCGGCGACTCCGCCGCCGACGACTCCGATTTCGGCAGCGTGCTGGCCGCCAGGGCGCTGCACGAGCTGATCGCTCAACTCGGCTGGGGTCCGGTCCACCTCACCGGCCAAGACATCGCCGGCAACACCGTCTTCCGTCTCGCGGCCACCTACCCCGACGACGTCCTCAGCCTCACCGCGATCGAGACGGGCCTCAGCGGCTTCGGATGGGAACGCTTCGCCGACGTCGCCCACGGTGGCGCCTGGCACGTCGGCGCGTTGGCCACCCCCGGCATCGCTGAATTCGTCTTCACCGGTCGATTCCGTGAGTACGCCGCCCGGCTCTGGTATCCGCACCTCACGCTCGTGCCCGACGCCGTCACCGACACCGACCTGGACGAATTCACCCGCACCTACGAGCGGCCCGATGCCTGGCGCGGCATCCACGGGCTCTACGCCTCCGCGCTCACCGAGGGCGATGACATCAAGGCTCTGGCCGAGAGCAACTCCCTCCGGGTCCCGGTACTGGCAGTGGGTGCCATGAGCCACCCCTCCACCGCCGAGACGATGCGGCGAGCCGTGTCGACCGACGTCACCGTCGTCCACCTCGAATCGGTCGGTCACCACCCGGCGCTGGAAGCTCCCGAAGCACTCGCCAGCGCGCTCGAGGCATTCATCGCGGGTGTCGGATCCTCGAAGTCGACGCCAGGCTCGACCTGAGAGCGAGGACGGACGCCCGGGTCAGGGGGTGTCCGGATCCCGGCGGCCGCGGAGACCCCCGGTGCAGCGCCACGAGTGACGCGCTCAGTCGAACGCCGTGACGCCGGTCGCCGTCGGCACGAGCATCATCCCCGGGAGCGCGCTGGGCGACTCGAAGACCGGGAGATCGGCGCCGACGTCGGCCGTTCCCACCCTCACCCCCGTGGACGGGTCGTAACCGACCACCTTGCCCTCGTCGGAGTTCAGCGCCCAGACGGTGCCGGCCAACACGACCGGCGAACTGTCTGCGCCGGAGAGCAACCGGCCCCGGGACCGCTGCGCGATGTCGACGACCTGGATGCCGCCACCCCGACAGGGCACGAAGAGCTTCTGGGTGCGCGCGTCGTATGCCGGTCCACCGTCGGGATCGCTGCCGCAGATATGCGCGACCTTCGCGACCAGCGTGAGGTCACTCGCGCGCAGCAGGAAGCCGATGTCGGTCTTGCCGACCGCGAACACCAAGCCACCCGGGAGCAGCACCGGGTTCGCCGTGGACAGGTCCTCGTCCCCGCCCGCCACGACGTCCTTGTACGACGCGAGGGGCTTCAACGCGGCGTCGAGTTTGATGACGCTCTCGGTGTACTTCTTCGGATCGGGACCCCCTTGCGGCGGATCGGGATTGGCGTTCCCGGAGGTGACGAAGATGTTGCCGCCCGCATCGACCGCGGGGGCGCCTCCGGACTGCCAGATCGCTCCGCCCTCCCCGTCGGAAGCCACCTCGAACGACGTCGGGTCACCGGGGTGTTGCGCGTCGATCGAGACGACCCACCCGTGATAGTTCCCGCAGTCGCCGGAGTTGCCGCCGTAGGACACGATCACCCGGCCCCCGCTGAATGCCAGCCCGGCCCGCTGCAGGAGGTGGATCGCCTGCTGGCCACCGCTGAGTGGAGGATCGGCGCGTACGTCGACCCGCACCGCGCCGCTCGCAGCGTCGAGACCGAAGAGCTGGTGGTGCACCGACCCGTTGCCGTCGTCGATCTCGGCGACGACGTAGATCGTGCCGGTCGCGGCATCGATCACGGGCGTGCTCGTGATGCCGAGCGGGTCGATGTTGCCGCACCCCGAACGCCCGGCGACGTCGGTGAGCGGTCGACCGAGAGTCCGCGACCACACCACACGGCCGGTCGAGGGATCCAGCGCGACCACCCTGTTCTTCTCGGTGGCAGCGAGCACGTGGCCGCCGAAGACGAGCGCCTGACCGCGTACGGCGCCGCCGAGGTCGGCGGACCAGGTCTTGTGCGGCGACCGGCGCGGCACGCCGTACGCCACGGCTGCCTGTCGCGATCCACTCGCGTGATAGCTCAGCCAGGTGCTGGTTCTCGTAGGAAACGACGAGCCGGTCGTCGACGTCGACGTCGGCGCTGACGTCGGGGCGATCGCTCCCGAGGTGGTCTCGTGACCTGCCGGACCCTGTGTGCTGCACGCTGCCAATGCGGCGGCGGTCATCGCCGCACCGAGGACGACGGATCTCGCCCTCGCACCGGTGCTACGGGATCCCGTCACGCACTCATTCACTCACGGCGTCGCCCGCCCCGTCAGGAGGTTGCGGTCACGACCTTCAGCTCGCCCAGACACTCCTCGATCACGCGAGCGAAGTCCAGGTCCGTGGGGGCTTCCTGCCAGCGTTCGAAGGCGACCTTGAAGACCGCGATCCCTGCCTCCGCGGCAAGGCTCGCGGCCGGCTCGGTGACCCCCTTCGACCGCAGCGTCGCCGCGATGGCCGACGCGAGCGAGGCCAGCTTCACCAGCTCACGCTCGCGCAGGTCGTCGTGCGCGGTGATGACGTCCTGGCGGCGGCTCGCGAAGGCCCCACGCTCCTGCAGGAACGGCGCCACCACGGCCAGGGCGGCGGCCACGGCATCCATCGGTGCGGTGGCCGCCGGGGTGGCCGACACCGCGCTGACGAACAACTCCTGCAGCTCACCCGCCCCGGAGAAGAGCACCTCCCGCTTGTCGGCGAAGTACCGGAAGAAGGTGCGCTCGGTCAGCCCCGCCCGGGACGCGATCTCGGCGACGGTCGTCTGCTCGAAACCGCGCTCCAGGAAGAGCTCCATCGCGGCCTGTTCGAGCCGCTCGCGCGCCCCCGGCTCCCATCGACCCATGACGGGATCCTAGGTGATGACAGTTGCTGACATGCAGTGCTACCGTTGATGACAGCAACTGACATCAACTCTCTGCGGTGCGCCGCGGGTTCGACCGGAGGTTCTCCCCTATGCGCGTATTCGTCACCGGTGCATCCGGATGGATCGGTTCCGCCCTTGTCGCCGAGCTGCTCGCCGCAGGTCACGACGTGGTCGGGTTGGCACGGTCGGACACGTCGGCCGCCGCCGTCACCGCCGCGGGCGCGCAGGTGCATCGTGGCGGCCTCGACGACCTGGACGCCCTGCACCAGGCCGCTGCCGGGTCCGACGGGGTGGTCCACACGGCGTTCAAGCACGACATCGCCTTCACCGGCGACTTCCAGGGCGCGGCCGACGCCGACCAGCGTGCGATCGAGGCCATGGGCGAGGCGCTCAAGGGTTCGGACCGCCCCCTCGTGATCGCCTCAGGACTTCTCGGCCTGCGGCCGGGAGCCGTTGCGACAGAGGACTTCTCGCCGGACCCGAGTAGCTCGCCCCGGATGGGCACGGAGCAGCGGACACTGGCACTGGCGTCGCAGGGGGTCCGCTCATCGGCCGTGCGCCTCTCGCCGACCGTGCACGGCGACGGCGACCATGGCTTCATGTCCACCTTGGTGCAGATCGCTCGAGACCGGGGATTCTCCGCCTACCTGGACGATGGACCCAACCGCTGGCCGGCCGTGCATCGGCTCGATGCCGCGCACCTGTTCCGACTCGCACTGGAGAAGGCCCCAGCCGGATCCGCGCTGCACGGCGTGAGCGAGGAGGGCGTGACCACACGGGCGATCGCCGAGGCCATCAGCCGCGGTCTCGGACTGCCGGTCAGGTCCATCACCCCCGACGACGCCGAGCGCCACTTCGGATGGATCGGCGCCCTGTTCGGCATGGATTCACCGGCCTCGTCGGCCATCACCCGCGACCTGCTCGCATGGACACCCACCCATCAGGGTCTGATCGCCGACCTGGACGAGGGTCACTACTTCAGCGCCTGACGCGGCCCAGGTCCTGCTGGCGGCGGACCGCGATGTACTTGTCGTCGATCTCCTCGATGGAGAACTTCCCGATCGGGATCTCGGACAGGATCAGTTCCTCGTCCAGCCCGAACGGCGTGACGCGCGTGCGCACCGATCGCACCTGCTCGCCGTCCCGCAGCACCAGATACGTGTTGGTGATCTCCACCCGGCCGTCGCCGGCGGGGTGCGCCTCGAACCAGCGCTGGTACTCGTGGTGGCCCATCGTGGCCGACTTCACCAGATGCCGCTCGACCGGCCCGTTGGGCACGCCGCCGTACGAGCGGCTCATCAGAATGGGCGCGCCGGGAGCCAGGACGTCGGCCATCCGGGTCCAGAACGCGTCGCGCGCCCGTCCACCGAGGAAGTAGATGACGTTGAAGAGCAGCGCCCCGCCGCAGTTCGGAGGGAGCCACACGTCGAGGATCGACTCCGCGAGCACCGTGGTGCGCGAACGCATCTCGGCGCGCTCGGCCACCCGCAGCATCAGCAGCGATCGGGTCAGCGGATCGGGTTCGACGGCGAGGATCTCGGCGATCGGGAAACGATCGGCCAGCGCGACGGTCGTGAGTCCGCTGCCGCAACCGATGTCGATCAGCGGCCGGTCGCCGATGAACGCCGCCTGCTCCCAAGGGATCCCGAAGAGGTAGTCCGACTCCTCGTCGATGGGCAGCCGCAGGGTGTCACCGAACTCCGCCCAGGCGGCGTTGTCGTCGTCGGCCATCCCGTCAGAAGCCCAGCTTCGACAGCTGGTTGGGGTCGCGCTGCCAATCCTTGGCGATCTTCACGTGCAGGTCGAGGTAGACCCGTTGGCCGAGCACCCGCTCGATCTCGACGCGGGCGTTCGTGCCGACCTCGCGCAACCGCGCGCCGGCGCGTCCGATGATGATCGCCTTCTGGCTATCCCGCTCGACGTAGACGTTGACGCGTACGTCGAGCAGCTCCTTGCCGGGAGCGCGCCCCTCGCGGGGCACCATCTCCTCGACCACGACGGCGAGGCTGTGCGGCATCTCGTCGCGCACACCCTCCAGGGCGGCCTCGCGCACCAGCTCGGCGATCATGACCAGCTGCGGCTCGTCGGTGATGACGTCGTCGGGGTAGAGCTGCGGGGACTCCGGCAGGTGCTTCATCAGCACCTCGCGCACCACGTCTACCTGCTCGTCCTTGATCGCCGAGCACGGCACGATGTCGTCCCACTCCCCCAGCGCATCGATCGCCATCAGGTGCTGCGCCACCCGGTCCCGATTGACGGTGTCGATCTTGGTCGCGATGGCCACGATCGGCCGGCGCCGACCGCGTCGGATCTCGGCGAGCTCACGGGCGATGAACTGGTCGCCCGGTCCGATGCGCTCGTCTGCGGGCAGGCAGAAGCCGATCACGTCGACGTCGAGCAACGTCTCGCGCACCACGTCGTTCAGCCGCTTGCCGAGCAGCGTGCGGGGCTTGTGCAGCCCCGGCGTGTCGACCAGGATCAGCTGCGCCGACTCCGTGTTCGAGATCCCTCGGATCGGGTGGCGCGTCGTCTGGGGCTTGCTCGAGGTGATGGCCACCTTGCTGCCGACCAGTGCATTGGTGAGGGTCGATTTGCCCGCGTTCGGCCGCCCCACCAGGGCGGCGAATCCCGCCCGGTATGCCGTCACGATGCTCTCTCTTCCACTCGGTGCGCCCCGCCGTCGGCTGATTGTGTCGCACCGGCGTCGTCACGATCGGAGGCGGCCAACCGCTCCACCACCAGGGTGGCCAGCTGATGACGTCGTCCGGCCATCCGTTCGGCGGTCATCCGCAGGTCGCCCAGGTCGGCGGTCGCGCCAGGGATCGGCACCCGGCCGACCAGTTTGGTGAGCAGGCCGCCCACCGTGTCGACGTCGTCCTCCTCGATCGTGATGTCGAAGTGCTCGGCGAAGTCGTCGACCGACATGCGGGCCGGCACGCGAATCCGGCCGTCGTCCAGATTCTCCAGTCCCGGTGTCGCACGGTCGTATTCGTCGTCGATCTCGCCGACGACCTCTTCGACGATGTCCTCGAGGGTGACCAGCCCGGCCGTGCCGCCGTACTCGTCGATGACGATGGCGAAGTGCCGGCGGGCCACCTGCATCTCGCGCAGCAGGTCATCGACCGGTTTGCTGTCGGGGACGAAGGCGACGTCGCGCATCACCGACGCGCACGGCGACTGTGCGTCGACGCGCCCGTCGATCAGGCGTCCCGCGACATCCTTGAAGTAGAGGACGCCCTCGATCTCGTCCGGGCTCCCGTCCACCACCGGGATGCGCGAGAAACCGGAGCGCTGGAAGAGCGACATCGCCTGACGCATCGTCTTGGCCCGGTCGATGGTGATCATGTCCGTACGCGGCACCATCAGCTCGCGTGCCAGCGTGTCCCCCAGCTCGAAGACCGAGTGGATCATCTTGCGCTCGTCGGCCTCGATGAGTTCTGAATCCGTCGCCAGGTCGACGTATTCACGCAACTCGGCCTCGGAGTCGAAGGGCCCGTCGCGGAACCCGCGTCCGGGGGTCACGGCGTTGCCGAGCGACACGAGCAGGTGCGCCACCGGACCCATCAGGGTGCGCAGCCAGAGCACGACCGGAGCGACGGCCAGCGAGATCGCCTCACCGTGCTGACGCCCCAGCGTGCGCGGTGACACGCCCACGAGCACGAACGACATCACGGCCATCAGGCCGATGGCGACCACCAGCCGCGCCCACAGGGAACTCACGACGTCGCTGACCGCGATCGTCACCAGCACGGCCGCCGTCGCCTCGGCGAGCACGCGCAGCAGGGCCAGCACCATCGCGACGGCGCCGCTGTCCTTGACCAGCTCGAGCAGCGCCGGGGCCCCGCGGCGGTGCTCCTCCACGAGGGTCTCGACGTGATGCACCCCCATCCGGCTCACGGCCGACTCGGTCGCGGCGAACACGAATCCCGCCGACACCGAGAGCAGCGCGCAGACCAGCAGCAGGGTCACGGCGCGGTCACTCCCCGGACGGCGGGGAGATGCTGGCCGCGGGGCGGTCACGCGAGGCGAGGAACGTCAGCAGCAGCACGCGCTGCAGCTCGAACATCTCGCGTCGCTCGTCCGGCTCCGCGTGGTCGTAGCCGAGCAGGTGCAGCAGTCCGTGCACCGTGAGGAGCAGCAGCTCCTCCTCGGTCGTGTGTCCGGCCTCGGCCGCCTGCTTCGCCGCGACGGTGGGGCACAGCACGAGATCGCCGAGCACGCCCTCGACGGGTTCGTCCCCGCCCCGATTCGGCCGCAACTCATCCATCGGGAAGCTCATCACGTCGGTCGGCCCCGGCAGGTCCATCCACTGCACGTGCAGCACTTCCATGGCCTGCTCGTCGACGACCCGCACGCACAGATCGGCCTGCGGATGCACGCCGAACTCCCCCATCACGTACGTCGCGCAGGCGTGCAGCTCATCGAGGTCGATGTCGCTCTCGGTCTCGTTGAGCAGGTCGATGCTCACGGACGGCCCTTGGACCCACCGGGCGATCGTCGGATCCCGCCGGGATGGGCGTCGTGCTCGTCGTAGGCCTGCACGATCGCGCTGACCAACCGGTGGCGCACGACGTCGTGCGCGCTCAGATAGGAGAAGTGCACGTCGTCGACCCCGTCGAGGATGCCCTGCACGACCCGCAGACCGGAGCTCGTGCCGCCGGGCAGGTCGACCTGGGTGACGTCGCCGGTGACGACCATTTTGGAGCCGAAACCGAGCCGGGTGAGGAACATCTTCATCTGCTCGGCAGAGGTGTTCTGCGCCTCGTCCAGGATGATGAACGCGTCGTTGAGGGTGCGTCCGCGCATGTAGGCCAGTGGCGCCACCTCGATGGTGCCGGATGCCATCAGGCGAGCCATCGAGTCGGGGTCGACCATGTCGTGCAGCGCGTCGTAGAGCGGGCGCAGGTAGGGGTCGATCTTGTCGGTGAGCGTGCCGGGCAGGAAGCCGAGCCGCTCACCGGCCTCGACCGCGGGCCGGGTCAGGATAATCCGGTTGACCTCCTTGGCCTGCAGCGCCGCGACCGCCTTGGCCATCGCCAGATAGGTCTTGCCGGTGCCGGCGGGTCCGATGCCGAAGACGATGGTGTTGGTGTCGATGGCGTCGACGTACTGCTTCTGCCCCAGGGTCTTGGGCCGGATGGTGCGGCCGCGGTTGCTCACGATGTTCATCGTCAGCACGTCGGCGGGCCGTTCGTTGGCGTTGGAGCGCAGCATGCCGATCGAGCGCTCCACGGCGTCCCGGTTGAGCGGCTGACCGTTGTCGATGATGACGAGCAGCTCGTCGATCAGCTCTTCGACCAGCGCCATGTCGGCCGGGAGCCCCTCGAGGTGGAACTCGTTGCCGCGGACGTGGATCAGCAGGTTGGGAAAGGAGCGCTCGATGGTGCGCAGCAACTCGTCCCGCGGGCCGAGGAGGGTGACCATGGCCACGTCGGGCGGGATCTGCACGGTGTGGCCGGCCCTCACGGGCTGACCGATCTGCTCGGCGGGGCGGTCCTGTTCTGTCATTGTGTGGCCATTCTACGGGCGTGATCCGGCCTGGATCGACCCGAATTGCTCACCAGCGCAACCGCGCGGACAGCACCGCGAGCGCGGCAGGACCAGCTGTCGAGCTGCGCAGGACGGACGGACCGAGGCGTACGACGTCGGCGCCGGCCGCGACGAGGCTCGCGCGCTCCTGGTCGCTCACCCCGCCCTCCGGGCCCACCACCAGTGCGACCCGGTCGCCGTCACCCAGACCGTCGAGGTCCAGCGCGCCGATGGCGCTCGTCGCCTCCTCGTGAAGCAACACCACCCGCGCACCCGCCAGGCGATCTGCCAGCTGAGCGCTGGTGGCCAGCGGCTCGACCACCGGAAGCGTGGCCCGACGCGCCTGTTTCGCGGCGGCCGACACCACGCTCTCCCACTTGCGGTGCGAGCGGACGGCGCGGTCCCCGCGCCACTGCACGACGCATCGTTCGGCGGCCCACGGCACGACCGCGTCGACTCCCAGCTCGGTGGCCGCCTCGATCGCCAGCTCGTCCCGGCCGCCCTTGGCCAGCGCCTGCACCAGCACGAACCGGGGTCCGCGGGAATCGGGCCGCTCCAGCGCGTCGATGAGGACCGCCAGCATGTCGTCCTCGGCCGCGTCGACCCGACCTACGGCGACCACTCCGGACCCGTCGGACAGCTGCACCGGCTCCCCCGGCGCCATCCGGCGAACCCGCACGGCGTGGCGACCCTCCGGTCCCGTGAGTGTGATGACCGCGCCCGCGCTCGCCTGTGCCAGCGACCCGGGCTCGGCGTAGAACATCGGCGCGGTCACGGCGTCACTTCTGCTTGAACGCGTCGCGCAGCTTGCCCAGCAGGCCCTGGCCGACCGGCTGGAAATTGGCCTCGGGCGACTCCTCGCCACGCTCCTTGGCCAGCAGCCGCAGCAACTCCTCCTGCTGGGTGTCCAGGCGGGTCGGCGTCCGCACGTTGGCGTGCACGAGCAGGTCACCGCGCACCCCCGAGCGCAACCTGGTGACGCCGAGCCCCTTCAGCGTGATGACGTCACCGGGCTGGGTGCCCACGCGGATGCCCACCTCGCGGACTCCGTCGAATGTCTCCAGGGGCAGCTCGGTGCCCAGCGCCGCCGCGGTCATCGGCAGCTCGACCGAGCAGTGCAGGTCATCGCCCTGTCGCTGGAAGGTCGCGTGCTTGCGCACCCGGACCTCGATGTAGAGGTCGCCGGCCGGGCCGCCGCCGGGGCCGACCTCGCCCTCGCCGGTGAGCTGGATGCGGGTGCCGGTGTCGACGCCCGCGGGCACCTTGATCGTGATGGTGCGACGGTCGCGCACCCGGCCCTCGCCGGAGCACTCGAAGCACGGGTCGGTGATGACCTCACCGAAACCGCGGCACGCGGCGCAGGGGCGGGTCGTCATGACCTGACCGAGGAAGGAGCGCTGCACCTGCTGCACCTGGCCGGCGCCGCGGCACACGTCGCAGGTGCGCTTGCCGGTGCCGGCGCGGGCGCCGCTTCCCTCACACGTGTGACAGACGGCCGCAGTGTCGAAGGTGATGTCCTCCTCGCTGCCGAAGACCGCTGTCCGCAGGTCCACGTCGACGGGGATGAGCGCGTCCTGGCCGCGTTGGGCGCGCGAGCGCGGGCCGCCACCGCCGGCAGCCGTGCCGCCGAAGAACGCGTCCATGATGTCGCTGAAGGAGAATCCCTGGCCGAAGCCGGCGGCACCCTGGCCGCCGTACGGGTCCTGACCCATGTCGTACGACGACTTCTTCGTGGGGTCCGACAGCACGTCGTACGCCTGGGAGACGGCCTTGAACTCCTCGGACGCCTCGTCACCGGGGTTGACGTCCGGGTGCAGCTTGCGGGCGAGGCGGCGGTAGGCGCGCTTGATCTCTTCCGGGCTGGCGTCCCGTGAGACGCCGAGGACGGAGTAGTAGTCGTTCACGAAAATCCTTGTCAGCTGGTCGTCTTCAAGCAGTACATGGCCGGTAGCGAACCGGCGGTCAGCGTTGGTCGAGAATCTCGGACACGTAGCGCGCGACCGCTCGCACGGCCGCCATCGTGCTGGGGTAGTCCATCCGGGTCGGACCGAGGACGCCGAGCCCGGCGGTCGAATCCGCTCCATACGTGGAACTGACCACCGAGGCGCCGCGCAGTCCGTCGACGGTGTTCTCGGCGCCGATGCGCACGGCCACCGAATCGCCGGACACGCTGCTCGTCAGACTCATCTGTCCGAGTAAACGCAGCAGGACCACATGTTCTTCCAGCGCCTCGAGCACGGGGCCGATCGTCATCGGGAAGTCGCTGACGGATCGGGCCAGGTGAGCGGTGCCCGCCAGCGCGACCCGTTCCTCCCGCTGCTGGGCCAGGGCGTCGGCCAGAACGGCGATCACCAGACCCGCGGTCTCGCGATGCTCGGGGGCGATGCGGTCGATGACCGCCGGCAGCAGACGAATGCCCTCGGACCAAGTCGCGCCGGCGACGGCCTCGTTGACCCGATCGCGCAGGGTCCGAAGCAACTGCTGACCGGCCTCGGTGACCAGGTCGACGTCCACCTGCACGATGCGCTGCTCGACCCGCCCGTTGGACAGGATCACCACGGCCATCAGGCGGTCGCCGTCGAGGGAGACCAACTCGGTGTGCCGGATCGTCGCGGGGTTGAGCGAGGGGTACTGCATCACGGCGACCTGGTTGGTCAGCGACGACATCAGTCGTACCGTGCGGTCAACCACGTCGTCGAGATCGACGGCCTGTGCGAGGAAGGTCTGCACCGCGGCGCGCTCCGCCCGGGACATCGGCTTGATCTCGTTCAGTCGGTCGACGAACGCGCGGTAGCCGGCGTCGGTGGGCACCCGGCCGGCGGAGGTGTGCGGGGCGGTGATGAGCCCCTCTTCCTCCAGGACGGCCATGTCGTTGCGGACGGTGGCGGCGCTCACCCCGAGGCGGTGGCGGTCGAGCAGCGCCTTGGAACCCACGGGTTCGGACGTCGCGACGTAGTCCTGCACGATCGCGCGCAGCACGTGCTGGCGGCGTTCTTCGCTCATGTCACCTCCCGAGACGGTGTCGGCTGGCACTCCACTTCGTCGAGTGCCAAGTCTACGTGCTCCGCGGCGCTGCGCGTGTCCTCCCTGCCGGCCTCGGCCGGGGGCCCCTACCCTCGTGCCGTGACCCCAGACCGCTACGGCGCCGACGTGCTCTCCGGTGACTGGCGCGCGCCCCGCCGCGGTCGGTCCGTGCCCCTCCCGGCCGAGGTCGGCGTCGTCGTCGAGGACGTCGAGACCGGCTGGTGCGGGGCCATCACCAGCGTGGAGAAGGCCGGTGGGATGCACGTGGTGCACCTGGAGGACCGGCGCGGACGCAGCAAGGCGTTCCCCCTCGGGCCGGGGTTCCTGGTTGACGGCAGACCGGTGGAGCTGGTGGCGGTGAAGGACACCACCGCGATCGACGCCACCCGCAATGCCGCCACCAGGACCGCCAGCGGCTCCCGTGCAGTGGCCGGGGTCACGGCCCGCGTCGCCGCCGGATCGCGCATCTTCGTCGAGGGCCGCCACGACGCAGAGCTGGTGGAGAAGGTCTGGGGCGACGACCTGCGGATCGAGGGGGTCGTGGTCGAGCTGCTCGAGGGCGTCGACGACCTGACGTCGGTGATCCGCGACTTCAAGCCGACCGCTCGACGCCGGATGGGCGTGCTCGTCGATCATCTGGTCCCCGGGACCAAGGAGGCCCGGATCGTCGCGGGGGCGATGGCGTCGCCGTACGCCGGAGAGCACGTCCTCGTCGTCGGCCACCCGTACATCGACGTGTGGCAGTCGGTGCGTCCCGAGCGGCTGGGCTGGCAGCAGTGGCCGGTGATCCCCCGCGGCCGGTCCTGGAAGCACGGGATCCTCGCCGAGCTCGGCTGGCCGCACGAATCCCAGGCCGACGTCGCGCGCGGGTGGAAGCAGATCCTCGCGACCGTGCGCACCTACGCCGACCTCCAGCCGGAGCTGCTCGGCCGGGTCGAGGAACTCATCGACTTCGTCACCGTGCCGTCGCCGTGAGCTCCTCCGGTCGCCCTGCCGTGGGGTTCCGCGCGGAGCTGGTCGCCGTCGTGGCCTCCGTGGGCGAGGACGGGCCGGCGGTGCTCGCCTCCGGCGACCCGCTGCAACTGCCCGCCGGGGAGCTGCGGGCCGACCACGACTCTCTGCAGGAGGGCGTGCGCGTCTTCGCCGCCGAGCAGACCGGGCACACGCTGGGCTACGTCGAGCAGCTCTACACGTTCGCCGACCTCGGACGCGGTGACGGCACCGGGCGGGTCATCTCGATCTCCTATCTCGGCCTGACCCGCGCCGACACCACCGCCGCCGAGTGGGCGGGCGCCTACACGTTGCTGCCCTGGGAGGACCGTCGCTCGGTCGGCACCGACCAGGAGCTCGTCGACGACCTGGCGCGGTGGGTGCGCGGTGTGCGAGGTGCCGCGCGGGAGGCGCGCGAGGAACGCCGCGAGCACCTCTTCGGAACCGGCTCGATGCCGTGGCGCCCCGAGCTGGCGCTGCAGCGGTACGAACTGCTCTGGGAGGCAGGCATCGTGGCCGAGTCGCCGCGCGCGAAGCAGGTGCGGGCGCAATCCGGTGTCGCGATGCTGCACGATCACCGCCGCATCGTCGCGACGGGGCTGTCCCGATTGCGATCGGCCCTGCAGTACCGGCCGGTGGTCTTCGAGCTGATGCCGCCGACGTTCACCCTCGGGCAGCTGCAGGACGTCGTGGAGGCCATCGCCGGGCAGGACGTGCACAAGCAGAACTTCCGCCGGCTGGTCGAACAGCAGCACCAGCTGGTCGAGCCCACCGGCGACCTCAGCCACGGGACAGGCGGGCGGCCCGCGCGCCGCTACCGCTTCCGGCGCGAGGTGTTCGCGGAGCGGGCGCAGGTGGGGACGAAGCTGCCGATCCCCCGCGGCCGCTGACGAACACGTAGCGGAGGTTGTCGAGCTCGAGTGTTATGCTCAGTCTCAGCATTTACTCACCAGGAGCATTACTCCCGCACCGTGACTGCGAAAGGCACCGAGATGACCACAGCGACGTACGAGAAGGTGCGGCACGTCATCCCCGAGGTCGAGTGGGCGACGTTCGAGCCCGACATCGAGGCGATCGAGCGGCTCAAGGTCGAGCACGACGCGGTGATCCTGGCGCACAACTACATGACGCCGGAGATCTACCACGGTGTCGCGGACATCGTCGGCGACTCCCTGGCCCTGGCGCGCGAGGCACAGCACGTACGCGCGGGCACCATCGTGCTGGCGGGCGTGCACTTCATGGCCGAGACCGCGAAGCTGCTGAACCCGGCCAAGCGGGTGCTGCTCCCGGACCTGCGATCCGGGTGCTCGCTGGCGGAGAGCATCACGCCCGAGCAGGTGCGCGCGCTGCGGGCGGAGCACCCCGGCGTCCCCGTGGTCACCTACGTCAACACCTCGGCCGCGATCAAGGCCGAGAGCGATATCTGCTGCACCTCCGGCAACGCCGTGCGGGTCATCGAGTCGCTCGGGGTCGACAAGGTGATCATGATCCCGGACCAGTACCTCGCGCGGAACGTCGCCGCGCGCACCGGCGTCGAGGTCATCACCCACCCCGGAGCGTGCGAGGTGCACGAGCGGTTCACGCCGCTGGACATCGCCGAGATCCGACAGGGCAACGAGGGCGTCGTCGTCCTTGCCCACCCCGAATGCCCGCCCGACGTGGTGCAGGCCGCGGACTACGCCGGCTCGACCGCCGACATGCAGGCGTACGTCGAGCGGCACCGTCCGGCGAAAGTCGCTCTCATCACCGAGTGCTCGATGTCGGACAACGTCGCTGCAGGCCACCCGGACATCGACTTCGTCCGCCCGTGCAACCTGTGCCCGCACATGAAGCGCAACACCCTGAGCGCCATCCGCGCGTCCCTCGAGCACGGCCGCCACGAGATCACCGTCGAGCCGTCACTGGAGGACGCCGCGCGGCTCTCGATCGAGCGCATGCTCGCGGTGTCGTGATGGGCACATCGACGGACAGCAGGCCGGTCGTCGTCGGTTCCGGGCTGGCCGGACTCACGGTCGCCCGGGCGCTCGCACCGGAACGCTGCATCCTGGTGACGCCGGACGACCTCACCGCCGGCGCGGCGAGCATGTGGGCGCAGGGCGGGATCGCGGCCGCCATCGGCGAGGACGACTCCCCCGAGCTGCACGCCGTCGACACCCGGCGCGCCGGGGCCGACCTCGGCGACGCGGGCACGATCGCCCGGATCACGGCGGCCGCGCCGGACGTCGTACGCCGCCTGCGCGCGCTGGGGGTGCCGTTCGACCTCGCCGCCGACCAGGCATTGGACCTCGCGCTCGAGGGTGGCCACTCGCGGCGGCGCATCGCGCATGCCGGCGACCGCAGCGGCGCCGCGATCACCCGCACGGTGGCCGGCCACGTGGCCACTCTCGACAGCGTCGAGATCCGCACCGGACTGCACGCCCGCGGCTTGGTGACCGACGGCGCCGGAAAGATCGCCGGTCTCGCGCTCGGGGCGGCCTCCGGCGCCGCGGTGACGATCGACACGGACCGGATCGTCCTCGCGACCGGCGGTCTCGGTGGGCTCTTCGCGCACACGACCAATCCGCGGACGGCACTCGGCCAGGGCATCGCGATGGCGTCCCGAGTCGGCGCCCGCACCGACGACCTGCACTTCGTGCAGTTCCATCCGACCGCCCTCGACGTCGGACTCGACCCCATGCCGCTGCTGACCGAGGCGCTGCGGGGCGCAGGCGCCGTGCTGCTCGCAGACGGTGCACGCTTCGTCGACGAGCTGCAGCCGCGCGACGTGGTCGCGGCCGCGGTCTGGGCGCAGGCCCAGTCCGGTCGGCGCGTGGTACTGGACGCGCGCGACGTACCCGACGTGCTGACCCGCTTCCCGGCCGTGGCCGACCTGGTGTCCGCAGCGGGCCTGGATCTTGCCTCCGACCTTCTGCCCGTCGCACCCGCGGTGCACTACGCGATGGGCGGGGTCACCGTCGACGCACGGTCGCGCACCAGCGTCCCCGGCCTCTGGGCGGTCGGTGAAGTGGCGCGCACCGGCCTGCACGGCGGCAACCGGCTGGCATCCAACTCGCTGCTCGAAGCTGTCGTGAGCGGTGAAGCCGCTGCCGCCGACCTGACCGGTGACACCTGGCGCGCCGGTGGCGACATGACCGCCGCCGATCGTGAGAGCCTGCGCGCCGCAGGCGAGGCTCCCGCCCCCGCGCTGGACGAGGTGCGGCAGGTGCTGGAGAGCAGCTGCGGGGTGCTGCGCACCGCGCACGACCTGCGCGCGGCCGTCGACCGGCTCGACGCGTGGACCCAGGACGACGCGGCGTACGTCGGGTGGCTCATCGCCCGCTCCGCGCTGGCCGACCCGCGCAGCGTCGGCGCCCACCGACGGGTCGACACCACCGCCGCCGGGAGCGCAGCGTGAGCACCGACCTCGCCCTCGTCGAGCTGATCCGGCGCGCGCTCCAGGAGGACCTCGACGGGGTCGGCGACGTCACCACGCAGGCAACGGTGCCGGCGGACGCCGTCGGCACGGCGTACGTCGTCGCGCGTCAACAGGGCGTGCTGTCCGGATCACGGTGCGTCGACACGGCATTCGATCTCGTCGATCCCCAGCTGCAAGTCGAGTGGAGCGCGAAGGACGGCGCGGAGGTCGCACCAGGACAGGTCGTCGCCACGGTGCGCGGCAGCGCCTGCTCGATCCTGACCGGCGAGCGCGTCGGACTCAATCTGCTGTCCCATCTGAGCGGCATCGCCACCCGCACGGCCGGCCTGGTGCGCCTGCTCGACGGCACCGGGGCGCGGATCGCCGACACCCGCAAGACGACGCCCGGCCTGCGGGCACTGCAGAAGCAGGCGGTGCGCGACGGCGGCGGCATCAACCACCGGTTCGGGCTCTTCGACGCGATCCTGGTCAAGGACAACCACATCGGACTCGGCGGTGGTCTGACACAGGTGCTGCGGCGGCTGGCCGAGCACGCCGGTCACCTCACCCGCGTGGAGATCGAGGTCGACGACCTCGACCAGTTGCGCCAGGTGCTGGCCTTCGACGCGGCCCGGCTGCGATCCGGTCACGCACCCGTGGTGCACGCCGTGCTGCTGGACAACATGGGCCCGGACCTGATCGCCGAGGGGGCCGCCCTGATCCGGGACCACCCCGCTCCGGTGACGGTCGAGGTCTCCGGAGGCGTGACCGAGGAGTCGGTGCGTGCGCTCGCGCAGGCGGGTGCCGACGTCATCTCCGTCGGGGCACTGACGCACAGCGTCACGGAGCTGGATTTCGGGCTCGACCTGCACGAGTCATAGATCGGTTGTCAGCACTTTCGGGGCGAAGCAGCCACGAAGACGCTGACAATCGGACGGGACGAGCCCTCAGAAGCCGAGCAGCCGGCGTACGACGGTGTCGGCGAGCAGCCGACCCCGCAGCGTGAGCACCACGCGCCGGTCCATCGGTCGCACCGCCGCCGCCGGCTCGACCAGCCCGTCAGCGATCAACCCCGCCATCGCCGTACGGCCTCGAGGAGCAAGCGAATCCAGCGGCAGTCCGTCGACCAGCCTGACGCCCAGCAGCACGGTCTCGTCGTAACGCTGCTCCTGCGTGAGCACCTCGCGGCCCGCCCCCGGTGAGATGCCGTCGGCCAGCCGACCGGCGTACGCCGTGGGGTGCTTGACGTTCCACCAGCGCACTCCGCCGACGTGGCTGTGCGCACCGGGTCCGATGCCCCACCAGTCGTCGCCGCGCCAGTAGCTCTCGTTGTGCCGGCAGCGTGCGTCCGGGCGGGCCGCCCAGTTGCTGATCTCGTACCACCCGTAGCCGGCTGCACCGAGCACCTCGTCGGCCAGCTCGTACTTGAGCGCCTCATCGTCGTCGGCCGGCATGGGGACGACGCCGCGGCGCACCTGCGCGGCGAGTTTGGTGCCCTGCTCCACGACGAGGGCGTACGCGCTCACGTGGTCCGGCGCCAGGGCCACCACCGTGTCGAGGCTGCGTCGCCAGTCCTGCAGCGACTCCCCCGGAGTCCCGTAGATCAGGTCCAGGCTCACCTGCAGCCCGGCATCCCTCGCGTAGGCCACCGCACGCTCGACGTTGGCCGGATCGTGGGTGCGGTCCAGGGTCGCCAGCACGTGCGGCACCGCAGACTGCATCCCCAGGCTGATGCGGGTGAAGCCGCCCGCGGCCAGCGTTCGGGCCACCTCGGGCGTGACCGTGTCCGGATTGGCCTCGGTCGTCACCTCGGCGCCCGGCGCCAGCCCGAAGCGGTCGCGCACCCCTTCCACCATCCGCACGAGGTCGTCTGCGGCGAGCATCGTGGGGGTACCACCACCAACGAAAATCGTTGTCACCGGTGCGGTTTCGCCGTCTGCACGCAGGACGCGGTCGGCGAGGTCGAGCTCGGAAAGTGCCGCGTCGGCGTACGAGCTCACCCCGGCGCCCTCCCCGGGCACACCCAGCTCGGTCAGCGTGTAGGTGTTGAAATCGCAGTAGCCGCAACGCACCCGGCAGAACGGCACGTGCAGGTAGACGCCGAACTGTCGGCTCCCCATGCCGGCGAGGGCCGAGCCGGGCAGGGATCCGTCGGTGGGGACGGGTTCGCCGTCGGGCAGGGCACTGGGCACCCCGCAATTGTCTCAGCGTCGAGCTGTGGCGCTTCCGGGGTCCCCGCGAAGTATCGGAGCGTTAGCGGAGAACTTCGTGGGGTCTGGCAGTGACCCAGACAGGGATGACGCCGCGGACGACCTCGGTGCCGTCGTCGACGAAGGCACTGCAGCGCACGTCCACCTGGAACGGCGGCTCGCCGGCCCAGTCGGACGGCTCGGTCCGCGCCTCGCAGCGCACGTCGGTGGGCACCTTGGCCAGGTAGTCCAATTCGATGCCCTTGGGAATCCAACGCATCCCCGCCGGCACGCTCGCCTCACAGAGCAGACCGAGCGCCGCCTCGAGCCCGTTCGCCACCGCGATCGCGTGCACCGTGCCGATGTGGTTCTGCACGGCACGACGCTTACGGATGCGCACCGAGGCGTGGTTCGGCGCCATCTGCGTCACGAACGGCCGCACGCTGGCGAAGTAGGGCGCCTTGAACGCGTAGGCGGTCGAGAAGACCCGCCGACCGAACGGTCGACCGGTCAGCCGCTGGTAGAGGTCGTAGGTCGAGGCCACGACCACATATTACTGGTCGGTAGCATCCGCACGTCGGACGACGATGTCCCGCACCGCGCGAGCCGCCTCGATGCCCTTGCGCTCGAACCGGGTCATCACCCGCCCGTCGAAACGGTCGCCGTACTCCGCACCCGGCTCGAAGCCGGGAGCCTCGCGCAGCACGTCCCGCATCTGCTGGGCGTAGTCCTCCCAGTCGGTCGCGAGACGCCACAGCCCGCCGGGCCGCAGCACCCGCGCGACGTCGACGGCGAACATCGGGTCGACCAGCCGGCGCTTGTGGTGCTTGGCCTTGGGCCACGGGTCGGGGAAGAAGGTCCACAGCTGGTCCACGCTCGCGGCCGGCAGCGCCGTCGCGACCACGCCCGCGGCGTCGGCGCGCAGCACCCGCAGATTGCCCACCTGCGCCTGGGCGGCCTTGGCGAGGGTCTGCGCGATCCCCGGACGCCAGACCTCGACCGCCAGGAAGTCCCACTCCGGGTGCTCGGCCGCGGCCGCGACCACGCAGTCACCCGAGCCGGAGCCGATCTCGACGACCAGCGGTGCCGTACGCCCGAAGGCCGCCGGCAGGTCGAGCACGAAGCCGGCTGCCACGCTGGTGCCCTCGATCGGCGGGGACAACAGGTACGCCGGACCGTGCACCTCCAGCGCGCGGTGGTGGCGGGGCGGCATCCGACCGCCGCGACGGGTGAACGACCGGTTGGTCGCCGCCGCCCTGCGGTCGTCGTCCACGTAGGTCTGCGGCGAATCTCCCTGCGACACCTACTTCTTCGCTTTCTCCGCGGCGGATGAGTCTTGGGAGAGCGCGGCGATGAAGGCCTCCTGCGGCACCTCGACGGAGCCCACCATCTTCATCCGCTTCTTGCCCTCCTTCTGCTTCTCCAGCAGCTTGCGCTTGCGGCTGATGTCGCCGCCGTAGCACTTGGCGAGCACGTCCTTGCGGATGGCGCGGATGGTCTCGCGCGCGATGACCCGCGCGCCGATCGCGGCCTGGATCGGCACCTCGAACTGCTGGCGCGGGATGAGGTCCTTGAGCTTGCCGGCCATCATCACGCCGTACGCGTAGGCCTTGTCCCGGTGCACGATCGTGCTGAACGCGTCGACCATGTCGCCCTGCAGCAGCACGTCGACCTTGACCAGGTCGGCGACCTGCTCACCATCGGGTTCGTAATCCAGAGAGGCGTATCCACGGGTCTTGGACTTCAGTGCGTCGAAGAAGTCGAAGACGATCTCGGCGAGCGGAAGCGTGTAGCGCATCTCGACCCGCTCGGGTGAGAGGTAGTCCATCCCGCGCAACGTGCCGCGCCGGGTCTGGCACAGCTCCATGATCGCGCCGATGAACTCGCTCGGCGCGAGGATCGTCGCGCGCACGATCGGTTCGGTGATCGAGGCGACCTTGCCCTCGGGGAACTCGCTCGGGTTGGTGACCACCTCGACCCGCCCGTCGTCCAGGGTGACGTCGTAGACCACGCTGGGCAGCGTCGAGATCAGGTCGAGGTCGAACTCCCGCTCCAGGCGCTCCCGGACGATCTCCAGGTGCAGCATGCCGAGGAAGCCGATCCGGAAGCCGAAACCGAGCGCGACCGAGGTCTCCGGCTCGTAGACCAGCGCGGCGTCGTTCAGCTTCAGGCGGTCCAGGGCGTCGCGCAGGATCGGGTAGTCCGATCCGTCGATCGGGTAGAGCCCGGAGAACACCATCGGCTTGGGGTCGCGGTACCCGCCGAGAGCCTGCACCGAGCCGTTTCGCGAGCTGGTCACCGTGTCGCCGACGCGCGACTGCCGCACGTCCTTCACACCGGTGATGAGATAGCCCACCTCGCCCACGCCGAGGCCCTGGGCGGGCTTGGGCTCCGGTGAGATGACACCGATCTCGAGCAGTTCGTGGGTCGCCTTCGTGGACATCATGGTGATGCGCTCGCGCGGTGCCAGGTTGCCGTCGATGACGCGCACGTAGGTCACGACGCCGCGGTAGGTGTCGTAGACCGAGTCGAAGATCATCGCGCGGGCGGGGCCGTCGGCGTTGCCGGTGGGCGCGGGCAGCTGGTGCACGATCTGGTCCAGCAGCGGTTCGACGCCGACACCGGTCTTGCCCGAGACCTGCAGGCAGTCCGAGGGCTCACAGCCGATGAGCCCGGCGAGCTCCTCCGCGTACTTCTCCGGCTGCGCGGCCGGCAGGTCGATCTTGTTGAGGACCGGGATGATGGTGAGGTCGTTCTCCATGGCCAGGTAGAGGTTGGCCAGGGTCTGCGCCTCGATGCCCTGCGCCGCGTCGACCAGCAGCACCGCACCCTCGCACGCTGCGAGCGAACGGGACACTTCGTAGGTGAAGTCGACGTGGCCCGGCGTGTCGATCATGTTCAGGCAGTACGTCGTCCCGTCGACCTCCCAGGGCATCCGCACGGCCTGGCTCTTGATCGTGATGCCGCGCTCGCGCTCGATGTCCATCCGGTCCAGGTACTGCGCGCGCATCGCCCGGTCGTCGACGACGCCGGTGATCTGCAGCATCCGGTCGGCCAGGGTCGACTTGCCGTGGTCGATGTGGGCGATGATGCAGAAGTTGCGGATCAGGTCCGGCGGCGTCGCGGCAGGCTGCAGCGCGGTGCGGGCCATGGGTGACACGTGTGAGGTCCTCAGGGGATAGCGGAGAAGTGCGGCGAAGGGCCCATTCTCCCACGGTCCGCGGACACGCCGGTCGTGCCCGACCCGCCCCCGGGTGGGCGGCGTCACATTGAGTCCCTATGGTGGTGCCGCAAGTTACCGATCAGTAGCGAAGGGATCATCCATGAGGACGCGAACGACACTGTTGGGCTGCGCGGCGGTCGCGAGCAGCGCGGGACTGCTGCTCACCTCCGCGCCGGGCGCCTCGGCCGACACCGTGTGGACCCTGCGGCACAACGCCACCGCGACGACGTACATCAAGGCGATGAACAAGTCGGTCACGACCACCGGCACGCAGACGGCGCAGTTCGACCTGACCAACCGCAAGCTCACCGCCGTACTGAACCTGGCCCCCACGAGCACGGACATCAAGCTGGCCGGTCTGCCGCTCGCCAAGGCGACGATCGCGATCAAGAACGTCGGCAAGGCCACGGGGACGATCGACTACCAGAACAAGGTGTCGGTCACCCAGCGGGTCAACCTGCACATCACCAGCCTCGACCCGCTGGGTCTGCCGGTGAACCTGGTCGGCAACGACTGCAAGACCTCGACGCCGGTGACGCTCAACCTCACCGGCAAGGTCACCGGGCTGTTCGACCCGTTCAGCCTCTCGGGCACGTTCTCCATCCCGAAGTTCGCCGGCTGCGGGCTGGCGACTCCGGCCGTCAGCGCGCTGACAAGTGGCGACGGCAACACCGTGAAGGTGGACTACGTCGTCCCCAAGTAGGGACTCAGGCGGGTCGGGCGGCCACGGCGTTGCGCGCCGTACGCCGCCCGGCCACCGCCGAGACCGCGGTGATGGCGATGCCGCCGACCGCGAGGAACGCCCCGACCCGGCTCGGCCACTCGTACCCCAGACCCTGCGAGAGCACCAGTCCCCCGACCCAGGCGCCGAGCGCGTTGGCCAGGTTGAGCGTGGAGTGGTTGAGCGCGGCGGCGAGCGCCTGGCCGTCGCGCGCGACGTCCATCAGCCGGGTCTGCAGCATCGGCACCAGCAGGGTGCCGACGAAACCCAGCAGGAAGACCGCGGCCACCGCGCCCGGCACCGTGTGCACCATCGGGCCGAAGGCGAACAGGAGCCCGGTGATGAGGACGAGCGAGAGCAGGATCCCGCGCAGCAGCCCGATCCGGGCGACCCGGCCGCTGGCGAAGGCGCCGGTCGTCATGCCCACGCCGTAACAGACCAGGAACAACGGGACGACGCCGTCGTGCACGCCCGTGAGATGGGTCAGGGTCGGCGCGATGTAGGAGAAGGTCGCGAACATCCCACCGAATCCGACAGTGCCGATCCCGAGCGCCAGCCACACCTGCGGCAGGCGCAGGGCCGCCAGCTCCGATCCGGCGTTCGCTGCGGTGTCCGTGTGCTGATGCGGCACCCAGCGCCACACGGCGAGCGCGGTGAGTGCGGCGATGACGCCGACGCCGGCGTAGGGCCACTGCCAGCCGAGATCCTGACCGATGAGGGTCGACGCGGGGACGCCCACGATGTTCGCGACCGTCAGCCCCGACAGGATCATGGCCACGGCCCAGGTGCGCCGTTCCTTGTCGACCAGGCCGGCGGCCAGCACCGAGGCGATGCCGAAGAAGGCTCCGTGCGGGAGCCCGGACAGGAAGCGCGCAACGAGCAGCGTGCCGAAATTCGGTGCGAGCGCGGATGCCGTGTTGAAGACGGCGAACGCGATCATCAGCGCGATGAGCAGACCCTTGCGCGGCAGTTTCGCGGCCAACGTGGCGATGGTCGGTGCTCCGACCACGACGCCGAGCGCGTACGCCGAGACGACGTGGCCGGCCTGCGGGATGCCAACGTGCACGCCGTGCGCGATCTGCGGCAGCAGGCCCATCGTGACGAACTCGGTGGTGCCGATCGCGAAGCCGCCGAGCGCCATCGACGCCAGCGCCGCGTTCAGCGCGAACCCGTGCAGCGCCCTGGTGGGCGGCTTGGTCGCGGGGCGCTCGGAGGGGCGCGTCGCGTCGAGCGCGGCAGGGCCGGGGACGGTGTCTGTCACTGTCACCATGGTGCTACCTCGCGGGGCGCAGCCGAAATCGTGGCGGGCGCAGCTGCAGGATGGACTCCATGACGCAGCGGCCACCGGGGGGCATCGACGTCCACCAGCACCTGTGGCCGCCGGAGTTCATCGAGCGGCTGCGCCGGCGTGCCACTCCCCCGATGCTGCGCGGCTGGACGCTGCACACGGCGTACGAGGCGCCGTACGACGTCGACGCCGCGGCCCACGACGTCGAGCTGCGGCGCGCCTCCGACATCGACCGGGCCCTCGTCGCTCTCGCCATGTCGACACCGCTCGGGGTGGAGGCGCTGCCGCCCGACGACGCGCAGCCGCTGCTCGCCGCGTGGCACACCGGCGTCGCTGGTCTAGGCGGCCCGTTCGTCGGCTGGGCCGTCGCATCGACCCGCGAGCCGGAACTGGCTCACCTCGACCGGCTGCTGCGCACCCACGGGATCGTGGGTCTGCAGGTGGGGTCGCACTCGATGGACACGCCTGCGTCCCTGGAGGCCCTGGCCCCCCTGCTGCGCCGAGCCGAGCTCGCCGATCGACCCGTCCTGGTGCATCCCGGTCCCGTGGATCCGCATCCCGGACCCGACTGGTGGCCGGCGGTGGTGCAGTACCCCGCGGCCCAGCAGGCGGCGTGGTGGTCCTGGCAGACGGTCGGCCGCTCGCTCCTGCCGGATCTGCGCATCTGCTTCGTGGCGGGCGCAGGTCTCGCGCCGTTGTCCATCGAGCGGTTCGCGGTGCGCGCCCGCGCCGTCGCGCGCGCCGATGATGACCTCTTCGTGGACACCTCCTCGTACGGGCGCCTCGGTGTGGACGCGCTGCGTACGGCGCTCGGCGCGCGCACGATCGTCCTCGGCAGCGACCGGCCGTACGCCGAGCCGTTCGACCTGATCGCCGATCCGCACCTGAGCGACGCCGAAATGCGGGCGTACTGCCACGACAATCCCGCGCGGCTGCTCGGGGTGGCACCGAACTGACTCAGCGGACCCGCAGCCGGTGGGCCAGGTCCGGCACCACCTGCCGTGCCGCCTGCAGATCGGCCGTCAGGTCGCGATCCTCCAACCGAGCGAGACCTGCCTGCAAGGGTGCAAGCTGGGACCACCGAGGCATTCGCCCGGTGAGGGTGAGGGCTCTGGCGGCAGTGAGGAGTTCGGCGGCGAGCAGGTCGCGGTAGGCCTGCTCGGCATCGAGCGCGCCCCGCGCCGACACCGACGCGAAGGACGCGTCGTCCTCCAGTCCCCGCGACAGCGTGACGGTCCCGGCGCTGGCCGGGGCGGCGAGGGAGCGCAGCGCCGCCATGGCCGACGCCGCGACCAGTTCCACCAGCATCGTGCCGGACGCGCCGGGAGTGCCGTCGGCGAGGAACGCCGAGGCACCGGTGAGCCCGGGGCTCGCCAGCATCGTCGTGCGGCCGAGCCCGAGCTGGGCGGCCTGCACGAGCGCACCGAGCAGCCCCTCCACCGCGTTCGCGAGGTAGGCGGCATGGAACGCGCCGTGATGGGTGATCCCACTGTGCTCGTCGAAGACCGGGTTCTCGCTCGGCGCGTTCGCCATCGCGTGGACGGTGCCCGCGGCCCGGTCGAGCGCGTCGAGCAGGACCCCGTGACCCTGGGGCATGGCGCGCAGCCCGAACGGATCCTGGATCCGGGCCGGCGGATCGGCGTACCCGTCATCGTCCAGCACCTGCCTCATCCCGGCGCACACCCGGTGCGCACCGCGGAACGGGGTGGCACGCTCGACGGCCGGCCCGAAGGGCTCGACGTTGCCGTGCACCGCACGCAGAGTGAGCGAGGCGATCGGCACGGCGGCTCTGGTGAGGGTTTCCAGGCGGTGGATCGCGAGCGCCGCGTCCCCGATGGCAGCGGCGTTGCTGGAGATGAGCGCCAGCGCGTCACCCGGTTGGACACGCGGGCCGTCGGGGTGGTCCAGCAACGCGACCCCCACCGTGGCCAGGGCGCTGAGATCGCCGGTGCCGATGCTCCCGCGCTCGAGCACGGGAGGCAGGGTGTCGGTGTTGAGCAGCTCGAGCAGGGCGTCGAACGCCGTCCGACTGAGCCCGCTGCCGCCGGCCGCGAGCTGACCGATCCGCACAGCGATCATCGCCCGCACCCGGGTCGCGTCACGGGGCGTGCCGAGCGAGGTGGCGTGCGAGCGCAGCACCCGGGCCAGCTGACCGTCCGGATCCTGGACGGGCACCGATCGGTTGCCGCCGACCCCGGTGGAACGACCGTAGACCGGCCGCTGCGCCGACAGGCGTTCCGCGACGGCGGCGCCGGAGGCCACTCGCTCGCTGACTTCCGTTGTCACAGAGAGCATTTCGCGACTCAGCGCGATGCGAGCGATATCGCCGATGCGCAGTCCCGCAGACGTCAGTTCCACCCCCACACCCTCCCCTACCGAGCGCCGCCAGGCGAGAGATCGCCGGGTGGTTCCACAGACAGGAAAAGAGTGCCAGGCTACCGCCTAGCGAAAACCCGTTGCTATGGAATGGAAACCGTTGAGCGCTCCCGGCAGGACGGCCTCCGAGGCCCCCGCGTCGTCGACCCGTGCCGTCGACCGGGCCATGGCCCTGCTCTCGGAAGTGTGCGGCGAACAGTCGTTGACCTTGACCGAGTGCGCACGCCGTACCGCGCTGCCCGCGAGCACCGCACTGCGTCTCCTGCGCACCCTGGAGAACTCCGGGTTCGTCACCCGCGACCCCGACGGCAGCTTCGGCGCCGGTCCGCGGATGGTGCAGATCGGGACCCGCGCCCTCAGCAGTCACCGCCTCGTCGCTCACAGCCGCCCGCTGCTCGCGGACGTGGTCGACGCGACCGGCGAGTCGGCCTACCTCGCCCTGCCCGGACCGGGTCGGACCGCCGTGTACGCCGCGACGCACGAGGGCACCTGGCCCATCCGGCACAGTTCGTGGATCGGCCGGGAGGTCGGCCGGGACGCGTACGCCGTGCGCGCCGCACTGGCCGGAGAGGCGACGCCGCAGGGTTATCTCGCCACCCGCGGGCAGTTGGAGCCCGACATCACGGCGGTCTCCGCTCCGGTGCGATCGCAGGACAGGATCGTCGCCGCGGTCACGATCCTCGGCCCGACCTACCGACTCACCGGAAACGCGTTGTCACACTGCGGTGCTGTGATTGCGGCAGCGGCGCACCGTCTCGAAGTCCAGCTCGGCACCTAGGAGAGATTGCGCATGATCCGTTTCGACAACGTCACCAAGCGATATCCCGACGGGACCGTCGCCGTGGACTCCCTCGACCTGACCGCGCAGACCGGCAAGATCACCGTCCTCGTCGGTCCATCAGGCTGCGGCAAGACCACGAGCCTGCGGATGATCAACCGGATGATCGAGCCCTCGGCCGGCTCCATCTGGCTGGACGACCGCGACACCTCCGAGATCGCCACGCACGAACTGCGGCGCCGGATCGGCTACGTCATCCAGCACGCCGGCCTCTTCCCCCATCGCACCATCGTCGACAACGTCGCCACCGTGCCGCTGCTGCTCGGCACCGACAAGAAGAAGGCGCGCAGCGACGCGATGGATCTGCTCGAGCGGGTCGGTCTGGATCGGGGCTTCGCCAAGCGCTACCCCGCCCAGCTGTCCGGTGGCCAGCAGCAGCGCGTCGGCGTCGCCCGCGCGCTCGCGGCCGACCCGCCGGTGATGCTGATGGACGAGCCGTTCTCGGCGGTCGACCCGGTGGTGCGCGAGCAACTGCAGGACGAGTTCCTGCGCCTGCAGGACGACCTCGGCAAGACCATCGTGTTCGTCACCCACGACATCGACGAGGCCATCAAGCTTGGCGACCAGATCGCCGTCCTGCGCGTCGGCGGCCACCTGGCCCAGCTCGCCACCCCCGCCGACCTGCTCGCCCGCCCGGCCGACGCGTTCGTGGCCGGGTTCGTCGGGCGCGACCGCGGCTATCGCGCGCTCGGGTTCAGCGAGGGGCAGGAGCTGCCGCACCACGAGGAGCCCACCGTGCGGATGGGCGAGACGGTCCCGGCCGCGTCCGAGGCCGCCGAGTGGCTGCTCGCGGTCGACGGTGACCTGCACCCGCAGGGCTGGATCAACGTGGGGCAGACCGCCGGACGCGAGGTCACCGAGGAGCTGCTCTACCGCGGCGGCACCCTCGCCACCCAGGGCGGATCGCTGCGTGCGGCCCTCGACGCCTGCCTGTCCTCGCCGTCCGGGCGCGGCGTGGTCGTCGACGAGGACCACCGGCTGCTCGGCAGCGCCCAGCTCGACGAGGTCGTGCAGCTCATCAAGACCGAGCCCCGCCCGTCCCTCGCCGACCACACGGACCAGCCCGGCCAGGCCGACCAGAACGGCGCCGACCACCGGGTCTCCGGTGCCACGCCGGCCACGCTGCAGAAGGGTCCGGCGTGAGCGGCCTCGCGAGCGAGGTGAGTTCCTCACCGCTCAGCTTCTGGAGCTACTTCATGGACCACCGCAGCACGGACTTGCAGCTGCTCTGGTCCCACACCTGGCTCTCGGTCGTACCAGTCGTCCTTGGACTGATCATCGCGCTGCCGCTCGGGTGGCTCTCGAACCGGTTCTCGTGGAGCTATCCGCCGATCATGACCGTCTCGGGCTTGCTCTACACCATCCCCTCGATCGCGCTCTTCGTGCTGATCCCGCCGCTGCTGCACCTGGACCAGCTCTCGGAACTGCAGGTGCCGATCGCCCTCACGGTCTATTCGGTGGCGCTGCTGGTGCGGGTCGTCGCCGACGGCCTCGGCTCGGTCAGTGAGGACACCCGCCAGGCGGCCACCGCCATCGGCTTCACCCCGCTGGCCCGCTTCTTCAAGGTCGACCTGCCGATCGCCGTGCCCGTGATCACCGCGGGCCTACGGGTAGCCGTGGTCTCCAACGTCAGCATCGTGGCGATCGCCGGCACCATCGGCTTCCAGAACCTCGGCAACCTCTTCACGACGGGCTACCAGCTGTCCTCCGGGACCAGCCCCTATTACCCGCCCATCGTGTTGGGCCTGATCCTCTGCGTGATCCTCGCGCTCGCGCTGGACGCGCTGGTGATCCTGGCCGGTCGAGGGCTCACACCGTGGCGACGGGCGGTACGAGCATGATCGGCAACGTCATCACCTGGCTCAACGACCCGTCGCACTGGCGCGGGACGGGGACGACCGACGGCATCGTCACGCAGCTGGAACGCCACATCTCCTACGTCGGCATCGCGCTCCTGATCGCGATGCTGATCGCCGTGCCGTTGGGCCTGCTCATCGGCCACACGGGCAGGGGCGGTTCGGCCGTCTCCGTCGCCAACGCCATCAGGTCGATCCCGAGCATCGGACTGCTGATCCTGCTGGTGGTGATCATCTCCCCGCACTTCCACGGGCGCACCCAGGCTGGATTCATCATTCCGACCGAGATTGTCCTCATGCTGCTCGCCGTCCCGCCGATCCTCGCCGGCACCTACGCCGGCGTCGAGAACGTGGACCCCACGGTGCGGGACGCCGCATACGGCATGGGGATGAAGGGTGGCCAGGTGCTGCTCAAGGTGGAGGTGCCGAACGCCCTGCCCCTCATCTTCTCGGGAGTGCGCTCCGCGGCGCTGCAGCTCATCGCCACGGCCACCATCGCATCGTTCGTGCCGCTCGGCGGCCTCGGCCGCTTCATCTACGACGGACTCGCCCAGCGCGACTTTCCCCAGATGATCGGCGGCGGAGTCCTCGTCGCGGCGCTGGCGCTGCTCTTCGACCTCCTCCTGGCAGCGATCCAGCGGGTCCTCGTCTCTCCCGGGGTGAGCCGCCGGTTCTCCAAACGCGCCGACCGGCGCCGCGGCGCCGCCGGGGAGGCCGACTCCCGGGTGGCCGCCCTCGACGAGGCGGAGGTAGCCGCCTGAGAGGCCCCGGAGCGGTCCCTTCGAAAACTGACCAGTTCACCAGCAGGCACTTCACCACAGGAGCACAGATGATCAAGCGCACCATCAGCATCGTCGCGGTCGCCGGCCTCGGCCTCGGCCTCGCCGCGTGCGGTAAGGACAGTTCGAAATCCGGCAGCGGCAGTGGCAGCGGTAGTGCTGCCGCCGGCACCGTCGCCTCGAAACTGATCATGGGCGGACCGGCCGAGTTCCAGACCCGGGCCGACGGGCTGCCCGGGCTCAAGAAGAACTACGGCGTCGCCTTCGGCAAGTACACCGTCACCGACACCGGCGGCCCGGTGACCATCGGCGCCCTGAAGAACGGCCAGGTGGACGCGGCCGACATCTTCACCACCGACCCGTCGATCAAGGCCGACAACTTCGTGGTGCTCACCGACCCCAAGCACAACTTCGCGGCTCAGAACATCATCCCGCTGGTCAGCAAGTCCAAGGCCACTCCCGGTGTGGAGGCGGTGCTGAACGCGGTCTCCGCCACGTTGTCCACCGCGGCCCTGCGCGACCTGGTCACCCAGGCGGTCACCGACAAGAAGGACCCCGACGCTGTGGCCAAGAGCTTCCTCTCGGCGCACCCCGTCAACATGTCGGGCAAGGCGAGCGGAGCCTCGCTCACCGTCGGGTCGGCGAACTTCCCGGAGAACGTCGTCCTTGCCGAGATCTACGCGGAGGCCCTCAAGAGCGCGGGCGCAAAGGTGTCGACGAAGCTGAACATCGGCAGCCGTGAGAAGTACTTCCCGGCACTGAAATCCGGCTCGATCAACGTCTTCCCCGAATACAACGGCGCCGTGCTCAGCTACCTGCAGCAGGGGGCCACCGAGGCGAGCACGACCGCCGTCGACACCGCGCTGTCCAAGGCCCTGCCATCCAGCATCGTCGCGCTCAAGCCCGCCGAGGCCCAGGACAGCGACGCCATCGTGGTGACCAAGGCCACCGCCGACAAGTACAAGCTCGTGTCCATCGCGGACCTTGCGAAGAAGGGCTGACCATGATCAGAAGCAGCATCGGCATCGTCGCAGTGATCGGCCTGGGCCTCGGCCTGGCCGCGTGCGGCAAGGACAGCTCCAAGACCGGGGGAAGCAACGGCGCGACATCGGGCAGCGGCACCGTCGCCTCGAAGCTCATCATGGGAGGCTCGGCCGAGTTCAAGACCCGCGCCAACGGTCTCCCGGGGCTGAAGAAGAACTACGGCGTCGTCTTCGGCAAGTACACCGTCACCGACACCGGCGGCCCGGTCACCGTCGGGGCGCTGGTGAACGGTCAGATCGATGCGGCCGACATCTTCAGCACGGACCCGTCGATCAAGAAGTACGGGTTCGTCTCCCTCAAGGATCCGAAGAACAACTTCGCGGCCCAGAACATCACCCCGCTGGTGAGCAAGAGCAAGGCGACACCGGGAGTCGAGGCGGTGCTCAACGCGGTGTCGGCCAAGCTGTCGCAGCAGGCATTGGTCGACATGGTCTCCCAGGCCATCACCGACAAGGAGGATCCCGCGGCGGTCGCGAAGGCCTTCCTGGCCAAGAACCCGATCAACATGCCGGGCAAGGCCAGCGGCGTATCGCTCAGCGTCGGTTCCTCGAACTTCCCCGAGAGCGTCGTACTCGGCAACCTCTACTCCCAGGCCCTGAAGAGCGCAGGAGCGAAGGTCACCGACAAGTTCAACATCGGCAGCCGCGAGAAGTACTACCCGGCGCTGAAGGCCGGATCGATCAACATGTTCCCGGAGTACAACGGCGCCCTGGCGAGCTACCTGGACAACTCGACCAGTGCCTCCAGCACTGCAGAGGTGATGGCGGCACTGAAGAAGGCGCTGCCCTCCAGCATCGTCGCGTTGACCCCGGCGCAGGCACAGGACAACGACTCGGTCATGGTGACCAAGGCCACGGCCGAGAAGTACCACCTGGTCTCGATCGCCGACCTGGCGAAGAAGGACTGATTTTCAACCCATCGTCACTTCCGACCGTGTGCCGCTCCGTCATCGACGGGGCGGCACACGGCGTGTCCGGCAGACTGTCCCAGAAGGGCTGCGTCGATGTTACCGGCTGGTAACATCGACGGATCAACGCCCGCGGCGCTCCAGCGCGCCGATTCCGTGCCTTCTCAGGAGGATCGATGTCCGACGCACCCACTCTTCAGCTGCCCGACGGCGTGCAGGTGACGGGACCTCTGCAGGAGCGCTATGACGTCATCCTGTCGCCGAAGGCGCTGGCACTCATCGCCCGCCTGCAGCGTGAGTTGAACGCCGACCGCCTCACCGCGCTGCAGGCGCGAGCGGCCCGCATCAAGCAGGTGGCCGACGGGACCGACCTGGACTTCCTCGAGGAGACCCGCGCAGTGCGCGAGGACGACAGCTGGAAGGTGGCGCCGCTGGCGCCGGGCCTGGAGGACCGCCGGGTGGAGATGACCGGCCCGACCGACGCCAAGATGACGATCAACGCCCTCAACTCCGGCGCCCGCGCCTGGCTGGCAGACCAGGAGGACGCCAACACCCCGATGTGGGGCAACGTCGTGCAGGGTCCGCTCAACCTGATGGACTCCATCGACGGCACGCTCGACTTCACCAGCGCCGAGGGCAAGGAGTACAAGGTCGCGCCGTTCGAGCAGCAGCCGACGATCATCGTGCGGCCGCGCGGCTGGCACCTGCCGGAGAAGCACATCCTGGTGGACGGTGAGCAGACCTCGGGCTCCCTCGTCGACTTCGCGCTCTACCTCACCGCCTGCGGTCAGAAGCAGATCGACCGCGGCCACGGGCCGTACTTCTATCTGCCCAAGATGGAGAGCCACAAGGAGGCCCGGCTATGGAACCGCGCCTTCGTGCTCGGCCAGGACTTCCTCGGCATCCCCCAGGGCACGATCCGGGCGACCTGCCTGATCGAGACGCTGCCCGCGGCATTCGAGATGGAGGAGATCCTCTACGAGCTGCGCGACCACTCCTCGGGACTCAACGCCGGCCGCTGGGACTACCTCTTCTCGGTCATCAAGACCTACCGCACCCGCGGCGCGGACTACATCGTCCCCGACCGCAACACCGTGACGATGACGGTGCCGTTCATGCGGGCATACACCGAGCTGCTCGTGCGCACCTGCCACAAGCGCGGCGCGTCCGCCATGGGCGGGATGGCCGCTCAGATCCCGACCAAGGACGAGCAGACCAACGCCGCGGCGTACGAGAAGGTCACCGCCGACAAGACGCGCGAGGCGAACGACGGCTTCGACGGGTCGTGGGTGGCCCACCCCGCGATGGTCAAAACGTGCTTCGAGGTCTTCGAGCAGGTGCTCGGCGGCAAACCGAACCAGCTGCAGAAGACCCGCGACGACGTGCACGTCGATGCCGCCGCGCTGCTGGACGTGCGCTCCACGCCCGGTGACGTCACCGAGGCCGGACTGCGCGCCAACATCGACATCGCCCTGCAGTACCTGCGCAGCTGGCTGACCGGCCGCGGCGCCGTGGCCATCCACAACCTGATGGAGGACGCTGCGACCGCCGAGATCTCCCGCTCGCAGATCTGGCAGCAGATCCAGAACGACGTCACGACGGCCGACACGGGCACGCTCATCACGCGGGAGTGGGTGCTGCAGCTGGCCGACGAGGTCATCGCGGACCTGCCCGGCGAGCCGGCCGACTACGAGGATGCCAAAGAGACGTTCCTGCAGGTCGCGGTGGCCGATGAGTACGCCGACTTCCTGACCCTGCCCGCGTACGAGCGGATGGCCTGACACCGCCCGCACAACTCTCACGAGGCCGCCCGACCGCCACCCGGTCGGGCGGTCTCGCGTTCGCGTGCCGACCGTAGAGGCCGTATCGCGTGTTACCGGTACCGCGCGTACCAGTTATCAAGTAGGCTAACTTTACTGCCCGGAAACTTACGACATCTCGTCCCTAAGGAGCGTCGCACCGTGAGTACGCACTCCAAACCGAGCCTCGCCGACAAGGGCCAGGCGTTCGGGTTGCGCCTGATCGCCCGTGCCGGCGGCCTCGAGGCCATGAAGAACCCCGTCCTGCGCTCGAAGGTCGAGCGCATCCTCTACAAGAGCGCGCAGCAGGGCTTCAGGGCCCAGACCGCCGCCGGCAAGGCCTTCGCCCGCAAGAGCGGGTCCGGGTCCGCCACCCGCCCCGAGCGCAGCACGGCACGCCGCGAGTTCGACCTCACGCCGTCCGAGGACCAGGCAATGATCCAGGAGGCCGCCCGCGAGTTGGCCGACGAGGTCATCCGACCGGCCGGTGGGCAGGCCGACACCGACCGCGCGGTGCCGGACGAGGTCCGCCGACAGGCGGCGTCGATGGGGCTCACGCTCGTCGGTGTCCCGACCGATCTGGGCGGCGTCGCCGAAGAGGCGTCGGCGGTCACCAGCGCTCTGGTCATCGAGGAGCTTGCCCGTGGCGACATGGGGCTGGCGGTAGCCATCATGTCCTCGGCCGCCGTCGCCAACGCCCTTGTGAACTACGGGGACTCGGCCCAGCAGGCGACCTTCCTGCCGCCGTTCACCGATGAGGACGATCCCGCGACCGGGGCCCTGGCCATGACCGAACCGCAGCCGCTGTTCGACCCGCTGAAGCCCCGGACGCTCGCCCGCACCGATGGGGGCGACGTGGTGATCGATGGACAGAAGTCGCTGGTGGTCGCCGCGGCGAGCGCGGACCTCTTCATCGTGTCGGCGCTGCTCGACGACGAACCCCGGCTGATCGTGGTGCAGCCCGGCACCGCCGGCCTCACCACCACCGACGACCCGGCCATGGGGCTGCGCGCGGCGGCTACCGGCCGACTGCACCTGGACGGCGTACGCGTCCCGGCGGGCAACGTGCTCGGCACGTCCGCCGACGTGCTCGACGCCGTGCGCCGAGCCCGGCTGGCCTGGGCCGCAGCCGCGGTGGGCACCGGGCAGGCCGTGGTCGACCACCTCACGACGTACACCGTCGAACGCACCGCCTTCGGCGAGCCGATCGCCCAGCGTCAGGCCGTGGCCTTCACGGTGGCCGACGCCGCGATCGAGGTCGACGCGCTGCGGCTGGTCGTCTGGCGGGCAGCGGCGCAGCTCGACGCGGGGCGTGACGCGGGCGCGTCCGTCGCGCACGCGCGCAGCCTCACGTCCACCTACCTGACCCGGGTCGGCTCCGACGGCGTGCAACTGCTCGGCGGACACGGATTCGTCAAGGAGTACGACAACGAACGCTGGTACCGCGACCTGCGCGGCGCCGGGGTGCTCGAGGGCACCCTGCTGGTCTGAGCCGGCCCGACCGACGACAGGAATTGAACATGATTGATCTGGAAGTCCCGAAGAAGTTCCGCCCGCTGCTCACCCAGGCGGCATCGCTGGCCGACGACATGTTCCGACCGATCAGCCGCAAGTACGACCTGGCCGAGCACGAGTACCCGACCGAACTCGACCTGCTGTCCGCGGTGCTGGACGGGATGTCCGACTCCGGCGCCACCCAGGGCGCGGGCGCCAGTGGATCGGCGCAGGTCAAGGATCCCGGCACCGCCCCGGCGGGCGTCGGGTCCGGTCGCAACGACCGCCGGGGCAAGCCCAACAAGAACGGCGCCAACCTGTCCTCGGTGCTGTCGATCATGCAGACCTGTCGCGGCGACGTCGGTCTGACCCTGTCCATTCCTCGCCAGGGTCTGGGCAACGCGGCGATCGCCGCCGTCGCCAGTGACGAGCAGAAGGAGCGTTACGGCAACCGGTGGGCCGCGATGGCGATCACCGAGCCGGAGGCCGGTTCGGACTCCGGTGCGATTCGCACCACCGCCGTCAAGGACGGCGACGACTACATCCTCAACGGCGAGAAGATCTATGTCACGGCGGGTTCGCGTGCGGACCTGGTCGTGGTGTGGGCGACGCTCGACCGGTCGCTCGGCAAGCAGGCCATCAAGTCGTTCGTGGTCGAGACCAGCAATCCGGGCATGCAGCTCGTGCGGCTGGAGCACAAGCTCGGCATCCGCGCCTCGGACACGGCAGCGTTCCTGCTGCAGGACTGCCGGGTGCCCGCCCGCGACCTGCTGGGAGATCCGCAGATCCGAACCGAAGGTGGCTTCGGCGGGGTCATGCAGACCTTCGACAACACCCGTCCGCTGGTGGCCGCGATGGCGTGCGGCCTCACCCGGGCCTGCCTGGACCTGACGACCGAGCTGCTGGCGAAGGAGGGCGTCGTCCCCGACGTCGACGCACCCCTCACGACCCAGCCGTACGCCGCGGCCCGGCTGATCCAGATGGAGGCCGACTACGAGGCGGCGTACCTGCTGGCCCTGCGCGCCGCGTGGATGGCCGACAACGGCAAGCCCAACTCGATGCAGGCGTCGATGGCCAAGGCCAAGGCCGGGCGCACCTGCGTCAATGTCTCACTTGCGTGCGTCGAGCTCGCGGGCGCGAGCGGGTACGCCGAGACCGAGCTGCTGGAGAAGTGGGCCCGCGACTCCAAGATCCTGGACATCTTCGAGGGCACCCAGCAGATCCAGCTGCTGATCGTGGCCCGCCGGCTGCTCGGCCTGTCCTCCAACCAGTTGAAGTAACGCCCTCAGCGCGAGCGCACGTTGGTGACGGCCGCGCGTACGACCGAGATCAGCGATTCCTCGTTGAGGGCGAGGTGGCGCGTCCGCTGTGCGAAATCGGCAGCGGCCGCGGCCGCCTCGGCCTGCGAACGGTCACCGGACGAACTCACGAAGGTGCCGGCCCGGCCGCGGGTCTCGATGAGACCGGACTGCTCCAACCGGGTGTAGGCCTTCGCGACGGTGCCCGGCGCGACTCCGAGCTGCTCGGCGAGCCCTCGCACGGTCGGCAGCTTGGTGCCGACCGCAAGCGAGCCGTCATTGGACCCGGCCGCGATCTGCCGGCAGATCTGTTCGTACGGAGGGGTCGCGTCGTCCGGGTCGATCCGCAGTGGCGCGCTCACCACCCGAGCGTCCCCGGTTCACCCTTGAACGGGCCCACCACGCGCCCCGTGATCCACCCGCCGTAGAACCCCCCGGCCTGTGGCTGGACCCGCTCGCCGTCCACCCGGCACTCGTCGACCTGGCCCGGCATGACGGCGATGTAGCCGAGCAGTCGCTCGAATCCGGGGCTGGGCTCCGGATAGGTCCACGCCGCCTTGCGCGCCGTCGCCGAACCGCCCACCACGTCGAAGTACGCCGCGACGCCCTTGAACTCGCAGTAGGAGGATCCCGCGGTCGGGCGCAATGCCCCCTCGGCGAAATCGGCGACCGGCAGGTAGTAGGTCGGCGGGTGACTCGTCTCCAGCACCCGTACGGCGCTGCGACTGCTCGCGACCGTGCGCCCTCCCAGGTCCACCTCGACCAGCTCGGCGGTGTCCTCGACCCGGGGTGGGCGCGGGTAGTCCCACACCGACTCCTGGCCGGGATCCGGCGCGATCCTGCGTGCTGTGCTCATCCGGCGCTCCATCCTGCCCCGGGTGATGCTACCGGCGCGTACGGGAAGTGAGATGCTGCCTGGAGAGATCGCCACGCCGGACCAACCCTGGAAGGACCCCGATGGATCTGGAATACACGCCCGAGGAGCAGCAGTTCCGCGACGAACTGCGCACCGTCTTCTACGAGAAGGTGCCGGCCGAGATCCGCGAACGGGTGGTGCGGGGGCAGATCAGCCGCGAGGACATCGTGGCGAGCCAGCGGATCCTGCACGAGCACGGGCTGGCCGTGCCGCACTGGCCGACCCAGTGGGGTGGCAAGAAGTGGACCGCGACGCAGCAGAACATCTACGCCTCCGAACTGCAGCGGGCCGCGGTGCCCACTCCCCTGGCCTTCAACGTGAGCATGGTCGGGCCGATCATCGCCGAGTTCGGAAGCCAGGAGCAGAAGGAGAAGTTCCTCCCGGCCACGGCCAACCTGGACATCTGGTGGTCGCAGGGCTTCTCTGAGCCGGAAGCCGGCTCGGACCTCGCCGGCCTCAAGACCACCGCGATCCGCGACGGTGACGAGTACGTCATCAACGGCCAGAAGACCTGGACCACGCTGGGGCAGTACGGCGACTGGATGTTCCTGCTCGCCCGCACCAACCCCGGTGCCGAGCGCAAGCAGCAGGGCATCTCCTTCATCCTGGTCGACATGAAGACCCCGGGCATCGAGCGCCGCCCGATCAAGCTGATCGACGGCAGCGTCGAGGTCAACGAGTTCTTCTTCGACGACGTCCGCGTGCCGGTCTCCAACCTGGTCGGCGAGGAGAACAAGGGCTGGACCTACGCCAAGTTCCTGCTCGGCAACGAGCGCAACGGCATCGCCCAGGTGGGCACGAGCCAGCGGGTCTTCGCCGAGCTGGTCGACGCCGCCAAGGAGACCGACGTCGAAGAGGGCACCCTCGCCGACGACCCGGACTTCCGTTCCCGGCTGCACACCGCCAAGATGCGGCTGCTTGCTCTGGAGGCGACCCAGCTGCGTGTCGCGGGCGCCTCGGCCGACGGCAAGCCGGACCCGGCGTCCTCCCTGTTGAAGCTCGAGGGCACCCGACTGCTGCAGAGCCTCACCGCGCTGCGACTGGATGCCGGCGGCACCGACTCCGTGCTCGTCGGGGACACCGAGGGCACCGACGGCACACCGGTCGGCCTGAGCAGCGAGCACGCCGCGAGTACGGCCGCCCTGCAGTACCTCAACATGCGCAAGCTGTCGATCTTCGGTGGTTCCAACGAGATCCAGCGTGGCGTCATCGCCAAGGCGGTCCTGGGTCTGTGACCCGCAGGACGCCGGCAGACCCCTTCGACACGACGAACGAGAGCATCTGATGGACCTGACATTGAACGAAGACCAGGAAGCCTTCGCCGAGAGCATCGACGACGCCCTGGCCCGCACGTACACCGCCGAGTTCCGCGGCAAGGCCGCAGCCAGCGATGTCGGCTGGGACGAGAAGCTCTTCTCGACCCTGGCGGAGATCGGCGCGAGCGCGCTCACCATCGACGAGGAGCACGACGGCCTGGCCGCCGGCGCGGGCGAGGTGTACGCCGCGCTCTACGCGCTCGGCCAGAACGCCGCCATCGAGCCCTTCCTCGACGGCGTCTACCTGCCGTCGTGGCTGTTGTCCGCGAGCGGCTCCGCGCCGGATGAGGTCCTGAGCGCGCTGGCCGCCGGCGAGGCGATCGCCGCCGTCGCGCACTCCGAGCCCGGCCGCGTCTGGGACGCCGCACCCGCCACCACCGCGACCGGCGATGATGACAAGGTCACCCTGTCGGGCACGAAGACCGCTGTCGCACACGCCGATCAGGCCAAGTGGCTGCTCGTGACCGCGTCCGGTGACGCCGGCTTCGGTGTCTACCTGGTGAACGGCGACGCCGAGGGGATCACCCGCACGGACGGCCGCACCGCCGATTGGACCCGGGTCTCACGGGTCACCTTCGAGGGGACGCCCGCCACTCTCCTGGGCACCGCCGGCGACCAGGGTCGCCGCGCCTTCGACGCCGGCGTCGCCCGCGCCCGCATCGCGGTGCTCGCCGAGGCCGTGGGCCTGATGGACCGCGCGAGCAAGGTGACGGTCGACTACCTGAAGTCGCGCAAGCAGTTCGGCGTGACGCTGTCGACGTTCCAGGCCCTGGTGCACCGCGCTGCCGACCTCTACGCCGAGGTGGAACTCGCCCGCTCGGTCGCGCTGTGGGCGACCGCCAGCCTCGAGCGGGACGCGCAGACCGACGACACCGATGTGGACGCCACGGCAGACGACGCGTTCGTCTACATCGCCCAGGCCGCCCGTGTGGTCGCCGAGGAGGTCGTGCAGTTGCACGGCGGTATCGGGATGACCTTCGAGACCCCGATCAGCCATTACGCGGCACGCCTGACCTCGATCGAGCAGTCGTACGGCGGGGTCGCCGCCGCCCGCCGGCGGGTCCTGAAGTCCGGTTCGCCGCTCACCGCGCCGACCGTCGTGCGGAGCTGACCTCGGCAGAGCACATCGACGACGCCTCGGGCACACAGTGATCGCTGTGTGCCCGAGGCGTTTTCAGCGCACCTGCACCGGCGCCTCCCGGCCGTGCGCGAGCGCCAGGTCGAGCAGTCCGGGGAAGCGCGCGTCCAGATCCGCGCGGCGTACCTGGTTCATCCTGCGGGTGCCCTCGTCGGACTGCAGGAGCACGCCGGCCTCACGCAGCACGCGGAAGTGGTGGCTGGCGGTCGACTTGCCGACGGGCAGCTCCAGCGAGCAGCAGGGCACCCCACGGTCGATGCCGTCCAGCGCCGAGACGATGCCCAGCCGCACGGGGTCGCTCAACGCCGCCATCACCCGGGACAGGTCGATGTCCTGCTGGTCGGGGTGCGTGAGGGGCCCGGATCTCCTGCTCGCCATGCGCCTCAGCATCTCATGTTCGACGACCGTCGACTGTTCCTGAGGTGGGTGCTATGTTCGCAGCACACCGAACATCTATGGAAGGTCGCATCATGCGGATCGGGATCATCGGAGCCGGCAACATCGGCGGGGCCCTCGTGCGCGGGCTCGTGCCCCTCGGCCACGACGTGCAGGTCGCGAACTCACGCGGACCGCAGACGCTGCAAGAGCTGGCGTCGGAGACCGGCGCGAGCGCCGTCACCGTGCAGGACGCCGTACGGGACAAGGACCTGATCGTCGTCACCATCCCCCAGGCCAAGGTCGAGTCGCTGCCCGCCGGCCTCTTCGCCGACGTCCCGGCGGACGTCGTGGTCGTCGACACGGGCAACTACTACCCACGCGAACGCGACGGGCGCATCGCCGCGATCGAGGACGGGGCGGTCGAGAGCGACTGGGTGCAGGACCGGATCGGTCATCCGGTCGTCAAGGCGTTCAACAATATCTTCGCCGCTCACCTGCAGGACAAGGGCCAGCCGCAGGGTGCCGACGGGCGCATCGCTCTGCCGATCGCGGGTGACGATGCGGACGCCAAGAAGGTGGTGCAGGAGCTGGTCGACGCCCTCGGTTTCGACCCGGTCGACGCGGGCACGATCGCCGACTCGTGGCGCCAGCAGCCGGGCACCCCGGTCTACACGACCGACCTCGACGTCGCCGGCGTCCGCGCCGCCCTCGCCGACGCGCCCCGCGAGCGCCCGGAGGCCTTCACCGCGACTCCGGACAGCCCGGGCACCTACTCAGACCCTCGATAAGGCCGGGGCGACCTGTCCTGATGGAGGGGCCGTCGGCGTCCGACCGCGTCGTACGTTGGACGCTCCGGAACCATCTCAAGGAGTCACCGATGCCTCGATTCATGGATGTCCACTCGATCGACGGCGGCGTGAGGGTCGAGGACGTGGCGAAGGCCCACGCCGCCGACCGCATGCGAGAAGTCCCGGACCACGTGG
>NZ_JAGEKN010000015.1:0-90991 GCF_017565325.1 Allobranchiibius sp. GilTou38 | reverse complement strand
GACGTATCACCGGGCCAGGCCATCATGCGCTGGCACTACCAGCTCGGCAGCCTGCCGATCCCGAAGTCGGCGACGCCGGAGCGCCAGCGGGCCAACCTGGACGTCTTCGGTTTCGAGCTGACCGATGCGGAGGTGGCCGCGATCACCGCACTCGGGCGTCCCGACGGCCGGCTCTTCCGCGGCGACTCCATCGCCTGGTGCGCCGACGACTAGAGCAGGAAGCCGAACATCGGGCTGTCCGGCGGCACCCGCTCGATGACCAGCGGTGAGGCCTTCATCCGGTCCAGCAGCGGTTGCAGGTCGGCCGCCGACCCGAGCTCGACCCCGACGAGCGCCGGGCCGTACTCGCGACTGTTGCGCTTGACGTATTCGAAGAGCGCGATGTCGTCCTCCGGGCCGAGGACGTCGTCCAGGAAACGGCGCAACGCCCCTGGCTCCTGCGGGAATTCGACGAGGAAGTAGTGCTTGCGGCCCTCGTGTACCAGGGCGCGCTCGACCACCTCGCCGTAGCGGCTGACGTCGTTGTTGCCACCGGAGAGCACCGCCACGACGGTGGATTCGGGTTCCAGGTCGAGCTCGAGCAGCGCGGCCGAGGCGATGGCGCCCGACGGTTCGGCGATGATCCCCTCGCTCTGGTAGAGCGCGAGCATCTCGGTGCAGATGGCCCCCTCGGCGATGGTGCGCATCTCGCACCCGGAGTCGCGCACGATTGGGAAGGTGAACGCGCCCACCCGGCGTACGGCGGTGCCGTCGGCGAAGCCGTCGATGGCGTCGAGGGTGACGGGCGCTCCCGCGTCCAGGGCCGCAGTCATGCTCGCGGCTCCGGCGGGTTCAACCCCGATGATCCGCGTGCGTGGGTGCTCCTGCTGCAGTGCCGTGATCGCGCCGGCCAGCAGCCCGCCGCCGCCGACGGGGACGACCAGGACGTCGGGCGCTCTGCCCAACTGGTCCACGACCTCCAGTGCGATCGTGCCCTGCCCGGCGATGGTCCGCGGGTCGTCGAACGCCGGCACGATGGTCGCTCCGGTGCGCTCCGCCTCGGCGTACGCCGCAGTGGCCGCGTCGTCGTACGTCTCGCCGTCGACGACCACCTTGACCCGCCCGAGTCCGAGCGCCGACACCCGATCGCGTTTCTGGCGGGGCGTCGTGCGCGGCAGGTGGATGCGCGCGTCGACACCGAGCTGCGCGCAGGCCAGCGCGACCCCCTGGGCGTGGTTGCCCGCGCTCGCGCACACGACCCCGCGCGACCGCTGCTCGTCGTCGAGCTGGGCTATCAGGTTGTACGCGCCACGGATCTTGTAGGACCGCACCGGCTGCAGGTCCTCGCGCTTGAGGTGCACCTGCGCCCCGGTCAACGCAGACAGCCGCGCGCTGGTGTCGAGCGGGGTGGGTGACGCCACGCTGGAGAGGCGGTCGGCCGCGGCGCGTACGTCGGCGACCGTGGGATTCTGCGTCGTCACCCGTCCACGGTATCCACCGGACGGCGCTCCCGGCGGCGCTGTCCTGCCGGTGGACAGGACCCCGGTCAAAGGGGGCGTTTCATCCCGATGTGCGAGGCCTCGTACCCGAGGCGTTCGTAGAACCGCTGCGCGTCGGTGCGCGAGGCGTCGGTCGTCAGCTGGGCCAGGATCGCGCCGCGCGCCCGGCCCCACGCGTGGGCCCACGCGAACATCGCCCTGCCCGGGCCCGTGCCCAGGACGTCGTCACGCAGCAGTGCGACCAGCGCCGGGACGTCCTCGCGGACCGCACGGTCGAAGCGGTAGGTGCGGCCGTCGAGACTGACGGTGTCCATGGTGGTCCTTCCTGCCGCAGGGACAGACGACGAAGCGGCGGCCCCGGGACGACCCGGGACCGCCGCTTGGACCACGTACGACGTGCTCGGTCAGCTGGCGCTGTGCCGGCCGCGGGTCTCGCCGGTGAGCGCACCGTCGGCGCGGCCCTCGACCGAACCGACGAGGTCGTCGGTCGGTGTGGCGATCTCGTCGGCGCGCTGCGTGGTGAGCGGCGCGGCGGTGGTGCCCTGCTGTTGGGCGGCGCGCGTCTTGGCACGTCGGCCGGCGAAGATCAGGGCACCGGCGGCGACGACAGCGACGACGCCGACCGTGATCAGCACCGTGCCCTTCTTCTTGCGCAGCTTCGCGGCCTGCGGGGCGACGCGCTCGATCTGGTGCTGGGCACCACCCGGGAGGGACGTGTATGCGCTCGCGCCGGCGGCGGTGGCCGCACCGGTCGCGGCGAGCAGCGCCTCGTGCAGCTTGGAGGCCCACTCCGACGCGGCGTCGGACGTCTGGTCCTTGACCGCAGACGCGGTCTCCCCGATCTTCTCCTGCTGCGTGGCGGTGGCCTTGTTGACCTTGTCCAGCTGCGGCGCGACGGCCTTGCGCAGCTTCTTGGTCTGCGGCGCGGACGCGATGCTGTCGCCGACCGATGCGAGGCTGTCGCTCACGTCGGAGGCCTTGCTCTTGACCGAGTCGGAGAGCTTGCCGGCCTTCTTCTGGGCGCGCGCAGACTTCTTGGCGGCCTTCTTCTGCAGCTGCGAGGAGCGCTTCGCGGCCTTCTTCTGCGACTTGCGGCCCTTGCGGCCGGCGGACTTGCGCGCCTTCTTCGCCTTGGTCGCCGCGTCGTCGGCCTTGTCCTTGGCATCGCCGGCTGCGTCCTGGGCCTTCGCGCCCACTGCACTCGCCACCGCGGCGGCGGAGGAGGCCTTGTCCTTGGCCGCGTCGTTCGCCTCCGCGAGCTTCTCGCGTGCCGCGTCGGCGGCCTGACCGGCCTTCTCCAGACCTGCCTCGACAACGGGAGCGGCCTTCTCCAGCGCGTTCTCCACCGCCGGACCCGCCTTCTCCTTCACGGTCGCCAGCGTGTCGGACGCCGCCGACACCAGCTGGCCTGCCTTGTCCTTCGCGACGTCGGAACGTGATTTCGTGGTGAGCAAGAGCGTCCTCCAAGGTTGCCGGTTCCGGCCTATCCTGCCCTGTCGCACCGGACTCGGCCAACCGGGCGTGCCGTGCGAAACTTCTTGGCATGAACGCGACGCTGCACACCAACCACGGCGACATCAACCTGGTGCTCTTCCCGGACGCCGCCCCGAAGACGGTCGAGAACTTCACCGGTCTCGCCCGCGGCACCAAGGAATACAAGGACGACGCCGGGCGCACCAACCCGACGCCGTTCTACGACGGCCTGATCTTCCACCGCGTGATCCCCGGCTTCATGCTGCAGGGCGGCTGCCCCCAGGGCGTCGGCATCGGCGGCCCGGGTTACAACTTCGACGACGAGATCTCGCCCGACAAGGACTTCCGCTCGCCGTACATGCTCGCCATGGCGAACGCCGGCAAGCGCGGCGGCAAGGGCACGAACGGTTCGCAGTTCTTCATCACCGTGGCCCCCACCACCTGGCTGCAGGGCAAGCACACGATCTTCGGTGAGGTCGCCGACCAGGCCAGCCGCGACGTGGTCGACAAGATCGGCGCCGTGCGCACCGGCGGCCAGGACAAGCCGGTCGACGACGTCGTCATCGAGAGCGTCGAGATCACGGACTGACTCTCTTCGACGACTGCGGGGTCCGGCACTCGCCGGACCCCGTCGTACGTTGACGGGGCAATGAGGCCACCTGTGACACCACCACTGCAGGGCTCGCGGTGCACGCGGGCCCCTCGTCAGCGCGCCCGGCGAGCTGCGCGATGACCGCACCCGACCAGCCGGTGTGCCCGCGGCACCCCGACCGGGTGGCGTACGTGCGGTGTCAGGTGTGCGAACGCCCGACCTGCCCGGACTGCCAGCGTCCGGCGCCCGTCGGCATCCACTGCGTCGACTGCGTCCGTGCATCGGCCAAGACCCACCGGTCGGCGACGACGGTCTTCGGCGGCCGGGTGGCCCTGGGTCGGCCCGTCGTCACCATCTCGCTGATCGCGCTCTGCACGGCGATCTGGCTGTTGCAGCAGGCCTATCCACCGCTGACCGACGACTTCTACTACGCCCCGGTCCAGACCGGCGATCAGCCCTACCGGCTCCTCACCGCGACCTTCCTGCACGCGCAGAACCAACCGACCCACCTGCTCTTCAACATGTTCGCGCTGTGGATCGGCGGTCAGTTCCTGGAGCCGGCGCTGGGTCGCGCGCGGTTCCTCACCGTCTACCTGGTGTGCGCGCTGGGCGGCTCGGTCGGATTCGAACTGCTTGCCAGCTCGCCAAACCTGACGAGTCTGGGCGGGTGGTACACCCCCACGCTCGGAGCGTCCGGCGCGATCTCGGGCCTCTTCGGCGCCGCGATCGTATGCAACCGGCGACTCGGCATCCCCATCGGCGGACTCGTGGCCATCGTGCTGATCAACGTGGCCATCGGTTTCGTCGTATCGGGGATCGCCTGGCAGGCGCACCTCGGCGGCGCGGTCACCGGCCTCGCCTGCGGGGCGATCGCCACCTACCTCGGTGCCGAACGGCGGCGCTGGCAGTGGCCGGCGTACGCCGCGATCGTCGTGTTGCTGGTGGTGCTGGCGACCGTCCGCTTCGAGAGCGTGTCCGTGCCGGCGATCGTCGGTCTGTAGTCCGCGGTCCCGCCTGGCTACGGCGCCCACGGCCTGTTCACTGGGTTCGAACACCGGCAGTGCTGCTGAACACCCCGCCGTGAAGGCTGACTTACACCGGTGTAGTTATCCCCACCTGTGGATAACCCTGTGGACGAACCACCGCGGGCACAGCGAAGCCCGAGAGGCACAGGCTGAGCTGTGCCTCTCGGGCTGAGGTGCGCCTCGGTGGGCGCCGCGGCCTACTTCCAGCGGGTGGTCATCAGGAAGCCGGCCATCACCAGCACGAAACCGATGCCCAGGTTCCACACGGTGCCGACCTTCGGCGCCGGGTAGTCGCCCTGCGCCAGGTAGGTCACGACGAGCCAGAGCAGTCCCAGCACCATGAAGCCGACCATCAGCGGGACCCACCAGACGGGGTTGTCGCCGCCGCTGACCCGCACCTTCTGAGCCGTCGTACGCCGGGCGAGCTCCTCAGCCGTGTCGAGCTTCTTCTTCGAGCCCGTGCTCGCGGCCGGGGTGGCCTTCGCCGACTTCTTGGCGGCACCGGGTGTCGTCACCGCGGACGTCGCCTTCGTGCTCGAGGACGCGGTGGTGTCGTCGGCGTCGCCGGCGGCACCGTCACGGGCCGCCCGGGCATCGACCGGCGTGCTGCCGGACGGGGTCGAACTGTCCTTGCGGGGCTTGCTCACGGGGGGATCTCCTCGGATTGGGCGCGGCTACGCTAGAGGGTAGATCACCGCAACACCGTTCATCCTCACCACGCTACGGAGTCCCGCACATGCCCCGGTCGCAGGCGCTGCACGGCCTGCGCATGCGTCGACGACCGCGACCCAAGGCCGTGCGCTCGCGGTGGAGGTACGTCGTCCCCGTCGTGGCGCTCGCTGCCGGCGGCCTCTTCGGGGTCAGCGCTGTCACCTCCAACGGCACCGACCTGCGCCCCGCGACCCGCGACCTGGTGCAGGTCGTGCGCAGCGGCGACCAGCGGGTGAAGACCAAGGCGGCCGGCGTACGCCGCCTGCAGGCCGAGGTCGACGCGCTGTCCGCCCAGCGCGCGCCCGGGTCCTCCCGTCTCGCGCAGCTGCAGAAACAGGAGTCGAGCATCGCCGTCGCCGCCGGTATGACGCCGGTGCAGGGGTCCGCGGTCACGGTCACCCTCGACGACTCCCACCGCGATCTGTCGACCCTGCCCGCCGACACCGACCCCAACTGGCTGCTCGTGCACCAGCAGGACGTGCAGGGCGTCGTCAATGCGCTGTGGCAGGGGGGCGCCACCGCGATGACGATCATGGACCAGCGGATCATCTCCACCTCGGCCGTGCGCTGTGTCGGCAACACGTTGCTGCTGCAAGGTCGGGTCTACTCGCCGCCGTTCGTCATCAGCGCGATGGGCGACCAGAAGAAGCTGCGCAACGCGCTCCAGAAGGACCCGGCCGTCTCGGACTACCGCGATTACGTCCCGCTGGTCGGCCTCGGCTATTCGGTGAGCGACAAGGACGACGCGCACTTCGCGGCGTACGCCGGCAGCGCGCAGCTGCGGTACGCGACGAGCCCGGCCACCCCATCGAGCCCGACCGGTGCACCCACTTCATCGAGCACGGAGGCTCCCAAGTGACCCGGATCCTGGTGGTCGACAACTACGACAGCTTCGTCTTCACGATTGTGGGCTACCTGGAGCAGCTCGGCGCCGACTGCACCGTCGTACGCAACGACGAGGTGGCGGCGATCGATGGCGGCGGCTACGACGGGGTCCTGATCTCCCCCGGACCCGGCACGCCGGAGGGGGCCGGCGTCTCGATGGCGATGATCCGGGCGTGTGCCGACCGCGGCCAGCCGATGCTCGGGGTGTGCCTGGGTCACCAGGCGCTCGGTGCAGTCTACGGCGCCACGGTCGACCGCGCGCCGGAGCTGTTGCACGGCAAGACCTCTCAGGTGCGCCACGACGGGACCGGGGTGATGGAGGGCCTGCCTTCGCCCCTGCGGGCGACGCGCTACCACTCCCTGACCATCGAACCGTCCACGATCCCGGCCGAACTGGTCGTCAACGGCAGCACCGACTCCGGCATCGTGATGGCCGTGCGGCACCGAACCCTCCCGCTGCACGGCATCCAGTTCCACCCCGAGTCGGTCCTCACCCAGGGCGGCCACCGGATGCTCGCCAACTGGCTGCAGGTCGCCGGTATGCCGGACGCCGTCGCCCGCAGCGCCGGGCTGGCTCCGCTCGTGCAGGGGCTCGACGCCGCCGTCCTCGACGCCGGCTGACCTGGTTCGGCTCTTGAAGCGGCGCCGCAATGTCCGTTGCAGCGCCGTGCGACGCGCGCGGCCCATGACAACGGCGCCGCCCGGTCCGTCACGGCGCTCGCCGTCCGGGAGTCGAACCGGACCGATGCGATGCGGCCGACCTTCTGTATACCGCGGGAGGAGACAGAGGCTCACACGTGCCGGATCGGCCTCCTGAGGGGTGGATCTCCTCCCGCCGTACACACCGGCCGGCATCAGCGCCCCAGTTCCACTACTACGACGCGATAGAACGCGTCACTGCCGTTTACTGGCGCACATGATTCGCGAAGACCTCGAGGCGCTGGTGCCGGGCATGGTGGCGAGACACCCGCTCTGCGCCTGGCGGATCAGCGAGTCGTCGACGACCACTAAATTCGTGATGGACGTGCATCTGTGCAGTGATCCGAGCCGCCGTGCCGAGGTCGCGGCCCAAGAGGGGTGGGAGATCTTCACCAACCTCATCCTCGGCCACCTCGACATCGACTTCGCCTACAACGACAAGGATCGGATCGACGCGTTGGCAGGCCGCCTCGAACGAGCGGCGTGGGCACTGACGGGCCCCACCCACTTCACCTTCACCTACGCGGGAGGAGCTCTGGTGCGGTCGTCGATGGACATCGACGCCGAGGAATCGGAGTCGAACCCTCACCAGAGCGCCTACCACTGGGGTCGCAGGGTGCGCGGACTGCTGCGCGGGCACATCATCACCGGGACGGCGGAGCTCGACTGGCCGCGACTCGATCCGCCACCTGCGGTGGACACCGCGCACCTCTGAACGGCGCCGCGTGGTCCCTTGCGGGGCCGCGGCGTGGGACCGGCCGCGTGCAACGGCGCCGCGTGGTCCCTTGCGCAGCTGGCCGCGCTGGGCGCGCCGCGTGGCCGGTGTGGCCTGACCTCGGCCGGGCATCGGGCATGCTGACCGGATGCACTTCGCCGGCCTCGACCTCGCCTGGGGCAACAGGAGTCCCACGGGCGTCGCCGTCCTCGACGACAGCGGCGCCTTGTGCCACCTGTCGGCCGCCCGTACGGACGCCGACATCGAGGCGAGCCTCGCGCCGTACCTCGACGACGGCCTGGTGGTCGGAGTTGACGCGCCGCTCGTGGTCACGAACGAGACCGGCAACCGCGCGGCCGAGCGGGCGCTGAACAAGGACTTCGCTCGCTTCGACGCGGGTGCCCACCCCTCGAACCTGTCCATCCCGACGTTCCGGAACGGTCTGCGCGGCGCGCGCGTCTGTGAGCAGCTCGGCCTCGACATGGACCCGGCGTCGCGGGCGCCGCGGCGTGCCGTCGAGGTCTACCCGCATCCGGCGACGGTCGCCCTCTTCGAGCTCGGGCGCACGCTGAAGTACAAGAACAAGCAGGGTCGTTCGGTCGCCCGGCTGCGCGATGAGCTGCTGACGCTCATGCGGTTGCTCGAGTCGCTCGCGGCGGCCACCCCGGCCCTGCACCTGGTGCCTCATGACGGCTGGCGCGCCCTGGTGACGTCGGTGGAGGAGGCCACGAGCAAGGCACAGCTGCGGGTCGCCGAGGACCAGGTGGACTCCGTGGTGTGCGCCTACGTCGTGCTGTTCCGCGAACGCCGGCCGGAGGCGATGACGACGTACGGCACCTTCGCCGACGGGTACATCGTCACCCCGACGCTGCCCGACGGCCTGGTGCCCTCGCCGCGCGCGCCGCGGGTCGAGCAGCGGGTCGACGTCGTGCGCCGTGCGACGCAGGAGTACGCGATGGGCTTCCCGGCCGTGCAGGCCGCCGCGGAGGAGGCCATCGAGATCGTCGTCGGCGTCCTGGACGACGCGGGTCTGAACTACCTCAGCGTGACCGGTCGCGCGAAGAGCATCGCGTCGTTCGCGGAGAAGGCCGGGCGCACCATCGACGGTGTCGCTCTCTTCGCCGATCCGCTGACCGAGATCGGCGATGTCATCGGACTGCGGGTCATCACCTACGTGCACAGTGACGTCGCCTCCGTCGCAGAGCTCCTGGCTGCCGAGACGGTGGTCATCGAGGACCGTGACATGGGGCAGGCGACGGCGAGCGAGGGTGGGTTCGGCTACGCGAGTCGTCACCTGCAGATCCGGCTCGCTCCGTCCGAACAGGTCGTGCACCCGCTGATCGGCGATCGCCAGATCCAGGTGCAGATCCGCACGGTGCTGCAGCATGCGTGGGCCGAGTTCGAGCACGACATCCGCTACAAGGGAACGATCCCCGACGAGCACCGCGCCGACTTCGACCGCCGCTTCACGCTGGCCGCCGGACTGTTGGAGCTGGCGGATCAGCAGTTCTCCACCATCCGCGAGCGTCTGCACGACGGGGTCCGCGAGCCCAGTGTCACTGTGGCCGATGACGACCCGCGCATCAGTCCTCGGGAGCTCGCGGCGTTCCTCGCGGGCGAGTACGCCGACGCCAGCTGGTCGCGCCCCGACCACTACGCGTGGATCGCGGGCCTGGTCCTAGAGCTCGGCATCACCTCATTGGCGGAGCTGGCCGACACCATCCGCGCGGTCGACTCCGGCGCGATCGAGGCCCGGATGGGATACCGCAACCGGGCGGGTGCCGTACGCCGGCTCGACGACGCCCTGCTCGTGATGTGCGGCGACCGCTACATCCGGTTGCACGGCAACGCCCACCGGGTCGACCGACTGCAGGCACGCCTGCAGAAGATGTCGCCGAACACCCAGCTGGAGTGACACCAGGTCGACTACGGCGTCGAAAGCCCCTGGGTCGGTGGACTGCCGGACTTGCTGGGGCTGCTCGACGTCGTTGTCGGACTGGACGTCGACGTCGAGGTCGAGGTCGACGACGGCGGTGTCGATGTCGTGCTCGACGGCGGGGTGATGGTCTCGGTCGATGTGACCGTCGATGTAGCCGTCGTCGGGGGCGCAGTGCCCTTGTAGATCGTGATGATCGAGTTGACCGCCACCTTCTGGCCCGCGTCGTCCACGCGCACGATCTTGTCCACGAGGTTCGGGTCGGACGTGGTCACGGTCTGGACGTCAGCGCTGAGATGTGCGGCGCGCAGCTCGGTCTGTGCCGCGGTCGTGCTCTTGCCCTTGAGATCCGAGGGCACCGTCACCTGTCCGCTGCTCACGTTGAGGATCAACGGGGAGCTGGGATTGGCCGAATTGCCGCTCGCGGGAGTCGTGCTCACCACGACACCCTGGTCGTACTGGGTGTCGTTGACCTGCTCGCTGCTGACCGACACGTTCGTGAATCCGGCGTCCTTCAACGCCTGTTTCGCCTGGTCGACGGTCTGACCGGAGAGGTCGGGGATGGGCAGCGCGTCCGGGCCGCTGGACACGTCGATGACGACCGTGCTCCCGGCGCGGGCGTCGCCGGACGACGGGTCCTGGCTCACGACCTGTCCGATGGTCGCGTCGTTCGTGACCTTGTGCACCGACGGGGCGAACCCGCTCGATTTCAAGGTGGCGATGGCCTGGGCCTGGGTCAAGTTGACCACGTTGGGCACACTCGTGAGCTTGGTGCCGTCGCCGGAGTTCATCACCAGGTAGCCGATGCCGAGGATCGCCGCGAGCAGCGCTACGACGGCCGCCACCCAGATGAGGGTGCGCCGCGGCGGGGAGTGCGACCCGTCGTACTCCGCCGTCGGATCGTGCCCGACGGCCGGGGCGGGTACGGCGTGCGGCTCGCCGTCCATCGGGCGGCCCGCGCCCTCCATCGCCGCCGCGGCAGCGCTGAGCGGCTCACCGGTACGCGCCCGCTGCAGGTCCGCGCGGAAGTCGCCGGCGTGCTGGTAGCGCGAGCCGCGCGGCTTCTCCAACGAGTGCAGCGTGACCGCATCCATGGCGGGGGGCACCGACGGCTCGTAGACCGACGGGGGCTGCGGCTGGTCGGTGATGTGCTGGTAGACGAGGCTGACCGGCTCGCCGACGAACGGCGTTCTGCCCGTGAGCAACTCGAAGAGCACGCATCCGGCGGAGTAGAGGTCGGAGCGCGCGTCGACGGTCTCGCCCTGGGCCTGCTCGGGCGACAGGTAGCGTGCCGTGCCGACCACGGCCTGCGCCGACGTCATCGTCGCGGCGGTGTCGGCCAGCGCACGGGCGATGCCGAAGTCCATCACCTTGACGCTGCCGCCGCGGGTGAGCATCACGTTGGCCGGTTTGATGTCCCGGTGCACGATGCCCTTCTCGTGCGAGTAGTCCAGGGCCGACAGGATGCCCATCGTGATCCGGGCGGCCTCGTCGGGCGCGAGCTTGCCCTCGTCGTCGAGGATGTCGCGCAGCGTCTCGCCCTCGACGTACTCCATGACGATGTAGGGGACGTCGACGCGGGCGCCCCCGGTCTCCACGGCGATGTCCTCGCCGGAGTCGTAGACCGCCACGACGGCATGGTGGTTGAGCCCGGCGGCCGACTGGGCCTCCCGGCGGAAGCGGGTGAGGAACGAGGGGTCGCGGGCCAGGTCCGAGCGCAGCATCTTGATCGCGACGGTGCGTCCGAGGCGGGTGTCGTGGCCGAGGTGGACCTCGGCCATTCCGCCGCGGCCGATGAGCTCGCCGACCTCGTACCGGCCGCCCAGGATGCGGGGGGTGTCGTTCACCGTGCCTCCTGCCCGAACGCCGCTGTGAGAAGACCCGGAGCGGGCGCGGATGGCATCACCGACGGTCGGCGCACCTCGACCGCGGGTCTGGCCACGGCCTGGTCGTGGTTCTCGGAGTACGTGACGAGCGAGCGTGCCACAACGGCGTCCAGACTCCCCGGGATCGAGGGGTTGAGGGTGGCGGGCATCGGAGAGCGGGGGGTCATCGCAGCTCCATGGCGGTCGTGCCGGGGTGACGCAATGACGCGATCTGAACGGGCTTGGTGAAGTGCTCCTGCGGGGTGCCCGAGGAACGCCCGCGGAGGAGGACGACGAGCACGACGGCGACGATCACGATGATCAGCGCGATCGCAGCGAGCACGGCGTACCGCCGGGTGCGCGACGTGGTGGTCGACTGCCCGGACGCGCGGCTGCCGGACGGCTGACCCTCGGTCTCGCGTCGGTCGGACCTGCCGGTCTCACGCTGGTCGCCGCGGTCCCCGTCGACGCCAGGGGGCAGTACCCGGGTCGATCCGGGACCGGAGGGGAGGTGCTCGGTGGCGCGGCGGCCCGGGAGCTGATGCCCGCGTGGCGGATCGCCGTGCGTGCCCTGCGGTCCGGAGGACGGTGCGCCGTGCTCGCCGTGGTTGCCGGGCTCCCTGTGAGCGGGGGCGCCGAAGTCGCCGAAGTTCTGACCGGGGTACTCATCGGGTCCGAACGGCGCGGCACCCTGCGGCCCGGAGTGCGGGCCGGGGTCCTTCCGGTCGCGGCGGCGCCGACGGCCCTCCCCCTGCGGCGAGTGAGGCGCGGGCGGGGACGGGTCCCACTCCCCGCGCCGCGGCGGCTCGCTGTACGGGTCGAAGCCCATCCGCGCGCTGTCGACGATCGACTGCTGCAGGGCGCGGGCGAACTCGGCCGCGGAGTCCGGGCGGAACTGCGGGTCCTTCTCCAGCGCGGCCAGGACGACGGCACGCACCGGCGGCGGCACGAAGTCCGGCATCGGCGGCGGCTGCTCGTTGACGTGGGCCATCGCCAGCGCGACCGGGCTGTCGGAATTGAACGGCCTTGCGCCGCACAACATCTCGTACGTGACGACGGCGAGTGCGTAGACGTCGCTGAGGGGGGTGGTCTCCTGACCCAACGCGGCCTCGGGCGCGAGGTACTGCGCGGTCCCCATCACCTCGCCGGCCTTGGTCATCGCCGCGGAGCCGACCGCGCGGGCGATGCCGAAGTCGGTCAGCTTCACGATCCCGTCGGCTGTGACGAGCACGTTGGCGGGTTTGACGTCGCGGTGCACCAGGCCGTTCAGGTGCGCCGACTGCAGGGCCGTCGCGGTCTGGGCGATGAGCCCCACGGTGTCGACCGCGGGCATCGGCGCCCGGTCGGCGATGATCCGCGAGAGCGGCAGACCGGGGACGTACTCCATGACGAGGTACGCCGATCCCTCGTCCTCGCCGTAGTCGTAGACGGCCGCGATGTTGGCGTGGGTGAGCGCCGCGGCCAGGCGTGCCTCCGTGCGGAACCGCTGGTCGAATCCGATCTCGTCGGTCAGCCCGCCCTTCAGCACCTTGACCGCGACGGTGCGCCCGAGGATCGCGTCGGTGGCTGCCCAGACCTCGCCCATGCCGCCGGCCGCGATCTTGTCGGTGAGCGTGTAGCGCCCACCCAGGGTGTCCCCACCACCTGCGCTCATCGCCCGATCCCCGCCTCGATGACCTGTTTCGCGATCGGCGCCGCGACCGAGCCCCCGCCCGCCTCCGCACCGTACTTGCCGCCGTTCTCCACGAGCACGGCGACGGCGATCTTGGGGTTGTCGGCGGGCGCGAACGCGGTGAACCACGCGTGCGCGGGCAGTCCCTCCCCGTGCTGGGCGGTGCCGGTCTTGCCGGCGACCTGGACGCCGGGGATCTGCGCCCGCGTCCCGGTGCCGCTGTCGACGACCGCCAGCATCATCGTCTTCAGTTCGCTCGCCACCTGGGAGCTGACGGCGGTGGAGAAGAGCTTGGGGTCGGTGGAGGAGATGACGTCGAGGTTGTCGTCCCGCACGTCCTTGACCAGGTAGGGCGCCATCACCCGGCCGCCGTTGGCGATCCCGGCGGAGACCATCGCCATCTGCAGCGGGGTGGACTGCACGTCGTACTGGCCGATCGAGGACTGGGCCAGCTGCGCCGGGTCGAGGCCGGTCGGGAAGCGGCTCGCCGCGACCGACATCGGGATGTTCAGCTGCTGCCCGAAGCCGAACCGTTGTGCCTGGGCCGCCACGGCGTCCTGGCCGAGGGAAAGGCCGACGCTGGCGAACGCGGTGTTGCAGCTGATCTCCAGCGCAAGGATGAGCGTCGTACGACCGCCCGGTCCGCAGGCGCCCGAGAAGTCATTGGGCAGAGTGGTGTTCGTCTGGGGCAGGCGCAGTGACGCCGGGCCGGGGACGGAGGTCTGCGGGGTGTACTTGCCCGAGGACAGGGCCGCCGCACTCACGATCAGCTTGAACGTCGAACCGGGCGGGTAGAGCTCCGAGGTGGCGCGGTTGAGCAGCGGCCGCGAGGTGTTCTTGATGAGCGACGTCCAGTTCTTCTGGACCGTCGTCAGGTCGTGCCCGGACAGCTCGTTCGGGTCGTACGTCGGGCTGGTCACCATCGCGAGGATCGCGCCGGTCTTCGGGTCGAGCGCCACGACGGCACCGACCTTGGATCCGAGAGCCGACTTCGCCGCCTTCTGCACCTTGGCGTCGAGGGTGAGATCGACGTTGGCGCCCTGCGGTTTCTGACCGGTCACGATGTCGGTGAAGCGGCGGTAGAAGAGCTGGTCGGAGGTGCCGGACAGCAGGCTGCCGTACCTGGACTCCACGGCGGAGGAGCCGTAGAGGAAGGAGTAGTAGCCGGTCGCGGCGGCGTACGTCGTGCCCTGCGGGTAGGTGCGCAGCCACTTGTACTCGTCGTTGCTGGGCTTGGACACCGCGACCGCGGTGCCGCCGACGAGGATCGAACCGCGCTGCCGTGCGTACGACGAGAGCAGGGTGCGCCGGTTGCCGGGCCTGTCGTCGAGGGCCTTGGCCTGGAAGAACTGGATCGTCGTCGTGGCGATCAGCAGCGCGCAGAACATGGCGGCGACCACGAGCCCGAGGCGGCGGATGGGTGCGTTCACCTCGACTTCACCACCTGGGTGTCGGCGGACCCGACGGCTGAGGCGCCGGGCTCGTCGACGGTCGGGCGGCGGGCCTGGTCGCTGATCCGCAGCAGCAGCACGATGATGATCCAGTTGGCGATCAGCGAGCTGCCGCCGGCCGACATGAACGGCGTGGTGAGGCCGGTGAGCGGGATGACCCGGGTGACGCCGCCGACCACCACGAAGACTTGCAGCGCCATCGAGAAGCCGAGGCCCGTCGCGAGCAGCTTGCCGAAGCCGTCCCGCGCGGCGATGCCGGCACGCAGCCCGCGCTCCACCACGATCGCGAAGAGCACGATGATCGCGATGAGTCCGACCAGGCCGAGCTCCTCGCCGAACGAGGGGATGATGAAGTCGGAATTGGCGAAGTAGGTCAGGTCGGGGCGGCCCTGTCCGAGGCCGGTGCCGAGCATCCCGCCGCTACCCATCCCCATCAGCCCCAGCGCGAGCTGGTCGGACAGGTGCGGGTTGAACGGGTTGATCCACAGGTCGACGCGCACCTGGAAGTGCGCGAAGAGCAGGTACGCCGCGTAGCAGCCGGCGAGGAAGAGCCCCATGCCGATGACGATCCAGGAACGGCGTTCGGTGGCGACGTAGAGCAGCGCGACGAAGAGGCCGAAGAAGAGCAACGACGTGCCGAGGTCGGACTCGAAGACCAGCACCGCGAGGCTCGCGAGCCAGGCGATGATGATCGGTCCGAGGTCGCGGGCACGGGGCAGCGGGAAGCCCAGGATCCGGCGACCGACGAGCGACAACGCGTCGCGCTTCTGCACCAGGTAGCCGGAGAAGAAGATGATCACGCAGATCTTCGCCAGCTCGCTCGGCTGGAACGACAACGGCCCCAGGCCGATCCAGATACGGCTGCCGTTGATGTTGCGCCCGAGGATGGGGGTGAGCGGCAGCAGTAGGAGCACGAGACCGGCGAGCGCGAAGGTGAAGGTGTACTGCCCGAGCCGGCGGTGATCGCGCACCACGACCAGCAGCACTCCGGCGACGAGCACCGAGATACCGGTCCAGAGCAGCTGACGCACCGCCGCCCCCTGGCCGATGTGGTGGCCCTGGGCGAGGTCGAGACGGTGGATCATCACCAGTCCCAGGCCGTTCAGCAGCGTCGCGACCGGGAGCAGGATCGGATCGGCGTACGCCGCCTGCCACCGCACCAGCAGGTGCAGCGCCAGCGCGACGACCCCGAAACCGATGCCCAGCGTCAGCAGGTCCGGCGGCAGGGTGTTGTCGACGGCCAGCCCGACGTCGGCGTACGCGAGCAGCACGATGGCGATGGCGAACGCGAGCAGCAGCAATTCCACACCGCGCCGGGTGCGTGGTGTGTGCGGGGTGATGGTGCGCAGCGCGGAGGAACTGCTCATGTGCTGCAACTGCTCGCTTGGCTGCGGCAGGCCGCGGCCTGGGTGGTGAGGGTCTGCACGACCTTGCGTGCGTCGGGAAGGTCGTCGGCGCCGATGGTGGCGCGGACCCGACTCTGGTAATAGGACGGCAGATCGGTGGTCTTCACGTCGGTCTGCTGCCGGACCGAGTGCAGGTGGAAGGGTCCGATGCTGTTGTGCAGCCCGCGGTAGATGGCCACCGAGCCGTGGTCGTCGCCGACGTAGTACTGGGACTGCGTCCAGGAGTAGCCGATCCACCCCCCGACGGCGATGACCGCGACGACCAGCAGCCCCAGCCCGAGCCAGCGCAACCGCCGGAAGCGGGAGGGTCCTTCCTCGGCGAGGACGGGGGTCTCGTGCTCGTCGTCCTGCTCGTCCTGCGACCCGGGCGCGGGACCATTGGCCTCTCGGCTGAGCGCGGCGGCCTTCTCCGCCGGGGTCCGCGGCTCCGGGGGCGGGGTGTCGTCCGGCCGTACGGGCGGCGCGCCGGCCGCGCCGACGACCTGTGGCGTCGCGGACGTCGGCGCGGTGGAGTCCACCACGTCCGCGACCACGACGGTGACGTTGTCGCGTGCGGAGGCCTTGAGGGCGATGGCGATCAGCCGGTCGGCGATCTCACCCGGCGTGCCCTGGGAGGTGACGATGTCCTCGATGGTCGACTTCGCCACGTAGTCCGAGAGCCCGTCCGAGCACATCAGGTAGCGGTCGCCCACCTGCGCCTCGCGCAACGACAGGTCGGGCTCGTCGTCGGCGCGCCCGGTGAGTACGCGGGTGACGAACGAACGCTGCGGGTGGTGTTCGGCCTCGGCCTCGGTGATCCGGCCGTCGTCCAGCAGCGCCTGCACCAGGGAGTGGTCCTTGGTGATCTGGGTGAAGACGCCGCCGCGGACCAGGTAGGCGCGCGAGTCGCCGATGTTGGCCATCGCCAGCTTGTTGCCGCTGCGTAGGAAGGCGATGAGCGTGGTGCCCATCCCTTCGAGATCGGGTTGCTCGTCCATCTCGTCGCGCAGACGCTCGTTGGCGCGTACGACGGCGTCGTGCAGCTGCGCGAGCGCCTCGTCGGCGCCGTAGGACTCCCCGTCCAGGTGCACCAACTCGGCCACGACCGTGGAGCTGGCCATGTCGCCCGCGGCGTGGCCGCCCATCCCGTCGGCGAGTACGAGCAGGTCGGGCCCGGCGTAACCGGAGTCCTCGTTGCGGGTCTTGGAGCCCAGGCCCAGGTCGGTGCGGGCGGCGTAGCGCAGCGCGATCGGCATGCCGCTACTTCCTGACTTCCAGGACGGTCTGGCCGATCCGGACCCGGGTGCCCTCGCGCAACGGCACGTGCTGACCGATCGGCCGGTCGTTGATGAAGGTGCCGTTGGTGGAGCCGAGGTCGTCGATGAACCAGCTGTCGCCGTCGCGGTAGACCTGCGCGTGGCGGCCGGAGGCGAAGTCGTCCGACAGCACGAGGACGCACTCGGGGTTGCGGCCGATCAGGACGCCGCCGTCGGACAGGGGCACGCTGATGCCGCGCATCAGACCCTCGATGACGGCCAGGTGCGTCGGGCCACCACGCGGGGACCGGGCGGGGCGGCGTTCGTCGCGCAGCGGCTGGCGTCGGTTGTCGGCGCGGGCGCCACGGATGCCGTAGAGATCGCCGCGCATCACCCCGACGATGCTGAAGATGAACGCCCAGAGGGCGACCAACAGCCCGATGCGGATGACCGTGATCGTCAGTTCGCTCACCGGCGCCCGCCTTCGCGGAAGAGCAGGTGGGTGCGCCCCACGGTGATCCGGTCGCCGTCGTGCAGGTGAGCCCGGTCGATCGGGTCGCCGTTGACGAACGTGCCGTTGGTGGAGCCGAGGTCACGCACCGTCATCACCAGGTGCGGACCGTCGTTGGTGATGCGGATCTCGCTGTGCCGCCTGGAGATTCCCGGGTCGTCCAGCATGATGTCGGCGTCGTCGTCACGGCCGATGACAGTAATGGCGCCGAGCAGAGGATAGCTGTCTCCGTCGATGATCAACGACGGTCGCTGCTTGAAACGGCGTGGCGCGGCCGGGCTGGGGACGCGCGCGGCGCGCGGTTGCTCGGGCGCGGGATCGTCGTAGCCGGGGTGCTGCTGCATCGGCTGCTGGTGGTGCTGCGGCACCTGGTACTGCTGAGAAGGAGTCGGGTACTCCCGGGGCGGTGTCTGGTACTGCCGCGGCGCGGGTCCGTCGTCGTAGAGGGGCCGGCGACCCTCGTCCCACGGCTGGTCCTGGCGTGCCGAGGAGGGGTCGAACTCGTCGTACTGCCGCGGCTGCGGTCGCGAGGGCTGCGGTGCTTCCTGCACCTGCCGTGCGATGGACGGACGCAGGCGGAAGACGCCGGTCTCCAGCTCCGGGTCCGCGGCGAACTGCACCGACACCGGCCCGCCGGGCACGTAGCGCTGACTGTCGGCGTGCTCGGTCGCGCTCGCGATCAGCTCGTCGGTGATGTCGTCGCGTGCCGCGTCGAGGCGCTCGAAGTCGCCGGGGCTGAGGTCGACGGTGAACAGGTTGGGCACCACCGCGCGCTGCCCCTTCTTGGTGGCCGCTGCGCGGTCGTCCATCGCTCCGCGCATCGCGCTCGCGATCTCCACCGGCTGCACTTCGGAGCGGAAAGCCTTGGCGAACGCGCCGTTCACGCCCTCGGACAGGCGGCGTTCGAGGTTGGAGAACAAACCCATCACTGCCTCCTGTTCCTCGTCGGGTCATGCCTCGGCGCCCAGCTGCGGACCCGCCTTACGCGGGCAGACCGGAGCGCACGGCGTACGCCGCGGGCGTGCTCGATCGTAACTGCGCCATGCGCGCGCGAGCCGCAGGCACGGTCACCTAGGGAGCAGCTGTGTAGTGGGGGTGCGATGCCGCCCTGTCGTGTCGTCGGCCGGAGTCCGCGCCGCCGCGCGGAGTCGTTGCGCGCTCTATACGGCGCGCCACGACTCCACCTTTACGACGTGGCACCCCGGTTTGGCGATCGCGGAGCCGTCAGGCAGACTAGGGCGGCACTCGCGCGAGTGGCGGAATAGGCAGACGCGCACGGTTCAGGTCCGTGTGCCCGAAAGGGCGTGGGGGTTCAACTCCCCCCTCGCGCACCAGATGAACGGCGGTTGCGACCCACAGGTCGCAGCCGCCGTTCTGCGTGCTGCGAGTGCCGGCGCGGCGCGGCGGATCCGGTCAGAGGCTTTCGTTGGCGATCGGTGCCGCCCAGTTGGCGAGCAGTGGGAGAACTCTCGCGGTGGGTGAGTCCGATTCGACGGTGTAGACCACCAGACGCTGATCCGGGTCGTGGGGGCCGACGACCGATTCGATCCCGAAGACCAGTGGCCCGGCGACAGGGTGGGCGACCTTCTTGGTCAGCGAGGTCCGGAAGGTGACCCCCTGGTCGTCCCACCATCGGGCGACGTCCGGGTCGCCATCGCGCAGCTCGCGAACGAGCGCCGTGAGGCGGCGGTCGTCGGGGCGGCGTCCGACGTCGTAGCGCAGCGCTCCGACCGCGGACGCGGCGAAGTCGTCCCAATTGGTGATGCGTTCGCGAGCGCCAGGGTCGAGCAACAACCACCGGGCGAACGACGCTCCGGGCTCCGCCGACCAGCCGAGGACCTCGCGCAGCAGCCCGTTGCCGGCGAGCACCTCCGAGCGGGGTCCGAGCAGCAACGTCGGCACCTGGTCCAGTTGCGCCATCAGCCGGAGCATTCCGGGGTCGGCATGCACCGGGAGGTCGGGCGCGACCCGTCGCCGCGGCGAGGTGGGTGCGGCAAGGTTGCGCAGGTGCTGGGCCTCGAGGTCGTCGAGCTGCAGGGCGCGCGACAGGGCGTCGACCACGTCGTCGGTGACGGTGTGCTGGCGGCCCTGCTCCAGACGGCTGTAGTGATCGGGGCTCAGCCCGGCAAGGACCGCCAGTTCCTCCTTGCGCAGACCCGGCACCCGACGCGGTCCGGGGAAGGCATCGATCCCTGCCTGCGCCGGGGTGAGGCGGTCGCGGCGGGAGCGCAGGAATGCACCCAACGGGGAACGATCGGTGGGCATGGGCACCACGGTAGGCGCGGCGGCCGCCGTCAGCGTGGGCATGCCGTGCCCAGGCACTGCTCGCCCTGGCGCCCCCGTTCGCAGAGCCGTTGACTGACACGCATGACCGACACCACAGCAGCACGCACCGTCCTCGTGACCGGCTCGACCAGCGGCATCGGCGCCGCGACCGCCCGCACCCTCGCCGCTGCCGGGTGGCGCCTCGTCGTCACCGGACGCGACGTGGCCCGGGGTGACTCCGTCGTGCAGGAGATCGGCCGGCGGCCACGCGGTCTTCGTGCCCTCGGACCTGTCCGCCGCACCGGAGGACCTGCGTGCTTTCGTCACCTCCGCGACCGAGGCCGCAGGCGGCCGGATCGACGCCGTGGTCCACAACGCCGCGCTCTGCCCGCCCGTCGACACGGTGTCACTCAGCGACGCCGACCTGGAGGCCACGCTCGCCGTCAACGTCCGCGCGCCCCACGTGCTGACCGCCGCGCTCGCCCCGGCGATGGCCGAGCGCGGCGCCGGCGGGATCGTCGTCATCGGATCGTGGATGGCGCATGTGGGCCACGCCTTCGTCGGCCTCTACTCGGCGACCAAGGCGGCCGAGATCCAGCTGGCCCGCAGCTGGGCCGCGGAGTTCGGGCCGCGCGGCGTACGCGTCAACACGGTGTCACCCGGCGCCACCCGGACTCCCATCAACGCAGCCGACGACGACGTCATCGCGACGATGACGTCGGGGACGCCCGCCGGCCGTCCTGGCACACCGGAGGAGATCGCTGCCGCCGTGACATGGGTGCTCTCCGATGCCGCGGCCTACCTGCACGGGGCCGAACTCGCCGTCGACGGAGGGATCACCGCGACCCGCTGAATGCGGGGGCAGCGAGCTCAGATGCTCTCGACGACGGCCGTGAGATCTCCGCCTGCGGCGCCGGTGTTGACCACGCCCGCCGGCTCGAGCAAGAGCGCCCGGACTTCGCTGTCGGCGCGAGGGCAGTGCTCCACCCCGCGCGGCACGACGTAGAGCTGCCCGGGGCGCAGCGTGATGTCGCGGTCGCGCAGCTGAATGGTGAGCTTGCCGTCGAGGACGAGGAACAACTCGTCGGTGTCCTCGTGGGAGTGCCAGACGAAGTCGCCCTCGACCTTGACGATCTTCACGTCGTAGTCGTTGATCCGGGCGACCAGCTTGGGTGACCAGTGCTCGGTGAACTGACTGAACTTCTCGTCCAGGTCGACCGCGTCATCCGTCATGAATCCAGTCTGCCGTCGAAATCGCCGGCAGGTAGGCAGTCGTCGGCCTCGACGGCGAAGGTGTTGCCATCCGGATCCTGGAACCAGGCGATGCGACCGCCGTCCTCGATGGCGGCACTGCGGCCCGACTGCGCGAGCGGCAACCCCAGTCGGCCTTTGTAGAACTCGGCTGCGGTATGGATGTCGGACACGGCGATCGATGCCCTGACCGGGAAGTCGCTCAACGACATCGACTCACGTTATCCGCCGCCCTCAGGCGGGGCTAGACACCCGAGGGATCCGCGCCCAGTACGCGGTCGAGCAGGCTTGCGAACTGCTCGAGCTCGTCGGGCGTGAGCCCGTCGAACGAGGTCTCGACGACCGTGGCGACCGCCCTCTGACCGGCTTGACGCAGCCGCTCACCCTCGGCGGTGATCCGGTGTCGCACGGCTCGACCCGGGCCCGGTACCCGTTCGATCAATTCTCGATCGGCCATCCGCACGGCCAGTGACCCGAACGACTGGTCCGTCTGGAAGGTGAGCACTGCGAGCTCGTGCAGCGAGGCGTCCGGACGTTCGCGCAGGTGTCGCAAGGTGTCCCACTGGATGAGCGAGAGTCCTAGCGGTGCAAGGGCTTTGGTCAGCCTGCGGTGGTGTCGGTACTGCAACCGTTTGACGGCGAGCGCGACATTCGCCGGGGAGGGATCCATCCGGTGAAAGATAGCGACTGTTGCTTATATAAGTAAGCTTATATAAGGTTACTTGTATGACGAACACACCCGCTGCGGTGGTCCGGCCGACGAGAAGCGCCACCATGACCCTCCGTGACCGGGACGATGTGCAGATCACCGTCGATGACATCGACCGCACATCCCCGTTCCTCCTGCTGCACGGCGGCGGCGGCCCGCTGACGATGACCGGCTTCGCGCACCTGCTCGCCGAGCGGACTCACGCGCGGGTGTTGCTGCCGACCCATCCCGGTTTCGGTGGCACCGCTCGCCCCGACACCCTCGCCTCGACCAGGGACCTGGCCGCCGCGTACGTCGAGCTCATCGACCAGCTCGACCTGGCAGACCTCACCCTGATCGGCAATTCCTTCGGCGGCTGGCTGGCAGCGGAGATCGCCCTGCTGGGCTCCCCCCGGGTCAGGGGAATCGTCATCCTGGACGGTGTCGGTCTGCAGGTCGACGGCCACCCGCCCACCGACGTGCGCGGCCTCGCCCCCGCCGAACTGGCCGCCCTGTCGTTCCACGACCCGGCCAAGTCCCCGGCGGCGCGGGCTCCGGGAGGCAGCGGACCGAGCCCGGACATCCAGGCCCTCATGGCGTATGCGGGGGAGGCGATGACCGACCCGACTTTGGGCGACCGGCTCGCCGACCTGGAGCTGCCCGTGCAGGTGATCTGGGGGGAGAGCGACGGCATCGTCGACCCGGACTACGGCAGGGCGTACGCCGCCGCCGTTCCCGGATCGACCTTCACCCTGCTGGCCCGCACCGGTCACCTGCCCCAGCTCGAGACCCCCGAGGAGCTCCTCGACGTGATCCTCGACATCGACCGGTGACGAGCTCGCCCGAGGGCGTAGCGACGACTACCGCGCGAGAGCAGCTCCGGTCCATCCCTCGTCAGCGCTGACATCCATCGCTATGTCGAGCCATGCCGGCAGCATCGATGACGGCGTGTCTCCGTCATCGATCTCGGCGAGGAGCGTGCCGTCTTCCAACTCGTCGACAGCGATCTGCCAGTCCTCGCGCGACACCCGGTGCCGGACCTTCTGCAACGTGCGGGCGGGAAGCTGTCGAAGCAACGCCCACTCCGCGTCGTCGAGGTACATCGAGGTGCAGGCCACTGCGGCCGGCCCGTCCGTGAGACGCACCTTGTGCCCCAGCTTGCGCACGCGGCGACCGTCCGGCCACACCATCTCCCGAAGACGAAGCCTGGACCCCTCGACATACCGATCCGTGATCTGTATCGACTCGACCACACCTTCAGGGATGGAGTTGACGAGAAAACGTCGCTCTCTCTCCACCACTGCGTATTTCAACGACGTCGCCACCACGCCATGCTCGCTCATGGCCCGACGTGTTGCTCGCGGTCGGTGCGACGTCGGTGGAGACTCGCGCCATGGAGTTCTTCTGCTTCCACCGGGACCGACCTGGTTCGGGGCCTTTGCGTCAGCAGATCCGCGAACAGCACTGGACGTACATGGATTCGTTCGAGGATGCGCTGAGGGTGCGCGGCCCCGCCTTCGATGCGGGCGATGAGCTGGTGGGAAGTGTGCACGTCGTGGACCTCGACGGACCGGCGCACGCGCGGGCGTTCGCGTTCGACGAACCGGGCTACCAGATCGGTGCGTACCGAGAGGTGATGCTGCGGCGGTGGCACAACGCGCTCGGGCGATCGATGTGGGAGTACCCCCACCTGGACGAGCCGGAGGGGCTGTTTCTGGTCATGGGCTTCGAGCCCGATCCTCGAGCCCCGTTCGAGGACGAGCTGCCGAACGCCGATCTCGTCGCCTTCGGTCACCTCCTCAGCGACGACGGTTCGTGGCAGCTCGGCACGGTCGCCATCGTGCGCGCGGTGGACATCGACAATGCCGGCTCGCTGCTTCACGGCCGCGGCTTGATCGGCGTGGAAGCGCACGGATGGACGTTCGGCGGCCGCCCATGACTCAGCCACGGCGGCGTTCGCGACCAGCTGGTGTCTCTTCTTCCAGCAGCCCTGGGCAGGCCGCGAGGATTGGGTGCCGGTCCCTTCGCTACTCCGACAGCAGCTCGCGCACCCGGGGGATGACCTGCGTGCCGTAGAGCTCGATCGCACGCATCGAGTGCTCGTGGGGCAGTGGCCCGTTGGAGTACTTCAGGTCGAACCGGTCGACGTCGAGCGTGCGGACGGTGGCCGCGATCTTCGCCGACACGGTCTCCGGCGAACCGACGTACAACGCGCCCTGCTCGATCTCGCGCTCGAAGTCGCCGGGGCGCGCCGGGGGCCAGCCGCGCTCGGAGCCGATCTTGTTGCGATTGGTGATCCAGTGCTCGCGCAGCTGGTCGCGCGCCTCCTGGTCGGTGTCGGCGATGTGGCCCGGTGAGTGCAGGCCGATCGGGAGCTGCGGCTGACCGAGCTGCTCGTTGGCACGGCGGTAGATCTGCACGAACGGCGTGAACCGGTCTGCGGGGCCGCCGATCACGGCCAACATCAACGGGATTCGGTAGTTCGCGGCGCGTACGACGGACTGTGGCGTGCCGCCGACGGCAATCCATGCCTTCAGGCCACCGGCGGTCTTCGGGTAGACGTCCTGGTCGACCAGTGGTGGCCGCAGCTCCCCGCTCCAGGTAACCGGCTTCTCCGCGAGCAGCTCGGCGAAGAGGTCCAGCTTCTCCGCGAAGAGCTCCTCGTACTGGCCGAGGTCGAAGCCGAAGAGCGGGAACGACTCGGTGAAGGAGCCCCGCCCGAGGATCACCTCCGCGCGTCCGCCCGACAGGGCGTCGATCGTGGAGAACCGCTCGAAGACGCGGATCGGGTCGTCCGAACTCAGCACCGTGACGGCCGACCCCAGTCGGATCCGCTCGGTGCGGGTCGCGATCCCCGCGAGGACCACGTCGGGCGCCGAGATCGCGTAGTCGGCGCGGTGGTGCTCGCCGATGCCGATGAAGTCGACGCCGCAGCGATCGGCGAGCACGGCCTGCTCCACCACGTTTCGGATGACCTGCGGATACGGCAGGAGCGCGCCCTGCGCGTCGACGGTCCGGTCACCGAAGGTGTCCAACCCGAACTCGACCCGACCGCTCACTGCTGCCTCCACTCAGGACGTCGAGGGGCCGGAGAACGGTCTCGGGCCCTCTCGTGCGTTCGAGCGCAGGGTATCGATGGGCGGCACCGGGGCGCCCGCCCGGCGTGCCTCCCCGACGCGGGCGGTCAACTGCCGAGGGTCACCTTGAAGATCTTCTCATTGCTGTTGTTCGCGATGCTGTCCTTGTCGCCCTGGTTGGTGGTGGTGAGCCAGAGCGCCTTGCCCGGCGCCGGTTCGACCGTGCGCAACCGCCCGTAGGTGCCGACGAAGAGCTGCTGTACGTCGGTGAGGCTGCTGCCGCTGATGACCTCGCGGTAGAGCCGCTCGCCACGTTCGCAGGCGACGTACAGCACGTCGTCCACGATGGCGATGCCCGAGCACGACCCGTCCGCGGTCGGGTAGGTGTGCTTCGGCGCGATGAACCCGGCGGTGCCGCAGGTGCCGCTGGTGCCCTCGCACGCCGGCCAGCCGTAGTTGCCGCCCTTGACGATGAGGTTGGTCTCGTCCATCACCGAGTTGCCGAACTCCTGCTCCCAGAGCCGCCCCTGTGAGTCGAACGCGAGGCCCTGGGGATTGCGGTGCCCGTAGCTCCAGACGGCGTTCTTGAACGGGTTGTCGGTGGGGATGGTGCCGTCGGGGTTGATCCGCAGCACCTTGCCGTTGAGGCCGTCGATGTTCTGTGCGTTGTCGCCGTTCTGCGCGTCGCCGGTCGCGATGTAGAGCTTGCCGTCCGGGCCGAAGCGCAGCCGGCCGCCGTTGTGGAACTTGTTACGCAGGATCCCCTTCAGGAGCACCTGCTCACTGGAGGTGTCCAGCGTGGTGCCGTTGAGCTTGATCCGCACGACCCGGTTGTCCGTGGTGGAGGTGTGCATGATGTAGAGCCAGTGATCGCTGCTGAACGTCGGCGCGATCGCCAGACCGAGCAGGCCGCCCTCGCCGTCCGTCTCATCCACCCCCGGCACCGTGCCGACGGTGATCTTGGCGCCCGTGCTCGGGTTCAGTTCGACGATCGTGTGCGCGTCGCGGCGGGTGTAGAGGACGTCGCCGTTCGGCAGGGTGGTGAGACCCCATGGGATGTCGGTGTCGGTCGTCACCTGGGTGACCGAGCAGACCGCGTCGGTGCAGGCGGCACCGGTCGTCGCGGATGCCGCGGTGCTGGGGGCCGACGCGTTGCCGGCCGCGTCGCGGGCCGTGACGGTGTAGCTGTAGGTCGTCCTGGCGGCCAGTCCACTGTCGGTGAAGGTCGTGACCGGAGCGATCGACGCGGTGCCGTTGACGGTGCCGACCTTCACACCGCCCCGCAGGACGTCGTACGCGCGCACCCCGACGTTGTCGGTGGACGCCGTCCACCGCAGGTCGATGGTCGTCCCCGACGCAGTCGCGGACAGACCGGTCGGCGACGTCGGCTTCTGGGTGTCGACCTGGCACTGCGGCGGCGTGATGGGGACGGTCGCGCTCGCCTGCGAGACGTTGCCCGCGGCGTCCCGGGCATTGACGTAGAGGCCCCAGGCGGCGCCGGGCACGACGGTCAGACCGGTGCTCAGAGTGCTGCCCGACACCGATTTGATGAGCTGCCCGTCGTGGTAGACGTCGTACGCCGTGACGCCGACGTTGTCGGTGGCGGCGTTCCAGGCGAAGGTGACCGAGTCACAGGTCAGGTTGCTGACGCGCGGGTCCGCCGGCACGCTCGGCGCCTGGGTGTCGGTCCCCGACGTCGTCGTCCACTGCTGATTCGTGCCCGTCGTGCAGGGCCACACGCTGACCTGCGACCCGTTGGCGGTCGCGCCCTGCAGCGCGTCGAGGCAGTAGCCGGTCAGGGCGCTCACGATGTGATGGTCGGCCCTGATCGTCCAGTGCTGGTTGGCCCCGCCGTTGCAGGTGTAGCTCTCCAGGACGGCCCCGGCCTGGCGACTCTTCCCGCCGACGTCCAGGCAGCGCTGCGTTCCGAAGACACGCAACTCACCGGCGGACGTCGCGGTCCACGCCTGGTTCGCCGAGCCATGGCAGTCGTACAGCTCGACGTGCGTACCGGGCTTCAGGCTCGCCCCTGAGACATCCAGGCACCGACCGGACTGCACGCCACGGATCGGTGTGGCGGTCGCGGCCGATGCCGGCCCGGCGGCGGCGATGAGGGACGCCAGGCACATCGCGGCCGCCGTGATCAGGGCCGTGAGGAGGGCGAGTGGCCGACGTGATCTCGACATGGGATTCCTCGGAGCATCGACAGTGCGCGGGAATGGAACCGACCGGAACGCGGCCACATTCGGAGCCTAACCGCGGGAGGGCGAGAACGGGTGAGGGGACGTCGGCCATATCCGCGACGCGCCGCAGCAAGCCCATAGCCGACGCTGATGCGGCTGAGAAGTTGCGCCGAGAGGCTTGAGACGTTCCCGACCGAAGGACCTCTCATGATTCCCGCACTCCGACGCGCGCAGCGCATCACCCGCACGGCGATCGGCGTGAGCGCCATCGGTGGTCTCGCCCTCGTCGGGCATCTCGCCATCGCGACCCCGGCGAACGCCGGGTCCGGTACGACGACGACCTCCACCTCTGCGCCGAGCACGACAGGCTCGTCCTCGACGACCAGCTCGTCGACGAGCAGCACCTCCAGCAGCACGTCCACCAAGACCCCGAGCAAGACCTCGAGCACGAGCACGTTCAGCAGCGTCCCGTCGGTCACCACCCCGGCCACGACGCAGTCGACGCAGGCTCAGACGCACTCGTCATGAACGCGTTCGCGCAGTTCCGGGCAATCGGCGTCGACTGCCGGATCGTCGCCACGCGGCCGGACGAGCTGCCCTCGGCTCGTCTCATGGTGGACCGGGCGATCGCCGACCTCGATGCGGTGGCGTCGCGGTTCAGACCCGACTCGGAGGTCTCGGTGCTGTCCGTCGCGCCCGCGGCCGGCGCCGCCGGCACAGTGACGCTGCCCGCGTCCCCGCTCCTGCTGTCCCTGCTCGACGACGCGCTCTGGGCGGCGGACGTGACCGACGGGCTCGTCGACCCCACCCTCGGGGCCGCGATGGAACGCATCGGCTACGACGCTGACTTCGCGGAGGTCCTCGCGCGGACCGCTGCGGACTCACCGGCGAGCGTCGGCGACGGCCGATCGGGGCGAGCCTCGACGCCCGGCCCGCGCAGCACCCTGTCCGAGCTCACGCTGGATCACCGGGCCGGCACGGTCACCGTCGCAGCCGGCACCCTGATCGACCTCGGCGCCACCGGCAAGGCCTCGATGGCCGACCGCGTCGCCGACGAGTTGGCGAGGACGCTCACCGGTGGGTTCCTGGTCGACCTCGGGGGAGACATCGCCGTCGCCGGGCCACCACCGGTCGGCGGCTGGGCGATCGCCGTCGAGGACGAGGACGGCACTGTGCCGCAACGGATCTCGGTGACGACCCAGGGTGTCGCGACGTCGGGCACCGACCGTCGCCACTGGCAGCTCCCCGACGGTCCACACCATCACCTCATCGACCCCAGGACGGCCCGATCCGTGCCGCACACGTGGCGGCGGGTCACCTGTGTCGCCGCCTCGGCACTCGAGGCGAACACCGCCACGACCGCCTCCTGCGTGCTCGGCGACGCGGCGGTCACCTGGTTGACCGAGCGGGCCATTCCGGCCCGGCTGGTCGGGCAGTCCGGCGACGTGTCGCGCACGCCGGGCTGGCCGATGCCCGCGCGGCAGGATCGGAGCGCGTCGTGAACGAGACTCTCTGGTACGTCTCGCGAGCGACGGGCACGCTCAGCATCGTGCTCATGACGGTCGTCATGATCCTGGGCCTGGTGCTGTCCGGTGCCCGGCAGCGCGCCGGCGAACGTACGACGGTGATCCAGGGTGTGCACCGCAGCCTTGCTCTCGGCATGCTCACCTTCCTGGTCCTGCACATCGCGACCGCCGTCGCCGAGACCTATGTGCACATCGACCTGATCTCGGCGTTCGTCCCGTTCACCTCGCCCTATCGCCGCTTCCTGGTCGGGCTCGGCACCCTGAGCGTCGACGTCCTCGCGGCGGTCATGGCGACCTCGTTGCTGCGCCACCGCATCAGCCAGCGGGTCTGGCGCGTCGTGCACCGCTCGACGTTCGCGATGTGGCCTCTCACGCTCTGGCACGGGATCGCCATGGGCACCTCGAACGAGCCGCTGCTGCGCGGCACCACGATCGCCTGCGCGGTCGCCGGCGGGATCGTGGTGATCTGGCGTATCGCCGGGTCGCATCACGACAGCGCACGGCGCCGCGAGGTCCTACGTCAGGAGTGGACATGAGCCTGGTGACCCTATTGGAGCAGGCCGGCCTGACCGGTCGGGGCGGCGCTCGCTTCCCCACGAGCATCAAGCTGCAGTCGGCGCTCGACGCCGGTGCGGACCTGATCGTCAACGCCTGCGACGGGGAGATCGGAGTGCACAAGGACGCCCTGGTCGTCGCCGAGCATCTGGATGCCCTGCAGCACGGCGCCGGCCTGCTCGCCCGCCGCACCCGGTGGGCGGCCCATCGCGGCAGCGAGACCGAACGGCGCCTGCACGACGCCGGCCTCCGGGTCCTCTCGGTGCCGTCCCGGTACGTCGCCTCGGAGGAGTCGGCGCTGGTCAACCTGCTGCACGGCGGGCGCGCCCGGCCGATCACGCGACTGGCGCCGATCTCGACCGGCGGGCGGGACGCCCAGGGCCGACGGTTGCGTCCGACGCTCGTGCTGAACGCCGAGACCGTGTGGCGGGTCAGTCAGATCGAGCGGCACGGCGCGGCATGGTTCCGCGGTTTCGGCACGGCCGAGGAACCCGGCCCGCGTCTGGTGACGATGGGCGGGAACGTCGAACGTCCGGGGGTCTACGACGCCGAGGCCGGCATCCCCCTGCGCGATCTGCTCGATGCCGCCGGTGCGCTCGACGTGCAAGGCGTCGGGATCTCCGGGATGAGCGGCGGCTGGCTGCGTGGTCACGACGCGTGGACGGCGACCTGGTCCGATGCCGGGCTCGCGCCGTACGGCGTCCCGACCGGCACCGGTGCCGTGCATGTGCTGGATCGCCGGTCCTGCCCGATCGACCACCTCTCGCGCATCGCGACCTTCGCGGCCGGCGAGTCGGCCGGCCAGTGCGGCCCGTGCATGTTCGGCGTACCGGCCGTCGCAGAGCAGCTCGAGCGCCTCGCCGACGGTGCTCTCCCGCCGGAGGAGATGCTCGACCTGCACCATCGCCTGGGCATGCTGCCCGGGCGGGGAGCGTGCCGATTCCCCGACGGTGTCTCACGATTCGTCGCATCGGGGCTGCGCACGTTCACCGCCGAGGTGGAGGCTCACCTCGCGGGTCGGTGCGCCCTGACCAAGGAGTGGGCCGGTGCGGCGCGATAAGCGGGGCGAGGACCAGATCGTCGTCGACCGGGTCGCCTGCACCGCGCACGGCGTGTGCGCCGTGGTCTCGGGGGGTGCCGTCGAGCTGGACGAGTTCGGCTACCCCGTGCCGTCGCGGCTGACGCTGAGCCGCGCCGAGGCCCGGGTGCTGGTCGAGCAGTGCCCGGCCCGCGCGCTCCTCCTCGCCCGGGACCGCTGAGGTCACTCCTGCGGCGACACCGGCAGGACCACCGTGACCGTCGTGTCACCCGGGACGCTGGTGATCTCCAGGGATCCGTCGTGCGAACGCGCGACGGCCTGCACGATCGCGAGACCCAGCCCGGTGCTCTCGATGCTCTCCTGCCGGTGCCGTGCGCGGGCGAACCGCAGGTGCGCCTGGTCGAGCAGCTCGGGTGGGAAACCGGGGCCGGTGTCGTGCACCCGCAGGATCACCCGGTCACCGTTGCGCTCCAGGACGCAGGTCGCGACCGTGCCCTCGCCGGTGTGCATCCGCACGTTGGCCACCAGGTTGCCGACCAGGCGGCGCAACTGCTCCTCGTCGCCGCGGACGAGCACGGGCTCCTCGGGCATGGTCAGTCCCCAGTGGTGGTCGCGCGCCGTGACGCGGGCGTCGTCGACCGCCTGCAGCAGGATCCACGTGAGGTCGACGTCCTCGCGCCGTTCGGTGACCTCCCGGTCGAGCCGCGCCAGCAGCAACAGGTCGTTGACGATGCTCGCCATCCGTCCGGTCTCGTCGGTGATGCGCTGCAGGGAGCGGTGCACCTGCTCCGGCAGCTGGGTCGACGCTGTGTACTCCCGCAGCAGCTCGGCATGGCTGCGGGCGACCGCGAGCGGCGTACGCAGCTCGTGGCTCGCGTCGGCGGCGAAATCCCGAAGGCGCTGTTCGCTCTCGTCCCGCTGGGCCAGCGCGAGATCCACGTGCCCGAGCATGGCGTTCATGGCACGGCCGACCTGGGCGACCTCGGTCGGTTCGCGCAGCTCCTCGGCGCGCACGTCGATCCGGCTCTGCCCTGATTCCAGCGGCAGCTGCGTGACCCGGCGGGCGACGGTGGCGAGGTGCTGCAACGGGCGCATCGACCGTCGTACGGCGAACGCGCCCACCCCGGCCACCAGCAGGACGACCACGGCGAGCACCACGGTCTCCAGGACGATCAGCTCGCGGATCGTGTGGTCGACCCGGCCCTGAGGAACCCCGGTCACCAGCTGGGCACCGTCCGGAGTCCGGCTGGTGAGCACCCGGTAGTCCCCGAGAGAGGGCAGCCGCACGGTCCTCGGATTAGAGGCGGACACCACCTTCTGCACCGCCGCGCGGTCGGCGGCAGTGGGCAGGTGATCGCCGTCGAGGTCGGCCGCGACCACCAGCTCGGTGATCGCACCGTTCGAGACCTGGCCGGTGATCGTGCCCGGCGGGAGTCCTGCGTTGCTGGCGGGGTCGCCGCCCCGGTTGTCGCGGTCGTGGTCGCTGTCGCCGTGCGGTGACTTCAGCGTGATGTTGCGTGCCGATGCCTGGTGCAGCTCGTTGTCGAGCTGGTCCATCAGGAACGCGCGGATGCCGAACGTCGCCGCGACGCCCGCGATCGTGCCGGCGAGCAGCGCGAGGGTGGCGAGCAGCAGGGCCAGTCGTGAGGTCAGCGTCCGTGGTCGCAGCCTCATGTCAGTGGCGGCCGCATCACGTATCCGGCGCCGCGGACCGTGTGGATGAGCGGCTCCCGACCGGCATCGACCTTCTTGCGCAGATAGCTGACGTAGAGCTCCACGACGTGCGAGGTGCCGTCGAAGTCGCTGCCCCAGACCTTGCGCAGCAGCTCCTCCTTCGACAGGACCCGGCGCTGGTGACCGGCGAGATACCGGAGCAGCGCGAACTCGGTCGCCGTGAGGGTGATCAGCTCACCGGCGCGCCGCGCCTCGTGACCGTCGACGTCGATCAGCAGGTCGGCCACCTGCAGCTGATTGCCCTGCTGCTGTCGCAGCAGGCCGGCGCGGCGCATGAGCCCCTGCGAGCGTGCGAGCACCTCGGACAGGTCGAACGGCTTGGTGATGTAGTCGTCGCCGCCGAGCTCGATGCCGTGCACCCGGTCCTGCGGCGCGTCCCGCGCGGTGAGGAAGAGGACCGCCAGCTGAGGGTTGCGCGCGCGCAGCGTGGTGAGGAGATCGAATCCGCTGCCGTCGGGCAGCATCACGTCGAGCACGACGAGGTCAGGTGCCCGCAGCTGGACCGTCTTGGTCGCCTGATCGATCGTCACCGCGCTCTCGGCATCCCAGCCGCGGAAGTCGAACGCGGCGACCAGGGCCTCGGCGAGACCGGCCTCGTCCTCCACCACGAGCACCCGCAATCGGCGACCGTCCGCTGCTGTCGGAGGCGAGCCGACGGCTGGGCACATGGATGTCACGGTATCGGCGCCCACCACATGTGCAGGGAGCTACGAGTCCGCGCGGAGCGCGTCACCGCCGATGTCCGATGCCTGGTCCGTCACGACGGAACCCCTGACCGGCGGTCCATGACGCGGCGGCCGGATACACGACGGTCGCGAACCCGACGCCGAGCAGCAGCACCGCGACGAGGGTGAGCCGACGGATGAGGCGTGGGCGCCCGTCGGCATCCTCGGCCCCGGGACGTAGATCGTGCCAGGACTCGACCACGGCCTCGCGCAGATGTCCCAGCACGTGCAGCGGGGTGACCGCGACCCACGCGAAGAAGGACGCCTTGTGCAGTAGGCGCCACGGACCGCGGTGGCCGGGGCCCTGCAGGAGCAGGGTGATCCCGGTCGCCAACAGCGCGAGGGTGGTGAGGATCATCAACGGCCCGAGCGCTCGCAGGACGAGCGGTGGTGCGCCGCGTCGGACGTACGCCTCGTCGCCGGTGCAGTAGCGCACGAACCGGTACCCGGTGGTCGCCATCTTCCAGAGGACGGGGAGCACCAGCAGCAGACCCACGAAGACGTGGATCGTGATCAGGTCGCGGATCCGAAAGGACCGTCACGCCCTCGACCGCCAGGAGAAGGAGCAGCAGCATTCCCGTCGTGGCGGTCAGACGTCGGTTGCCCGTCGTGCCGTCCAGCCCCTGATCGGGGTGCGCCGACGAACCGGCGATAGAGGTCGACACGGTCCTACACCGCTCCCTGACAGTCCGAACTCAGCACCCTCCCAAGGTTGCTGGCGCTAGTTCTGGGTCTGCTCTGCGCAGGCTGTGGGTCGTCTCGAAAGCGCCCGGCTCCAGGTGGTGGCAGGCGGTGGACCACGCAGAACGGCGGATGCGACGACACCGCCGCACCCGCCGTTCCCGTCCCGTAGGAGGAAGCCGTCCCTCACACGGTCAGCAGCGCGTAGAACCCTCCCACCACGGGCCTCGCCTGGAATCCGCTCTGCCGGTCGGTCGTGGTGTCGTACCAGTCGCTGAAGGGCACCCGGGACGGCGTGGTGTTCCCGAAGGTGTAGAGCCCCTGGATGAGGCGACTGGTGATCTTGGGTCGATCGGACAGCCACGCCGCCGTCCACATCTCCCAGTCGGCCTTGGTGTAGGTGTGCCGGATGTCCAGCGGCACGCCGTAGGTGCCGGCTCGCGCCAGGTACCAGCGGGCTTCCTCCGCGGCGACGGTGGTCGGGACCAGACCGAGGCCGAGGACCTTGTCGGCGTACCCGTTGTACTTCAGGCTCCAGGTGCCGTCCTGGTCGTAGGCGAGTTTGAGGTGCTTGCCGCCGCTGTCGGTGGACTTGGTCACCCACTGCTTGATGTAGTCCCGGGCAACCCCGAGGTAGTGCGTGGCATCGCCGCTCTTGCCCGCCGTGGTCGCCACGACGCTCATCGCGCCGATCCCGACGATGCCCTTCAGCGCGAGGTTGACGCTGTGGGCGATGAAGCCGGTGAAGTCGTCGGTCTGGTTCTGGTAGCCCGGGTCGAGCGCATTGCCGACAAGGTAGTCGCTCCACTGCTTGAGGATCGTGTAGTGCGCCGTGGCGAACTTCCGGGCCGCCGCGGCGTCCGCGCGTTGCAGGTAGGCCGCGGACATGATCAGCATGTTGGCCGACTCCTCGACCGGCATGTCCTCCTCGTTGCCGTCGTTGTGGCCGTCGGCGTTCGGGTAGTGCGCTCCCAGGTCGTGTTCGGCGAACTGCTTGGGCCATCCGCCGGTCTCGGCGTACTGCAGGATCGGTTCCAGGATGGCGCCGAGGTAGGCCGGGTCGAGGTAGAGGAACACCGGCATGCACGGATAGGTGACGTCGACGGTGGAGACGTTGCCGTCGCTGGAGATCTCCTTGAGGAACGCCCACGCCTTGCCGTCGGGAGCGGTGACCAGCTCGGTGCCGGCGTAGGCCTGACGCAGCGCGGTGGCGACCAGAGCGGCGTACTGGGTGCCGCCCGCCTTCCGCGCGGCGCTGCGGATCCGGTCGTCCAGGTTCGTGGCGCGCTTCGATGCCGCAGACCAGTCGCGGTGGAAGAAGGCGACCATGTCCTGCCACACCGCGAAGTAGGTCTTCCATCGGGGAGCGAGCGGTGTGGTCAGGTAACTGACCGCGGGCTCGCGCACGTGACCGATCGAGATGACCATCGGTTCGGTCGCGGCGCGAACGCTGCCCAGATCGAGGTGGAAGGCGAAGACCGGCCACCGGTCGTCGATCGCGCGTGGTTGGGCGGTGTCGATGCTGCCGTCGAGCGCTCCGCCGTTCACGACGCGTGCCCGGACGACGTTGTCCTCGCCGATCTGGTAGGTGAGGCCGGAACGATGCTGGGTGGTCCACACCATCGTGCCCCAGCTGGCCGTGTCATTCGTCTCCGCCAGCACGTTCGGGTTCGCCGGGGTGTAGTTGAGGTTGATCAGCCGGTTGGCGCCGGTGCCGATGTCGGTCTGGGCCCAGGTGATCTCCGCCGAGGTGTCGCCATAGCCCCACTCACCCGAGATGTCGAAGTACAGGCCCACGTCGTGCGCCTTCCCGTCGACCGATTTCGCCGTCGCGGAGATGTAGCTGAGCGGCGCGCTCTGACGGCGCTGATCACCGGGCTCGACAGGTGAGAAGAAGGTGACCGTCACCCGCACGCCGGCTTCCTCCAACGTGTAGACCGACGAGGTGCTGGTGACCGTCAGACTGACCTGCCGCATCGTCGGCAGCGGATCGGTGTTCGGCAGCGCGGGAGCGCCGAGGAACACGTACGCCGTGCCGTCGATCTGCGCGATGCCGGCCATCGCGGTGATCCGCCCGGTCCAGAACGTCGGCCAGGTGCCCGGCAGATTGTCCGTGGCCATCCAGGTGCTCAGATAGGGCGACCGCACGGCCAGCGGCGTCGCCGGCGGTCGGATGGGAGTGAAGGTGGGGGCGGCGGTGCGGCCACCCTTGGCGGCCGACGGCGCGGGCGTCCCGGTGGCCGAGGCGGCGTAGGCCTCCGGCGTCAACGCCCACCCGGTGGCGGCGACGCCCAGTCCCGCCGCACCGGCCAGGGTCAGGAAGTTGCGTCGCGAGTGCTCTGCCGTGACCCGTCCGGCAGGGGAGGTACCCGATGTCTGATCTACAGGCTCTCTATCGGTCATACGGGCACATTCCACCCGCATCCACAAACGTGTCAAGACCCGTCAATACCATTCACATTGTGACTGTTATTGACCGAGTTTGATTCTTGAAGACGTATCTCGACGGAAAACGGTCACATCTGCCGCTCAACCGTCGACGCCCAGGTAGGCCAGAGCAGCGACGACCAACGCCTGCACGCCGGTGTCGAGCGTGGGCTGGACGACCGGCGCGAAGGACGGTGAGTGGTTGACGGGGATGTCCTGCGCGACCCGCCCCGCGTCCGTCGCCGCCTGATACTTCTCGGGGTCCACGCCTCCGAAGATCCAGTAGGTGTAGGGCACGCCGAGTGCCCTGGGCAGGTCGCTGAAGTCCTCGCTCGCACTCTCCAGCGGTGCATCGACATGCTGCTCGCCGAAGTGGTCGGCGAACGCCGCGGCGACCTTCTCGGTCGTCACGGCGTCGTTGGTGGTGACAGGGAAACGGTCGAACAGCTCGAACTCCGGCGGTTTCGGGGTGTCCGAGGCCTGGCACTCGGCCGTGACGATCCGGCGTACGACGTCGAGCACGGCGGTGCGGGTCTGCTCGTTGTAGGTGCGCACGTTGAGCTCGAGGACCGCGTGGTCGTCGATCACGTTGCTCTTGGTGCCGGCTCGCACGCTGCCGATGGTGAGCACCGCGGGCTCGGTCGGCGCGATCTCGCGGGACACGACGGTCTGCAGGCGCACGACGATCATGGCCGCGAGCACGACGGGGTCGACGGCGGACCGGGGCATCGAGCCGTGGGCGCCGCGACCGTGCACGGTGACGCGCATGCTGTCCGCAGCCGACAGGATCGCTCCGGGGCGAGTGCCGACGATGCCCGCGGGGATCGGCATCACGTGCTGAGCCAGGGCCACGTCGACCGCCCCGACGGCGTCTACGAATCCGGAGTCCTCGACCATCCTGCGTGCGCCGTCGCCGACCTCCTCGGCCGGCTGGAAGAGCGCCACCAGCGTGCCCTTCCACTGATCGCGGGCGGCCGCCATCAGCGCGGCCGCGCCGAGGAGCGCGGTCACGTGCACGTCGTGACCGCACGCGTGCATCACCGGGACGGTGTCGCCCTCGGCATCGGTCGTGGTGACCGTGCTGGCGTAGTCCAGCCCGGTGTCCTCCTCGACCGGAAGCGCGTCCATGTCCGCGCGCAGCAGCACCCGCGGCCCGTCGCCGTTGCGGAGCACCCCCACCACGCCGGTGCCCCCGATGCCGGTGGTGACGTCGTATCCGGAATCACGCAGTCGCTCATCCACTCTCGCCGCGGTGGCGCTCTCCTGATGGGACAGCTCCGGGTGCTGGTGCAGGTGGCGGTAGAAGTGCTCCAGGTCCGCGCGGTGCTCCGGCAGACCCTGCAGGACTCGTGCTGCGGGAGTGGCGTCGTTCACGGCGTCTCCTCGGGTCGGGCGGTCTCAGGTGCGGAGTCGGTCTGAGCCGCCCGCCGACGCTGGCGGGCTTCGGGGTCGATGCGATGCCGGATCCGCTGGCGGTAGGCCGGCGGCACCACCCGTGCCGGTGACCAGGCGTCGGCGCTCGGCAGCATCCAGCCGCGCCACCTCGCGATGATGCAGAGCCCGGCGCCGAAGATCGTCGCCGCGACGAGGCCGACGGTCGGGTGGCCGTTCGTCGACAGCAGCACGAGCACACCGGCGGCGCCGAGCGCGCAGGTCGCGTAGAGGGTGTTGCCGCCGAGCACTCCGGGGATGCGGCGCAGCACGACGTCGCGCACCACTCCGCCGCCGACCGCGGTGATCATGCCGAGCAGCACCGCCGGCAGCCAGCCGAGCCCGGCCGCAAGGGTCTTGGCTGCGCCGGCCGCGGCCCAGGTGCCGAGGGCGACCGCGTCGATGATCGGCCAGACCCGGTCCCAGGCGCGACCCTGCACGCGGATGACGAAGCTGATGGCCGCGCCGACGAGGGCCGTCACGAGGTAGGCGTAGTCGGTCAAAGCCACCGGGGTGCCGTGTTGCAGCAGCACGTCACGGATGATCCCGCCGCCGAGCCCCGACAGAACCGCGAGGGTCGCGAAACCGAAGGGGTCCAGCTTCTCGGCGCGCGCGATGACTCCACCGAGGGTCGCGTTGGCGAGCACTCCCGTCAGGTCGAGCACCCGGAACAGCTCGGTCAGATGCCCCGACCCGTACATTCAGCTGGCGATATCGGGCGTCTCGCCGGTTTCGGAGCGTGCGGCGGCCCGGGCCCGGCCCTCGGCACGGCGCTCCACGAAACGGCTCGCCTGCTCATCCAGGCCGGCCATGAAGGCCCCCAGCTCCTCGCGCGCCTTCTCACCCTCCGGGCCGAGCCCGGTCAGCCCGTCGACGTTCCAGTACTTCAGGATCGGGGCGATGACCTCGTCGTGGTGCAGCCGCAGGTCGTAGACGCCGGCCTTGGCGATCATCATCGAGTTGCGGCGGAAGCCGGCCATCGTCGCGCCGGGCATCTCGAAGCCGATCACCTCGTCGGCGATCGCGCGCATGGTCGCGTCGGGCGCGATCTGCAGGGCGGCCTCCACGATGTTGCGGTAGAAGACCATGTGCAGGTTCTCGTCCTTGGAGATCCGCGCCAGCAGCTTGTCGGCGACCGGGTCGCCGGTGACCTTGCCGGTGTTGCGGTGCGACACCCGCGTCGCTAGCTCCTGGAACGAGACGTAGGTGACCGCCTCCAGCGGCGTCTTGTCGCCCGAGTCGTAACCAGAGGTCATGTAGTCCATCCGGGCCCGCTCCAACTCGACCGGGTCCACTCCGCGGGTCACGACCAGGTAGTCGCGCATCGCGATGCCGTGCCGGTTCTCCTCCGCCGTCCAGCGCCCCACCCAGGTGCCCCAGGCACCGTCGCGTCCGAAGCGGGTCGCGATCTCCCGGTGGTAAGAGGGCAGGTTGTCCTCGGTGAGCAGGTTGGTGATCATCGCGGCCTTGCCGACCTCGGACAGCCGGGACTGCTCCGGCGCCCAGTCCTCGCCTCCCATCGCGGCGAAGTCGCGACCCTCGCTCCATGGGATGTAGTCGTGAGGGTGCCATTCCTGGGCGAGCCCGAGGTGTCGGTCGAGGTTCTGCGCGACGACGGGCTCGAGCTCCTCGAGCAGATGGGCGGGTGCTGTGCTCATGTTTCGACAGTACGCCGGTCGGTCGGTTCGGGGGACCTCCGCTTTCACCGCTGCAGGTGCCTGCCGTCTGCGATTCTCACTGTCGGTCGGATCGATCAGGACGGGTCAGGCGGACGCGACGAGGGCGAACGCCGTGCGCATCAGTTCCGGCAGCGGCACGGGGTCCACATCGCCGCGGGCGCGCTGTGCCCAGTCTCTGATCATCGCGCTGCGCATGGCCGCGACCGCGGCACGCGCGTACACATCGCTCTCGTAGCGCAACTCATCGTCCTCCGTGCGGTCGATCGAGAGGCGGTCGAGCACGGCGCCGGCGATGCCCTCCTCGAAGCGCAGCAGCAGAGCCGGTCCCCGCAGCCGCAGCCGAGTGCTCGGCGGCCCGTCCGCGAAGAGCAGCACCGGCGCGGGCAACCCCTGATCCCGCAGTTGGGCGGACACGTCCGCGAGGGCGTGCAGGACGGCGGCGAGCGGCTGCTCGCCGGCCGGGCGCCGGCGGATGGCGGCGGTCAGCCGCGGCAACCAGCTGAGCGCCTCGTCGACGATGAGCTCCTCCTTGCCACCGAAGTAGCGGAAAAAGGTGCGAGGGGTCACCTTCGCGGCTGCGGCGATGTCGCGCACCGTCGTCTGCTCATACCCTTGCTCGGCGAAGAGCCGGTCTGCGGCCTGCTGGAGTGCCTCCCGGGTTGCGCGTTTGTTCGCCTCACGACGGCCGGGCTCTTCACTCATCCGGGCTCACTCCAGATCTTGTCACCTGTGACATTTTAGTCTTACTGTCAGTCATGACACTTTGTCGGGGTGTGGTGACCCCTTCTTTCGGCGGACCTTCGAGTCGCTGATGGGCACCGCCGACGATCCACCGCAGACGGCACAGGGCTCGATGTACCGGATGGGGCGCTTCTGCGCGTCCCACGCCTGGGTCGTTCTGGTGGTGTGGCTGGCACTGCTCGCCGGCGCGACCATCGCGGACCGCGCCGTCGGGTCGTCGTACTCGGACGACTTCTCACTGCCCGGCTCGTCGGCCCAGCAGGGCGGGGCGTTGCTGAAGCAGCATGCACCATCCTCCGGCGGCCAGAGCGGCCAACTGGTCTTCACGGTGTCCACGGGTTCGCTGACGCAGCACTCCAGCCAGATCACTTCCTCCGCCCAGAACGTCGGCAGGCTGCCGCACGTGCTGTCGGTGGGTGACCCGACGACGTCCAAGGACGGCCGCACGTCGTACGCGGTCGTGCACTTCGACGTGAACCCCGCGACCCTCGGGTCGTCGTACGTGCGGTCGGTGGACGACGCGGTCGCTCCAGCGCGCAGCGTCGGGGTGCACGTGGACTACGGCGGCGTCCTCGGCCAGGCGGCGCGTCCCGAGAACGCCCACCTGACCTCGGAACTGATCGGGATCGGGGTGGCGATCCTGGTGCTGCTGATCGGTTTCGGCAGCGTGTACGCCGCGGGACTGCCCATCGTGACGGCGGCCATCGGGGTGGCGACCGGTCTCGGTCTCCTCGGAGTCGTCGCGGCCGCCACCGAGTTCGCTTCGGTATCGCCCACCTTGGCCGTGATGATCGGGTTGGGCGTCGGTATCGACTACGGGCTGTTCCTCACGACCCGCCACCGCCAGCACGTGATGGACGGTATGGATCCGGTGGAGTCAGCCGGTCTCACGACGGCGACCAGCGGTCGGGCCGTGCTGATCGCCGGCGTCACGGTGGTCATCGCGATGCTCGGGCTGTTCGCCTCCGGCATCACCTTCATCGGCAAGCTCGGCGCGGCCGCGTCGATCGCCGTCGCGGTCGCCGCCGCGGCGTCCGTGACCCTCGTCCCGGCGATGTTCGGACTCGCCGGTCGTTCGATCGATCGGTTGCGGGTGCGCGCGCCGAGCGCGGAGAGCGACGTCACGGGTGCCGAGACGGTGTGGCACCGGTACGCAGTCCACGTCGAACGACGTCCCTGGATCTACCTGGTCTCAGGCCTGGCTTTCCTCACGATCATCGCGATCCCGGTGCTGTCGATGACGATCGGGCACGTCGACGAGGGCGCCGACCCCTCGTCGTACACAGATGCCCGCGCCTACGACGCCATCAGCAGGGGTTTCGGCGTCGGTGCCAACGGGCCCGTCGCGATCGTCGTGCAGCTGCCGTCCGGGACATCCACGACCTCGGCGCAGCAGCTCGGCTCGACGCTGCAGAAGGACCTCGCATCGACTCACGGCGTGGCGTCCGTGACCACGCCCCAGCCGACGTCAGACGGGAAGCTCCTGGTCGCGAACGTCATCCCCACCACCAGCCCCCAAGACGCCAAGACGGATGCGTTGATCAAGACGCTGCGCGACACCACGCTGCCGTCCGCGCTCGCCGGATCGAAGTCGACGGGGTATGTCACCGGCACCCTCGCCGGCAACCTGGAGTTCCGCGATCAGGTCGCCGCACGGTTGCCCGTCATCATCGCGGTGGTGGTCGCGGCCTCGTTCGTCCTGCTCCTCGCGAGCTTCCGCAGTCCGATGCTGGCGCTCAAGGCAGCCTTCGCGAACCTCTTCTCGATCGCCGCGGCCTACGGCGTCGTCGTCGCCGTCTTCCAATGGGGTTGGGGCGGTTCGCTGCTCGGCGTCCACGAGAAGGTCCCGATCGAGTCCTACGTGCCGATGATGATGTTCGCCATCGTTTTCGGGTTGTCGATGGACTACGAGGTCTTCCTGCTCTCACGCATTCGCGAACGGTGGGTGGCCACCGGGGAGAACGGCCGCAGCGTCGCAGACGGGATGGCGGTGACCGCCAAGGTCATCACCTGCGCGGCGCTGATCATGGCGAGCGTCTTCTTCTCGTTCCTGCTGTCCACCAACGTGGTGATCAAGATGCTCGCGCTCGGTCTCGGCGTCAGCGTGCTCCTGGACGCGTCCGTCATCCGGTTGATCATCGTGCCGGCGACGATGTTCCTTCTCGGCAGGAGCAACTGGTGGCTGCCGGCCTGGCTGGACCGGGCACTGCCGCATCTCGAACCGGAGCCCGAGACGGAGTCGGGGCACCCGAGGGTGCCCCGACATGCCGGTCGTCCGTCCTAGGAGGAGGTCAGGTCAGGCGTCGACGGGGTCGGCGTCATCCACACCGGCGATGGCCTTCTCGCCGGTGGCGAGGCGGGAGTGCTTGCGGCCGTAGAACGCGTAGACCACGAGTCCGATGACGAGCCAGATGAGGAACCGGATCCACGTCTCGACGGCCAGGCTGCTCATCAGGGCCACGCAGGCGAGCGCGGACACGATGGGCAGCCATGGGATGGCCGGGGTGCGGAACGGCCGCTTCATCTTCGGCTTCGTGCGCCGCAGCACGGCAACCGCGATCGCGACCACCACGAACGCGAAGAGAGTGCCGATGCTGACCATCTCCGCGAGGGTCGCGAGCGGCACGAACGCGCCGAGGATGCAGACAGCGATGGTGGTGAAGATGGTGATGCGGAACGGCGTCTTGAACTTCGGGTGGACCTGGCCGACGGCCGGGGGCAGCAGCCCGTCACGGCAGAGGGCGAAGCCGATGCGGCCCATGGCCACGATGTCGACCAGGATCACCGAGCTCAGCCCACAGACGGCGGCGATGCCGATGACGACGTTCGCCCAGCCCATGCCGACCTGCTTGAACGCGTCGGAGATCGGGGCGCCCTCGGACAGGCCGGTGTACTTCACCATCCCGGTGAGCACGGCGCACACGGCAAGGTAGAGGACCGTGCAGATGACCAGGGTGCCGATGAGGCCGCGCGGCATGTCCTTGGCCGGATCCTTGGTCTCCTCGCCGAGGTTGGCCACCGCCTCGAACCCGCTGTAGGCGAAGAACACCACGGCGGTCGCGACGAGCACGCCGGTCAGGCCGTACGCCGTGGCGTGCGAGCCGGAAGCCCACTGCCACAGCGGCTGGGACAGGCCCGAGGCCCCTGTGGTGTCCGGACGGGACGGTGGGATGTAGGGCTTGTAGTTGGCGGCCTTGACGAAGAAGATGCCGACGACAATCACGAAGATGCAGATGGACACCTTGATCGCGACGAGCGCGTTGGTGACCCACTTGGACTCGCGGATGCCGACCGCAGCGATCACGCCCAGGATGCCGGCGATGAAGACGGCGCCGAGGTTGACGACGGAGTGCTCCTCGCCGAAGAACGCCTGCGGCAGGTTGAACGACGACTGCAGGTAGCCCGACCAGCCGCGCGCGACCACCGCCGCGCCCAGCGCGAACTCCAGGATCAGGTCCCACGCGATGATCCACGCGAAGATCTCGCCGATCGTGGTGTACGCGTACGTGTAGGAACTGCCCGCGGTCGGCACCGCGGCGGCGAGCTCGGCGTAGCACAACGCCGCGAGCATGCTGATGATGCCGGCGATGGCGAATGAGATCACCACTGCCGGCCCCGCGTGGTTCTTGGCCTCCACTCCCGTCAGGGTGAAGATGCCGGTGCCGATCACGATGCCGATCCCGAAACCCATCAGGTCTCGGGCACCGAGGCTCTTCCCGAGCTTCGCGTGATGGTCCGCGCCGCCCTCGTCGTTCTGGTGGATGACGGTGTCGACATCCTTGGTCCGCACCAGCGTGGAGAATCCCATCGCCGGAGCGTAGCGAGGATGTTCAGGAATTGCTCAGGTTGGCAACGCCCGCGGGCATTCGTGCCTCAAACGAGACGTTCCTTGGGTGAGCTCGTCTTGCCGGGGTCCTTCTCGGGTAGCGCGCCCAACGCCTCGTCGATCGAGGTGAGGACGTCGGGTGAGAGGGTGACGCCGGCGGCGCCTGCGTTGTCGGTGACCTGCTCCGGCTTCGACGCGCCGATGAGGGCGGCGGCGACGTTGTCGTTGTGCAGCACCCAGGCCACCGCGAGCTGCGCCATCGAGAGGTTCTGGTCCTTGGCGATGGGCACGAGTTTCTGCACAGCCGTGAGGGTTTCGTCGTTCATGAAGCGCTTGATCATGTCGGCGCCGCCCTTCTCGTCGGCAGCGCGGCTGTCCGCCGGCGGCTGCTGGCCGGGCTGGTACTTGCCGGTGAGAATGCCCTGCGCGATGGGGGACCAGACGATCTGGGAGATGCCCAGCTCCTTGGACGTCGGCACGACCTGGTCCTCGATGACCCGCCAGAGCATGGAGTACTGCGGCTGGTTGGAGATGAGCTGGATGCCGAGCTCCTGCGCGAGCGCGTGGCCGGCGCGCAACTGGTCGGCCGTCCATTCGCTGACCCCGATGTAGAGGGCCTTGCCGGACCGCACGACGTCGGCGAACGCCTGCATCGTCTCCTCCAGCGGCGTCTCGTGGTCGTAGCGGTGCGCCTGGTAGAGGTCGATGTAGTCGGTGCGCAGCCGCCGCAGCGACGCGTCGATCGAGTCGCGGATGTGCTTGCGGGACAAGCCGGTGTCGTTGTGCTTCTTCAGACCCGTCGGGAAGTAGACCTTGGTGAAGATCTCGATCCCCTCGCGGCGTTCGCCGGCCAGGGCCCGGCCGAGCACACTCTCCGCGGCGCCGTTCGCGTAGACGTCGGCGGTGTCGAAGGTGGTGATGCCGGCGTCGAGAGCGGCGCGCACGCACCGCACCGCCATGTCGTCCTCGACCTGGGAGCCGTGGGTCAGCCAGTTGCCGTAGGTGATCTCGGAGATCTTCAGTCCGCTGTTGCCGAGGTATCGAAAGTCCATGATTTCGACCGTAGTCGCGTGGTGCGACGTGTGTCTCCCGGGGTAGGCGACGGGTCGGAAACGTGCCACGCCCCGTTCCAGGGGCGCGGCGACCGTCGTCCTAGGCCTTGTCGTGCAGCGTGACCTGGTAGCCGTCGGGGTCGGCGAAGGTGAACGTGCGTCCGAACGGGCCGTCGATCGGCGCGCTCACGATCGTGTGGCCGTCCGCGGCGAGGGCGTCGTGCATGGCCTGCACGTCAGTGGCGTGCAGCCAGATGGCGGCGCCGATGCCGGGTTGCGGGACGGACGCCAGATCGGTGCCGGGGACGATGTCCCGCAAAGCGAACGCGATCGGCTTGGTGTCGAAGACGACGGCGTGGGGAGGGCCGACGGGGGATCGGACGAGACCGAGGTACTGCTCGTAGAACGCCTGCGAGGCGTCGAGGTCGCGAGCTTGGAGCGAGATGAAGTCGGGGCCGGTGACGGGCATGATGATCGTCCTACTTTCCGTGGCGTGTCAGTAATCTGACACGAGGGACCGTATGTCAGAATACTGACATGAGTCAAGACGGACCTGGCATCGACCTGGAGACGTCGCTGGGCTACCTGCTCAAAGAGGCCTCCAGCGCCCTGCGCTCAGAGATGGAGGCGGTGCTGAGGCCGCTGGGGATGACCGTGACGCACTACTCCTGCCTCGAGTTGCTCGCCCAGCGCCCGGGCCTCTCGAATTCCGAACTCGCCCGAGGCGCCTTCGTGACACGGCAGTCGATGAACGTGCTGCTGCAGGCCCTGGAACGCGACGGCTACGTGACCAGGCCGACGGAGGCCGCGGTGGGGAAGGTCCTGCCTGCGCGGTTGACGCCGCGCGGGCGACGGAGCCTCGCGAAGGCGACCGCCGCCATCCGATCCGTCGAGGTCAGGATGCTGAGCGGTCTGACCCCGGGCGAGACGTCGGACGCGCTGCGGATCCTGCGCAGCATGGTCCGGTCGCTGCACGACGGGGACGATGCTGTGTGAACCAGCCGGGCCCAGGTCAGGCATCCCGATCGCCGAGCTCGGTGTCGATCCGGTCGAGCAGGATGTCCAGGCCCGCCCCGAACTCCGCTTCGAACCGGTCTTCTGTCAGGCCCTCACGTAGGCGGTGGATCACGGGGTAGTCGTCCGGGGCGACGCCGATGAGTTCACTGGCGCCCCCGTCCGCCGCATCCGCGATCTCCTCGCGATCGGCGGTCGTACGCGTGGGGCTGATGGAACCCGGGACGGGGTCGGCGGGTTCGACGGGGTCGTGGGACCCGCTGTCGTCGCCGGCCTGGAAGGATCCGTCGCCCGGTTTGGGGTCCTGGATGACCATCGCGCTGGTCTCCAGCAGCAGGTGGCCGAGAAGAAAGCTGTTGAAGGAGCGGTAGGTGAAAAGCACCTGCTCGTCGGTGAACCCGGCCTCCGACAGGTGCTGCAGCAGGGTCTCGATCCAGCGCAGCGATCGCAGCGGTGGGTTGATCCATGGAGCACTCGGTGGGCGCGTCGCGACGAGCGGGAACGCGTGGGGATGGGCGCGCGCGTACCGGCGGACACCCCATGCCAGGCCGGTCAAATACGAACGCCAGTCGGTCTCGGCGGTGGCTCTCGGAATGTCCGGGTCGTGATCGAGTTCGTTCACGATGTGGTCGACCACAGCGTCGAACAGGTCCTCGCGGTTCTCGACGTACCTGTACAGAGCCATCGGTTGCACGCGCAGTCGGCGTGCCACGGTGCGCATCGAGGCGGCGGCGATGCCTTCCTCGTCGATCATGGCCACCGTCGCCGCCACGATCTGTTCCAGGGACAGCCGCCGTCGTGCGCCCGTGCTGGAACCGTTCCCGAGTTGTCTCACCACACCACCTGACCTTTGCAGGTCCATCCTGCTCTGCGGTGTGCTGGCCCGGTCTCGATTTGAGATCGAGGGCTTCCCGATGACCGTTCGCCCTTTCGCGACGCGGCCCGACAACGCTTGTGTACACCGTACGCTTTTCCGTATACGGTGTACACAACGGCCCGCCGCCCCGACCTCGCGGTGGTCATGGGGCACTAGGCAGGCGACCGATGGTCGCCCGCCGCCGCATCCGCCGAACGCACCGAGACCTCTCTTGAACATCCGCAGCTATCGAAGGCAGCAGCCATGACAGACACCCACGCCGGCTCATCGGCCGGCACCACGAAGACTCCCACCTCGACGAAATCTGCCTCCGGCAAGAACAGCTCGGAGGTGTCGACACGCGAGGACAACAGCCCGCTGGTGACGTCACAGGGCAGCACGTCCATCGCCGACACGGTCGTGGCCAAGATTGCCGGTATCTCCACCCGCGAGGTATCGGGAGTGCATGCCCTCGGTGGCGGAGCTGCACGGGCCGTGGGCGCACTGCGCGACCGGATCCCCGGGTCGCGCACCAACCACTCCCAGGGCGTCACGGTGGAGGTCGGGGAGCGTCAGGCCGCGGTCGATGTCGACCTGGTCGCCGAGTACGGCGTCGCGATCGTGGACCTTGCCGCCGGTGTACGCCGCAACGTGATCTCCACCGTGGAGCAGATGACCGGGCTGGAAGTGACCGAGGTCAACATCACGGTGCACGACGTGTTCCTGGACGACGGATCCGACGATGACGATTCGCAGCAGCAGTCGCGTGTCGAGTGACCCAGCGGAGCCCCAGGGCGGCTCGTCGCAGATGGCCGACGTCATCACGGATGCGGTGCTGGCCACTCCCGGTGTGCACGGGCTGCACGCCGGCGCGTTCGGTGAGGTCGCAACCTATCTGCCCGGACGTCGGGTTGCCGGCGTCCGCACCTTGGACGACGGATACGACGTGCATATCGTCCTCGCCTGGGGAGCCACAGCCATGACGACGGCGCAGGCCGTACGGACGGCCGTGCAACGGGTCGCACCCGGCCGGGTGGACGTCACCATCGAGGACGTTGCCGCTGCCGGCGACCAGGGTTGATGACCTCCGACGCGGACCGCACCCCTGATCACGCCGCGGCGCGACGTGCGGTCGCGCGACGACTGCACCCGGATCTTGGGGGCGACTCGCAGGAGTACGTGGCCGCGATGGCGGAGCTCGACCACCGACTCGGGGTGACCGCCGCTGCCCCGCACGCCGCGGGTCAGGGGCCCGTGCCGGACATCGTGCGGCACGGGCGCCTGTCGTCGGTGCGCGGCAATACCCGCCGTGCAGCGCGAACGATGCGTCGGATCCTTCCCTCCGGGTGGCCCGGGTCGCGCCGGTACGGCCGGCTGTGACTCCCCCACCCGTTCAGCACCACCGAACCTCTCCCAAGGAGAACCTCATGACACGCTCTGCTCTCGGCCTGCTCGCCGGACTGCTGATGGCGATCGCCATCGCGATCGACGGCTTCACCGGCTTCCTGCTCGCTCTCGTGCTGGGTGTGATCGGCTATCTGGTCGGTGCCCAGGTCGACGGTGAACTGGACCTGGCGGCGTTGGTCCGTGGCAAGCGTGAGTGACTCGCCTGCGGCGGGCACCGTTCAGGAGATGGCCGCCGATACCGCACCGACGACGTCCGAGCCGGCCCACGAAGCATCCACCCGCGGCACCCTGGACGTGCGCTCTGCCGCCATCGAGCACCTGGCCGAACACATCGCTGCCGACGTAGTCGGCACGGTGAGTTACCGCTCCAACATCGACAAGCTGCGCGGCCGCGGGTACCCGCACGCCGCGGTGAGCATCCGGGGCGCTTCCAGCTGGATCGCGCTGGATATAGCCGTGGCCTGGCCCGGGGTGGTCGAGGACATCGCCTCCACCACTCGCGACCAGGTGCGCACGGAGACCAGCCGCCTGTCCGGCAGCGACGTACGTCGTGTCGACGTCACCGTGCACGTCCTCACCGCCGACCAGGTCGGCGCACCGGAACGGAGGGTCCGATGAGTACCCGGAACACGCCCCGTGCCACCCCAGTGGCTGCGGTGACCGGTCTGCTGGTCGCTGCCGCCCTGATCGCCCTGGCTGTCATCGGACTCCATGACCTGCTCGTCACCCAGGGCTGGGCCGCTGGGCACGCCTGGGCTCGCGGCGCCATCGACGGCGTCAACCACTCCACCCGGGCCGATTGGGTCGTTCCGCTGGCCGTGCTCGCTCTCCTGGTCGGGGTGCTGCTGCTCTATGTCTCGTTCAAACCGCGCCGATCCACCCATCAGTTGGTCCCCGACGAGGACGAATCCGCCGACGTGTGGATCGCGCCCGCGGCGCTCGGTCGACTGGCCAAGGCCGCCGGTGAGGACGTGCCCGGGGTCCTGCAGGCGCACTCGAAGGTGTCCCGTCGCCGCGTCCGGGTCCGGCTGCACACCACGCCCGGAGCCGAGCAGGACCAGATCGTCCAGACCGCCACGAAGCAGATCCACGACCGCATCGGTCGGCTGAGCGACCTGCCGGTGAAGGTCGACACTCAGGAGGTCACCGCATGAGCCGCGCGCCGTACAAGCTCGACCGCCTCGCCACGATCGTCATCGCGCTGTTGTCGATCGCGTTGGGACTGGTGCTGATCGACTGGCGCTACCACCTGGTGCTACACGGCTACTCGCGCCGCATCTCGCTGGGGTCGCTACCGACCTGGGCGGCCAGCAGCTGGTGGCCGTGGGCCTTCGCAGCGGTCACGTTGGTCCTGGGCCTGATCGGCATGTGGTGGCTGCTTGCGCATCTGCGGAATACCACGACCAAGCAGACGAAGATGCCCCAGAGCGACCCTCGAGGGACGATCATCCTGGACACCGCGTCGTTGGCGTCCGCAGTGGCGGACTCGTTGCAGAAGTCCGGCCCCTTCACGTCCGTCAAGGCCAGCAGCAGCCAGGCCGGGGCCGCGACCACGGTGCTGGTCACCGCCCATCTGGACAAACAGGCCGACGGCACCAGCATCCACGAGGCGACACAGGCCCTGAGGACGCAGCTGCGATCCGCGTTCCCCGACCAGGGCGTCACCGCACGCGTCCTGCTCGACCAGCCCCGGTCACCACGTAGTGACCGGAAATCCGATGCATCCGCACGGGTGCCCTCGACCAGCTAGTCACTAGGAGATCTCATGGGATGGATGGACAAGGCCAAGCACGCCGCCGAGAGCCTGCAGGGCAAGACCAAGAAGAGTGCGGGCGACGCGACCGGCGACAGGAGCCTGCAGGCCGAGGGCCGGGCCGACCAGGGCAAGGCGTCGGCCAAGAAAGTCGGCGACGACGTCAAGGACACGTTCGGCAACTGACCCACCCTGCAGCTCGACCCTGTGGGGGTCCGCCGGCGACCCCGGTCGCGCACGACCCCCGCAGGTGTCCGGCGCCGTCGTCGGGCCCGACACACCACCGTGTGTGACACGGGCGCATCACACCCTCGTTCAAAGGAACGCACGTGATCTCCATGGCACAGATCCGCGGCCTCGCCGGTGGCCCGGCGATCGACAGCGCCGGCACCACGATCGGTGCGATCGGCCGGATCTACCTCGATGATCGGAGCGGAGAGCCCGCGTGGGTCAGCGTCACAACGGGGCCCGCTGGAAGGTCTGAGGTGTTCATCCCCTTAGGGGACGCTCAGGCAGATGGCCGGGGCTTGAGGTTCCCTCACTCGGCGGCCGTAATCGCCGCAGCCCCGCGTGTCGAGGCGGTCCGGCACCTTGACATCGGGCAGGAACAGACACTTCGTGTGCACTACGCCATGGCTTCCGGCGGCAACACCACCGCTCACGCGGGGGATGTAGCACCTGAGCCGCCGGCACAGCAGGAGAGCTCGCGGCCCGGACGCAACTCGCAGGGATCGAATCACGTCCTTGATCCTGCTGACGCGGACGTGATGCTTCTGCGTGAAGAGCAGCTGCGCACCGGCACCCGGCGTCGCCCGTCGACCAAGGTGCGGTTCCGCAAGGTCGTCATCACCGAGGAACAGACCATCACCGTGTCGGTCCGACGCGAGGAGCTACGCGTGGACCGGATGGACATCACCGGCGACAGTCCGGACAGCGACACGGAATGGGTCGAGCAGCAGGAACACGTCATGGTCCTGCACGCGGAAGTGCCCGTATTCACCATGCAGACCCGCCCGGTCGAATCGGTCCGCATCACCGTCGAACGGGTCGCCGGCCAGCAGGAGGTCGCCGATCAGGTGCGCACCGAGCACATCGCGGTCGATGACGACCTCGACGGCGCCCCTTCCCCCAGTTCCTAGCTTCCTTCCGGGTGGCGCGCACAGCGAGCCATCCGGCCCCAAGACCCCGGCGCTGCCGGGTAGGCACCTCGTGCTCATCCCACTACACAAAGGATTGACCGCATGGTTTCCACAGAACAGATCCAGGCCGTGACCGGCAACGTGGTCGACAGCGATGGTTCCAAGATCGGCTCCGTCGGTCAGATCTACCTGGACGACCAGTCGGGGCAGCCCGAGTGGGTCACGGTCAAGACCGGGCTCTTCGGTACGGCTGAGACCTTCGTACCCCTGCGCGACGGGGACGTCGACGGCAACGACCTGAAGGTCCCCTACAGCAAGGACAAGGTCAAGGACGCCCCCCGCGTCGACGCCGACCATCACCTGGACGTCGAGCAGGAGCAGAAGCTGTACGAGTACTACGGGCTGAACTACGGCACGTCGGCGGTCGGCGGCGATGAGCAGGGCATGACGCACGACCACGCCGACCATGACCACGATCACGCGGACCACGACCACGCCGATCACGCTGCGCATGACCACGAGAGTGAGCAGGACGCTCAGCTGGCCGCCGCCGGCGACGGTGGCCACGATCGTCGTGACCGCGCGGGTGAACCCGGCATCGTCGGGCAGGACACGTCGGGTCCGACCACCGACGGGGCTATGACCCGCTCGGAGGAGCAGGTGCACGTCGGTACCGAGACCCGTGAGACGGGCCGGGCGCGCCTGCGCAAGTTCGTGACAACCGAGGACGTCACGACGACGGTCCCGGTCAGCCACGAAGAGGTGCGGGTGGTTCGTGAGCCCATCACCGATGAGAACCGCGGCGCAGCGATGTCCGGCGGAGAGTTCACCGAGGAGGAGCACGAGGTGACGTTGCACGCCGAGGAGCCCGTCGTGCAGAAGGAGACTGTCCCGGTGGAGCGCGTGAAGCTCGACACCGCGACTGTCACCGGTGAGCAGCAGGTCACCGAGCAGGTCCGCAAGGAGCAGATCGAGACCGACACCGGCGAGCGCACCGAGACCCGCGGGGACGACGACACCAACCATTGAGGTCATGCCGCGCCGCGCCTCCCGTCCGGGGGCGCGGCGTGGCCATGCTCGGCCCTCGGCCCTCGGCCCTCGGCCCTCGGCCCTCGGCCCTCGGCCCTCGGCCGTGGTGTGCGTGTCGTGCGGGTGCAGCCGCCCCTGTTGGCCGACCGCCGTGTACTCAGGAGCCGTCAGGCGGGCGGGTGGCTATCTGATGATGGCGTCGACGGTTTTCTTGAGGGCCGACGGCTGGGCAGGGGACCGAGGTGCCTTGTCGCGCATGTCGGCCATCTGAGCGCCGATGTCCTGCAGCGTTTTCCGGCTCAGCCCCGCGCGGACTTTCGGGAACCAGTCGTTCTCTTCCTCATCGATGTGGTGGGTGACGTTCTCGATCAGGACGGTGGTCTTGGCGTCGAATCGTTCGTCGGAGGGCTGCATGGCGAACAACTCGGTACACAGCACGTCCGCCACGTGGTGCTCCTCGTAGGACTCGAGCACGTCCTCCTCGAGGTCGGGAAGCAACGTGCGCACCTCGGGGTACATGACCTCGTTCTCCAGGTAGGTGTGCACCGTCAGCGCCTCGATGATCTTGGTGACGAGGTCGCCTTTGGTCTTCGTGGCGTTCTCGCCGGCGGCTTGGAAGTCTCGGAACAGTTTCTTGATGCGCTTGTGGTCGTCTTTGAGCAGAACGATGGCGTCTGAGCTCATGAAGCGATCTCCTTGTGACGAGCGCGCTGGTGGGCGCTCGTTCTTCTCACCGACGATAGTCGGCCGATCGGAGGCTGGGGGGGAGGCCGACCGGCCGCGCGCCCTGGCGGAACGCAGACGGGTGGTGTGGCGCGGGCGCGCGGCGTGAAACCGGGATGAAACCGCGTTGAAAGCACGCATCCCTAAATTCGTCGGCATGACCACCGAGCTCGTCCGTCACCCTGAGGAGGCCGCCATGACAGACACCACGTCCCCTGCAGACACCGCCGACATCGCCGTCAAGGCGCCGGCGCCGCACACCTACACGTCGTTGCGCGCGGCCTGGATCCCGCTGGCCGCCCTCTGCCTGGCGTTCTTCGTCGAGATGGTCGACAACACTCTGCTGTCGATCGCCCTGCCCACGATCGGTCGCAGCCTCGGCAGCGGCACGACCGCGCTGCAGTGGGTGACCGGCGCGTACTCACTGACGTTCGGTGGGCTGCTGCTCACGTCCGGATCGATCGCCGACCGTCTCGGGCGGCGTCGGGTCCTGCTCGCCGGCCTCGCGCTGTTCGGTGTGCTCAGCCTGGCCGTGATCTTCGTCGAGTCGACCGGTGAGCTGATCGCGCTGCGTGCGGCACTGGGCATCGCGGCCGCCGCGATGGCGCCCATCACCAACTCCCTGGTCTTCCGCCTCTTCGACGACAAGGACCTGCGGATGCGCGCGGTCACCGTGATGATCGTCGTCGGCATGTCCGGCTTCATCCTCGGCCCGCTGCTCGGCGGGACCGCCCTGGCGCACGTGCGGTGGGAGTGGCTGCTGGTCGTCAACGCCCCGATCGCGCTGATCGCGTGCATCGGCGTGCGCCTCGGAGTGCGTGCGGACCGTCCCGAGGACCTGACCAAGGACCGCCTCGACCTGCCGGGTGCGCTCCTCAGCATCACCATGATCGGCCTCGCCTGCTACTCGCTGACCAGTGGCGTGCAGCACGGCTGGCTCTCGGCGATCACCCTCGCCTCGATCGCCGGCGCGATCGCCGCCGCCGTCGCCTGGGTCTGGCACGAGCGTCGAAGCGCCGCACCGATGCTTGATCTGTCGATCATGTCCAACGGCACCGCTCGCGGCGCCGTGCTCGCCCAGATCGGCACCTCCATCGCGATGGCCGCGGTGCTCTTCGGTCTGATCCTGCACTTCCAGTACGCGTACGGCTGGAGCCCGGTCAAGGCCGGTCTCGCCAACCTGCCGCTCATCATCACGATGCTCGCGGCGACCCCGTTGTCGGAGTGGCTGGGCAAGCGCTTCGGCCACCGCATCGCCTGCCTGGTCGGCGCCGTCTGCCTGACCCTCTCCCTGGTGGGCCTGTCGTGGGGCGTCAGTCACGGGTACGCCGCGATCGCGGCCTCGATGGTCCTGATGACCATCGGACTGCGCACCGTGATGACCATCTGTGCGGTCGCTCTAATCGATGCGATGCCGGCCAACCGCACGTCGATAGGCGCGGCACTGAACGACACGGCACAGGAGGTCGGCACGAGCGTCGGCACCGCGATCGTCGGCACGCTCATCGCCGCGCTGGTCACCACGCAGCTGCCGGCAGGCACCTGGAGCAGTGCCCTCGTGGCGTCGTTCTTCCACGGCGAGCGCATCACCTACGCCGTGCTGGCGGCGGTCGTCGGTGTCATCGCCATCGGCGGCGCCCTGACGCTCACCGACTCCCACGCGGTGGAGGAGCACTGACGGGGGATCCACCCCCACCGACGACGGTCACCGCGGGGCAGCCTCAGCTGCCTGCGGTGACCTCGTCGCGTGCGTCGACGAACGCCTGCACGCAGGTGCGCACGTCGTCCTCGCTGTGCGCGGCCGACAGCTGCACGCGGATGCGCGCCTTGCCCTGCGGTACGACGGGGTAGGAGAAGGCGATCACGTAGACACCCCGCTCGAGCATGGCATCGGCGACCTGGGCCGCGGTGCGGGCGCCGTCCTCGCCCGGGAACATGACCGGGACGATCGGGTGACCGCCGGGCAGCAGCTCGAAACCGGCATCGGTCATCAGCTCGCGGAAGAGACACGTGTTGCGCCGCAACGCTTCCCGCTGGTCGGTCGAGGTCGCGGCGAGTTCGAGCGCCTTGAGCGAGCCGGCGACCACGCTCGGCGCGACGGCGTTGGAGAAGAGGTAGGGACGCGAGCGCTGGCGCAGCAGGTCGACGATCTCCCGGTGCGCGGCGACGTACCCGCCGGAGGCTCCGCCGAGGGCCTTGCCGAGGGTGCCGGTCACGATGTCGACCCGGTCCAGCACACCCTTCAACTCGTGCGTCCCGCGTCCGCCGTCGCCGACGAAGCCGACCGCGTGCGAGTCGTCGACCATCACCAGGGCGCCGAACTCCTCTGCCAGGTCGCAGATCTCGTCCAGCGGCGCGTAGTAGCCGTCCATCGAGAAGACCCCGTCGGTGACGACGACGGTACGCCGGGCACCCGCGTCCCGGGCCGCCTCCAGCTGCGTACGCAGGTCGGCCATGTCAGCGTTCTGGTAGCGGTAGCGCTTCGCCTTGGACAGTCGGATGCCGTCGATGAGCGAGGCGTGGTTGAGGGCGTCGGAGATGATCGCGTCCTGCGCGTCGAACAGCACCTCGAAGGTGCCGCCGTTGGCGTCGAAGCAGGAGGAGTAGAGGATCGCGGCCTCCTGCCCGACGAAGTCGGCGATACGGCGTTCGAGCTCGGCGTGCTGGGACTGGGTCCCGCAGATGAAGCGGACCGACGCCATTCCGAAACCCCACTGCTGCAACGCATCGGTGGCCGCGGCCACGATCTCGGGATGGTCGGCCAGGCCGAGGTAGTTATTGGCGCAGAAGTTCAGTGCCTCACCCTGCTTCGTGCGCACGTGGGAGGACTGCGGTGAGGTGAGCTCACGCTCGTGCTTGGTCAGGCCCGCGTCCTCGATCTCGGCGAGGGTCGCGGCCAGATCGTCCTTGATGTCGTACATCGGTGTCTCCTCGGGTGAGGGAGCGACGCGGTGGCGTCAGCTCCAGTCCATGACGACTTTGCCGCACTCGCCCGATCGGGCGGTATCGAACGCCTGCTGCCACTCTTCCGCGGGGAAGCGGTGGGTGATGACCGAGCGCACCGCGTGCTCGAGCGGACCTGAGGACTGCAGCATCGCGCTCATGGCGTACCAGGTGTCGTACATCTCGCGGCCGTAGATGCCCTTGATGGTGATCATGTGGGTGATCACCCGTCCCCAGTCGATGGCGAACGGACCCGCGGGCAGCCCGAGCATCGCGATGCGTCCGCCGTGGTTCATGTTCGCGAGCATCTCCTCGACCGCCGCTGGATGGCCGGACATCTCCAGGGCGATGTCGAAGCCCTCGCGCATCCCCAGCTCGCGCTGCGCGTCGCCGATGCGCTCGCGCGAGACGTTGACCACCCGGTCCGCGCCGGCCGCCTCGGCCAGCGCGAGGCGGTAGTCGCTGATGTCGGTGACCACGACGTTGCGCGCGCCGACGTGCTTGGCGATCGCCGCGCCCATCACGCCGATCGGGCCCGCGCCGGTGACCAGGATGTCCTCGCCCGCGATCGGGAAGGACAACGCGGTGTGCGTGGCGTTGCCGAACGGGTCGAAGACCGCGCCCACGTCGGGGTCCATGTCATCGGGCTGCACCCAGGCGTTGGTCGCCGGGATCACGACGTAGTCGGCGAACGCGCCGTCCCGGTTGACGCCGATCCCGATCGTGCGGATGCACAGGTTCCGCCGCCCGGCCCGGCAGTTGCGGCACTCACCGCACACGATGTGGCCCTCGCCCGAAACGCGTTGGCCCACCCGGACGCTCGTCACGTGGGCGCCGACGCGCGCGACCTCGCCGAAGAACTCATGGCCGATGATCTGCGGCACGCGCAGCGTGGAGGCCGCCCACTCGTCCCACTGCTCCAGGTGCAGGTCGGTGCCGCACAGGCCGGTGCGCAGCACCCGGATCATCACGTCGTCGGGTCCGCAGTCCGGTTCGGGGGCGTCGATCAGTTCGAGGCCGGGAGCGGCGGAGGTCTTGGCTAGGGCACGCACGTGTACGAAGTATGCCCGCACGCCGTCCGGGCCGGCCGCCGCGGTCGGGCGGGCGCGGCCTGTGCGTCACCATCGCCTCGAACGGGTACCGCACGAGCATGAGCGAACAGCAGCCGCGCGCCGGCGACCTTCCCCCAGGATCGGTCCGCCGTCACGGCCGGTGGGCCGTGGGCAACAGCAACGGCCAGGACTTCGCCGTATCCCGCCGGTGTCGTCACCAGCTCGCCGACCTGAGTGAGGGGCATGTGGATGCCGAGGGTTGCCTCGTGTGCCCATGGCACCAGAGCCGGTACGACGTGGTGACCGGGGCGATGGTCGCGGGGCCGCGAGGCTTCCTCGGATACCACGGCGACACACCGGGCTACACCGCGCTCGTCCTGTCCTACGGCCGGCGGATCAAGCTGCGGGTGGGCCGGCTGGTGCGCACGTCGCACGGGTTGGACGTCGAATGACCCGGCTGCTGATCACCGGCGCCAGCGGCAACATCGGCACCGCCCTGCTGCGCCGATTGGCCGGTCGCGAGGACGTGGAGATCGTCGGGCTGGCCCGCCGGCCGCCGCCGTCCGAGCCGCCGTACGACAATGTGCGCTGGCAGCGGGTGGATCTCAGCGAAGACTCCGCACCCGCGGCGCTGGACGAGGCGATGACCGGTGTGGATGCCGTCGTGCACCTCGCCTGGGCGTTCCAACCGACCCGGCGGCCCGACTATCTGACCCGGGTGGGCGTGGGAGGCACGGCGGCCGTCCTGGCGGCTGCCGACCGTGCGGGTGTCGGCCACTTCGTGCACATGTCGTCGGTCGGCGCGTACGCCGCGAAGACGAGCGACACGCCGGTCGAGGAGTCCTATCCGCATACGGGCATGACGAGCTCGCAGTACAGCAACGACAAGGCTGCGGCGGAGCGGCTGCTCGACACCTATGCCCAAGACCACCCGGCTGGGATGACGCTCACCCGGATCCGGCCCGGCATCGTCATGCAACGGGACGCGGGTGCCGCGCTCGACCGCTACGGACTTCCGGCGTACTTCCCGGCGCGGCTGCTGCGGTACCTCCCGGTGCTGCCGCTCGACGGACGGTTCGCCATCCCGGTGGTGCACTCCGACGATGTCGCGGACGCTCTCGACCGGGTCCTCGAACAGGGCCGGGGCGGGGAGTTCAACCTGGCCGCCGACGAGCCGCTGACGAGGGAGATCGTCGCCGACGTCCTGGGCGCCCGTCCCGTCCAGGTGCCGGCGACCGTCCTACGGGCCATCGTCGCGGGCAGCTGGAAGGTCGGACTGCAACCGCTCAGCCCCGGCTGGATCGATCTGGCCTTCGCGGTGCCGCTGCAGAATTGTGCGCACGCCCACCACGACCTCGGATGGCGGCCGTCCAAGGACCCGCACCAGGTCTTGACCGACGCGATCGACGGGATGGCGGACAACGCGGGTACGAGTAGCCCGGCGCTACGGCCGCGCTCGGTGCTCAACCGGATTCACGCGCTGGTGACCGCCGGACCCATCAGTCGTCGCCGGCGGTCCTGACCCACCGCTGCATTCGTGCGAGTAGCGAATCGCCAGAGGCAATATACGCCCCTAAAGTCGAGAATGGGATTATGTGAACGTCTCTATTCGGTCCGCATTGGGGCAGTGTCGAGACAATATTCGAGGATTTTCCGACGAACGCAGGAAATGATGGCGGAGTCATTGACTCCGTGGTAGTGAACGGGTTAGCGTCGTACTTGACAAGCCGCGTCGCGTGCTCTGTTTGTACAGGCACACCGCGGGAAGTCGGGGCCCATGATCAATACCGAAGACAATTCTGGGCGTAGAATGCGCCGCATCATTCTTCCCGTCGGCGTCACGTCGCTGGTGGTGGCCATATCGGCCTTCGGAGTCGCTGAATCGGACGCCGCGCAACCGACGGTGGGCCTGGGGACCGCCGCCAGCTTCGCCGTCCTCGCGGGGTCGACCGTCACCAACACGGGACCCTCTGCCATCAGCGGGAACGTGGGTGTCAGCCCCGGTACAGCGGTCACCGGCTTTCCGCCCGGCCGGGTGACGAACGGGACCATCCACCGCGCCGACGCCGTCGCACGTCAAGCCAAGGGCGACCTCACCACTGCCTACAACGAGGCGGCCGGCCAGAAGCCCACGGCGTCAGTAGCCACTGAGTTGGGCGGCAGGACTTTCACGCCTGGGGTCTACAAAGGAAATACCCTCGGCGTGACCGGGGCGCTGACGCTCAACGCTCAGGGGGATCCCAACGCCGTCTTCATCTTCCAGTCCGCCAGCACGCTCATCACAGCCACCGCCAGCCGTGTGCAATTCGTCAATGGTGCGAATTCCTGCAACGTCTATTGGCAGGTGGGAAGTTCTGCGACGTTGGGGACCGGCTCGACATTCGTCGGCACTGTTCTCGCGCTGACGTCGATCAGCGCCAAGACCACGGCCAGGGTGCAGGGTCGACTTCTGGCCCGCAACGGCGCAGTCACTTTGGACACCAACGTCATCACCAGACCGTCCTGCAGCACCGCGCCCACAGCGCCGCCCACGAGCACCAGCAGTCCGACGGCTCCGCCGACCAGCACCAGCAGTACGACGGCTCCGCCCACGAGCTCCACTAGTACGACGGCTCCGCCCACGAGCACCAGCAGTCCGACGGCTCCGCCTACCACGACCAGCAGTCCGACGGCTCCCCCTTCCACGACCAGCGCGCCCACCGGCACCAGCAGTCCGACGACTACCGGAACCGGAACCGGAACCGGCACGGGCACAGGTACGGGCACCGGTACTGGAACGAGCACCGGCACGCGTACAGGCACCGGCACGCGTACAGGCACCGGCACCCGAAGTGCGACGAGTACGGAGTCGACGACAGGAACTGGAAGCGGAACGAACACCGCGCCGACTACTGGAACGGGCACCAGGACCACGACGACGGGCCCGGCAGTCATCACGGACGGACCGTCGGGCAGCGGCGGTCGAGGGCCTCTCGAGCTGGCTCTGCTGGGTGGCGGTGCTGTCGTGATCACCGGTGGCGCCATGTGGCGGATCCGCCGACACTAGAGCGTGGGACATTCCGCCCGCAGGCGCCGAACCCTCATGGGGGTCTCGTGGATCGCCGTGTGCTGCGTCGTCGCTGGTTGCTCGGCGCCAGCGGCTGTGCCCGGACCTCACACCTCCGGCACGGCTGGCGCAGGCAGGTCGGCTCCCACGACCCCCTCGTCGCGGGGTTCGCAGGAGACACCCGGGACAAGAACGTCGAAGACCGGCGCGGGCACGCGTGGCACCGTCGCCGTACCGAGAGGGGTCAGCACGCCGAGCCGATCGACGGCGCCGGAGGGCGGTTGTGTGCCCATCGGTCTCACCATCGCCTCCATCGGCATCGACGAGCACGTGAAGGCGCTGGGGCTCAATGCCCAGGGCCAGATCTACCCGCCGCGGCGCACCACGATGTGGTACTCCGGTTCTGCGCAGCCGGGGCAGAACGGCATAGCGGTGATCGCCGGCCATGTCACCTACGACGGTCCGGACAACTTCTACAACCTGACGAAAGTGGCGGCGGCGGCCCCGCTCCGGATCACCTGCTCGTCGGGCCGGCAGATAGACGCCGTCGTGACGCGCACAGCATCGGTGCCGAAGACAACCCTGCAGACCGATCAGACCGTCTGGGGATCATCGCCGTCGCCCGTGGTGGTCCTGATCACCTGCGACCCGGCCAGCCGCGTAGTGAAGGGTCACCATCTCAACAACTTCGTGGTGTGGACCGTCCCACGCTGAAGGTGCGCTGCTGATAGGTCGCCTGACCGCTGGTCCACACGCATGGGCCTGGTCGCCAACCAGTGTGGCCCATGGCGGGGGAGGCGGGTTGGATGAGCAGCGTGCTGCCGCCCGATGATCTGGGACACCCGCTGGACCTCCTCTCACCGGCTCGCCGGGTGGTCTCCCTGGTGCCGTCGCTAACCGAGGCGCTCGCGCACGATCGTCCGGAGGCCGTCGTCGGCGCGACGGACTGGTGCACGCATCCCGCCGATCTCGACGTACGCCGGGTGCGGGGCACGAAGAACCCGGACCTCTCGGCGATCCGGGCGCTGCGACCCGACCTGGTGATCGCCAACAGGGAGGAGAACCGAGAGCTGGACGTGCGGCGGCTGCGTGATGCGGGGATCGCGGTGTGGGTCACCGAGATCACCGGCGTCGCAGAGGCGTTGGATTCCCTCGCGCGGATGTTCGCCGCCCTCGGCTGGCCGCGGCCGCAGTGGCTGGCCGACGCCTGGGAGGTGTGGGCGGCACCGCCCACGCTGCCGTCGGTCGCCGCGGCGATCGCGGTGTGGCGCGACCCCTGGATGGTCGTCGGCGGCGGCACCTTCGCCGGCGACGTGCTGCATCGGCTCGGCCTGGTCAACGCGTACGCCGATAAGGAGCGCTACCCGCGTGCGGACGTCGCCGAGATCGAGCGTGTCGCGCAGCTGGTCGTCCTGCCCGACGAGCCGTACGTGTTCACGGCCGACGACGGCCCCGAGGCGTTCACGAGTCCGACCGCGCTCGTCTCCGGCCGCGCTCTCACCTGGTACGGCCCGTCGCTGGTCAGCGCCCGAGCAGAGCTGACGGAGGCGTTGCGGCCGGCGCTACCGGGCGGCTGAGCCTGCCGGGCCGGAAACGCCCACAGCTGTCGGACCCTCGTGCCAGAGTCGCAGGATGGACACTGTCGATAACGCACAGATGCGCGCCGCGGGGCTGGACGACTGGCGCAAGCTCGCCCAGGCGCTGCACGCCCGCTACGCCGTTCCCGACTACGCCGCTGCCGCGAAGTTCATCACTGCGGTCGCTGACGCGGCCGAGTCCGCGAACCACCATCCGGACGTCCGCCTCACCTACGGCGTGGTGGACCTGTCGCTGTGCACCCACGAGGCCGGGCTGTGGGTCACGCAGAAGGACCTCGACCTGGCCGGGGAGGTCAGCCGGATCGCCGCTGAGCACGGCCTGGCCGCCCGACCCCTCGAGGTCACACAGCTGGAGCTGGCGCTCGACACTGCTGATGACGACCGCGTCGGGCCGTTCTGGTCTGCGCTGCTCACCGGCAGCCCGGACAACCGCATTCACGACTCCGTCTTCGACCCGACCGGCCGCGTGCCGAGCCTGTGGTTTCAAGGCACCGACGAGCACGAGACCCCCCGTCAACGCTGGCATTTCGACCTATGGATTGCGCCAGAGGTCGCCTCCGACCGCATCGCAGCCGCCGTCGCCGCGGGAGGCACGGTCGTCGACGACGAGGAGGCGCCCGCCTTCACGGTGCTGGCCGACCCGGACGGCAACCGGGTGTGCGTGTGCACCACGAGCGGCCGGGAGGGCTGACCCCGGACCCCGGATCCGGGTGTGACGCGAGTCTCACCGCAGCCTGAGGATCGCGTTACTCTCCGGTAATGACGAGACGACGTATCGGTCAGGCGTGCACGGGTGTCGCCCTGGTGGGCGGCTTCTGCGTCGCGCAGACGACTCCCGCGCAGGCAGCCGCCCTCGACTACCCGGTCGGCGGTTCCGTCTCGGGCTACGCGAGCTGGGTCTCCACGCCTGATGCCAACCCGCCCGGCGTGAACGTGCCGTGTACGCCGAGCGCGGCGCACCCGCGTCCGGTGGTGCTGCTGGAAGGCACCACCTCCCGCATCACCCACTCCTTCGCCCGGATCGGACCGCTGCTCGCCGACCAGGGCTACTGCGTCTACGGACTGAATTACGGCGACACCCAGCTCACCGCCTCCACCGGCGGCGTGATCGGCGCGATGGGCGACATCCCGACCTCGGCCCGACAGGTGTCCGGGTTCGTGGACAAGGTGCTGGCGCAGACAGGCGCCGCGAAGGTCGACATCGTCGGCTGGTCGCAGGGCGGCGGTCCGCTGCCCCGCTATTACCTGCAGAACCTCGGCGGTGCGTCGAAGGTCGATTCGCTCGTCGGCCTCGCGCCGTCCAACTACGGCACGAGCTTCTTCGGTGTGCTGAGCCTGATCGGCGCGGTCCAGAACGCCACGGGCGTCGACTTCCTGAGCGCTTCCGGCGCCCCCGCGTTCGACCAGCAGCTCAACACCTCGCCCTTCACCAAAGCTCTGAACGCGCACGGCGACACCGTGCCCGGGGTGCACTACACGGTGATCGAGACCCGGCTGGACGACGTCGTGACGCCGTACACCAACGCGTTCCTCAAGGGCCCCGGCGCGACGAACATCGTCCTGCAGCAGCAGTGCCCGCTCGACGGCACGGATCACCTCGGAATCATCTACGACAACAACGCGATCCAGGACGTGCTGAACGCGCTGGGACCGCGGGTGCCGAAATTCAAGCCGTCCTGCCAGGCGGCGCTCCCGCTGGTCGGGACACCGGGGCTGGGCGGCCTGCCGAGGTAGTTTCTCGGCGGATGCCTTGCGCGTCGCCGTGGCGAGGGCCACGGTGGCGGCAGACCCCTACGACGACGTGAGGGGGCGACCCGGATGGAGCTTTCATGGCCAAGAAGCTGATCAACGACCCGCTCGAGGTGGTGCGGGAGTCGATGGAGGGGGTGGTGCTCACCCAGCCGGGCACCGCGATCCTGCGCGACCGCACCATCGTCGTACGCCGTGACCGCCTGAGCCACGGACCGAACACCGACCTGCCGGTCGCCCTGATCTCCGGGGGCGGCGCAGGCCATGAACCCGCGCACGCCGGGTACGTCGCGAGCGGCATGCTCACCGCGGCGGTCAGCGGCGGGGTCTTCTCCTCGCCGAGTGTCGATGCCGTGCTCGACGGTATCCGGGCCGTCACGGGCACCGGTGGCGCGTTGCTGATCGTGAAGTCCTACACCGGCGACCGGTTGAACTTCGGGCTGGCCGCGGAGTTGGCGCGCTCCGAGGGCTACGACGTGCGGATGGTCGTCGTCGGTGACGATGTGGCGCTCGCCGACGACGACGAGAACGCCGGACGTCGCGGCCTGGCCGGCACGGTGCTGGTGCACAAGACCGCAGGGGCGCTCGCGGAACGCGGCGGTTCGCTGGACGACGTCACCGCGCTCGCCCAGGCCGTCGCCACCGGCGTCGGCACGATGGGTCTGGGGCTCACTCCGTGTGTCGTGCCGGGTTCGGACGAGCCCGGTGCCGACATCGCCGAGGACGGCGTCGAGCTCGGCCTCGGCATCCACGGCGAACCGGGCGTCACCTCCATCGACATGGCGCCGGCGGACGATCTGGCCGGGCGGCTGGTGGACGGCGTCGTACAGGACCGGGGATACGAGTCCGGCGCCGGCGTCGTCGCACTCATCAACTCCACGGGTGGCACCCCGCCGATGGAGTTGGCGATCGTGGCGCGAGCTGCAGTGAACCTCCTGCAGCGAAAGGGCATTCGCGTCGACCGTCTCTATCAGGGTCTGGTGATGACCAGCCTGGAGATGGCCGGATGCTCGGTCTCGCTGCTCGCGACCGATGTGCACCCCGACCTGCTCACACTCCTCGACGCGCCGACGGCATCGATCGGCTGGCCCAGTCGTGGTGCCTCCGACGTGCCGGGCCTGGTGCAGGTGGAGGTGCCCGCGGCTGCCTGGAGTCCGCAGGAGGAGGAAGGCGTCGACGACAGGATCTGCGCCGGCGGCATCGAGCGCGCCTGCAACGCGCTCCTCGCGGCCGAGGAGGAGCTGACCCTGATGGACAAGGTGGTCGGCGACGGCGACCTCGGGACCGCCCTGGCCCGCGGCGCCCGCTCGTGGCTGGGAGAGCCGCAGACCGGTGACGCACGTCATCAGCTGCGCGCGCTCGCAGCCGTCGTACGCCGCGAGGTCGGTGGCACCTCCGGCCCGTTGTACGCGGCCGGCTTGTTAAGGGCGGCCGAAGCCGTCGGGGCAGATGGTGATTGGGCAGCTGCCCTGCAGGCGGCCAGCGAGGGCGTGCAGGAGTTGGGTGGCGCGAAGGCGGGCGACCGCACGATGGTCGATGCGCTCGCGCCCGCTGCGACCGAGGCCACTGCGGGGCTGGGTGCCGCCCAGGCGGCTGCACGGCGGGGCTCCGACGCGACGACGTCCCAGGTGGCGCGTCGCGGGCGCTCCAGCTACCTGGGCGACCGGGTCAAGGGCCATCCGGACCCTGGCGCGGTCGCGGTCACGGTCTGGCTGGACGCCCTGTCGGACTGACCCGGTCTCGCCTTCCACGCCATGGGAAGCGTCCGGATGGTGGACCTGGGCTGGCTCACGCCGCCCAGCACATCTAACTTCGCGTTATGAATTCGATAACTCAGCGTGGTATCGAGGTTTCCTCGACCGCTGACCTCCCGGTGGGAAGGGGTGTGCCCGGGCGTGCTCACAGCGCCCGCGGCATGTGTACCGCCGGGGATCAGCCGCGCGCCGAGTGCTGTCGCCGCGGCTGATCCCCTCGCCGGCCCGACCGTCTGCACACCCCTCGAAGGACTCCCGCATGACCACTCTCACTGCCGCCCCGCTCACCTCCACCCCGCGGACCGGCGTCCACACACCGGACCAACTGCTCGACATCGCCCACCTCTTCGCGCACGACTGGCGCCTGAACGCGCTCGCCTCGATCAGCCGGGACCACGCCGAACGGCACTGGATCGAGCTGGCATCGATCCCCGCCGTGCAGGTCTGGGCGATCGCCTGGCCCTCGGGCACCGGCACCGGATGGCACGACCACGGCATCGCCTCGGGCGCCTTCGTCGTCGTTTCCGGCGCACTCGTCGAGCAGGCCTGGCACGACGGCGTCCGCCGCACCGACCTGACCGACGGCCAGGGCAAGGGCTTCGGCGCGGACCACGTCCACGACGTCCAGAACGACGGATCGGAGCTGGCCGTCTCGGTGCACGCCTACTCCCCGACGCTGACGGACATGACGCGGTATGAGCTGCAGGGCGATCGTCTGCACCGGCTCGGCGTCGACACCGCCGGCGACGCCTGATGAATCGGTTCCGGCCGCGTGACGGCACGGGCGCCGCGTGACATGGTGATGACATGCCTTCGGATTCCGCTGCCGCTCTTGCTGGTTCGCTCCTGACCGACGCGTTCGAACGGGTCCACGAGCTCATCCCGGGCATCGTGCACGACCTCAGTACGGCGGAGCTGACCTGGCGCCCCGACCGCGACGCGAACTCCGTGGGGTGGTTGGTCTGGCACCTGACGCGGGTGCAGGACGACCACATCGCCGGCCTTACCGGCGATGACCAGGTCTGGACGGCGGACGGCTGGGTCGGTCGCTTCGCCCTGCCGTACGACGACGACGCACTCGGCTACGGCCAGTCCAGCGCCGAGGTCGGCGAGTTCGCGGTCGACGACCCTGCCCTGTTGACCGGCTATCACGAGGCGACCCACCGGGCGACGATCGCTGCGCTGCGGGGCGTCTCGGCCGCCGACTACGACCGCGTGGTCGATGAGCACTGGGACCCGCCGGTCACCCTCGGCGCCCGCGTCGTGTCCGTGCTGAACGACATCACCCAGCACGCCGGCCAGGCCGCGTACGTGCGCGGGCTGCTCGAGCGGCGTACCTGACCAACGCGCTCGACGGAAGGCGTGGAACCGGTCAGGCGTCCGTGCGGGTCGCCTCGGCCGCGCCCTTCTCGGTGCTGGAGTCGGCGCTGGCCAGGTTGCCGCCCAGGTCCTCCAGGTGCGCGCGCACGAACCACTGGAACTTCTCCAGCTCCGCGGTCTGACCGATGAGCATGTCCTCGGTGATCGGGTCGATCTCGCCGGCTGCTGCGATCGCCTTGCGGTTGTCCTCGACGACGCCGTTGTAGACCAGGTCGAGCGCGCCGAGGTGTGCGAGGACGGTGTCCCGGCCGATCGAGTAGTCCTTCCAGGTGCGGTCCCGCTCGATCGCACCGGGCGTCCCGGAGGGCGAGCCGCCCATGGTGGCGATGCGCTCGGCCACGGCGTCGGCGTACCCACGCACCAGATCGACCTGCGGGTCGATCATCTCGTGCACCGCGATGAAGTAGGGCCCGACGACGTTCCAGTGCACGTGCTTCAGCGTGAGGTGCAGGTCGTTGTAGGCGCTGAGCCGCTTCTGCAGGGTCTTGATGAGCTGCTCGGCGTCCTTGGTGGACACTCCGGGGACGGTGTAGCGCACGGCCATGGTGACTCCTCTGCCTGAGTCCGTCCGGATGTTGCGGCAGCTAGCGGCAAGGCACCGGATGGACTGAAATGGGACGTGATTCGCGGATTGTCTTCGACGTTACACCGCAGGGGCCGCCACGTCGGCAGCTCGCCCGGCTGCCGGTCAGTCGGTGATGCGGTCGACGACCGAGCGCAGCAGGCCCTTCTTGTGGGTCGTCCCGTCGTCGTCCATCTCGACCCTGCCACCGGCCCAGTCCGGGTCGTTCGGCCACGGTCCGACGGGGTCCAGCTCGGCCGGGTCGGCGTCGTCCGCCGGGTCGGCAAGGGCCCGGTCGAATGCTGCCTCGACCCCCACCAGTTCGTACCCGTCCGGCAGCAGATCGCGGCGGAAGTCGGTCTCGGAGCAGACCATGTCCTCGTGCAGGCTCTCCACCAGTGACTCCACCGTCGAACCGGGGACGTCCGCGAACTGACCGGCGAGCTTGCCGACCAGCGCGGTCGGCAGCAGCGGGATCTCGATCTGGGGGCGGGTGAGACCGGCGACCTTGGTGAAGAGTGCGAGCAGGTCGGAGTAGGGCATCCGCTCGGAGCCACCGATGTCGTAGGAACGCGATTCGCCGTCGTGGTCGACGCAGCCCGCCAGCGCCTTCACGGCGTCGACGATGGCGATCGGCTGCACCTGCGACTTCATCCAGGTGGGGACGGTGTGCACCGGGAGTCGCTCAGACAGCTGCCGCACGATCTCGAACGACGTGGAGCCGCTGCCCAGGAGGATCGCGGCACGCAACGCGTACGTCGGGATGCCGGAGCCGGTCAGGATGTCCTCGACCTCCAGGCGCGAACTGATGTGGTCCGACAGTTCGTCGTGGTCCACGGGAGGGACGATGCCGGACAGGTAGACGATGCGACTGACGCCGGCGTCGCGCGCACCGTCGGCGAACGTCTGCGCGGCGTCCCGGTCCTTCTGCATGAAGTCGTCGCCGCCCAGACCGTGGATCAGGTAGTACGCCGTGTGCACCCCGTCGAGGCCGGCGAGCACCTGCTCCTTGTCCGATACGTCGAGCTGCACGGCGTCGATCCGGTCCGACCACCAGAAACCGTCGGCCTTGTCGACGTCGTAGAAGCCGCCGGCGACGGAGTGACCGCGGCGCAGCAGCTCCGGGATGAGCCGTCCCCCCACGTATCCGCTGGCACCGGTGACGAGGACACGCTGGGACTGGGGCATTCTTCGACAGTACGGCGTGCACGCGGGCCCGTCAGCAGCGCCGCCCACCCCCGGCGGGCGGGCGGCACCGCCGAAGCGCGGCGCATACTGCACAGATGAGTCATGACGACGAGAAGCAGGTATCCGAGACCTCCATGATGACCCCGGGCGGCAGCGTGCAGGACTCGCCCGGCACCGACGACGGAGTACCCCCGGCGGAGGACTCCCAGACCGAGGCCGACGGCGCTCCGCGCGACTATCGCGCCGACAAGACCGTCTCGGACGAGACCACCCCGCAGGCCGACCCGGAGGAGTTGGGATGACATCGCAGGCCGCCCACGGATCGCCCGTCACGCAGGACGACGAGGCGCGCGACACCGTCTGGAAGCTCCTGGACAAGGCACGCTTCTGCATGATGACCACGGTCGACGACAACGGGCGCCTCGTGTCCCGGCCCATGGGCATCCAGCAGACCGACGACGATCTGCTGTGGTTCTTCGCAGCCGCTGACTCGCCGAAAGTGGCTGAGCTGCGAGCCGATCCGAGGATCAACCTGGCGTTCTCCGACTCAGACGACTTCATCTCGCTGAGCGGCACGGCGGAGGTCGTGCACGACCCGGCCAAGAACCGGGAGCTGTGGAACAAGTTCGCCGAGGCATGGCTGCAGGCCGAGCCGGAGGACGAGCGGGTGGTGCTCATCAAGGTCACCGCGGACACGGCGGAGTACTGGGACACCCCGGCCAAGCCGTCGCGTCTCGTCGGCATCGTGCGCACCCTCACGACGGGCGAGAAGCCGCCCGGCGGTGACAACAGGACGGTCGATCTCTGATCGACACCGGCGCCTGACCGGCGGCCGGGGCACGGGCGTCTGCCAGAACGCGCGGGCCTAAGTGAACGGCGTGACGATGTGATGCATCGCATCCCAATGTCGCAGCTGCTGTGCTACGACCACGATGGGTCGAGCGCCCTCGGCGGCTCGTAGCGCGTCGGTCAGGCGATCCACGGGCACCTTGCGTGAGAGCGTCAGGTGCGGGATCCACAGGTCGCCATCGTCGCGCAGATCGGCGACCGTTGCGCGCAGCACCGGGTCCGGTACGACGAGGTGCGCGACGACGAAGGGCCCGCGGCCGAAGACGACGGTCGCGCGGGCGGTCAGGCGAGCCGGCAGGAGGGGCCGCAGATCGCGGGCTGCACGCTCCAGGAGGTCGGCAGGCACCGTCGGCGCGGCCAGCAGCGTGAGGTGGGGACGGTGCGTCGGGCTGGTGCGGCGCCCCTCGGAGGGGATCTCCTGCTGCTCCAGTGCCTGCCATCCGGCCCGCACGGCTTCATCGGACGCCGGGTCGAGGCTCAGATCGAGCGAGGAGAACGGCACGGTCCGACTCTCGCATGCCAGCGACTCGTCACGGTGTCGTGACGGCGCGGGTGTCCTGGCACATCGACCAATCGCCGGTGCGCTCGTCGTGCCGCACAAGGCCCTGCGATTCGAATTCGCGCAGCCAACCGAGCATCGGATAGTCCCCCCAGCGACGGTGGAAGACGTTGGCATTGCGCACGATCGGCGCGACGTGCTGGACCGGTGGCGTACTCGTCGGATGGTGCTGGTGGTACGCGGTCGCTCCGCCCACCCAGGTCAGGCGGCCGCTCTCGCGGCCCAGGACGCGGGCGAGGTCGGTGTCCTCCGCGCCGTACCCGACGTAGTCCTCGCAGAACCCGCCGAGCCGGTGCCAGGTCGCCGCGGTGAGCGCGAAGGACAGCGACCAGAACAGCTCCAGCCGCGGTTCGTCCAGCAGTCGATCACCGTCGGGCACAGGGCGGGCGGGGTGTGGTCGGGAGAGCGCGAGGTCTGCAGCGCTGTACGACGCTTCGCCCCGCTCCAGCGCGGGCAGGTAGTGCACGGGGCCGCTCCAGATCACCGGCGTCGGACCGTCGGAGTCTGCTTCGGCGGACGTGACCTGGGCGTACCGCTCGAGCAGACGGACACCGGGCAGGCAGTCGACGTCGAGGAACACCAGGGAGTCCGCGCCGCCGTCGAGAGCAGCGGTGGCACCGGCGTTCCGCGCGGCGGCCAGGGGGAGACGTGCGGGGTCGGCGTCGACCGAGAGCACGTCGGTGTCAGGCACCCCCGACAGCAGTGGCGCGATCTGTTCGTCCCCCATCGAGACGACGACGTGCCGATCGGGACGGCGGGTGCCGCGCGCCAGATGCTCGACCTGGGCGGCCAGGTGCGCATGGCGACCGTGCGCGATCGTCACCAGCGCCAGGCGTTCACGGGCGCTCACAGCGACCCCAGCCCGTCGAGGGCGTCGGCTGCGCGCCGGGCCCCCTGCAGATCGTTCCAGCGCGACCATGACGTGCCGCCGGTTGCGACCGCGCGCGCCAGCAGTGCCGGCCAGTCGTTCGCGGCGGGCCAGCGCTCGCAGGTGACCGCGACGTCCCCGGCCGCGAGTGCGCGGACCGTCGCCAGCTGCTCGTCGTGCGGACGGGGCTGCGCCACGACCACGGCGGGACGGCGCAGTGCGGCAACCTCGGCCACGGCGTTCTGACCGGCGTGCGTGACGACCACCTGCGAGGCCGCCAGCAGATCACGCAGAGGGATCGCGCTGGGCCCGAAGTCACCACCGCAGAACGTCCAGCGCCAGTCGGGTGTCGCCGCCGCGACCGACGGGGCGAACCGCGCGGGCAGGTCCGCACCGCCGCCACCGAGCAGGCACGTCACGGAGCGCTGCGTCCCGGTTGCGGCCGGTGCAGGACCGACACGCGGCGCATCGAAACGCGAGAACGCCCCGGTGTGAACGGTCTTGGCGATCCATCGCTCCGGCCAGTGCGGCTCGGCGAACTCCGCGGGCCACGGGGCGAGCAGGGCCTGCGCCACGTCGTACGCCAGCTCGTGGGCCGGGTCGGCTCGCTCGCCGCGCATGGCGACCACCACGACGGGTACACCGAGGGTGCGCGCGAGGAGGGTCACCTCGACCGACACGTCGACCACCATCAGCCGCGGCCGGTGGGTGGCGATCCACGCCGAGATCGTCGCCATCCGCGCGGTGTATCCGCCGTGCCGTAGTGGCGCCCAGTGCAGCCGGCCGTGCGCCTCGATGTCAGCGTTCGACCCGGGCGGCGGATCGTCGTCCCGGGCCAACGGGACCCATTCGCCACGCCAGTCCGACGGCGCGTCGAGCGAACTCAGTGCCGTGACAGGGGATCGCAGGTGTCGAGCGAGGTTGGTCAGCCGCGCCAGGTGGCCCGACCCCTGGTGGTGCACGTAGTACCCGATCAACCGAGCACCTGCCGATAGATCGCGGCGTGCCGGGCCGCGACCTCGGTCTGCTTCGCGCGTCGCTCCTGCACGGTCGCGCCCTCGGTGGGCCGCAGCTCGCCGAGCACCTGCTGGACGACGTCCGGCCGGGCGTTGAGTGCCAGCGTCACCACAGGGTGCTGCTCGCCGTAGTACCCGATCGCGGGCGCGACGACGCTCGTGCCGACGTCCCAGCACGACTCGACCCATCCGGAGTGGGTGCCCCAGAGGTAGGGCAGGATCAGGGCGTCGATCCCGGACAGGAACTCCCACAGCTGACGTTCGTCGGTGTAGCCGGGCACCGCGCTGACCTCCCAGCGCCCCTCGCGTGCTCCGTCGGCGATCACGTTGCCGACCTCGTCGCCACCGGTGAGGATCGCGGCCGACACCCGGACCACGATGGATGTGTCGGCGGGTGCCTGCCGCAGCAGCGACAGTGCCGCGAGGGCATCGACGTTGGGACGCTGCGAGCGCAGGTTGAGACCGATCCGGCCGCCGCGGCGGGCCCGCGCCCGCACTCGCCGGCCCACCAGTCCGAGGTCGAACTGGTGGGGATGCGGTATGACGTGAGCTGTCACACCGTAACGACGCTTCAGCTCCTCCGCAGCGCCGCGGGTGAGCGTGATCGTCGCTGCCGCCGACCTGGTGAGCACGCCCAACGAGGCGTGGTGACGCTCCTGGCCGGGCGTGTGCGGGTTGTCCAGGTCGTGCACGGTGAGGACGAACGGGATGTCCTCCGAGATCAGGGTCTCGGTCCAGGTGCGCAGCTGCTGCGGCGTGCGGTGTTCGTAGCCGAAATGCAGGTGCATGAGGTCGACCTGGCCGGCGTACGCGCGCACCCAGGCCGGCTCGAGGGCCGGCGATGGGCGCCACGGGTCGTCGTACGACGTGCTGCCCGCAGGATCGGGCAGGTGCACGACGTCGGGCGCCCCGGCCAGGCAACGGTCGACGTAGGAGTGCCTGCCGGGGATGGTGCAGACGCGGATCGGACGGTGTTCAGGGCGCGAGGACATGGGGCGACGCGATCCGTGGCAGTGAACTGGCGATGACGGCGCGGTAGGCGTCGACGTACGAGCGGCTCATCTGGCGCAGCGAGAAGTGGCGCTCGGCGAAGCGTCGGACCTCGACCCGGGAGATCTCGTCGACGCGCTGAACGGCCTGCGCCATGGCGGCGACGTCGTCCGCAGGCACGAGACGACCGATCCGGCTGCACGTGAGGATGTCGGGGATGCCGCCGCGGCCGAACGCGACGACGGGCGTGCCGCACGCGAGCGCTTCGATGACCACCAGCCCGAAGGGCTCGTCCCAGGTGGGAGTGACCAGGACCGCGCGGGCATGGCGTACGTGCTCGACCTGGGCGGCGCCGGACAGGTGCCCGAGGTAGCGGATATCGGATCCGAGCCGATGCCGGATCTCGCGTTCGAAGTAGGCCTGGTCGCTGATCGGGCCGGCGAAGTCCAGCGGCAGGTGTGCCAGTCGTGCCGCCTCGATGGCGAGGTGGGGAGCCTTGTCGGGGGTGATCCGACCCGACCACCACAGCCGGTCACCGCCGGGTCCCGGGTGCCACCAGTCGAGGTCGACGCCATTGTGGATCACCGCCGGCACCTCCGGGAGTCGGTCCCAGGAGCGCGCGGTGTAGTCGCTGACGGCTGTGAACCCACCGACCTTGCCCGTCGCCGAGGCGATGGCAGACTCCAGCCACGGCGTGGGCGGGGTGTGCAGGGTGGTGAGGATCGGCACCTCGCAGGTGTCGGCCATGGCGAGCGGGAGATAGTGCAGCGAGTGGTTGTGGATGACGTCGAACCGGAAATGGCCCACCGCGGCCAGCCGACGCATGGCCGAGAGGTAGGTGTGATGCTCGGTCATGAACTCGGCTGCGGGCATCGAGTGGTCCTGGGTCGCGAGCTCGCTGGGCGCCCAGCGGCCGCCGTCGAGCGCCCACTGGTCCTCCACCTCGTCGGAACCCTCCCGGGCTATCAGGGTCACCTCGTGCCCGTCGGCGACCAGCTGGCTGCGCAGGTGCCACACCATCGATTCCAAGCCACCGGAGAACGGCGGGGCGATGTCGTTGCGGGCCGGTGCGAGCATCGCGACGCGCAGCCGGTCCGCGTCGCGCAGCGAGGGCGTGCGCCAGCTCATCGGGGCGTCACCGAGCGGGTGACGGCGATGCGGCATTGGAGCATGTCCACCTCGTTCGGCTCGGACGCGGGCGTCGCTGATGTGACCATAGACCCAGCTATCGAGGGCCTTGGGCTCTTTCCGCGCCAGGCAGCTCCGGGAGGACACGCACCATGAGTGACCTCACGTTCGTGCTCGCCGGACCGGTCCGGCACGGGGTGCGGCTGCATGCGCAGGCCCTAGGTCGGCGTACCCGGGGGGCCCCCCTGGTAAACATCGAGGACGGGACCCTGCCCCCAGGGCCGGTCCACCTGCATTTCACCGACCGCATCTTCGGTCGCGACGCGCTGGACGCCGCCGAGCGCCTGGCCGCTCTCGTGGGGACCCGTCCCCTGTCGGTCACACTGCACGACCTGCCCCAGCCCTCGGACGGTGCGTCCTTCGAACGGCGACGCCAGGGGTACGCGCGGGTGGTCGCCGGCGCGCGCGGGGTGCAGGTGAGCAGCGAGCACGAGCGGGGTCTGCTGGAGCAGGTGTGGGGTGCGTGCGGGGACGGCGCGATGCCGCCGGTCGCGGTGGTGCCGCTGCCGGTGGACCGACCGACGCGGTGGGGGCCGCCCGCAGGTGCGCAGGGCAGCACCGACGGCGCCGTCGTCGTGCTGGGCTTCGTCTACCCCGGCAAGGGACACGCCGAGACGCTGGCGGCGATGGCCTCCCTGCCGACGGGCGTGCCGCTGGTCGCGGTCGGCGCGCCGTCCGACGGTCACGAGGATCTCCTGACCGAGCTGGAGGACGAGGCGGCGGCGCAGGGTCGCTCGTTCGTCTGCACGGGATACGTCACCGACGGGGACCTCGAGCGCTGGACTGCCCGGGCCGGCACTCCGGTCAGCGCGCACACCCACATCTCTGCGTCCGGCTCGATCAACCGGTGGATCAGCGCCGCCCGTCGCCCCATCGTGACGCCCGGCGCGTACGTCGGCGAGCTGCATCGCCGCGCGCCGTGGGCCGTCACCGTCGCGGCCGATCTCCCGGCAGCGATCGGTGCGGCGCTGCACGACCCGACGTCGACGTGGATCCGTGAAGCCGAGTGGGACGGCGCCGCGTTGCCGGACACCGGGACCGCCGCGGCGATGCAGCTCGCCGCGATCGAGGCGATCGGGCTCGTGTGAGCGCGACCATCGGGGTCGTCATTCCCCACTACAACGACGAGAAGCGGCTGCGGTGGGTGCTGAACGCCCTTGCGAGCCAGTCTTTTCCGGCCGACCGCATGCACGTGGTGGTGGCCGACGACGGATCGGCTCCGACGCCCGTGCCGCCCCGTCTGCCCTACCGATGCGACGTGGTCGGCCAAGAGGACCGGGGCTTCCGAGCCGCGGCCGCGCGCAACCTGGGCGCCGCGACGGTGGAGGGCGACCTGCTGGTCTTCCTCGACGGCGACACCGTGCCGGCACCCGGATATCTCGCGGCGCTCGCCCGCGTGCACGAGCAGGCGCCGACGTACCTGCTCGGGGTCGGGCGACGGGAGCACGCCGACTTCGCCGGATGCACCGGCGAGCAGGTCGCGCAGTGGGTGCGGGACGGTCCACCGGCCGAGCGCAGGCTGCCCTCACCGGGGTGGCTGCGCGACGGGTACGCGCGCACCCACGACCTGCGCGACGCAGGTGAGGAGGACTTCCGACTGGTCATCTCGGCGGTGCTCGCGGTGGACCGTGCACTCTTCGAACGGGCCGGCGGCTTCGACGCGACGATCACCGGGTACGGCGGCGAGGACTGGGATCTGGCGTGGCGATGTTGGCTGCTCGGTGCGCGGCTGCGGCACGTGCCGGACGCCGTCGCCTGGCACGACGGCCCGGACGCCGGTGCACGCGCAGGTGCCCGAAGTGCGGCCCGTGCGGCCAAGGACGCCGAGTCCCTCGTGCTCGCCGAACGCATCACGCTGCCCAGCGTGCGAGGGCGGGGACTGCTCTGGGCCCGGCCCGACATCGCCGTGCGGCTGCACGGCCGGCACACCGAGGCAGAGCTCTTCCTCACCGCGTCGAGCCTGTTGCGCGACAGCGATGCGGGCATCTGGCTGGTCGACCACGCGGGCGTGCCGGAGGCACTGACCGCGGACCCCAGGGTGCACGCCGGACCGCTGCCGCCTGCCGTCGGCGACCGTGCCCGCGTTCTGGTCGATCTCTGGACACCACTGCTGCTGCAGGGCACGCTGACTGCAGCATGCGCGGCGGGCGAGGCGCACGTGCCAGGGGTGCTCCGGATCCGGAGCACCCGCGCGCTGGCACTCGGTGCGCCCGACCCCGCGCCCGTGCCGCGTCCGTCGTGGGCCGGTGCGGTGCCCGACGACGGGCTGGAACAGGTACTGGGACGGATGGATCGACGATGAGCGACCAGACGCACGAGCGGGCCGTGAACGATACGGACGGAACGAACGCTGCGGGACAGTCGGAGGACCAGGGGCGCCGCGAGCACTACGGCGAGTTCTACGGGCTGCACTCACCGGACAACCCCGACCTGCCGCTGCTGGTCGTCTACGGCAACTGCCAGGCGGAGGCGACCCGGGTGCTGCTCGACGGTGCCGCCGACGGTCGGTGGCGCACGCTGCGGATGCCGCCCGTGCACGAGCTGGTGGCCGACGATCTCCCGCATCTGCGCAAGGTGCTGGCCGACACGTCCTACCTGGTCGCACAGCCGATCGTCGACGGGTACCGCGACCTGCCGCTCGGCACGCAGGAGATCGCCCGCGAGCTCCCGGAGCGCGCGTCGATCGCGCGTTTCCCGTCGGTCTACTGGGCGGCGCTCTTCCCCACCCAGGTGATCGTCCGGGTGGAGGCGGGCGATCCGCCCGTCGTGCCCTACCACGACCTGCGGGTGCTGGTGGCGGCTGCGAACAGGGTGCCGGTGTCGTTCGAACCCGTCCACGCGGACGGCGTACGCGCGGTGCACGAGGACTCGCTCGCCCAGCTACGGCGACGCCAGGAGCACCACGGCACCATCGACGCCGCGACGATCCTCGAACGCGCTGGTGCGGACACCACGTGGGTCGTCAACCACCCGCACAACCACGTGCTGCTGCACGAGTCGCAGGCGATCCTGGAACGGCTCGGCCTGACCGGCGAGGTCAGCGACCCGGGTCGGGTGCTCCTCGGTGAGCTGCGTACCCCGGTCTACGCCGAGACGTTGGACGCCCTCGGGATCGACGGCGAGGGCAGCACGAGCTGGCAGATCCGCGGCGACGAGGTCGCCGAGCAGGAGGTGGCCGACGAACAGCTGCGCTGGTACGCCGAGCACCCCGAGGCGATCGAGACCGGACTGAAGCAGCACGCCGAGCTGGTGCGCACGCTCGGACTCTGAGCGCACGCTCCGAGGCGGTCGCGCGAGCGGCTTGTCATAGTGAGGGTGCGGCACCTCCGGCCGCCCGTCGGCTCGGGAAGGACGTTGAGCGTCATGTCGTGGACCGATGAGGTGTCCTCCGGGACGTTGTGCGCGCCGGATGCGCAGATCGCGCTCGGCCTGCCCGATGCCGTCCCGGCGCAACGGGTCCCGTTCGCGCTGCACCTGGCCGGCGAGCTGGCGCACTCGCTTCCGACGCCCGGCGGCGGGTCGACGATGCAGCTGTGGGACGCGATGTCGCGCATCGCGGCGTACGACCTGACCATCGCCCGTGCGCTCGAGCCGCACATCGACGCTCTCTCGATCCTGCACCAGGCCGACCTGTCCCCGAGCGACGTCGGCGCGGACGAGCGCTCGACCTGGGGCGTCTTCGCGGCGGAGGGCCCCGACGGGCGTCTCGCCGCCCGGGAGACCTCGACCGGATGGGTCGTCGACGGGGTCAAACCGTGGTGCTCCCTCGCCGGCCAGCTGTCCCACGCCCTCGTGACCGCGTGGACCTCGGACACCGACCGGCGACTCTTCGCCGTCTCCCTCGGCCACGATGTGCGCCCCCGCAGCGGGCAGTGGTCCAGCCGAGGCCTGGTCGACATCCCCTCTGCGCCGGCCGAATTCGCCGATGTCGCAGCGGTGCCGGTCGGCGAGCAGGGGTGGTACCTCGTACGACCGGGGTTCTGGTGGGGTGGGATCGGGGTCGCCGCGTGCTGGTACGGCGGTGCTGCGGGCGTGGCGCGCCGGCTCGCTCCGCGCCAAGCAGGCACGGGCCGTGCACCCGACCAGATCGCGCAGCTGCATCTCGGGGAGGCGGACACCCTGCTCTTCGCGGCGCGGGCCGCTCTGGCGCATGCGGCCGCTCACATCGACGATTCCGCGGCACGGGCCGACGACGAAGTGCTCGCGCGGCGGGTGCGAGGTCTTGTCCGCTCGGTCGTCGACGACGTCCTCGGCACCACCGCCCGGGCCACCGGACCCGCGCCGCTCACCTTCGACGAGGAGCACGCCCGCCGGGTCGCCGACCTGTCGGTCTACGTCCGTCAGGATCACGGTGAGCGTGACCTGGCCGCCCTGGGCGCGCGGCTCGCCATCGACCGGCCCGAGGGATGACGCCGGCGTTCGACCATCTCGACAGCGGTCGCCCGGAGCAGGAGTGGCTCGCCGACGAGCGGTGGGGGAGTCTGCCGACGTTGACGATCCGGCCAGGCCACGGCCTGCGGCGGCTCGTGGTGATCGCGGCCCATCCCGACGACGAGACGCTCGGCGCCGGCGGCCTGCTGCACCTGGTCGCGCAGGCCGGTGTGCCCGTCGACGTGATCGTCGCCTCGGACGGCGAGGGATCGCACCCGGACTCCCCGACGTACGACCGGGCGCAGCTGGCACGGGTACGACGGATCGAGGTGATGGACGCCGTCGCGATCCTGGCGCCCGCCGCGCGCGTGCGGCACCTGGGCCTGCCCGACGGCGACCTCGCCGCCCACGCCGCGTCGGTGGCGGCAGCGCTGCGCGAATCGGTCGCGGACCTCGGGGTCGGTGCGGTGATCGCCGCGCCGTGGCGGCACGACGGGCACACCGATCACGACGCGCTCGGCGCGGTGGCCGCACAGGTCGCCGAGCAGACCGGTGCGCTGCTGCTGGAGTACCCGATCTGGCTGTGGCACTGGGGCTCCGGCGACGATGTCCCGTGGGCGCGGATGCGGGTGCTGCCATTGCAGGACGAGCAGCGCGCGGCCAAGCGGCGCGCGCTCGCGACCCATGTGTCCCAGATCGAGCCGCTGTCAGGCGCGCCCGGCGACGAAGTGCTGCTCGGAGCGGGGATGCTGGCGCACTTCGACCGGCCGTTCGAGACGTTCGTCGACTCCTCGGGGCTCGCCGAGGTGGAGCTCTTCGAACGACTGCACGCGACGCGCGGCGACCCGTGGCAGGTGCGCAGCAGCGACTACGAGAGCCGCAAACGCGACCTGACCGTCTCGATGCTCCCGGCGCGACGCTTCGCGCGCGCCTACGAGCCGGGGTGCTCGGTCGGCGAGCTCAGTGCCGCACTCGCTCCGCACTGCGACAGCCTGATCTGCCAGGACCTGAGCGCGACGGCGGTACAGGAGGCGACTGCCCGGCTCGCGGCGTACCCGCAGGTGCAGGTGCGCCAGGGCAGCGTGCCGCGCGACTGGCCGGAGGGCGATTTCGATCTGATCGTGCTGTCGGAGATCGGCTACTTCCTCAGCCCGGTGGATCTGGACGCCGTGTTGCGTCGGGCGCGCATGACGCTGCGCTCTGGTGGGTATGTCCTCCTGTGCCATTGGGCGCACCCGATCGAGGGCTGGGAGTTGGACGGCCGCGACGTGCACGCTCGTGCCGGGCAACTGCTCGACCTGCCGGTGCACGCCCGGCATGTCGACGACGACGTACTGCTGGAGGTGTTCGGGCCGTGTCCGTGATCGAACGGGTCGGGGTGGTGGTGCCCGCACGTGACGAGGCGGCGTTGCTGCCCCGCTGCCTGGGCGCCCTGGACGCGGCGACGGAATGGCTGCGGGTGAAGCGCCCACACGTCCGAGTCAGCGTCATGGTCGTGCTCGACTCCTGCGTCGACGCCAGTGCCGTCGCGGTCGGCAGGCACCCGGATGTCCTGATCGCCCCCACGTCGGCCGGCAACGTCGGAGCGGCGCGCCAGACCGGAGTGCGCCGGCTCGTCGTCGCGGCGGCGCCCGACTGGTTCGCCACCACGGACGCGGACTCGGCGGTCCCGGTCGACTGGCTGGTGCACCAGGTCGACGCCGCGGCATCGGGCCTGCACCTGCTGCTCGGGACGGTCGTGCCCGACGACACGGAGATCACCGCAGCGCAGTTCGCGCGCTGGCAGGCGCGGCACAGCGACGGGGACGGACACGGCTACGTCTACGGCGCCAACCTCGGTTTCAGCCGGAGGGCACTGGATGCGACCGGCGGCTTCCGTCCGCTCCCGGCGCACGAGGACGTCGACTTCGCCGAACGGGTCAAGGCCGTCGGGTTGCGATGGGCAGCCTCCGCGGCGCTGCCGGTGCTGACCTCCGCACGCACGATCGGGCGTACGCCGGACGGTTTCGCCGGCTACCTGCGCGACGACCTCGACGGCCGCCCGGTGCGCGGCGCCTGATCCACCCACGGCTCACGCCCGGTGGGCGCGCCGGTCACTGGTCGTCGCCGGACCCGGCGGAGGAGAACCGCGCCCGGCCCAGTTGATCCGCAGCGGCCTCGTAGTCGTCGTCGGCGCCGTAGGTGAGCACGCCGGCGAGCTGGCCGTCCCGGCCGTAGCGCACCGTGAATCCCCCCGTGCGCTCGGTGACTGACACGTCGTCCCAGCCGTCGCCCCAGGCCGAGTACTTCAACTGGTGCGCGCCGATCTCGCTCCAGAATCCGGGGGGATCGCTCCATTCGGTGTCGTGCCCGGCGGCGCCCCCGCCGGCGATCTCACCCATCGTCGACGCATCGCCCCAATGCTCCACCGACAGCGTCCGTCCGGCACGGGCATGGTGGGCGTGCACCGCATCGCCCGCGGCCCAGACGTCGCGCATGGTGGTCCGCAGCCGCTCGTCCACGACGATGCGCCCGTCGTACATCGCGAACCCGCTGTCCTGCAGGAAATCGGTGCTGGGCGTCACGCCGGTCGCGGCCAGCACGAGGTCTGCCGCGTGGGTGCGGCCGTCGTCGGTGTGCACGGTGCGCGGTGCGTGCACGCCGGTGACGGTCGCATCGGTCACCAGTCGCACGCCGAGCTCGGTCAGCCACCCAGTGATCACCTCGGACGCGTGCGCGCCGAGTCGGGCGGCCTGTGGGCCGTGCTCCGATGTGATCAGCGTGGTCTCGATACCCCGCATGGCGAGGGACGCCGCGGCTTCGCAGCCGATGAAGCCCGAACCGATCACCACGGCCGTCCGGGCGTGCGCGGCGGCCGTGCTGAGGGCCCGGGCATCACGCAGGCTCCGCAGATAGAGCACCTGCGCGTCGTCGTCGGCTACGGGTAGTGGTGTCGGATGCGCACCGGGAGCCAGGACCAGCCGGTCGTAGGTGTGCTCGTCGTCGCCCACCGTCACCGTGTGGTGCAGCGGGTCCACGTGCGCGACGGGCCGACCCAGGAGCACGTCAACGCCGCTCAGCCCCTGCTCGTCGTCCAGGATCGGCATGACATGGGGAGCGCTCGTCGTGTCGCGCAGCATCTCCTTGGACAGCGGGGGCCGCTGGTACGGCAGGTCGACATCGGCGGTGAAAAGCGTTACCGGGCCGTCCCCGCCGACGTCCAGGTACTCCCTGGCGGCGGCGACACCGGCCGGTCCGCTCCCGATCACGATGAGTGCGTGGTGTGCCACGTGGAGGTGACGCCTTCCTGAGGTGGTGGTGGTCGCGAACGGGCCCGACGGTTCAGGAGTAGAGGGGCCGGTCGTCGGACTCGGTGTCCTGATGGGCCGAGCCCGTGGGTTGGGCATGCGGCCCGCCGATGTGCTCGCCGCCGTCGTAGACGAACGCGATGCCACCACCCGGATGGCTCGCGATCGCCTCGCCCAGGCGCTTGATCTCCACGGGAGGGCCGGCGAGGCCGTCGGCGTCGAGCCGTGCCTGGAGCATTTCGGCGATCTCGTCGGTATTGGCTCCGTGCGCGCTGTCGGCGACCTCCTGGATCAGCTCCGTCCACCGGCGTACACCGTCCGGTCCGACCCGCTCGGCGAAGCCGGTGCTGACCGTGACCTGAGCGGGAGGAGCGTCGTTCTCTGAGGATTCGGGGGTGGGGTCCGTCATGGGGATCTCCGTTCGAGGCGGGGAAGGTACATCTGTAGTAGTAACCGTTCTGGGCGCGGACAACCGTTGCTGCTTCCACCACCGTGCACCTGGGTACGGTGCGCACCGCGCGCGGTGGGTGGGACGATGCGCGGGCCGGGTATGACGCACCATCGCACGAGCGGTCCGGTGCCCGTGGAGGCGGTGCCCCGGCGGGTGTCGGTGCGCGTGGCTACGGTGAGCCAATGAGCGATCAACCGGGCACCACTCCCGAAGAGACCCCCGTCCCCGCCGGCTCCGAGACCATTCCCGACCAGGCTGCCGACGGCCGGCCCGCCGACACCTCCAAGGCCGGTCCGACCGACGCGGCCGCGGGCGGCGAGACGATCGGCGCCAGCACGCCGCAGCATCAGGAGGGTCTGGAGAAGGACCCCAGCGACTGGGTGACCGGCGACGAGCCGATGACCGCGGCGCAGCGCAGCTACCTCGACACCCTGGCCAAGGAGTCGGGTGAGCAGTTGCCGGCCGACCTGACCAAGGCGCAGGCCTCCGAACACATCGACCGGTTGCAGGGCAAGAGCCCGCGCGTCGACTGAGTTCCCGCACCCACCACGTGGCGCAGCCCGCTCGCGGCGGCGCCACCTGGTCGCGTACGCCTACCCGTCCACCACTCGTCGCGGTCCGACGCGACGCGAGGTCGCGGCGTCATGCGGAGTACAAAGGAGCAAGAGGCCACGATCTGGCCAGCCCACGGCAACGACGCCGTCGGTGACGAAAGGTGATCACGCATGACGAGCGAATACCGCACGGAGAACCCCGCGACCGGTGAGGTGCTGAAGACCTTCCCCGAGCTCGACAAGCAGGGCGTGAAGACCGCGCTGGACGCCGCCGAGCGCGGCTACTCCGCCTGGCGCGCGACCGACGCCTCGGACCGTGCGGCCGCCCTCGGTCGCACGGCCGACCTCTACGAGCAGCGGTCGGACGAGCTGGCCCACACGATCGCCCGCGAGATGGGCAAGCCGCTCAAGCAGGCCGCCGGCGAGGTGGCCCTGGCTGCCGCGATCTACCGCTATTACGCCGAGCAGGGTCCCAAAGGTCTGGTCGAGGACACCCTCGACGACCGTTCGGTGGTGCGCAAGGAGCCGGTCGGCGTCCTCCTCGGGATCATGCCGTGGAACTTCCCCTACTACCAGGTCGCCCGTTTCGTCGCCCCGAACCTGTTGCTGGGCAACGCCGTCCTGCTCAAGCACGCCCCGATCTGCGCGGCCTCCGCGCTGCTCATGGAGGAGATCCTGCACGAGGCTGGGGTCGACAAGGGTGCCTACCAGAACATCTTCGCGAGCAACGACCAGGTCGCCGACATGCTCGCCGACCCGCGGGTCCAGGGAGTCTCGCTCACCGGGAGCGAGCGCGCCGGTGCGGCGGTCGCCGAGGCGGCGGGCCGCAACCTGAAGAAAGCCGTGCTCGAGCTGGGCGGCTCCGACCCGATGATCGTGCTCGACTCCGCGGACGTGGCGAAGACGTCGAAGATCGCGGCCCGCGCGCGCCTGTCCAACTGCGGGCAGGCCTGCAACTCCCCGAAGCGGATGTACGTGATGGCCGACCTTTATGACGACTTCGTCGATGGCCTGACCGCCCAGTTCGAGGGGTCGAAGGTCGGGGACCCGTTCGAGGACGACACCCAGGTCGGTCCGATGTCCTCCGCTTCCGCTCTGGACCTGCTCGAGGAGCAGGTCAAGGACGCGATCGACAAGGGCGCGACGGTCCGCACGGGTGGCAAGCGGCTCGACCGCGACGGGTCGTTCATGGCACCCACCGTGCTGACCGACGTCACCAAGGACATGCGCGCCTACACCGAGGAGCTCTTCGGTCCGGTCGCCGTCGTCTACAAGGTGGCGTCCGCCGACGAGGCCGTCGACGCGGCCAACGCATCGGAGTTCGGGCTGAGCGGATCGGTGTGGACCACCGACGCGGACAAGGGTCGCGCGGTCGCCGAGCGGCTCGACGTCGGGATGGCGTTCGTCAACGAGCACGGCACCACCGCGCCGGACCTGCCCTTCGGTGGCGTCAAGCGGTCCGGATACGGCCGGGAGCTGGCGGCGTACGGCATGGACGAGTTCGTCAACAAGAAGCTGGTGCGCGGCTCCGCCAAGTAGCTGCGTTTCCATGCCGAACGCCGGTGTCCGCCCCTTCGGGAGTGCGGGCCCCGGCGTTCGGCGTGACGGGTGTCTCCTCGACCCGCGGAATGGCTTCAGCGTCCGGCTGGTTGGACCGAAGTAGAAAGTTCAACCGTCTCTCTGCTGGAGGAATTGCTGTGCCCACTGCTTTCGACCCGATCCGCATCGGCCGCTGGGATCTGCCGCAGCGCTTCGTGATGGCCCCGCTGACCCGCAACCGTGCGAGCGAGGGCGAGGCCCCCGCCCAGCTGAACGCCGAGTACTACTCCCAGCGTGCGACCGCCGGTCTGATCATCACCGAGGGCACCCAGCCCAGCGCCGTCGGCCAGGGCTACATGGCCACGCCGGGCATGCACAGCGACGCCCAGGTCGAGGGCTGGCGCCAGGTCGCAGACGCCGTGCACGCACGTGGCGGAAAGATCGTCGTCCAGCTCATGCACGCAGGCCGGATCGCGCACCCGGACAACAAGAACGGCATCGAGACCATCGCGCCCAGTGCCATTGCGGCCCCGGGCAAGATCGTGACGCCGACCGGTCAGCAGAGTTACCCGACGCCGCGCGCGCTGGAGACCTCGGAGATCCCCGCGCTCATCGAGGACTTCGTCTCGGCGTCCCGCAACGCCATCCGCGCCGGCCTCGACGGTGTCGAGATCCACGCCGCGAACGGCTACATCCTGCACCAGTTCCTCGCCCCGTCGAGCAACCAGCGCACCGACGCGTACGGCGACTCCCCGACGGCGCGGGCTCGCATCGTGGTCGAGGTCGCCAAGGCCGTGACCGAGGCCATCGGTGCCGACCGGGTCGGCATGCGCATCTCGCCGGCGCACAACATCCAGGGTGTGCTGGAGGAGGACGAGGTCCAGACCCGCGCGACCTACGAGTCGCTGGTCGACGGGATCGCGCCGCTCGGGATGGCCTACCTGAGCATCCTCGCCGACCCCGCGTCGACGCTGGTCTCCGATCTGCGCACCCGCTTCGGCGGACCGGTCATCGTCAACTCCGGCTTCTCCAGCGTCACCACCCTGGACGACGTCAACGAGGTGCTGGAGAAGGGGCACGCCGACGCGGTCGCCGTGGGCCGTGAGTTCCTGGCGAACCCCGACCTCGCCGAGCGCTGGCGCGCCGGTGCCGAGCTGAACGAGCCGAACTCGGACACGTTCTACGGCGGCGGCGCCGAGGGGTACACCGACTACCCGACGCTGCAGGAGTCGGCCGAGCGTCGCTCCGCCTGACCCCGAGCTGACTGAGCCGGGCGGGTCCTCGTGGACCCGCCCGGCTTCGTCATGTGTGCTCGCTTACGCCGGACTTCGAGGCGTGCCAACGGCGTACGGCATGCAGCAGGTCCTCTGCGAGCGGCTGCGGATTGTGCGCGACCTCCCACCGGAAACCGTCCGGATCGGAGAAATAGCCGGAGTAGCCGCCCCAGTCGCGGTGCTCTCCCGGCGACACCTCGCCGCCTGCCGCCCGCGCGACCTGCAGGACGGAGTCGACCTCGGCCGGGGACCCCACGTTGTGCGAGAGCGTCACCGGTGCCAGCCCGCTCATCGGCTCGCCGACCTCCGCGACGAAGCCCTCGCGCGACCAGAGCGACAACATCACCGTCGGCCCGACGGGTAGGAAGATCACCTCGCCGGGGGCCTCGAACGCCGGCTGCCATCCCAGTCCGTCGACGTAGAACCGGCGCGAGGTGGCCGTGCTGGCGACGGCCAGGGTGATGAACGACAGATGCTGTTCCATGGTCCGGAAGCTACTCGCGCCCAGCGACATCCCGGGATCCGGCAGCATCAGCACCGGCAGGGTCGACATGATGGTCGTGTCGTCGGCGGGTACGCCGGACGACCGCTCGCTCACGCGCCACGCAAGCCGAGGAGTTGCCGCATGCCGCAGACAAGTGGCGACGTCACGGACCTGCCCCTCGACGGGGTGCGTGTCGTCACGCTCGCGGTCAACCTGCCCGGCCCGGTCGCGGGTGCTCGCTTGCACGCACTGGGTGCGCGGGTCGCCAAGGTCGAACCGCCGACCGGCGATCCGCTGGCCGCGGCGTGCCGCTCCTACTACGACGAGCTGGTGGCGGGCCAGGATCTCGTGCAGCTCGATCTCAAGCGCGAGGCCGGACGGGCGTCGTTGTGGCAGTTGCTCGACGACGCCGATCTCCTGCTCACCTCCTCTCGTCCTCGGGCCCTCGAGCGGCTCGGCCTCGACCGGCAGTCGGTGCGGTCGCGGATGCCCCGGCTGTCGTACGTCGCGATCGTCGGTGACCCTGGCGCCGCCGGCGACCTTCCCGGTCACGACCTCACCTACCAGGCGAGCGCGGGCACGCTGCGTCCCCCGCAGATGCCGACGGTGCTCGTGGCCGACCTGGCCGGTGCCGAACGCGCGACGGCCGAGTCCTGTGCGGTGCTGCTGCACGCGGCGCGCACGGGGGAGGGTGGCTACCGCGAAGTGGTGCTGAATGAGGTCGCGTACGACATGGCGCAGGCCGCCCACCACGGCCTCACCGCACCGGGCGGACCTCTGGCCGGTGGGCTCCCGGGATACGGCATCTACGAGGCATCCACCGGTTTCGTGGCCGTCGCGGCGCTGGAGCCGCACTTCTGGCAGGAGCTGGTGCGAGGACTCGGTGTCGAGGGCAGCCGGCGTGACTTCGAGGCGACCTTCCGCACCCGACCCGCGGACGAGTGGGAGGTCTGGGCGCAGGAGCGAGGGCTGCCCGTCGTGGCGGTGCGGGCACCGTGAGACTCCTCGCGGTCGCCGACGTTTCGACCATGCACACCGGGGCACATCTGCCCCGGTGTGCATGGTCGAAACTCAGTCTGCGAGCAACTCGTCCGTTCGCGGGTCGGGGGAGCCGTCGTAGTAGCGATCCAGCACCTGGGTGAAGAGACGTTCAGCGGGATCGGCCCGCAGGAAGAGCGTCATCGACGACCGCAGCTTGACCCCGTCGATGCCGCCCAGGATCTGCACGGCGGAGCGGCCCCGCACACCGATCAGCGCTTCGCAGCACTCCCGCAACCGCGGGCCGAGCACGGGGTGCTGCAGGTACGCGCGAGCCTCGGGCAGGCCCGATACGGCGTACCGCTGCGCCGTCGGGCTCATGCCCAGGCCGGCGATCTGGGGGAAGACGAACCACATCCAGTGGCTGCGCTTGTCGCCCGCGCGCAACTCGCGCAGAGCGGTGTCGTAGGTGCCACCGTCCTGAGCCGTCTCGAAGCGCTCCAGTTCGAAGCTCATGCCCGACGTCCTGACAGCAGGGACCGCGTTGGGCCGAGCCGGTCCGAGCGCAGACCGCCGGCCCGTTTCGCCTCGCCCACCCGGCGAGGTTATCGACGGGCGAGGAGCCCGACAAGCAGTTCGAGCGCGACTCAACGGACTCCTACGAGCACGCGGTCGTCGCCGTGCTGCCAGACCGTTCCGATCTCGGTGAAGCCGGCGTCGCGCAGGTAGCGGACGTGGTCGTCGAGGGACGGCAGGTCGGGCACGTCGTGCTCGATGGGACGCGCTCCTCGGACGCCGACGAGGTCGGCCAGCTCGGGTGCGCGACCGACCGCATCCCACCAGGCGGCCCAGTCCTCGTTCGCGCCGGTACCGACCCGACTGACCCGTGCGTCGCGTACGACGCGGGTGAGGTGCTGCAGTTGCGCGCGGCCGTCCGTCTCGAGGAGATGGTCGCCGTCCACCAGTACACCACCGGGCCGCAACAACCTGCCGGCGGTCGCGTAAACGGCAGCGAGCTGCGGGCCGGTGAGCCAGTGCAGAGCGGTGGTGCTCACGATCGCGTCGACACTGCCGTCCCACAGATGCGCGGCTGCAGCCCACCCCTCGTCGCGAAGGTCATGCTCGACCACGTGCAGACCCGCACGGTCGCCGTAGGCGCTCCGCGCCAGCCCGAGCAGGAGGGGGTCGGCGTCGACGGCGACCAGCCGGGCGTGCGGGATGCGGTCGAGCAGCCGCACCGACAGCGATCCGGGGCCCGCGCCGAGATCGACGACGACCGGCGAGGGAGCGTCGGCGACCACGGCTGCGACGACGTCGCCGATCACCGCGAAGCGCTCGTCGCGGTCCGGGACGTAACGCTCCTGTTGCGCATCCCACCGCCGCAGCCACTCAAGCGCACGTGCCGGGGCCGGTCCGATCTTGTTACTGGTAAAGTTAGTCATGTCAGTCACGCTAGAGAGAAGGATGTGACTAGTCAAGTGGATTTCGGCAGTCATGTTGACGGTGTGGTGGCGGTGGGGCGCGAACTCGTCAACGTCGCGACCCCCGGTGAACGGCAGGGCCGGCCGTACGACGTGCCCGGTCCGGCGCAGTTGCTGTCCGGGCTCGCCGACGCGGTCCGGCTCAGCGGGCGCGACGCGCGCGTGCCTGATGCCGGCGCGATGGACGCGTTCATCGACCTCGCGCGGCGGGTGCGCCCGGTCTACGAGTTGGTCGAGGCCCGGGAGATGGATCAGGCCGCCGAGGTGACGAACGCGCTGCTCGATCGCTACGCGGCGCGTCCACGGCTCGAGTCGCACGGTGGCCAGCCGTGGCATCTGCACTTCCACGGGGATCGCGGGGCGGACGCTTCCGGCTGGGGTGCGGCGGTGGGGATGGGACTCGCGACCGTCCTCGGCAGCGAGTACGCAGACCGGCTGGGCGTCTGCGCCGCACCCGCGTGCGACCGCGTCTTCGTCGACGTCTCACGCAACGGGTTGCGCCGCTTCTGCTCCGAGGCGTGTCAGAGCCGCGTCAAGGCCGCCGCCCACCGCGCGAGGCAGCGCGCCTGACCCCGGCCCGACCGCCCGCCGCGACGTCGGTTCAGCCGAGGGCGGGAGCCAGGTCGGCGAGGCGGCGCGCCGCCGCTTCGAAGTCGGCGTCGTACGGCGTGCCGACCACGACGTGGTCGGCACCCATGGCGCGGTGCTGGGAGATCGCGTCGTTCAGCTCGTCCGGACCGGACTCGCCGACGGGCACGTACACGATCAGCAGGCGGTCGGCGCCGATCTGGTCGCGCACCTGCGCCGTGAACTGCGGCGACTGGCCGGCGGGCAGGGCGCCGTCTGCCAGTTCGGCGGCCACTGCGGTCATCCGAGGGCCGTTGGCAGCCAGCAGCATCGGGTAGTCGCGGTCGGTGAGCTGGTCCAGGTAGTGCCGCGCGGTCTGCAGCGGACTGCCGTACTCACGCCCGACGCTCGCGGCCTGCTGAGGCCATCCGACGCCCACTCCGAGCAAGAACCGACCCGGAAACGCCTGGGCGAGCTGGGTGGCGGCAGCATGAGCGGTCTGGGCGGGCCGCACCCAGGCGTTGGCGATGCAGGTGCCGACGACGGCGTCCGCGGTGGCGGCCAACCACAGAGCCGACCGCACCAGCGCGTCAGCGCCGACGATCTCGTTCGTCCAGATCGCGCGGTACCCGGATGCTTCGAGCTCCCGCACGCCGGCGACCTGCCCGACGATCGCGGGCGCCGACGCGCTCACCCCGATGCACGCGCCGACCGGGCCGAGCCTGACACGCAGATCCCTGATGTCATCCGCTGTCGTCACGTGCCCACCGTAATCCGGACATGGCGACGGTGCCGGCCCGCACGATCACGCGTCCAGGCGCGCCACCAGGGTGCGCGGCGCGGTCCGTCGGTACGACGCGTCGAGCAGCTCGCGCACCTCGTCCCAGTCCGGCTCGGCGCCGGCGAGGTCGAGGGCCAACCACCCGGACGGGCCGAGATAGGCGGGCACGTGCACGCGGTCGTCGTCCAGCAGCGCGGCCCGTTCGTCCGCGTCCGGCAGGAAGAGCAGTGCATGGGCGAGCAGGTCGGACCCGTGGTCGCCCCTCACCGACCCGCCGTAGTAGGCGAAGACCTTGGTCGTGAAGAACGTCGGGCGGCCGTGCGCCACCTTCTCCTGCGCCTGCGGGAACGCCAGTGCCAGCTCGCGCAACCGCCGCAGCAGGGGATCGTCGTCGTCGAACCTGATCGGGTGCGCCATCGCGCCACGGTACGACGCAGCACCGACTGCGGACGAAGATTTCAGTCGTGCCCGAGAGCGCCCGGTGTGGTGTCCGGCGCGGGCTCCACCGCAGCCAGGCGGGCGATGGCCACCGACATGAGCGCCAGCAGGATCACCATCGCCGGGAACACCCAGTACCCGGGACGCAAGGCCTCCTTGTAGACGACGACCCCGATGACGACGCTCGCCAGGGGGTCGACCACGGCGATCGTGGGCTGGCTGGCGACCAGCGGACCCGCCTGATAGGCGAGCTGGCACAGCAGGATCCCCGAGACGCCGACGACGACGACGGCGTACGGCGTCCAGCTGGTGAGCAGGGTCGGGATGCCGTGTTCGAACTTCTGCGTGCACGTCTTCAGCAGAGCGGCGTTGATCGCATAGAGGATCCCGACCGCGATACCGAGTGAGGTGGTGCGCCATTGCATGGTGTGGGCTCGCCGCGCGATCACGACGCAGCTGGCGATGATCACGATCCCGATGGCCGCGGCGATCGACGCCGGGATCTGGTCGACCGTCTCGAACTTGGCGTTGACCGAGCTGATGCCGGACACGAAGAGGAAGCCGATCAGCGTGGCGATGAGCAGCACCGCCCAGCGGATCTCCGCGCCGGGGATGGTGCGGGCCTCGACGTGCCGCAGCAGGAGAGCGAAGAGCAGGCCGAGGGAGAGCAGCGGCTGCACCACCGAGATGGCGCCGACGTGCAGCGCCACGATCTGCAGCACGACTCCCGCGAGGTCGGCGATGAGGCTGAGCAGCCACAGCGGGTGCAGGACCGTGGAGATGCCGAACCGCCACAACTGCCGCACGGTGAAACCCGCCAGCTGCGGCACCCTGGTCGCCGTGCTGTGCTTCAGCACCGCCGAGATGGCGAAGGCGAACGCGGCCGCAAGGGACACCACGACGACCAGGAGGTTGCCGGTCATCCGGCAGACCTGTCGCGAGGACCCGAACGCGGACACATGGCACAAGCATTGCCGATCGACCCTGCGAATTCGGTGAGGGTGTGATCGCGCGGCGTGGACCGGCGCCACCGGTGTACGTTTTCGCGAGACCCGACCCGTCCCGTCGGCGACCCCGGCCGCGCCGGCCCCGCAGCGCAAGGAGCACCGACGATGCCCACGATCGCGGTCGTGAACGGCCCGAACCTGGACCGCCTCGGCACCCGGGAGCCGGGCGTCTACGGCACCGAGACGTTGGCCGATGTCGAGAAGCGCTGCCACGACGCGGCATCCGCTGCGGGCCTGGGCACCAGGTTCTTCCAGAGCAACAGCGAGGGCGCGCTCGTGGACCACCTGCACGACCTGGTGGGCACGATCGACGGGCTGGTGATCAACGCCGCGGCGTACACCCACACGTCGGTCGCGATCCGTGACGCCCTCCAGGTGCTCGACGTGCCCTTCGTCGAGGTGCACATCTCCAACGTGCATGCGCGCGAGAGCTTCCGGCACACGTCGTACCTCAGCGACATCGCAGCGGGAGTGATCGTGGGCTGCGGCACCCAGGGGTACGAGTTCGCCGTCCAACGGCTCGCGGCCCTGATAGGCGCCGACGGGAGCTGACGTCGCAAAAGGACGAGTGACGCAGGTCGA
>NZ_JAGEKN010000014.1:0-16486 GCF_017565325.1 Allobranchiibius sp. GilTou38 | reverse complement strand
CACCCCGCGGGGTGACCGGCCGACTGCATCCTCACAGTGCGTGAGTCGCTCTACTTGGCAAGGCCCTTCATGATCTCGCGCATCAGGTCGGCGGTCGCGGACGGCGTCTTGCCGACCTTCACGCCCGCTGCCTCGAGGGCCTCCTGCTTGGCGGCCGCGGTGCCGGACGATCCGGAGACGATGGCGCCGGCGTGGCCCATCGTCTTGCCCTCCGGTGCGGTGAAACCGGCCACGTAGCCGACGACCGGCTTGGTGACGTGGTCCTTGATATACGCCGCGGCGCGCTCCTCGGCGTCGCCGCCGATCTCGCCGATCATCACGATGGCGTCGGTCTCGTCGTCCTTCTCGAACGCCTCGAGGCAGTCGATGTGGGTGGTGCCGATGATCGGGTCGCCGCCGATGCCGACCGCGCTGGAGAAGCCGAACTCCCGCAGCTCGTACATCATCTGGTAGGTCAGCGTGCCCGACTTGGACACCAGACCGATGCGACCCGCCCCCGCGATGTCCGCGGGGATGATGCCGGCGTTGGACTTCCCGGGGCTGATGAGACCGGGGCAGTTCGGCCCGACGATGCGGGTGGTGCCCGACGCCACGGCGTGCGCGTAGAACTCCGCGGTGTCCTTCACGGCGATGCCCTCGGTGATCACGACGACCAGTGGCATGGCGGCGTCGATGGCCTCCACGACGGCGGCGCGCGCGAAGGCCGGCGGCACGAAGACGACCGACACGTCGGCGCCCGTCTCCTTCATCGCCTCGGCGACCGTGCCGAAGACCGGCACGCTCCCGCCACCGTCGAACTCGACCTGCTGACCCGCCTTGCGCGGGTTGACGCCGCCGACGATCGAGGTGCCCGAGGCCAGCATCCGGGTGGTGTGCTTCATGCCCTCGGAGCCGGTCATGCCCTGCACGACGACCTTGGAGTCGGCGTTCAAAAAGATTGCCATTACGAGTGTTCCGTCCTCTACGTCAGTCAGCGTGCGGCGAGCTCGGCGGCCTTGGCCGCGGCGCCGTCCATGGTCTCTTCGATGGTCACCAGCGGGTGGTTGCGGTCGGCCAGGATGCGCCGACCCTCCACCACGTTGTTGCCGTCGAGGCGTACGACGAGCGGCTTGGTGGCGCCGTCACCGAGGGTGTCGAGCGCGCCGACGATGCCGTTGGCGACCGCGTCGCACGCCGTGATGCCGCCGAATACGTTCACGAAGACGCTCTTGACCTGCGGGTCGCCCAGGATGATGCCGAGGCCGTTGGCCATCACCTCGGCCGACGCACCGCCACCGATGTCCAGGAAGTTCGCGGGCTTGGGGTGCGCGCCGGCGGGGTTGGTGACCTTCTCGCCGGCGTACGCCACGACGTCCAGGGTCGACATGACCAGGCCCGCGCCGTTGCCGATGATGCCGACGTCGCCGTCGAGCTTGACGTAGTTGAGGCCCTTCTCGTGCGCCTGCGCCTCGAGCGGGTCGGCAGCCGACCGGTCCTGCAGCGCCTGGTGGTCCGGGTGACGGAAATCGGCGTTGTCGTCGAGGGTCACCTTGCCGTCGAGGGCGACGATCGCGCCGTCGGCGGTCTGCACGAGCGGGTTGACCTCGACCAGCGTCGCGTCCTCGTCGCGGTAGACCTCCCACAGCTTCTGGAGCACGGGCGCCACCTTGGCGCCGGTCTCCTCGTCGAACCGGGCGGCGTGGACGATCTCGCGAGCCTTGGCCTCGTCGATGCCCACGATGGGGTCGACGGCGATTCGCGCGAGTGCGTCGGGCCGCTCGACGGCGAGCTGCTCGATCTCCATGCCGCCCTCGACCGAGCACATCGCCAGGTAGGTGCGGTTGGAGCGGTCCAACAGCACGGAGAAGTAGTACTCGTGCTCGATCTGGGCGCCCTGAGCGATCATCACGGTGCCCACGGTGTGGCCCTTGATGTCCATGCCGAGGATCTGCTCGGCGTACGTCGTGGCCTCGGCCGGCGTCTTCGCGACCTTCACGCCGCCGGCCTTGCCGCGCCCGCCGGTCTTGACCTGCGCCTTGACGACGGTGACTCCACCGCCACCGATCTCCTGGGCGACCTGCTCGGCCTGCGCCGCGTCGGTGATGGTTTTGCCCGCGAGCACCGGCACGCCGTGTGCCTCGAACATGTCGCGCGCCTGGAATTCGAACAGATCCACGTCTGAGCCGTCCTCAACGTCCTAGAAAATATGCCGCCTCGGACTGTATCCCCGCGCAGGGGTGGTGCTCAGGCGACCCCGACGTGCGCGCGCACCCAGCCGACGATCTCGCCGGTGGTGGCGCCGGGCGTGAAGACGGTGGCGACCCCGAGCTCCGCCAGCTGCGGGATGTCCTCCTCGGGGATGATCCCGCCGCCGAACACCACGATGTCCTGCGCGTCGCGGTCCTTCAGCAGGGCCGTCACCTTCGCGAAGAGCGTCATGTGCGCGCCGGAGAGCACGGACAGACCCACGGCGTCCGCGTCCTCCTGGATCGCGGCCTCCACGATCTGCTCCGGGGTCTGGTGCAGCCCGGTGTAGATGACTTCCATACCGGCGTCCCGCAGGGCCCGGGCGACGACTTTGGCTCCGCGGTCGTGTCCGTCGAGCCCGGGTTTGGCGACGACGATCCGCAGTGGGCGATCACTTGTGGTGGTCATCCGCGCAGCGTAGCGGCGCGCCCGCGTCGGGAGTGAGACGCATCTCACGACGGTTATCCACAGCCTCGATTTCAGGTCACGGAATGGTCACGATACGGTCAAGTGGCGTCTTGGCCGGACGATGTCCTGCGGCGCACGCCCGACTGGAGTGCAGCCCCGGGCCGTCGAATGAGGAAGTAGAAGAATGTGAGTCGTGCTGTCGGCCGGCATCGTGCAGGTGCCCCCTCGACCGCTGCCCCCTCCCCACGGACGGGAGCGCACCGCCACGCCTCGTCGCGGTTGGTCAGCCGGGTCACCCTTCCGTCCGCTGCTGCGATCACGGTCACCGTGGTGGCGGTCGGCGCCGCCGGCGCCTCGACGATCGACTCGGGCACGGCGCCCGCGATGTCGCTGGGTGACCGCGTCGCCGTCGCGGCGGCCACCTCACGAGCCACGGCCTCACAGCCCGGACCGGATCACGCCGATCTGCTGCGCGGTGCGCGACCGGTGTCGCGTTCCACCGTCCGCAGCACCCCTGCGCCGCCGAGCACGCCCAGCAGCAAGGCCGCTGCGAAGACGACCAAGCCGACGCCTCGGCGCACGGCCGCTCCCTCCAGGCTCGCTGCGAAGCGCGCCGCGAAGCCGGCCGCCAAGGCCCAGCCCGTGACCAGCCCGTGGACCTGCCCGATCGCCGGCTGCGGCGGCAGGTTCACCTCGCCGTTCGGCGGCCGCTGGGGCACGCAGCACCTGGGCGACGACTTCGCCACCCCGGTCGGCACCCCGCTGCACGCTCTGCACGACGCCACCGTGGTCGCGGTGGGCCCCTACGGCGGGATGGGCAACCGGGTCGAGCTCGACTTCGGTGACGGTGTCCACGCCGTCTACGCGCACATGTCCTACATCGCCGTCACTGTCGGCGAGCGCCTCTCGATGGGCGACGTGGTCGGCCGGACCGGCAACACCGGTCACTCCACCGGTCCGCACCTGCACCTGGAGATCCACCTGAACGGCACGCCGGTCGACCCGGCACCGTGGCTGAAGGCGCACCACATCTTCTAGTCACAACTTCGTCACGGGCGCGTAGCGCAGCAGGAGCCGCTTGACCCCGGTGTCCCCGCCGAAGTCGATGTGCGCCATCGAGCGCTCGCCCTGCCCCTCGACACGGATGACTGTGCCGAGCCCGAACGAGTCGTGGGTGACCCGGTCGCCGGCGTCCAGTGAGATGACCGGCCGGTTGCCGGGGCTTCGTACGCCCGGCCGTGCGGCCAGACGCGCCACCGCAGGCGTCGAGGACGGCCTGGTCGACGTCGTCTGCACCCGCGCCCATTCGATGAGGTGGCCGGGGATCTCGTCCAGGAAGCGCGACGGCGGGTTGTACTGCGGCGCACCCCAGGCCGAGCGCACCTCCGCCCGCGACAGGTGCAGTCGCTCGCGCGCCCGGGTGATGCCGACGTACGCCAGGCGGCGCTCCTCCTCCAACTCCTGCGGATCGCCGAGCGCGCGCAGGTGCGGGAAGGTGCCGTCCTCCATGCCGGTCAGGAAGACGACCGGGAACTCCAGACCCTTCGCAGTGTGGAGGGTCATCAGTGTGATGACGCCCTGGTCCTCGACGTCGTCGGGGATCTCGTCGCTGTCGGCGACCAGCGAGACCTGCTCGAGGAAGTCCTCCAGAGAGCCCTCCGGGTAGTTGTCGTCGAACTCCCTTCCGACGGCTACGAGTTCGGACAGGTTCTCGACGCGGGTCTCGTCCTGCGGGTCATGGCTGGCGCGCAACTCGGCGAGGTAGCCGGACCGGTCCAGGATCGCCTCGAGCAGCTCGCCGACCCCGCCGGCCGACTCATGGGTGGCCTGCAGACCCTCCAGCAGGCTGGTGAACGCCTGGATCGCGGTCACCGATCGGGTGGCGATCCCGGGCGCGTCCGCAGCCTGCCCGAGCGCAGCCACGAACGGGATGCGCTCGCGCTCGGCGAGTGCGCTCACGCACGCCTCGGCACGGTCGCCGATCCCCCGCTTGGGCACGTTGAGGATCCGGCGCAAATTGACCGTGTCGAGCGGGTTGGACACCACCCTCAGGTAGGCGAGCGCGTCCTTGACCTCGCGGCGTTCGTAGAAGCGGGTGCCGCCCACGATCTTGTAGGGCAGCCCGACGCGGACGAACACCTCCTCGATCGCTCTGGACTGGGCGTTGGTGCGGTAGAACACCGCGACGTCCTTGGGCTTGACGCCCTGCTCGTCCCCGAGCACGTCGATGGTGCGCGCGACGAACGCGGCCTCATCGTGCTCGGAGTCCGCGACGTACCCGACGATTGCGGCGCCGTCGCCGGTGCTGGTCCACAGGTTCTTCGGCCGGCGGTCGGGGTTCTTGGCGATCACCGAGTTGGCGGCCGCCAGGATGTTCTGGGTGGAGCGGTAGTTCTGCTCCAGCAGGATCGTGCGCGCGTCGGGGTAGTCCTGCTCGAACTCCACGATGTTGCGGATCGTCGCGCCCCGGAAGGCGTAGATCGACTGGTCGGCGTCGCCGACGACGCACAGCTGCGCGGGCGGGACCGAGCCCACCGCTTCGTCCGGAACCTCGTGTCCGACCAGCTCTTTCACGAGCGTGTACTGCGCGTGGTTGGTGTCCTGGTACTCATCGACCAGCACGTGCCGGAAGCGGCGCCGGTAGTGCTCCGCCACGTCCGGGAACGCCTGCAGGATGTTGACGGTCATCATGATGATGTCGTCGAAGTCCAGGGCGTTGGCCTGCCGCAGACGGCGCTGGTAGGACGCGTACGCCTCGGCCACCATGCGGTCCTGGTGACTGCCCTCGGCGACGCGGGCCGCGTAGGTCTCCTCGTCGACCAGTTCGTTCTTGAGGTTGCTGACCTGGTGGGTGAAGGAGCGCGGCGGGTAGCGCTTGATGTCCAGGTCGAGGTCGCGCAGCACGAGCGCCATCAGCCGCTGGCTGTCGGCGGCGTCGTAGATGGAGAACGTCGACTTCAGCCCGACCTTGGTGGCCTCCCGCCGCAGGATGCGCACGCACGCGGAGTGGAAGGTGGAGACCCACATCGCCCGGGCGGCCGGGCCGACGAGGGTCTCCACGCGCTCGCGCATCTCGGCGGCGGCCTTGTTGGTGAAGGTGATCGCGAGGATCTGCCCGGGCTGGGCGCCGCGCTCGGCCAGCAGGTAGCCGATCCGGTGGGCGAGCACCCGGGTCTTGCCCGATCCGGCGCCCGCCACGATCAGCAGCGGCGGCCCGTGGTGCAGGACGGCGTCGCGCTGCTGCGGGTTGAGTCCTTCGAGCAGTTGCTCGCCGCTCAGGCGGCCCGGCCCGGCGTTCGCGCCCGAGCCGGTCGGCGACAGGCTCGCCCAGGTGGGCACACCGCGTTCGTCGACGTCGCGCGAGCGCTCGTGAACGGTCGTGACGGGTGCCGTGGCGCCCGCTTGCGACGGGGACATTCCGGGCAGGGGGAGGTCGTCGAACAGGCTGCTCATCTCGCCGTTCAGGATACGTGCCTGCACCGACCGCCCCCCTTGGCCCGCGGTTAGGCTGCCGCCCATGCCGAAAACCCCTAGCGCGGCCGACCGGCTGCTCGCCGGTCAGGAGTTCGCACCCGTCGTCCTCGGTGGTGACCGGCTCGGCTACAGCCTGGCGCGGTCCTTCGACCTCGGCTACGGCTACCGCACGCTCGTGGTCTCCACGATGCTCGGCGGACCGGTCGCCCACAGCTCCCTCATCGATCACCACATCGTGCCGAGCCTGCAGGACCCGGAGGGGCTGGTCACCGAGTTGCGCGCGCTCGCGACCGGGATCGGGCCGGAGAAGAAGCTGCTGCTCGCGACGACCGACCACGTGGTGAGCGTGCTGGCGCGCATCAAGCACCGGCTGGAGGATCTCTATGTCATCCCGTACGCCGAGCCGGAGCTGATCGACCGCCTGAGCCGCAAGGAGAACTTCGCGGACCTGTGCGCCGAGCTGGACATCCCGCACCCGCAGACCGTGGTCTACGACGTCGGCGAGCGCCCCGACCTCACGCAGGCGATGGCGGCCCTCACCTTCCCGGTGATCGCCAAGCCCTCCAACGCCGAGGCCTACGCCGCGGTCACCTTCCCGGGCAAGAAGAAGGTGCACTCGGCCGCCGACGCCGCCGAGTTGCGGGCGCTGATCGACGCACTGCACGGCGCCGGCTACCGCGACAAGTTCATCCTGCAGGACGTCATCCCCGGCGACGACCAGGGCATGCGGCTGCTCACCTGCTACGTCGACAAGCAGGGTCAGGTGAAGTTCGCGGCGTACGGCCGGGTGCTGCTGGAGGAGCACTCCCCCGAGACGCTCGGCATCCCCGCGGCGATCCTCACCGGCACCGACCACGAGGCCGTGGCGCACGCGACCCGGCTGCTGGAGCACGTGGGCTGGCGCGGTTACGCCAACTTCGACATGAAGTTCGACCCGCGCACGGGGAGGACGGTCTTCTTCGAGCTCAACCCGCGGCTCGGCGGGACGTCGTTCTACATCACCGCGGCCGGTTTCAACACCGTGCAGCTCTACGTCGATGAATGGGTGCGCGGGCAGGACCTGTCCGACCGACCGATGCTCGAGGCGAGCCACGAGCACGTCTTCACCGCGATCCCGCTGCGGCTGCTGCAGCGCTACGTGACCGACCCTGCGGTGCGCCCCTCCTTCGACCGGGCCGTGAAGGCCGGTGAGGTGACCAACCCGTGGTTCTACAAGGCCGAGCGCCATCCGCGGCGCTGGGCATGGATCGCGGCCAACCAGGCCAACTACGTGCGCAAGTACCGCGAGCACTACCCCGAGCCGAAGGCCCTGGTATGACGGCGCTCCCGCCCGATCTGCGCGTCGACGCCGATCCGGCGTGGTCGCAGCCGGTGGTGGGCGTGATCGGCGGACTCGGGCCGGCCGCCACCGCGCTCTTCCTCAAACTGGTGGTGGACCTCACCCCGGCCGTTCGCGATCAGGACCACCTCGATCTGGTGGTGCTCGACCACAGCACGACGGTGGACCGGACGGCGTACATCCTCGACCCGGAGCACGCCACCGATCCCGGTCCCGGCCTGGCGCGCGACGCGACCCGGTTGGCCGCTCTCGGAGCGGCATTCGTGTCGATCCCGTGCAACACTGCGCACCATTTCGTCGACGAGATCACCGCCGCGAGCGGCCTGCCGGTGGTCGACGTGGTCGAGGAGACCGCCCGCACCGCCGCCGAGGCCGCGGGTGGGGCCGGCGTCGCCGTGCTCGCCACTGACGGCACCCGCGCTGCCGGGGTCTACCAGCGGGCGCTGCAGCGGCTCGGCGCCGACGTCGTGCTGCCGTCGGACGAGCAGCAGAAGCTGGTCATGTCCGTCATCTACGACGGGGTGAAGGCAGGCGGCCCGGTGGACGTCGAGGGGTTGCTCGGTGTGGTCGAGCAACTGCGCGCCGACGGTGCCGGTGTCGTGGTGATGGGCTGCACCGAGCTGTCCGTCGTCTACGACGACCAGGGGTGGCGCGAGCGCGCCGACATCGTGGACTCAGTCGAGACGTTGGCTCGCGCGACGGTGCTGCGCGCCGGCCGTACGCCGCGCCGGTGACTGAGCTCGTCCGGCCGACCGTCGAGCTCGCCGAGGCGTGGCGGGCGAGCGCGGGCGACTTCCCGGCTGGTGCCGTTCTGCACGGTTACGGGCTGCCGCCCGACCACGACGAGTTCCTTGCGCGCACCACCGATTCCGAGATCGTGCGGTACTTCGCGGACGCGGAAGGCGGTGTCGGGCTGCCCGACGGTTGGGTGCCGTGCACGACGTACTGGATCGTCGACGACTCCGCGCCCGACGTCGTCCTGGGGTCGCTCGCGCTGCGGCATCACATCGAGACGGACTTCCTGCGCGAGTTCGGAGGCCACATCGGCTACGGAGTGCGCCCGTCCGCCCGGGGCACCGGCGTCGCGTCCGCGGCCCTGCGCGCAGCACTGCTCCGGGCCGCCGCGCTCGGCATCGCGCGGGTCTTGCTGACCTGCGACGAGGACAACATCGCCTCGCGGCGCACCATCGAGGGCTGCGGGGGCGTTTTCGAGCGGATGGCCGGCGTCCGCCGCCGCTACTGGATCGCGACGTGAGCCTGCCCGACACCGTCCGCGACCTGCTGGACGCCGAACTCGTTGCCGCACAGGGATCGTCGCGGTGCCCTTCGATCGCGGCGGCGCTCTTCCGACAGGGCGACGTCGTCTGGTCGGGGGCCTGCGGCCGGGTCACCGGGCGCCCGGGCGGGGCGCTCGCGACGCCCGACACGGCGTACCGGATCGGCTCGATCACCAAGATTCTGACGGCCATCGGAGTGCTGCAGCAGGTGGCGGCCGGACGTGTCTCCCTGGACGACCCGGTCGGTCGAGTGCTGACCGAGCTGCCGCCCGAGATCGGCTCCGTCACGGCGCGAGCACTCCTCACCCACGGCTCAGGCCTGCTCGCCGAGCCCGTGGGTCCCTGGTGGGAACGCAGCCTGGGTCGCAGGTGGGAGCAGCTGGTCCCCCAACTGCGCCGCAACGATGACCTGATCGGCCGATTCCACTACTCCAACACCGGTTTCGCGATCCTCGGCGAATTGACAGCGCGGCTGGACGGTCGGTCGTGGTGGGACCGGGTGCGCGACGACATCCTCCTACCGCTGGACATGGACCGCACGACGTACGACGCCGGGCCGGGCTCCGCACCGGGCCTCGCCGTGCACCCGGACGCCGACCTGCTGCACGCCGAGCCCGCCCACGATAGCGGTGCCATGGCGCCCGCGGGTCAGCTGTGGTCCACGGTCGGCGATCTCGCGCGGCTCGGGATGTTCCTCGCCGACGGTGCACACGACGTGCTGGACGACACCGTGCGCCACCGGATGCAGGTGCCGGCGCTGGTCGACGACGTGCCGGGCCGATCGTGGTCGCGTGCCTACGGTTTCGGCCTCGACGTGATCGCCCGGGGCGCTGTGCGGTACGTCGGGCACGGCGGGTCGATGCCCGGGTTCGTAGGCGCCGTACGGGTGGATGCCCGACGGGGCGTCGGCATCGCCGTCCTCTGCAACTCCACGGCCGGCTTCGGCGACACACTGGCGACCTCGTTGCTCGACGTGGCCGACCAGGTGCCGTCGACGCAAGCGGCGGCGGCTCCGGCGACCCCTGCAGACACGGGTACGGCTGCCGAGGACATCGAGGGTCGCTGGTACTGGGGGCCACGGCCCTACCGCCTGCGAGCCCTGCGAGGCGGCGAGCTCGAGCTGGCGCCGGACGGCGGCGGGCGCGGGTCCCGGTTCGTGCCCAGCGGCCCGGACACCTGGACCGGGCTGGACGAGTACTTCGCCGGCGAGCGGCTGCGGGTGCTCCGCCGAGACGCGGGACCCTCGCACCCGCCGTACCTCGACCTCGGCACCTTCCGCTTCACCCGCGCCCCGTACGATCCGGACTGTGACATCCCCGGCGGCACCGACCCCGCCGGTTGGCACTGAGGGGCGCGCGTGCAGCACTGGCTGACGACCATCCCGCCCCTCGTGGTGCTGCTGCTGGTGGGACTCGTGGTCTTCGTCGAGAGCATCGGTGTGCCGTTCCCCGGCGAGATCGTGCTGGTCGCCGCCGCGCTGGCGGCCTCCCAGCACAAGATCTCCGCCGGACCGTTCGCGATCGCGCTCGCCGCCGTCCTGGGAGCTGCCATCGGCGACTCCATCGGCTACGGCCTGGGGCACCGCTACGGCGACCGGCTCTTCGGCTGGCTGGAACGCCGCTTCCCCAAACACGTCAACGCCGACGTGCTGGCCTATGCCGAGCACGTCTTCCAGCGGTACGGCGTGGTCGCGGTCTTCTTCGGCCGGTTCGTGGCGCTGCTGCGCATCTTCGCGGGCCCGTTGTCCGGGTCGCTGAGGATGCACTACACGCGCTTCCTGCCCGCCAACGTGCTGGGCGCGATCTGCTGGGCGGGCGGGACGGCGTACCTCGTCTACTACCTGGGGGCGGCGGCCGAGACGTACCTGAAGAACTTCTCCTACGCCGGCCTCGCCGTCGCCGTCTTCCTCGGCATCATCGCCTCGACGCTGCTGCGCCGCCGATTGGAGCGCAACGTGCAGGAGTACGCCGAGCTGCGCCGCGCCGCCGACTGACGCCCTGGCCGTGATCGAGATGTGCCTGATGCTGCTGCGGCGCGGCGAGGATCTGCTGCTCGGCGAGAAGCTGACCGGTTTCGGTGCGGGCCGGGTCGTCGCACCGGGCGGTCACGTGGAGCCCGGCGAGGCGCCCCTGGCCGCCGCCGTGCGCGAGACGCACGAGGAGACCGGACTCGCCGTCCACGACGCCACGCTGTGTGCCCGGCTCGAATTCACCTTCCCCGCCCGACGCGCATGGGACCTGCGGCTGGAGGTCTTCACCAGCACGACGCAGACCGGCACGCTCACTCCCAGCTCCGAGCTGGCCCCGTGGTGGTGCCCGGTGAGAGATCTGCCGCTGGACCGGATGTGGGACGACGACCGCTACTGGCTGGCGCGCGTCCTGGGCGGCGAACGTCTGCAGGGCAGGTTCGTCTACGCGCCCGACAACGAGACCGTGCAGCACGCCGACCTGAGGCCCCTCGATCCCGCCTGAGAACAGACTCCCGAGGCGGCGGTCAGGCTCGGCCGAAGATCACCTGCCCGGTGCTGTCGACCGCGGCGCAGAAGCTGGCCGTCGCGCAGGACACGGACCAGAGGTCTCCGCCGCTGGGGTCGATGCTGGTGGGTGCTGACCAGCTGGTCCCGTCGAAGGTGAGGACGTGCCCAGTGGAGTCGACAGCGGCGCAGAACGTGCTGCTGGGGCAGGACACCGAGCGCATCCCTTCGAGGCTGGGGTTGCTGGGGTGGGGGTCGATGCTCGTCGGCGCTGACCAGCTGGTCCCGTCGAAGGTGAACACGCTCCCGAAGAAGTCGACCGCCGCACAGAATCTGGTGGTGGGGCAGGACACCGACCTGAGGTTGCCGCCGTTGACGTCGATGAGTCGCCTGGCGGTCCAGGTGCTCCCGTTGAAGGCGACCACGTGGTCTGTCTCGTCGAGCGCGACGCAGAACGTCCTGATCGGGCACGACACCGACAGCAGTCCGGCGCCCTCGGGACTCGACGTGGCCTTCGGCGTTGTCCACGTGGTTCCGTTGTACGTGACGGTGTTGTCGTACTGATCGACCGCGATGCAGAACGTTGTAGTGGGGCAGGACACCGACTCCAGGTTGTCGTTGGTGTCCGTATCGATGGTCGCGGGTACGGACCAGGTGCTCCCGTTGTAGGTGACCGCGTGCCCGCGGAAGCTGACGGCGGCACAGAACGTGGGGGTGGGGCAGGACACCGACATCAAACCGCCGTCGGGGTCTACACGGGTGGGGGCGGTCCACGTGGTTCCGTCGTACGTCAGCGCATTGCCGTCGTCGTCGACGGCGGCACAGAACGTGCTGGTCGGGCAGGACACTGAGCGCATGGCGTACCCGCGCGGGAGGGACGGATCGACGATGGCGGTGGCGCTCCAGGTCAGGGCCGCTCGAGGCGTGTCTGTGGGAGCGGAGAAGTACCCGACGATGTCGAGAAGTAGGTCGGTCGACGTGGACGAGTGGACGGTCAACTGCCCTGTGCTGGAGAGTCCGAGAGTGGCGGAGTCGGCCATCGTCCCCCCGGCGGAGTAGTTGACCGTGGAGGTGGACGGGACGTCGGAGCCCGCGGGGTAGGCGCTGAGATATCCGCGAGCAGAGGGCGATACGGCGGCGAGGGTCACCTCGACCGCGGTCGCTCCGGTGACGGGCACTCCACCGCGTCCGGTGACCTGCACTGTCACCGTCTTACCTGCGGGCACCCGCGCCCTGGGCGCACCGAGGCCCGAGCGCGTGTCGACGATCCGCGTAGGCGACAGCGGCGCGTAATCGCTGGTCGTGGGTATCCAGCCGAGCACGTCGACGAGCAGCTCTGCGCGCGCCGAGGAGTACACGCGCAGTTGATAATCGGCCCCCGAGTCGACCTCCACGATCGCCATACCTGCGACGGTCTGCCCCGCCGAGTAATCCAAGATCGACGTGCCCGTCGACAGGGACCCTGCTGAGAATGCTGACACGTACCCGCTGCGGGCGGGGCCGACTGCGGTCACGTTGACGACGACCTCCGCCACACCAGAGGAAGGCACCCCTCCATGTCCTGCCACCGACACCGTGGCATCTGAGTCGGCTCCCGACTCACCCTGCGACCTGGTGTCGAGCAACCGCATGGGGGTCACTGCGTCGTACGCCGCTCCTATCGGGTACTAGCCGGTGACGTCCACCAGCAGGTGGGTGCTCGCCGAGGTGAACAACGACAATCCTCCGGCCGAGGACGGCTTCACGATCGCCTGGTTCGCGATCGTCTGGCCCTTCACGTAGTTCAGCGTCGACGTGGATGGCCGAGACGTTCCGAACGTGAACGTCGTGAGGAATCCGCTCCGGGCGGGGCCGACCGCGGTCACGTTCACCATGACCGCCGCCACACCGGATGCTGGCACCCCACCACGTCCCGTCACCGACACCGTGGTGGTCGACCCGGCCGCCGGCTCCCTCCCGGACCTGGTGTCCAGGATCCGGGCAGGCGTGAGGGGCACGAACCTGGGCGCCGATGACGCCGCTCCCGGCCGTATCGATCGACCCCTGGCCGCGGGCGATGCCTGGGCGGGAACCGCCCCCAGCACCGTCAGTGCCACAACGGTCATCGCACTCAGTGCCCAACGCACCATGCGGCTCACGTGACTACCCCGAAATATCAGCCCCGACGGCCCCCTCTTCGCGTGGCCTCGCCGGAGAGTACAAGGCCATGCTGGAAATGACGCAGTAACCGCGGTGGTCACTTTCCGACGTGCGTACCCGCGCGCTGTCGGCGGCCGGTGTCACAATCGCGAGCGCGACGGCACCTGCAGGGGAGCCCCGCACCATCACTCGATCGACAGAAGGTGACGGCCCGTGAGTGCGACCACTCCTGACCCGAAGCACACGCTGACGGAAGGGGAGGTGGAGCGTGAAGGCCTGCCCGACTGGCGGATGCTGATCGACCGGCTGCACGCCAGCTTCGACACCGGCGACTTCGCCACCGCGGTCGGGCTCGTGGACGCCATCGGACGGGTGGCCGAGGAGATGGACCACCATCCTGACCTCGACCTGACCTACGGCCGGCTCGACGTCCGGCTCATCAGTCACGACGTCGACGGGGTGACCTCGCGCGATGTGGCATTGGCCCGGGCCATCAGCGAATCGGTCCGGGCCGCGGGAGTCACCCCGCGCCCGGAACGCACCAGCGTGCTCGAACTCGCCCTGGATTCGGCCGACGAGGCCGAGATCAGGCCGTTCTGGGCGGCCCTGCTCGACTACGACACGGTGCAGGCCTGGGGCGAGATCCAGCTGCACGACGCCACCGGGCGTCGCGCGTCGATCTGGTTCCAGCCCACCGAAGCCCACGACGTGCCGCGCCAGCGCTGGCACCTCGACCTCCGCATACCGCCTGAGGTGGTGCACGACCGGATCGCCGCCGCCATCGAGGCGGGCGGCGAACTGGTCGACGACACCGCGGCGCCGGCGTTCTGGGTGCTCGCCGACCCGCAGGGCAACCGCGCGTGCCTCACCACCTGGCAGGGCCGCGAGTAGGTCAGCCGGTGACGCCCAGTGCGGTGGTCACCGGTGAGGGCGTGGGCGGCTGGCCGGGGTTCGCGGCTGACGAACAGTCGGTGTAGAGCTTTGGGTCGGGCGCGCTGTCCGGGCCCTCTTGATAGATCGCGTTGCTCAGGAGCGCGCCGTGCAGGGTGCCGCCGTTGACGGTGATGACCAGCCAGCCGAAGTCGGCGGGCCAACTCACCCGGACCGTCTTCGTCCGACCGGCATCGAGCCGGACGCTCGGCTCGGCGATGGTGGCGGGGCTGTCCTGCGCGGCAGACACGGCGAGCTGGTAGGTGCGGGTGCCGACACCCTCGGGGGCAGTGATGGTGACCCAGCTGGTGTGCTGCCGCAGTCGGATGTTGGTCGAGGTGCACGACGCCGCAGCCGCGGTCATCGGCACTGTCACCCGCGAAGACGACGACGAAACGGGCGACGGTGACGAAGTCGGCGACACTGTCGCGGGCGACGGGGTCGATGTCGAGGCCTGGCTGGTGCTGGCCACGACGATCCCGCCTGCGGCGGCGGTGACGCCCCCGAGTGCGGCGACCAAGAAACGTTGGCGAGTGCTGTACATGAGATGACCCCCTGGTGAGTGTGTCTGCGATCTCGTCGGAGACTCACGTAGGAAGACGCCCGACAGTGACGATCGGTTGTGAGCGATGCGCAAACGAGACCTGGATATGTCGATGCCGTCTTCGGCGGTCAGCGGGTGGCGATCTGCAGATCGCGGCGCCGGCGCTCCAGTCGTTGTGCTCGTCGGTACTCCGCGGTGACCAGTTCGACCACCGACGGCCAGGACTCGAGCGGCTGCTGCGCCGTGTTGTGCTCGGTGATCCGTCGCCGCAGCCGGTCGTCACTCACCAGGCGGACCAGCGCCTCGACCATCCCCAGGTCGTCGCCCGCGAGCAACCCGTTGACGCCGTGTGCGATGAACGTCGAGACCCCACTGCGACGCGGCGCCACGACCGGCAGCCCCGTCGTACGCGCCTCCAGGGCGGCGATCCCAAACGCCTCGAAGGTGGCTGGCGAGATGTAGACGTCCGAGGCGAGGTATCGCTCGCGCAGCTGCTCGCGAGTCATCCGACCCGGAGCGTGGAACCACTCCCCCGCATCGAGTTCGGCGGCCCGCCGCTCCAACCGGGGCCGCAGCTCGCCGTCGCCCAGGATCTCCAGGCGTACGTCGCGCTCCGGCACCCGCCGGCGTACCTCGTCCACCAGTTCCAGCAGGGCCAGCGGTCGCTTACGACGTGACAGGCGCATGGCCGAGATCATTCGGATCACCCCGTCGTCCTCACGAGTGCCGGGCGCCCAGTCGGATCCCTCGATACCGTTGGGCAGCAGGTGCACCGGGTACCCCGGACCCGCCATCCGCTGAATCGGCGCCGCAGCGACGGTGGACACTGCCGAAAGCGCCGCGCCTCGCGCGCCCCACCGACGGACGTACCCGGTGAGCCCGATCCAGTCCGCGGAGTGGCCGTGCACCGAGTGCCAGGTGACCGCGGTCGGCAGTCCGAGACCCTGCGTCACCCGCACGCAATCCATCGCGAACGGACTGACGACGCCCATGTGCGCATGTCCGACGTCGAAACGGCCCGACCGCAGCATGTGCCGCAGGGTGCGCGGCGCGAAGGGGTTGATCGGGAAGTCCTTCGGCAGCGTGATCGCGAGCCGGTGCACGGGGATCCCGTCCAGCCGGTCGGTACCGATGCGCAGGTGCGCGGGACCGATGGTCGCGGTGAAGACCTCCACCTCGTGGCCAGCCGCCTGCAGATGGCGCGCCAGGTCGTGCACCTGGACTTCGATCCCACCGAGTCGCGGGAGATAACAGTCCGACAGGAGAGCCACCTTCACGCCGCCCACGATCCCATGCGCCCGTCAACTGCCCGCTGATACCGATCCTCAAGTCGCGTTTCAACCGGTTTGCGGCGGGGTGTCGATGAACCCGGAATCCCCACCGTGGCGGAGGGAGATGTGGATATCAGATACTCGAATAATAAACATCTGCAGGCAGATTCGCCACATTTACTCTTGCTAACGGTATCGAACACGCGTACGATTCAAGGTAGATGGCAAGGGGTGCCGTCACCAGCGCAGGAGGGGCCATGGCGCAGTCGACGACCGACATCCATGGGCCTGCTGCGCCGGGTGCTGGCGCTCGGTTGATGTCGCTGCTCGGCGATTTCAGCAGCGCACTGAAGGAGTGGCCTGGTGCCCTGTGGCAACTGGACGAAGCGGCCCTGGGTGAGGTGG
>NZ_JAGEKN010000013.1:0-42427 GCF_017565325.1 Allobranchiibius sp. GilTou38 | reverse complement strand
GACGAGGTGCTGTCCCAGGGGACGAGTGGGTCAGCCGCCGGTGCCGCGAGTCATGCACTGCATGATGCGTTTCTCCAAAGGTCGAAGGCAGTTCATCGGTACGACAAAGAGCTGTCGCACCGATCTTATGAGCGGTGTCCAGGCTTACACTCCTGTGGATGACCGGCGATGACCAGCAGACGCGGGTGAGCAGCGCCGGCGAAGCGTCGACGCCGGATCTGACACCTTCCAACATGGCGGTGATGGCTCATCCGGCGAGGTGGGCCATGTACTCACTGCTTAGGGGGCTCGGCCCGATGCGCGCCTCTGACGTGGGAGCTTCGGCGGGGGTACGCGAGGAGCGTGCCGCGCTGCGGCACCTGCGTGCGATGGAGTCGGCGGGGTACGTGAAGCCCTTGAACGACCATTCGTCGGCTCGCTTCCAACGGTGGGAGGCCCTGCCCGGTGGGGTGGTCCTCGATGAGGCAATCGGTAACAGCGAGTACAACGACGCGGCATTACAACAGTGGGCGACGGTCTACCTCGCCTCGTTGACAAGCAATGTGCGCAAGTGGGCGGGGGATGAAGAAGACAAGTGGCCTGCGAAATGGCGGGACCACGTGCTCGTGTGGGACCAATGGCTTCATCTCAGCGGTCCCGACGAGATGGAGGAGTTCCACAACGGCCTGCTTGAGCTATTGAACGAATGGCGGCGCCGATCACGTGATCGAAGCGACCAGATGGACACGGCGGCAATGCGCCAGGGTCTGACCCCGGTGTATGCAGCGGTTCAGGCTGTCCCGCTGCGCTGGCCGCAGTAGAAGCGACCGGGGGGGGCGTGGCGACGAATTGGACCGTGGGAGAGGCACTTAGAGCGAGGGGCGTTCGCCCCTTCTTGACAGTGTTCCTCCTGGACGGGTTAGCGGATCTGCTGTGGTGGATCAGCCTTGCCTGGGTGACCTCCTCGAAGGGCGCGGCGGGCGGTTTGGTGCTCGCGATCGTCGGGGTGGTCACAGCTGTCGCCATTGTTCCTGGAGGCCACCTCGCGACCCGCGTTGGTCCGGCGAAGGTCGCTAGGTGGTCGATACGGGTTCGCGCGGCGGTGCTGCTGTTGTGGGGGATGGGCGTCGTGGCCTCAGGCGACAAGGCCAACCTCTGGCTGGTCGCCGGCCTTGCCATCCCTCTAGCGGTGGTTGACGGCTACCACCTGCCAGCAATGGAATCCGTGCAGCTGGCGCTGTTGCCGGCTAAGGCGCAAAGCGTCGCGACGGGACTTGAGCGACTGTGTAATCGTGTTGCGCAATCGGGCGCAGCATTTCTCGCCGTGATTTTTTTGGATCCCGGCCAGGTGGCCGTAGTCAGTGGTGTGCTGCTGCTGCTGTCGATCCCCCTAATTCGTCGCTTTGCGCCGCGAGAGATAGACGCGGAACCGCCTGAAGAGGCGGCTACGTCTTTGCTCGCCGGTATTCGCTCCGTCGCTCACGATCGGGTTTTACGAATCAGCGTTCCGGCTCATGGTGCATACAACCTGCTCACCGGGGCGTTAATGCTGGTCCTACTGCCGCTGCTGGTTCGCTCGGAGGGGTGGGGACCTCAGGCGTACAGGTGGATTGCCGGCGCCTGGGGTGTGGGGCTGCTCATTGGCACCGTCGGCGGTCTGGTTTGGCCGAATTTCCCCCGCAGGGGCCGTCCCGCGGCTGCCATGCTGCTAGCGGCCGCGGTGGGAGCTGTGAGTCTGACGTTGGCCTGGAGCCCGGTGGCGGTGGGCGCCGCTGCTGCTGCAGCGGTCATGGGTGTCTTGTCAGGGCCGATCGGGCAGCTGATGCAGGGCCTGATCCGTGAGCGCGCCGCGGACCTACCCGAAGGGCCATCGGTCGTTGCCGTCGGTACTTTCGCGATCGTGGGTCTTGACCCGTTGGGGTTCGCCATTGGAGCAGCCGCCGCTGCGCTCTTGTCAGCACGGTGGGGGTTCGCGACGGTGGGTGTGGTCATTGTGGCGCTGGGGATGCGAGCAGGCGTGTCGCGCAGGCTCAGACGGCTCCCGCATTTTCAGCGGCCGAGGTAGATGCCGATGTAGTCGATCTCCGTTTGGAGGAACCAGCCCAGCGGGACATCGCACGCTGAGGCAATCGCTGCCACGGTCAGAATTGTCGGATTGGGTTTGGCCTGAATCCTGCCGTTGGCCCGCACTACAGGGGTTCCGCTGGTGAGTGCCGCGATCGACTTCGGATGCATGTGCAGGCCGATCTCAGAAAGACGCTCGGCCAGCTGTGCCGCGGTGAGGTCGGCGTGGTCCATCGCGTCCTGGAGGCGTAGCCCGAAATCGGGGATGAGGTCCCACACCTTGGGTTCAGTTTTCATGGGAATTTATATCTTCTGACCGCTTCTTGACCAAAAGCGAACCAAAGCCACTCCTTAGGTCGTTGACCACGGTGCTTGTGGGTGATGCACTGTCTCTACGTGCACATCGTAGAACATTTAAGTTCCAAGGAGCGGGATGGTCAACTTTGAGCCGGCAGATGTCGGCGAGGTCGTAGGGGAGGAAGTCCCGCCCAGTCTGCGCACGGCCATGACTCGGGGAGACCTCTTGTCAGCGGCGTGCCGTGCCGTGGGCGTTGACGATGGCGGCCGCGGCCAGGCATCGATCCTGGAGCAGCTGAACGTGTCGCTGGGACTGCGCGTGCCAGCGAGTCTTGCTGAGCGGCTGTTGCTGGCTGGTGCGTCCTAGTGGCCGTCATCGACCACTCGCTTCCGCAGCGAGCCGTACGTTGTGACGGCGACCTTGATGTCGTTACGTGTGGTCGCATCGAAGAAGAATCTGTGGTCGATGGCGTAGACGCCGGCAATGTCCCACAGCAGACGCGCACCGATTGCGGGCTTCGCCCCGCGGTGGATCGCCGACAGGTGGCCGGTAGAGATCTCCATGTCTGGGTCGATGCGCAGAATGGCGTCGCGCAGCGCGTCATAGGTGAAGTAGTCGCCACTGGCGCTGGGGACGTTGCGCTTAAGCCACATCAGGTTTTCCGCCAGGTGTTGTACCTCGCCGGACGTGGCCATTCGCTCTGCTCCCGTCCCATGTTCAACGCTCGTACCGCGCCTGCAAACCCTGCCATATAGGCACGTACTCGAAGCCAACCTGTTCAACACGCGGTCTTTTGCGGCCGGCATAACGATCAAATGATCGTTATGCAAATCAAATGATCGGATTAGAGCCCTTATGGCAGCCCAGCCAGACCCTTGGAACCGTGGTGCAGGCACCAGGTGTGGCTGCTTGCGCAGCTGCTCAGACAGTCCGCCCCAGTGCACTCCGCGTGCCGAGAAGCGGATGCGCCCCCTAGATGCCCTGGCGGGCTCGATCGGAGCCTTGGTTGCTTTCTCGGCAGCTGAGGCTTCGATTGCCCGCCAGGGCCTACAGACCACCCGCCAGCTGATGACCTGCGGTGGCCCTGTCATGAGCGGGACGCCAGGCGCGCCGCGGTCGACAGGCCGGTCGTGACCGCCGACGGGTTCGACCCAGCACGGGTACCGGCGTACCCGCAGGTGCGGATGAGCCTGGTCCGTGGCCAGGTCACGGTCGACGAGGAGCCGGTGACGGTTCCGCCGGGGATGACCCCGCAGGAGGCGGGGGTTCAGCTGGTGGCCGCTCGGGCTGCGGCCCGTGAGGGGTCCATTCAGGCGATCCGGGCGATTGCGGAGGACGAGGCGGGCAACACCTGGCCGATGGTGATCGATGCCGATGGACAGGTGTGGCCGATGACGGAGTCATGGGGCTCTGCCGAAGCCTCGGGCGCTACCCAGCGCAACGGTCAGAAGCGCACCGGGGTGCGCGTTGCGGTGCTGGGCACGGCGGTCGTCCTGGTGGGGGGCGGCATTGCCGGCGTCGTCCTCGCGCATCACGGTGGTGCGCCGGCTCCGCATCCTGCGGTGACTCGGACGGTGACTCCGTCGGCGACGCCGACGGAGTTGCCGGTGGCCGCTCCGGTGGGCTGGTCGCCGCAGGCCGCCTGGTCCTCGGCGGCTGTGGCGTCGGTGGACGCGACCCAGCAGAGCGCGTCACCGGTGGCGGTGAACGGTTCGTTGATCTACGCGGTGACGACCCGTGGCAGCGGGGACCTGGCGCTGACGGCGTTGAGCACCCGCAGCGGCGCCCCGGTGTGGATCAAGGACCTGGCGGGGTCCTCGGTCGCGGCGGGCCCGGCGCTGGGACGGGTTGCGGGGGTGCCGGTGGTGATGGTGGCCACCGACACAGACGTGAGCGTTTGGTCGCTGACCGGGCAGCGGTTGGGGGAGTGGCCGGTGCCCACGTCGGGCACGGACACCGCGGTAGTGCTGACCCCGGCGGGGCCGATCATTCCCCGGTCACAGACCACGGTCTCGATCGTGGGCCTGGGCGGCAAGCTGGTCACGCGTGCGTTGCCCCCGGGCGGTCGGGCGGTGGCGATTCTGCCCAAGGACACGTTGCTGGCCACCGATGGCTCCGGGCACGCCTGGCGGGTGACCTCACCCACCGTGGCGGGTAACCCCACCACGTTGCCGGCCCCGAAGGGGTGGACCGGCGGCACGACCGTCGCGGTCACCGACACCACGCTGATCCAGCAGTGGACCCCTACCAAGGCCACTACCACCGGAACGGTGTTGCTGCGCGCGACCGCGCTCAACGGTTTCCGGGCCGGGTGGACGAGCGAGTCGATCGACACGCAGAACGCTGCGTCACCGTTGCTGGTGTCGCCCTCGAGCACGGTCGGGGTCCTGGGCTTCTCAGTGGTGGACCTGCACACCGGGGCCGTGCACCCGCTGCCGGCCGGGTGGACCGCGCAGCAGGCCGGCGACCGCGTGATCTGGTGCAGTAACGCTGATCAGCAGACCGTCGCGGCATCCACGACGGGTGCTCCGCTCGGTGGCGCGAGCACCGGCACCACGTCAACGCTGAGCAACGCGAACGGGTCCACAGGCGCCACGGATCCGGTCACTCCGGCCGGTCTGGTGGGCACCTCAGCACTGGTCATCGGCTCGGCCGACGACACCCCCCGCCTGTACCTGCTGCCCAGCACCACACCTGCTGCACCCTCAGCGTCATCGACACCTTCGAGCGTGCCGTCGACGACGGTGGCCCCGACGCCCCCGGTGAAGCCGACCTCGAGTACACCGGCGAAGAAGCCGACCGCGAAGGCGACGAAGAAGCCATCAGCGACGAGCTCGACGACCGCGGGTGGGAAGTAGACGTGGGCGGCAAGGGCATCGGGGGAGCGGTGCTGGGGGTCGCAGCCATCCCGGTCATGGTGGTGGTCGCTGTCTCCGGTGCGTCACCCACACCCCCGGCCGCGCCGGGTGGGGGTCTGAACTCGGCCGGGATCCCGGCCAACCTCGTGCCGTTGATCCAGGCCGCCGGAACCGTGTGCCCGGGGATCACCGCACCGGACATCGCCGCCCAGCTGAAGGCAGAGTCCAACTTCAACCCCAACGCGACCAGCTCGGTGGGTGCCCAAGGCATCGCGCAGTTCATGCCCGGGACGTGGAAGACGTGGGGGCAGGACTACGACCACAACGGCACCAACTCACCCCTGGACCCCGGCGACGCGATCCCCGCGCAGGCGCACTTCATGTGCGCCCTCTACGCCCAGGTCAGCACCCTGCTGAAAACCGGCTCAGTCAAGGGTGACCCGAACGATCTGGCGTGGGCGGCGTACAACGCCGGCCTGGGCGCGGTCGCCGGCGCCGGTGGTGTCCCGCAGAACGGGCAGACCCCGGCCTACATCGCCACCATCCGCAAATACCTCGCCCTGTTCACCCTGCCGGGCGGGGGCCTGGCCGCCGGGGCGTCCCTGGCGCAGACGGTGCTGGCGTACGCGTGGCCCACCAACCAGGGCCAGGACCACCTGGCCCAGATGCCGCAGTACGCGGCCGCGGTGAAGGCGGCGGAGGGCAGCGGTCACTTCTACGCCCACCAGATCGGGGAAGTCCCGGTTGGGCGTCCGGAGGGGGACCACTGCTCGGCCACGGTTTCGTTGATCGCGACCACCGCCGTGGACCCGACGTACAACAACTCGGGTCTCACCGCCCAGGGCGCCGGGTTCGTGCCGGTCCAGGAGGCGTGGATGGCCGCGCACTGGCAAGCCCTCGGCTCCGCCTCGTCGCTGAACTTGTCGCAGCTGCGCCCCGGGGACGTGGGCATCAGCAACGGCGGGGGCCTGACGCACGTGTGGATGTACGTCGGTTCGGTCCCGGGGTTCGCCGGCAACTTCGTGGAGGGCTCCTACGGCTACCCCGGCCACGTCGGGTTCGCACCCCAGGCCCGGCAATCCTCCACCGTGCTCTACGCCGGTCACCCCGACGCCGTCTACTACCGGAAGAAGTGACCATGCGCGCTGCACGTACGTCCGTCGCGATCGCCGCGGCGATCAGCACCCTCGCGGTCGCTGGGTGCGCCGACAAGGCCACCAAGACACCAGTGACGGTCACCGTCACCCCGTCACACGCCCCGCCGTCGTTGACGAGCAGCTCGTCGACGCCGACGATCCCGACCACGACCCTGCCCTCCGGGCGGGCGGGCACCCCGCGTGGCGGGGCACCAGAGCTGGGCGGGGTTAACCAGAAAGACGCCTCCGCAGTCGCGGCCGCGGTGATGCGGGTGTTCGCCACCCAGGACACCGCAATCGACACCACCACCCTGGACGCGGAGCGGCGGGCGGAGCCGCTGCTCGGTGCGCCGCTGGCGGCCGCGGTCACGGCGCCCTTGTCCGGGAACGGCGGCGGGGGAGCGGCCTGGACGGTCCTCACAGCGCACCACGGTTGGACCACCGCGGCTGCGAAGGCCGTCCCGATGACCGACGTACCGGACCAGACCGGGGACAGCCCCACCCTCGCGGTCCGGCAGATCGACGTCACCACCACCGGGCACGGCGTAGGGAACTGGACCAGCAAGGCCACCACCGCGGTGTGGATCGTCACCTGCCGGCGCACCTCAGCCACTGGCCCGTGGCGCGTGACCCAGGTCTACGACCAGACGCCCTGAACACACCCACCAGCTGCAGCAGCACACGACGAGGAGAAGCCCATGACACAGGACATCCAGAACGGCTCGACCGGTACGACGCTCATGCTGATCATCGGGGAGAGTCAGTTCATCCTCGACGGCCAGGTCATCCGCGTCGACGCGGGAAGGAGCGTGCATCAGGCCGCGATCGCCTACATTGCCCAGGCCGCGTCGGGTCCGGTGCAGGTGACCGCCGTCGATGACGGTGGCACCCAGCAGCTGCAGGTCGGTCCCGACGGATCCGTCACGTCCGTCGGGACCGCACCTGTGGGGCAAGGCGCCGAGCGGGAGGGGTCGGTGACCCCGACCGGTCAAGGGCCTACAACCTCAACCGACCGGGGCGTGCCCGCCAAGAGAGCCATCTCGCCAACGGGCGAAACACACGGTAACGCCCCAGACTCGGCGCACAGCCCTACAGCCGCACCGGACCCGCAACCGTCTGATCAGAATTCGCGTACGCCGTACGCCAACGATGCGCGTACACCGTACGCACCGGCGACCGCACAGCCTGTCGCAGCAGTGGCCCCACAGGAGGTGCCGCAGTCCCGCGCGGAGCGGCGGGCGTCGATGACATTCCTTCCCGGCACGGACGAGGCGTTCTCCGGGATGGCCACCCCGGCCAAGGTCGGCGGGTGGCACGGGTTCCTGCAAAGCATCGGCCTGGAGAAGAAGGTCAAGGGTCCGACCCCGGAGCAGATCACCGAACGCGCGGAGCTGCGGGCCATCTCCCAGCACTGGGCCGGCCCCCGCACGATCGCGATCGTTAACCCCAAGGGCGGCGCCGGCAAGACCCCGACCGCGGTGCTGCTGGCGGCGATGTTCGCCCGCTGGGGCGGCGCCGGGTGCTTGGCGTGGGACAACAACGAAACCCGCGGAACGATGGGCTGGCGCACCGAACAAGGCCCCCACGAGGCCCATGTCCGGGACCTGCTCGGCGCCGCCGATGACCTGATGCGCCCCGAGGCGCGGGCAGCAGACCTGGCCGCGTTCGTGCACCACCAGACCGAGGACAAGTACGACGTGCTGCGATCCAACCCGCGCAGCATCGCCCCCGAAGAACGACTCACCAGTGCCGACTTGGACGCGTTGCACCGGGTCGCAGCCAGGTACTACCGGCTGATCTTCATCGACTCCGGCAACGACGAGTCCGCGGCGAACTGGCTGCGGATGATCGAGCACACCGACCAGCTGGTGGTGGCCACCACGACGAGGCCCGATCACGCCGAAGCCGCCCGGCTCGTGCTGGACGACCTGCACGCCCAAGGCCAGGCCGCCGCCCAGCTCGCGGACGACGCGGTCGTGGTGGTCGCCCACGCGGACCAGAACGAAGCCCCCGGCGGGGAGTACCTGGCCCGGTTCGAGCAGCTTGCCCGAGCGGCGGCGCCGATCCCGTACGACCCCGGGATGCGCGCCGCGCACCTGCGCCTGGACGGGCTACGCCCGGACACCCAGGTCGCGTGGCGGCACGCCGCGGCGCTGGTCGCCGGCGGGCTGGGCACGCAGGGACAGACCGTATGAGTGCGATCTGGGAGGGCTGCGGCGTGCCGGGGAGCGTCTTGTTGTCGCGCGGTCGGAAGGACCCGGCACCGGTCAACCCGTTCCTGCCCGCAGCTCCGCCTCCGGAGCCCGTGCAGGAGGCCATGCCGGTCGACGAGCTGCTGGGGGAAAACCTGCAGGCCACCGGCCCAGCACGCCCGTTGGGGATCCAGGCACCCGCCGGGGCGTCGCTGCCGCGATTGTTCGCCGGCCCCGAGGCCCGCACGCACGTCGTGGGTCTGCACGGCGGCGCGGGTGTCACCACGGTGGGGCAGCTGCTCAGTGAAGCCATTGCGGTCGACGCGGGCACCAAGGTCCCGCTCGGCGGGACCCCCCGGGTGCTGCTGGCCGCCCGTACCCACGCCGCAGGGTTGGCCGCGGTGCAACGGGCCGGCCAGGTCTGGGCCGGCGGGCAACTCTCCGACGTTGAGCTGCTGGGCCTGGTCCTCGTCGACGACGGACCCCGGATGAGCAAAGCCCAGCTGGCTGGGTGCCGTCAGGTGATGCAGATCCTGCCGCGCACGTGGCGGATCGGGTGGGTCGAACCGTGGCGCACCCAGACCGTCCCGGAGATCTCCGCCGCCCCGTTACGGGTACGCCGCACCGTCAACCAGCTCCGCGCCCTATGCGTACCGGCCGCCACGGAAAGGACGACGTGATGCACCTTGTCTGGCTGATCATGGGTTGGGCGTCCGCTGGGGTCGTCCTCGCCGCAGGCGGCACGCTGATGTGGCTCAACGCGACGGGCAGGCCACGGTGGGACACCCCCAACCCGCAGCGACGCCTTGGCGACGTCGCAATGGGGGCCTTTCTTCTCACCGGCCCCATCACGCTGCTCTGGGTGGTGGTGCAGTGATGTACCTAGTCCTGCTCGTCGTGGAGTTCGCTGCCGCGGTGGTCTTCCTAGGCGCGACAGGCACGATCGTCTACAAGGTCGCGACTGGGCACACCTGCTGCTTCGGTCCCGACCCGACGGCCCGCCTCACCATTGCCGCGGTCGCCGCCGTTCTTATCGCGAGCATCAGCGCGGTCCTCAGTCTGGTGGTGCAGTGATGGGCCAGATGCACGCTGCGACGCAAACGTCGCACCCCACGGCATCAATGATCCTTCTCCTGCTCGCGGCCCTGTCGGGTGTTGTTTTGTTCATCACGGTCCTGGTGGTGACAACCACCGCGGGCGAAAACGGCGGACGCCGCCGCTGGTGTCTCAGAGCCGCCTGCTCCGCGTTCGTCATCGGCCTCACTGCGACTTTCGTGGTGAACCTCTGGTCGCCGCAACCACTCCCACACGTCAAGTCGCACTCAAAGTTCACTACCTCAACTGAAGGGAATTTCTCATGAGCACCACCACCGTCACCACCCGCACCGCTGCCAGCATCACCAGCCGCCTCTCCGCATCGGGGATCCAGAAGCCCCCCGGTGTCGATGGCCTGACCAAGGTCGTCGGCTGGTCCATGTGGGCCGTCGCTCTGCTGTGCGTCCTGGGGTTCATTGGCGGCATCGCCTACCTGGTGATCGGAATGATCGAAGGCCGTGAAATCCACGGCGTGAAGATCATCGGCATCTCCCTGGTGGGAGCCGTTGTCGTGGGGTCTGCGACCACGTTCATCGCGACCTTGACCGGCGTCAGCATCGTCTGACGGATTGACCGCACCACTCACCGGCAACTCTGGAGGAGGCGGGCATGGCTCGCGACAACGACGAGAACGACGACATCACCGCCGGCGGGGGGATGGCCAGCTCCCCGCTGTGGTGGGGAGCAGGCGGCGTCATCGTCCTGGTCATCGCCGGCCTGCTCTGGATCCTGCTGAGCGGCGGCGGCGGGTCCGGGTCGACGGCGACACCGACCCGGACCGTCACCGCCACACCCACGGTCGGCGCCACAGGCGCCGGCCCCCTGTCGGGCACAAGCACCCCGACCACCGCCCCCGCGGTGGGCGGGTGCAGCGTTCCCGGCGGGAACACACTGGTGCCAACAGCAGCGATCCCCGCGACGTGGAAGCTGGTGGGCTCGTTGGCGACTCCGGTGTCGGGATCGGCGGGGCCTAAGAAAATCAACGGCCCCGGAGGCACCCTGCGGTCTTGTTTTCAGGATTCACCTACCGGAGCGGTGATCGCGGCGTTCAACATCAGCTCTGCGGGCACAACCTCGAACGCGCACGACGCGCTGATGCTGAATTACACCCCGGGCCCAGGCCGTGATGCAGCGGACGCGTTGCCCGCAGATGCCTCGAACGCTGTGTACTCCGGGTTTTTGACGCAGGCCTGCACCCAGTCGGAGTGCTTGGTGAAGATCGTCCTGACGGTGCAGGACATCTACGTCGAGCAAACGCTGCCGATGATTTGGTCCGGCGGGGACTGGAAGGTCAACGGGCAGGTCACTGGCGTGGCCAACGCCGTCCAGGTGCCAAGTCTGAGCCCTTACATCCCGATGAGCGCATCCAACGTGGGGCCCACCTCATGATGCCGGGACCAGCACCCGCGAAGTTCTGCTACGACCCCATCAACCCACTGACGTGCATCACGAAATCACTGGCGAAAACCGGCTTCCAAGAGGTCGTGGCAGCCTTCGCAAACGGCGCCCAGGCGATGTTGAAGACGGTGGCGACGTTTTGGGTGAAGGTGCCCGATCCGCAGCTGGGTGCGTCCACGGCCTCGGGTGGTCAGATCGCGTCGTTGGTGGGGGATGAGTCCTACATCCTCGCAATCCTGGCCACGTTCGGGTTCATCCTGGCCGTGGGACGGTTGGTATGGACCAACAAGGCCGCCCAGTCCGCACGCGAGATCCTGCGCGGGCTGATCGTCCTCACCGTGGCCTCGGCGCTGACCACGGCGATGTTCTCGATTTTCCTAGACGCCGGCAACGGGTACTCCGATTGGATCCTGGAGCAGGCCACGGGCAAGAACACTCCGGGTGACGCGTTCACCGCCATCATCAACGAATCCATCAATGCCGGCGGGGGCGCAGAGGTCAACAACGCCCTCGGCGCGTGGTTCTTGCTGTTCCTGCTGCTGATCCTGGCCTCCTTGATGCAGATCGTGTTCATGGTGGTCCGCGGCGCGGTGATCTACGTGCTCGCGGTCTTCATCCCGGTATTCGCCGCGGACTCCTACTCCGAAGAGGGCTGGGCACGGTTCAAGCGGGCCCTGATGTTGATGTTCGCGTTCACCATCTACAAACCGGTCGCGGCCACGATCTACGCGACCGGATTCAAGCTGCTGCACTCACCCGGGGACAGCGACAAGACCACCGCGAGCCTGATGAACGGCATCTACGGCATCACCATCCTGGTGCTCGCGGCGCTGGCGTTGCCGTCGCTGATCAAGTTCCTGGTCCCGATGGCCGCGATGGGCTCCTCCGGTGCCTTCTCCGGCGGTGCAGCGCTCGGCGCCGTAGCGACCGGTGCGGTCGCGATCGGCACCATGGGCGCCTCGGGTGCGGGAGCCGCCGCCGGTGCCGGTGGCAGTGGTGCCTCCATGACCGCCGGCTCCAGCGGCGGCGGCATGACCGGTGGCGGTCTTGCCGGGGGTGAGGGAGCCGGCCCGAAGGGCGGCGGCGGTTCACCTGGTGGTGACGGTGGCGGCGGCTCCTCCGGCGGTGGTGGCCTGCCTGGTGGTGGCGCCCTGCCGGGTGGGTCTGGTGGCGGTGGCGACTCCGGCGGTTCCGATGACGGGGGCGGCATCGTCCCCTCTGACGACGGCGGCAGCGCACCGAGTGGCGGCAGCACTGGCTCTGGTTCCTCGAGCGGGACGTCCTCCAGCGGCGGCGGCACCGGATCCTCCAGCAGCCCCAGTTCCTCCGGTGGTGCGCCCACCGGCGGTGAATCGGCCGGTGCGGATAACGGTGGTTCGACGCCGGCCGGTTCCGGTGCAGTGCCGTCGGGCTCGACCAGTGGTGGCGGTTTCAGCGGCGGTGGCTCCTCAGGTGGGGGCACCGCGGCACAGCTGGGCGGCCAGGCCGTCCAGCAGCTCAATGACATGGCGCAGGGCGCCGTTCCTGACGGAGCAGAAGAGGTGGGGCATGAGTGACGTCACGGCATCTGAGGGTTTGGGCCCGAAGCGGGTCACGTACGGCAACCTGCGCCAACCGAAAGTGCCCGGGTTGTTCGGGCTCCCACCGGTGTTCCTCGCCGGGGTCGGTGTCGCCGCGCTGGTGTTGATCGGGGTCAGCATCAGCGGGCACCTGCTCCTGGGGCTGGGACTGATCCTGGTGACCCTCGCGGTGTCGGGCGTGATGCTGATCCCGCACCCGTCGGGGTTGAACCCGTACGTGCGCACCGCCCGGTGGGCCCGTCACCGCCGCGCGGAGAAGGCCGGGCTGACGATGCTGCGCCAGGGCCCGGTCGGGCACGCACCCGATGGAAAGGTACGTCTGCCGGGGTTGGCGGCAGCGAGTGAGCTGACGCAGTGGCGCGACTCGTTGGGCCAACCGTTCGGGCTGATCAGCATCCCGTCGACGCACCACCACACCGTGGTGATCGAGTGCCACGCGGCTGGGACCGGGGGAGTGGACCAGCACGTCATCGACTCTCAGGTCGCCCATTGGGGCGCCTGGTTGGCGGGGTTGGGTCAGACCGGGGACATCGTCGCCGCGGCGGCCGTGGTCGAGACCGCCCCGGACACGGGGCACCGGCTGCGCCGGGCCGCGTTCGCTGACCTGGACTCGACGTCGCCGGCGTTCTCCCAACAGGTCCTGACCGATTCGGTGAACGGGTCGGCCGGGTCGGCGGTGATCACCACACGCCTCACTGTGACGTTCACCGGGAAACCCTCCATCGAGGGCGCCCGGGCCAAGGCAATCACCACGGCGCAGATGGCCGAGGAGATCGGCACCCGCCTCCCGTCGCTGCTGGATGGGTTGAAAGCGACCGGCGCTGGTACCGGATGCCGCCCCTGCACCGCGCAGGAGCTGGTCGATACCGTCCGCGTCGCGTACGACCCGTCCGTGGCGGCGGATGTGGAGGAGGCCCGCACCAAGGACGGCACCGGCCTGTCCTGGGACCAGGCCGGACCGGTCGCCGCGCACGCCGGATACGACCACTACGAGCACGAATCCGCGGTCTCCTGTTCGTGGCAGATGACCGCGCCACCCCGGGGCGTGTTCTACGACTCGACGTTGGCGGGGTTGTTGGCGCCGCACCGGGACTTGACCCGTAAGCGGGTCGCGATCCTCTACCGCCCGCAGACCCCGGAGCAGTCCGCCGCGGCGGTGGACCGGGACGTGAAGAACACCACCTGGGCAGCCTCCGAGGGCAAGCGGGTGACCGCCCGGAAGGGCAGCGACGCGAAAGCCGCGTTGAAAACTGAGCAGGAGGAGGCTGCTGGGGCCTCCTTGGTGCGGTTCGGGATCGTCGTGACCGCCACCGTGTTGGACCCGGAGCTGCTGCCCCTGGCCCGTAAGACCGTCGCCTCCTCGCTGGCCGCGCCGGCCCGATTGCGGCTGCGATCAGCGAAGGGCTCCCAGGACGTGGCGTTCGCCGCATCCCTACCCATCGGGCTGGTGCTGCCGGAGCACATGACGTTGCCCACCAGCATCCGAGAGGCCATGTGATGACCACCAACACCGAGCCCACCCGCAGCACGGCCGACCCCGCCCCTAACCCGTTCGTGGACAATTTGTCCATTAGCGCAGCGGGTAGCGACGAGCGGGCCACGGAGCTGCGGGCCGCGGGGACACGGCGGGGCTGGCGTGCCGCGGGGGCGACCCGCGGGGCGCAGAAGGCCGCGCAGCGCAAGTCCGGGCTGTTCAGCGGGATCCGCGCCCGGCGCGCGGCGAACATTGCCGCACGGCCGGTCGCACCGGGCAAACGCGGGTGGCCCGGCAAGGGCGGCGGCTCTGCAGTCATTGTGGATTCCCCACCGGAGTGGCGCGGGTCCTCGGTGCAGGTGTGCGGGCTTTGGCCGTTCTCGGCCGGATCCGGCACCCCTGTCGTCGGCGTCCCCCTGGGTCGGCACCTGCTGACCCGGGGCACGGTCTGCGCGGACCCGGTCACGTGGTTCTTGAAGCGGCTGATCAACAACCCCAGCGGTTTTGTCCTCGGACGACCCGGACTGGGCAAGTCCTCCCTCGTCCGGAAGATGGCCGCGGTCCTTCCCGCGTACGGGGTACTGCCCATCGTGCTGTCGGACCTGCGCCCGGACTACACCGACCTCATCAAGGCTCTGGGCGGGCAGGTGATCAAGGTTGGCCGCGGCGAGGGCAACGTCAACCCCCTCGATGTCGGACCACTGGCCGCCCGGATCGGTGAGCTGCCCGAGCAGCTGCGCCGCAAAGCCCACGCCGACCTGGAAGGGCGGCGCCTCAACGTCGTCCGGGGGTTGTGTGAGCTGTCCGGGTCGGAGCTGTTGGACCACGAGGTCAACGTCCTGTCCACGGCGCTGCGGCTGGTCGACCCCGCCCTGACAGGTCATGCGGTCATCGCCGACCTGCAGACCACCATCGAGGCGCGGCCTGATGCGCTGCGCGCGATCGTGCAGGACCGCGGCGAACCCGGCCGGTACGCCGACCGCACCCAACGGCTCGTCGACGCGCTCCTGACGTTGGGGGAGGACGGCCCCTACGGGGACACGTTCGCCCGGGTCACCAGCGAGCCGATGATGCTGGACCGGGCGGTCTCGTTCGACATGTCTGCCGTTGAGGACGACGACCAGGTGCTGCAGGCCGGGCTGCAGCTGGTGTGCTGGTCCTACGGCTCCGCCGGCGTGAGCGCGGCGAAGTACCTGGCGGACGCGGGCCTGGCCGAGCGGCGGGTGTACCTGCTGGTGATGGACGAGCTGTGGCTGGCGTTGAACGCGGCGACCTTCATGGTCGACCGGGTCAACGCAATCACTCGCCTGAACCGGGCACGGATGATCGGGCAGTTGCTGATCACTCACACCATGGACGATCTCGTCCTAGCGACCGAGGCCGCCACAAAGAAGGCGTGGGGGTTCGTCGAACGCTCCGAAATGGTGTTCCTCGGCGGCCTCGCTGAGGGGGAGATGGGCAACCTGACCAAAGTATTCGGGATGTCTCGCCGGGAGCGGGAGATGATCACCGACTGGTCGATGGAGGGCACGGTCAACCCTGAGACGGGTCAGGCCGAAGCCGCGCCCGGGCAGGGCAACTTCCTACTCAAAACGGGAAAGAAGCCCGGCATCCCCTTCCACGTCGAGCTCACCCCTGCGGAGCTGGCGATCGGCAACACCAACGCCGCCTGGCAGAACCTGCAGGAGACGTGGTCCTCCCGCGAGACCACCGACACCGAGGTGGGCGCATGAGCGTCCAGCCCGGCGACCGGTCAGCGGCGCAGCCGCAGCCCACCGTGCTGGACCGGCTCCTAAACCGCTTGGGCCGATGGGTTGTCGGGCTTCTGCACCAGTCCATTCACCACAACGGAGGTCACCGGCGATGAGCAACCGACCGAACAAGCGATCCGACCCAGGCCAGTCGCAGGCCGGCTGGGTCATCGTGATCGCTCTCATCACACTCGCCGCGCCCGCGTATGCCGGGTGGCTGCTGGGTGGGCGCAGCTGGTCGACGACCGCGATCGCGGTCACCGCGGCGCTCTATGCGTTGTTGGTTGTTGTGTTGGTCCTGGTGCTGCTGTTGGTCCGCAAGTACCGCAACGGGCGGGAGTGGACCGATGACCGGGCGCAGTCGATGTCTTCGCGGCGCGATATCGCTCCGTTAACGCAGCGGGAGGTCGCTAAGGACACCGCCCGGCTGGGTCCGCAGACCATCAAGGCCGGGACCGGGGTACGGATCGGAACGGCGATCCGCACCAAGCAGCCGTTGTACGGGCCGTGGGAATTCACTCAGCTGTGGTTCATGGGTCCCCGGATGGGCAAGACCACCTCGCAGTGCATCCCGCACATCGTGGCCACCGGGGGCCCGGTGCTGGCGACAGCGAACAAACCGGACCTGCTGAACGCGACCCGCGGCCCGCGCAGCGAGATCGGCCGGGTGTGGATTAGCGACCCCCAACAGATCGCCGGAGAGCCGCCCAGCTGGTGGTGGAACCCGTTGTCGTACATCACCGCCGGTTTCGGGGCAGTCTCCCGGGCCCAGAAGCTGGCGGGTCTGTTCCAGGCCTCCTATGCCTCCCCGAACGCCTCCACCGACGCCTACTTCGGCCCCGGTGGCGAATCGCTGCTGTCAGACCTGCTCCTCGCCGCGGCGCTGTCCGGGGAGCCCATCACCCGCGTGTATGACTGGCTGACGTTCCCCGATGGGGAGGCGGGGATCCCGAACCCTGTGGAGCTGCTGCGCCAACACGGGATGGATATGGCTGCGACCGCGCTGACCGGACACATCCGCAAAACCGCCAAGCAACGCGACGGGTTGTACGGCACCGCTCAGGGCATCATGCAGTTCCTCCGCGAGCCGGAGTTCTTGCCCTGGATCACGCCCACCGGCCCGGACGACACCCGCCGGCAGTTCGACCCGGTCCGCTTCGTCACATCCCGCGAGACGCTGTACCTGTTGTCCCAGGAGGGAGCCGGGTCAGCCAGGGCTATTACCGCCGCGCTGGTGAACGCGGTGTTTGCGGCGGCTGAGGAGAAGGCCAACGCCAGCCGCGGTGGCCGCTTGCCGGTGCCGTTGTTGTGCGAGCTGGACGAGGCCGCGAACATTTGTCGGCTGCCGCAGCTGCCGGAGGTCTACTCCCACTTCGGCGGCAAGGGAATCATCCTGGTCACGATCTTGCAGTCTCGTGAGCAGGGTGTGCGGGCGTGGGGCGAAGGCGGCCTGGAGTCGATGGTGTCTGCCGCCTCGATCATGGGCATCGGCGGCGGTATCCGCGACGATGACCACCTTGCGGGGATGTCGCGCCTCATCGGTCAACGTCAGGTGCTGCGGCACTCCACCAGCAGCGGCACGCGGGGGCAGCGATCCTCCTCCCGTGACGTCCGCGAAGAAGCGATCTTCCCGGTGGAGGACTTGGCCGCGTTCCCCCGTGGCCGCGGCGTGGTGTTCATCGCCGGGACCCGCCCCACGCTGGTCAGCCTGGACCCTTGGTATGACCAGGACCCGGTGGCCGCGGCGAAGATCACCGCCAGTATCGAGTGCTACAGCCCGGTCGACGAGGCTGAGGATCTGCTCGGCGGTGCCGGGCGATGACCCGCATGACACCCGCGAACGGCGCACCCGCCAGCACCAGTGCGCTTTACACAGGCCTGGGCGCGGCAGCTGACCACATGGACGACCAGCTCACCGGATCCTCCTCGCCGCCGGATGCGGACGAGCCACAGCGGTGGTTTTCCGGCGTCGACACTTTCGTCGACGAGTTCGTGCTGCCGCAGTGGCGCTACCGCCTCGATACCGAGGACGTGCGCTGGTGCGCCCGATGGTGGGAGCACACCGCCGCTCTGGGTCGCCTGGAGGCCTTGTGGGAGGCGTTCGAGGCGATGCGCCTGGAGGGCGGCGCGAGCCTGTCGACCTGGTACCGCAACCACTTCGACGTGCACATGACCGTGCTCACCCAACGCAACGGCGTCTTTCACCGGTGCTCGGCCGAACGCGGCGTCCACGAACAACCCCCGGTCTGGCCGCACGAACAGGTGCCACCGGGGTTCCTCAGCACTGGTCCTATAGGAGGCAACGATGAGTGATCACCTCGACGAGGTCGGCGCCGAGCTGGACCGGATGGTCCGCTCCAGCGTCATGGCCGTCTCCCAACTGGGCGATCACATCGCCCGCCGGTTGACCAACCAACGCCAGGCCGCCGCAGCGGCCGCCCGCGAACAGTTCCTCACCGCGCGTGACTCCGCCCGCTCGGTGTACCTGCCGCTGACCCAGGACCGGGCCGGTTCCCGGGCCACACCAGCCCAGCTGCACCGCGGCTGGACGACCGCCCAGCAGTGGGCCACCCGGGACCCGCAAGCCTCCGCCGCGGCCGCGGCGATCGCCGACCGCTTCTCCGACCGGTTCGGGGTGGCACCAGATCAGGTCCTCCCCGGCACCTGGCAGCGCACCACCGAACCGGCACAGGCCGCACAACCGCTGACCCGTGACGCCGCGGCGCAGCTCGCCCACGATCACGCCCCGGGGTACTACACCCGCCACCACCCAGACCGCACCGACGTGCCCGACGGGCAACTCCAAACGGACTGGGAGCACTGGCGCGAGCACGGCGACCTGCCGACCCGCTCCGTACGGGAGGAATGGGCCCGGCACACCGGCCAGCTGGGCGACGCCCAGGCCGCCCGCGATGCTGCCGCACCCGCGGAGCGTGACAGCGCGTATGACGCCGCACTAGAGCAGGCGTGGGCCAGCTCCGCGCAGCTCAGCGACGCGCAGGTGCTGTCCCTGGCACAAGAGCACGCGCCCGCCTGGTACCAGCGCCACCACGAGGACGCCCTGGCCACCGACGACGGTGCAGCACAGCTGCGCGCCGACTGGGAGCACTGGCGCGACCACGGGCAACTACCCGAGGCTGCACGCCACGAGGAATGGGCCAGCTATGTCGGCCGCGGCCAGGAGTTCGCCCCGGACGGGTGGGCCAGCCCGCAGGAGCGGGAAGCCGCGCTGCAGCAGGTATGGGACGAAGGCCGCGACGAACGCGGTCTGCTGGAGATGACCGCGCACCTGGACCGGATGCGCGAGGCCAACCTGGACACCGACCAGGTGAGCGCCGAAAGCCTGTCCGGAGATCTCGAACAGTTCCGTCTCGACCAGCAGGCCGCGCGGGGCGTGTACGCGCCGCTGCTGGAGCCTGCGGCGTTCGCCGGCGCGGACCAGGCGGCCGCGCTACGCGCGTGGGAGCAGGCCGCCGGATGGGCGGGACAAGACCCCGCCGCCGAAGTCGCCGCAGCGCAACTGGACCAACAGTTCCGCACCCGCTGGCAGACATCCCCGATGGAGTACCTGCTGGACCAACTCGGCGACCAGGCCGCCAATCTGACCGAGGACCAGCGGGCAGGCGCGGCGTTGGACGCCGCGGCCGCTGACCGCGCCGAAGCCGAGCAGCAGCGCGGCGTGGCCGAAGAGATCCTCGACACCCCGCACACCGCCGGTGAGCACCAGGACGCAGACCAACGCCTCGAGCGCGCCGTCGACCTCGACAGCGCCGCCGCAATCGCGGAGGAGTCGGTGCCCTACAACCGAGCCGACGAGTCCGAGCTGTACGCACCAGGTGTTACCGACCAGGCCCGTCAGGCACGTATCGAGTCCGCGGCCGGGTTCTCTCGGTCCACCGACGACATGCTGGCCCGTCACGCCCGCAGCTCTTCGCGCACCAAGGATGAATCACCCGCGAAAGCGACCCTCAGCCGCGGCCGGGGCACCGAGCAGGACCTCGGAAGGTAGCGACCACCGGGCCGTCTCACCGGCGCCGGACGGCGCAGCTTTGGATCGTTTTGTCCTTGAGTGACCGGGGACCGCACCGCGTATTAGCTCACCACATCGTCCGGTGGGTTCGCGACATGTTGAAGCACCTGGGTGACGTGGCTGCTGAGTCCGTCCAACAGCTCCAGGGCGCCTACAAAGTTGCCGTCGATCGAGAGTCCAGTCTGAAAAGTCAGGTTGAAGGTTCCTCCGATCCTCTTGATCGGATCCACAGTGCGGCCGCGCAGGAGAGTGGCACCGTTGACAAGCGCCTGGTCGACGATCGTCATGTCGGGAGGCGCATTACGGGCAGCTGCGGCCCCGTCGTGGAACTCAACGGACTGCTGTATTTCGGTACGGGTGGGCTCTACCTGCGCTGCGAGCGACAGTCGGTGTTTGTCCTGGATGTCCAGCCTGTGCAGCAACAGCAGGCCATCCTGCTCACGCTGCGATTCCGGCCAATTAAACGGTTGGCACTCTTCAATGCGAGCAACCACGTCAGCGGGGACCGCGGGGAGCGATCGTGCCGCCGCATCCACCCACGACTCGCGCTCAACCACAACCGGCCACATCAGCCGCTTCTGCTCTTTGCCTGAAAGTGTCTCCACCTCGGCCAGCGACCAAACCAACACATCAAGCGCCGACCGCAGGTTGTGAAGCGCGTCCCCGAGGATCAAAGACCATTCCTCTAACGGCGGAGAGTGGCGCATCTGGACCCGCACTTCGTAGCTCAGCCGGTCATCTGCGATGTTTCCGTCGTACTTTGGCGGGGACGTGCCAGCCCATGCCGCGATACGGCCCACGAGGTCATGCCGGTGCTGCTGGGCGCGTGCAAGTTTCGCGTCCGCCCACTTCGCTTGTGCGGTTTCGCCCATGGGTCTGATTCTGGCTCACCCCGCCGACACTGACGGCGACCATGAGGTACGGGCGACCCCACGCAACGCCCGGCACGTCTTGATCCGCAGCAACGGGATCTGCAGGTACGCACCGCGCAACGATCACCGCGACTGTGGTCTCTACATGCCTTGATCGTTGTCCTGCGTGCGGGCATTTGCATCGATCACGGTCGGTTGGGCGGTGTCCTCAGACGCCACGGCTTTGCCGGCTCCCAGGTGCGGTCTGGTGGTTCCTGGGCCCCGAGCGGTCAGCTTGCGAGCATCGGCCCGGATGTCGGCCGGGATCTCCTCCAGCCGGGCAACCTGCTCGAACCGGTTCGTCGCGCCCCCTACGGCGGCTGGCACCCCCGCCAGGGTCCGAGTCGCGGCCACCATCTCGTAACGCGCCGCGTGCGCGTCCTGGATCGCCTTTGTGGTCCGTGACATCTGCTGCATGACCGCCATCCATCCCCGGGCCGCATCAGTGCCTCCAGCGCGCAGCGCGAGGTTCAGATGGCGGGCCGCCAGCTCGGCCTCACTCAACCCGGCGCGCGGCACCGGTGGGGCATCGGCACGGTGCGCTGGCACTGCCAACGACACCCGCGCGAACCGATCCGCCGCGCGGCCCAGCTGCACACCCTCAGGCCCTGCCAGGCCCGAGGCCACCAAACTCATCGTCCCCGCAGCGTGAGCGGTCTCCCGCTTCCACGCTGCCCGGTCCCGCACGTCCGTGCCGGCCAGACGGTCATTCCACGCCGACAGGTGCGCGGTGGCCTCGCGCAGGTGCCCAGGTGCGTCTTGAGCCGCAGGCAGGACGGGGACCTCCCCGCGCCAGATCGCCATCGCCGCTTCCCTGGACTCATCAGTCTCATTCCCGGTCCACCGGGCCCGCAGCTGCGGCAGCGTCAGGTCCGGTGCCAGCTTCTTGCCGCCGTACCGCACCCGCTCATCCGCGCCCGCCGGCGACACCCCGTCGGGCACCGGCACCTGCACCGAATACCCGACGACGTCGGTGCGTCCACCAGCCGCCCACCGCGGTTCGATATCGATCCCACGCTCCAGCACCCCGTACAGGAACTCCGCCTCCGTCGTGGCCGCTTGCGCGGCGCCGCGCACTACCCGCTGCAGATGCACCCGGTCTGGTTCGACCTCGTGCGCACCCACGCTCTGACGCTGGTTGGCGCGCCGCAGCTCGCCGCGCACATACCCCGGCAGGCCGACCGGCTCCCGCGCGTCCCGCTGCTGCTCGGCCGACAACGCCGGATCGTGCAATGGGCGCAGGAAGTCATGGCGTGCTTCCAGCTCACGGCGTACCCGCTGCGATTCCTTCTTTGAGAACGACGTGCTGGCCCACCCGCCGTCCTCTCGCACCAGGTTCACCACGACGTGAATGTGGTCGTTACCGTGCTCGGACTCACCGTGGTGGAAGGCGACCCACGTGCATCCCACGCCCGGGCCACCCTCGGTGAAACCCATCCCGTCGACGTACTCCGACGCCACGGCCTGCCACTGCTCGTCGGTCAACGACGGGTCGTCCGCGTGCAACGACAACGCCGCGTGGAACACGTGGTCACGCCCCGACCGCTGGGCGTCCGGACCGGTCAGATTGCTACGGGATATACCACCCGAGCCTGCGCCCACCGAGGCCAGCTGCTCGGCGTACCGGGCACGCCACGATGACTCGACCAACCGGCCCAGCTGCGTGGCCTCTTTACTCGTCAACTCACCAGACCATTCCGCGGCCAGCGATCCTGACCCCGCCACCAGGTGAGGGTTGGTGTGCACGTTCGTGCGTCGCTCGTCCTGCTCGCCCCGGGCCGACTGGCTGAACCCGTACCGCATCAACCCCGGCGCGTCCTTGCCGGTGTTCAACACCCGGATGATCACGTCAACTCACTCCCGGGCAGCCCCTTCAACAGTTCGTTGAGACGGCCGATCTGTCGTTCCAGCAGGTCGACCGCACCCGCCAGGGCCGCGCCGTCGACGTCATCTGTAGCGTTCGCGACTCGCGCAATCTGGTTGATGTTCGTTGCGGCGCCGGCCAGCAACCGGCGCACCCCGTACAGCTCCAAATGCACCTGCTCCACCCGTGCCGCCGCGACCACGTCACGGGCGAACACCGCCCGCGCGTACAACCGCGGGACGGTCACCCCCTGGACCTCTGCGAGGGACTTCACTCGCACCCACTCCTCATCGGTGTGGGTGATCACCACCCGGTGACCCCGCGGCCCGCCGCCGGCGTTCGCGCGCCGATACCGGCGCAACACCCGCGGCCGCGACCCCTCGTCGGAACCGTCAGCGATGTCACCAGACACGCAGACCACCCCTCTCCGACGATCGTCCGAACCCGAAGGGAACGGACCTCAACAACCGCTTGTGCCTGTCCAGCATGTCCCAAGATCCCGCCAGGCGCCAGCCCCAGGGATCATTTAATGCACATAAGTGCACATCTTGCTCCCGCCGTTGACGTCGCCGCGTTACTACACCTGACGGTGCGGTCCGGGAAAGCGGCTGGGGACGACAGGGGTATCCCAGCGTGACAGGAACGCGACGCCCCGGCGGCTCCGTTGTGTCGGCGCGCACGTTTGCAGGCAGCTGGGGGGGCTTCACATGGGGGCACGTCGCGTATGCCTCCAGGCGGTGACACGTGATAACGCGGCAAGGTATCAACCACTGTGCGGAGCTGGCCATCGCTCTATCGTGAGGTGCATGACTGAGATCACCGACAAGGCCCAGGAACTGCTCGCCGGACGTATCGACGCTGTCGGCAAACTCAGCGAACGGCAGCACGCGGCGACCCGGGCACGTGAGACCGCCGACGCCGCCGAACGTGACGCGGCCGCGGCCTGGAGCGATGCCACCCAGGCCGGGTGGACCTCCACCGAGCTGCGCAAGCTCGGCCTGGCCCAACCCACCACCCGCCGCGGCGGCCGGCCCAAGTCCACCCGCACCAGCAAGCGACCCGAACACACCGCGACGGACACCTCCAGCAGCAGCAATGGCTGACGACCCGGCCTCCCTGTTCTGGGGAATGGGCATCGACCTCGAACTCACCAACGCCCTGACCGTAGCCCTTGGCCAAGTCGACCAAGCAGCCGCCGACAACGGCCGGATGGTCACCCAGGTCTCCCACACCGTGACCGTGCTACCCGGCAGCCACCCCATCGTGCAAGCCGGGTTCCAATCCATGCACGACCACAGAAAACCCGCCAAGGGCAAGGACTACGCAGTGGTGACCGTCACCGCCACCACCATCTCCCGACCCTGACACCCACCCGGTTACTAGCTAGGGTCTGCATCGGAGTTCTGAGCGGGGACTCCAGGCCGTACGGCTAGCCCAGGCCACCCAGGGACCCTCGTAGGGCTAAGCACAGAGGGACTCGAACAACCCCCACGTCGGACAGCGTGGGGGTTGTCTCACTCGTCATGGTGGGCAGGATCGGTCCGCCGCGCGTCGGCGCGTTCATCGGCCCGGCGGGTGAGAAGCCGGAGACGGTAGAGCAGCCCTGCCATGAGCATGCAAGTAATCATGGACGCCGCGTCCGTCCACAGGTTCGGTGTGACGAAACCGAACACCATCCCCTCCACCCCAAGTAGGAGCAACATCCCGAAGAACGCCCTCTGGGTGGGTTTGTCCAACAGGTTGAAGTCGATGAGCTTCTGCAGGTTGCTATCAGCTTTGCGTCGTCGTCGCACGTCTCGCACACGAAGGTGCAGACCGTCGAGGAGGCCGGCGGTCAACACATCCAGCACCCACCGCGGCCGCTCTTTGACGGGAACAGCGGCGTAGTCGGCTCGCAGCTCCCGCCGGCGTGGATCTCGGCGTGGGTAACACGCCAGTGCGAGCCGCAGCAGCAGCTGAGGTGCGACGCCATGCACAAGAGCCACGAGCAGCACCCCGGTGATCCAGGTCCACGGATGCGCGAACAACAGGTGCACGTTCATGCGGTTCCTCCCAGCGGCCGCAGTCTCGAGCGGATGGCGCTGGCTTGGATGCGTGCACCAGCCACGAAGCCACCCATCTCCGCCCGTCCGCGGTCGGTCAGCTCGTAGTACCTGCGCGGTGGACGACCCCCGGTAGCTGCGGGGTCCTCCCAGCCGTCGGTGATCCACTCGGCGTCCAAGAATCTCGTCAGGATCGGGTACAGCGATCCTGACCGGATCCCGGTGGCCTTCGACGTCTCATACCCCCAGTGCTTGTCACCCGGCCGGGACAAGAACTCATCGGCCACGCGCAGTGCTGTCTCGGTCCGCCTCATGACCAGAACGATATAGCACTAGAACTACCTATGTCGAGAAAGACTCGCCGGGCTCGACCGGGACACCCGACCACCCGTGGGATGCCAGCAGCCCTCTCACGGCGTCGAGGCCGGTCTGGCCGAGCTGCGCGGCGACGACGATGTGAGCTGGCCGCACATCCCCCAAGGGCACCTCGACGTAGGGCTTGGCCTCGTCGCCCGAGCTGGTCCCATGGACCAGCTCGGTGGTGCCGGCGATGATGAGCCGGCGTTCTTGTTCCCATTCGTACTTGGCGTCCTTGATCGGGGCGCGCACCATTGCCTCCAGCCGAACCTCGCAGTGCTCGTCGGGGCGGATATTGATATCCGGCATCCGTTTCCCCTCAGGATCGACGTAGAGCGCATCCCTCAAGTGCCCGTGGGCCCGCGTGGCGATCGTTCGCAGGTCTTCTTCGGAGAACACCACCGCGGCCTAGTTGCCGAACTTTCGCCAGTGCTCCGGCAGATCTGCCTTCGCGGTGAAGCAGGTTGTGAACGGAACCGGCTCGTCGAGCTTCTTCACCGCGACCTTGGTGCAGTCGCCCAACGTCATCGCTCGACAGATGTCCTCGACGCCGTAGAGGGTGCCGTCCCCGGTGATGGCGTCATACGACTGCTGCAACAGCCGCACGGCGTCTCGGAGCTCGTCCTCCTGCTGGTGATCCGCGGCCGTCGCCCGCAAGAGCCTCTTATGCGCGATCCCGGCAAGACCGACGCGACCCGTGTAGTGCCACAGATCGGGGCGCGCCGCCGACTCGGAGCGGGAGGCACTGCTGTGAGACGCACTCACAGGGGCAGCTCCATCTCTTCCGAGCCACCGGCCATCGTCGGCCGGGTGGTGGTGGGCGCCACGTATGCACCGCGGCCGGCCAGGGCGTCGTAGAGCGCGCTGCGCGAGACTCCAAGATCTCGGGCGATCTGTGCCTTAGGGATCTTCTGAGTGAGCTGATACCGAGCGGTGGCCACCTGCTCGGCCGTCAGCACCGCGGTGCGCCCCCGGTAGGTGCGCTTGGTCCTTGCTAGCGCGATCCCCTGACGCTGCCGCTCACGGATCAATGACCGCTCCAGCTGAGCGACCGATCCGAGCATGTGCAGAGCGAACTCGGCGTAGGGGTTCTCCTTCCCCTGGGCAAACGTCAACCCCTCGGCCACAAACTCCACGCTGACGCCTTTCGCGGTGCACTGCTGCACGATCTGCGACAGGTCGATGACCGACCGGGCGAGCCGGTCCATCGCGGCGACACGAATGGTGTCGCCCTCGCGCACGTAGTCGATCATCTCGGCCAGCGCGGTCCGCTCTTCCCGGCTGCTGCCGCTGATCCGGTCCACGAACGTCTTGTCGACCTTGCCGACAACGTCGACCTGGCGGTCGACGTTCTGGTCGATCGAGGACACCCGTAGGTAGGCAACTGTCTGAAACCTCACGAGAGGGACATTACCGACACATCTGTCGGAATGATCGAAATCCCCAACCAGAACGACAGCTTTCGGGCTATCTCAATGTGTCGGTTTGGGGTGTACCCCAAAACGACAGTCAGCCCATGTCGCTATCGGGCGCCTCACTGCACTGGCACACAGGGAATCCTCCGACGTGCAACCGAAACTGTCGGTCCTCGGTCTGCACCTCGATCGTCATCGCTTCTTCGGTCGCCCACGATGCAACGACCCGCGCATGCTCGAATCGGGTGTGGAGCTCCCGTCCAAGGTCTAGCTCTTGATCTTTGACCCTTACCTTCAACGGCTGCGTGTCAGTTAACAACCCCTCGTCGGCGATCGAGGCGGCCACAGGTTCTGAGACGTTCAATCGCACTACTAGGTCCTCCGGATAGGTCCCCTCGAGCTCTTGCCCGGACAGCAGCTGCTCCACCTGTGACCACGCACCTATTTCACCGTTGGTGACCGTGGTGAAGTCGGGAGTTTTGATGACCTCTGACGCAGAGGCCTGAATGGCGGCCAGAGCCTTCATCGCCCCTGCGACTAACTGCCAGTCGTGTAGTGGGACGCCGGGTTGGTCGAACAACTTGCTGAACAGCGGGTCGTGCACCGCCGTGGCTGGCCAAGCGTGTCGGCGGCCCAAGTGCACTGTGTTGGGAGCGTGGCAGGCAGACAAGAATCTGAAGATCGGTTCCACGCTAGATACGGGACGGCCGACGAGCTGGCCAAGGGTCAGCGAGATATGGGTGGTTGTCTCGACCAGGTCGGCGGTGATGCCAATCGTCACGAGGGCGTTTTCTTCGGTTAGAACCACCCGCATGCCGGAACTTCCATGACTGCGGTCAGTGCGCGTCAGATCAAGCTGGGCGATTGCCTCACCCTCGGGCGTGCGCACCTCCATCCGGAGGTCGTGGTCTTCGTCGGTCGGCAGGCTGACGGGCAATAGGTGAAGAGTCGCGTTCTCTATGGGTCCCCCGAATCCGCCTGGAGCATCCAGAGTGCCGTCGAATTTGACCTCGCCTGAGACCAAAGGGGCCCCGAACTTGTTGAAATTTTCTAGCTCCTGCGCCGCTGCGGTGCCCACTGGCGCGCTCATGTGACCAGTTCCAATGATGGGCGCGATCTGGGTAGACGCAGCACACCGCGCCACGATGTCGACCTGAACCCACCTGTTTTCGCCGGCCCCCTGAACGCAGGACATCGCTAGACCTGGCTGATCACTCCGGTCCACCATCAGCTTGTGGAGGACTTCCTCTGCAGAGCCCTCTCCCGTGTGGAATACGAACTCATACAGAGGGTCGTCCTGGAGTGCACCCACAGCTCTTCCTAGGCGGTCAACTAATTCGGCTGGGGTAGTGGTCGACTCTACGTTGCTGAGGCCTAGCAAAGATGCCAGCTGCGCCATCTCCGCACCCCGGCGTTCGCGGCCTCCATGCAACCAGTAGTCAATGACATCGGAGTGTTTCGCGGCGAGCTGGTCCACGAAAGTCCGTCCGTGCCACACCGCGGTGACGCCCTCAAACTTGGCCATCAGACCCTGGAGCCACTGGTCTTGCTCTGGAGTGGGGTCCCATGGCAGTACTAGTCGCCACTGCGTGACGTTTAGTTGAGACCAACGAGGGTCGGCGAACAGCGTTGTCAAAGAATCGCTGATGGAGGTCTTTTCTTTGCTCTCGACCTTGGTGTAACGCTTCACTTGGTAGACCACGTCCCGACCAGGTCCGTCACCGTCGCGTAGCAAAATGTCCACCCCGCCGTCCCCTTGCGATGGGGTGATGCGTGTCGACGTCGGGTACTCCCGATTGACCAACATGGCAACAACGGCCTCAGTCGTCTCGCCTGGGAGCGCTGTCCATTCCACCAAGCTCATGCGATCAGTATCGACCTGTGGTGCGCGCGCTTCTCGAGCCTGATGGCCCGAACCAGCTCAGCAAACGCCGAACAGCTCAGTGGTTCGTGGATCAAGACCCGGCGGGGGGGCACGGCAACTCCCACATCATCGACGAAGATGGCGCCATGCCCTTGCAGTCCGTGCCCCCTGTCGGCCCAAGCGTTCCGGCGACACCGGACACCGCTTTGCAGCACCTGCTGTCGGAGGGTGTGACCTGGGGGGATGCGACGCGTTGGTTGCCGGCACTGCCAGCGGGCGGGGTTGATCTGTTCTTCACCTCGCCGCCGTACGCGGACCAGCGGGCCTACAGCCGAATTCATCCCGACCGTTACGTGGAGTGGTTCCTTCCGTTTGCCCGGGCCATGTTCGACGCGACGGCCGACACCGGGTCGCTCGTGATCAACATCAAGAACCGCGTTGCCAAAGACGGTCCACTTCGAGGACAACGCCACCCGTACGTCTTCCAGCTTGTCATCGCCCTGCAGAACATGGGGTGGCGATGGATCGAGGACTACATCTGGCAGAAGCCGAACGCGATCCCGGGCAAGTTCGGCCCGCGGACCAAAGACTCGTTCGAGCACGTCTTCCACTTTGCCCGCGGCGCCAAGCCCCATTTCGACCTGGACGCGGTCCGCGTGCCGTACAAGACCAGTGAGGATGAGATCCAGCGCCGCAAACTGGACACCAACGGCCGGCGCACCACAGAGGCCGGGTTTGGTCGCGACCGGGTCTCCACCTACAAGCACGGTGGCGCCGACCCGGGCAACGTGATCCCGGTCAGCCAGACCTACAACCAACACCGCGGGGTCGCCCACACCGCACCCATGCCCGAAGGCCTCGCCGAATTCTTCATCAGCTCGATGACCCCCACCGGTGGTGTCGTTGTCGACCCCTTCGCCGGCGGCGGCACCACCGCCGTGGTCGCGCGCCGCCTTGGACGGCGGGTCGGGGGTCTAGAGATACACCAGGAGTACGTCGATGCGGCCCAACGCCGCATCGCCACCGACGCGCAACGCCTCACCCAGCGCGGCGACGTGGGTTGATGGCCAGCATTGAGCAGACGGTCCGTCGGATCGTCGACGCTGACGGCTGGGACCAGCGGGTAGCGCAGATCCGGCTCGTATCACAGAACCACGGCACTGCCGAGCACCAAGAGATCTTCGCCGCGGTGGCCAAGGAGGCCTACGTTCCGCACCTGGCCCCCGATTTCGCCTACGTCCACTCGTTTGCCCCGTACGAACTGCCTGAGTTCGAAGCCGCATACGCTGCCGCTGCTGAGGGGACCAGCAACTTCACCGCTGTCACCGAAGACACCCTGACCGCGCTCATCGTCGAGCAACCCCATTCGCTGCTCGCGTTGCGCACAATCTTGGGGCTGCTGAGTAAGGAATTCGCTAGCGCGACCCAGCTCGTCGCAGAGCCCCTGGGATTGAAGCCATTGTCCAGTGGTCGCGTTGAAGGCATGGAACGTCGCGGCAGCCGGCCCACGGTCGAGCAGGCCCGGCTCGCCGCCCTCACCATCGTCGCCGTCATGGATGGGTCCCTGTTTGGAGACCCCCCTGGGGGCCTGCACACCAAGCAAGAGAAGTACGACACCCAAGGTGGATGGCCCACTGTTCAACGACTTGCCCGCGACGGGGTCCCCTACGCCGCGTTCCTTCACCAGCGCCACTACGGCGGAGCGTTCCGCCAGCTGCTCGATGCCACCTCCACTCAACGAGGCAACCTCCTGGAAGACAGCGTCGAAGAGCTGTTCACCTCCCACGGCATTCACCACATCAGGACCGGAAGCCACAACCAGGCGGACATCGCCAACCGTTTCGAGATCCACGTCGCACCCGCTCCCGATTTCGTCGTCTACGACGAGGCGGGTGCGCTACGAGCAATGCTGGAATGCAAACTGGTCAACGACGGCGGAACGGCCAGAGACAAGGCACTGCGGTTCGAACGCCTCCGAGCCGAAGCGATCCGACTCGGCGGAGTGCCCCTCTTCGCAGTCCTTGCCGGCCTTGGGTGGAGCCGCGTCAACGACACCCTCGGACCCGTCGTACGTGACACAGACGGCCGAGTGTTTACCTTGGCCACCCTGCCGGAGATGCTGAGCGTGTCACCGTTCCCCAGCTTGCTCGCAGCGGCTCCCTAAGCCTCAGCTGACCAAGGGCTGCCCGCCGGCGGTGGTGTGAGCTACAGCCGGCCACGCCCGCCACGTGTCGCCCTGCGGCCGTTTGTCATAACAGCTGCCCATACTCGGTTCTATGAGCGACCAGGACGCATCGACCGAACCAGAACCTTCTGACGAGACGCACGAAGAGCTGCCCGACACCTCGTGGCTGAGCGCCGAAGAAATCAAAGAGGGGCCCAAACCCCCAACAGCACCAGACACGATCATCTTCAAGGACCAATGAACCCGGACACGGGCATCGAATACGCCGGCTACATCGAGGCTGAGCTAGCAACGGAACGAGAGCGCACCGACCGTTTGCTGGGGCGCGCCACCCGCATACAGCAGCTTGGCGGAGCTGTGGTCACAGTGTTCGCGGCCCTCTTGGGTGCCTTTGGCAGAGGCCCGTTGCGGACGTGGAGCGGTCTAGTGTTCGCGGCGTTCGTCGTCTCAGTGGCTGCGGCCCTAGTGGCATCGCTGATCGCCGAGTGGTCCCGCAGTTTCGAGGTCTCTGACGCCGAGACCTTCAACCACATGACCACTGACAAGTGGAATGACCCATCCCCCCACGCGCGACTAGCGGTTGCACGAGCGCGAGCGGACGCGATCAAATCGCTGAGAGCGGCGAACAACAAGCGGGTGGGGTACGTCGACGCCGGGAACATCGCTGTCCTGGTCGCGTTGGTCCTCGGCGCCACCGAATCGACCCTGCGCGCAACGGGCCACTGAACGATCACGCCTGGAAGCTGAGGCCAGACAAGGACATAGCCTGACCGGGAGGCAGACCGCCGCGCGTGGCCGGCGCCGGCGCATCGCTAACTCCGGGGCCGTCCTCTGTGGTTCACCGTCGGGTTGTGCGGCTTGGTTGACGACTTTGAGTTGCTGCGACATACCGCGTCGACCGTGGCACCACACGTAGGACAAGGGTGGGAAAGGTCTTGTGTTGCCCGCAGGTCACGCTCGAATCCATCTACAACATCAGTAGCCGGCGCCGACACGGCATCGCGGATGGCTTCCTCGACCGTGGTCTGGTTGCGGGTAAGAACCGAGTGAAATTCGTCGTGATCCTTCAAGAGAGCGGCGAACATTGCCTGTGGCAGCACGGCCCACAGGGCACGCTGGATGACGGGGAACGGCCTGGGTCCGCCGAAGTCCCCGTTGAGAAGGCGCGCACCGTCCTTGCGCGCCTCGGCGATCGCCACCATCTCCAGGTAGTGAAGCGTGACCTGGTCTTCAGCGACTGCAAGCAGCCGTTTCTCAAGCCCGGCAACCCCTCGCTCGGCGATCACCTCCTGGATGGCGTGGCCACTACCGAAATAACTGTCCAGGCTCTTTCGGTCCAACCGTCGGCTCTGTCCGATGTAGGACCACCCTTGCTCAGCGCAGTCCGTTCGGTATACGTACCCGATCGCACCGGGTGGCAGTTCGATACCCGTGCTCAAATTCTCCGCCTCTATTAGTTACCGGTAACTCGGAACTTCTCGATGTCACCGTCACGGCTGGTGTGCGCCTCGGCGTGCTGGACGGGCCGGTGCTGGCACGGGCACGACGCGTACATCAGCTGTGTGCGTTTGGCGTCGTCGCAGTCGCCTGCGGCGTGGCCGGGCACCTGGCATGGTTCGCAGATCATCGGCCACTCCCCCGCTCTCGGTGCCGCCCAACCATCAACGCCACCGCCAGCACCGTCGCTGTCAGGCCCGCCAGGACCGCTGCGTCGATCGCGAGGGTTGGTGCGTTCATCACGACCAACACGATCGCGCACAGCGCGCCGAGTACGCCCAAGGCGCCGGCTGTGATCTGGTCGTTCTCGCGTCGGCGAGATCTCGTATCGTCATTCATTGCTGGGGCTCCTTCCCCGGTAGGGCCTGGCGGGTGTTCACGCACCCGTCAGGCCATTTTGTTCCTGATCCCTGACATATGTCGCTCTAGTGCTTTTGGTGCAACATATCGTAAATGGGCAAGGGGTGCAAGTTATGCAGGCGGGAGGCCGACCCGTGTGGCGGGCCCGGGTAGTCGCCCCTTCACCACGGGCAGTTCGCCGCCGGCACGTTGACGGGCGTCGGCGATGGCGGCGCGAATGGCGCGGGTGATGAACTCGCTGCGGGAGCGCACCTGGTTGTGTTCCAGGTCGACCCGCTGGGCGCGTTGCATGGCCTCGACATCGGCGGTGGGGATGTTGAACGGTCGCGCGAGTGTCTTGCCGTCGCTGCTGGGAACCGGCTCGAGGAGGGCTCCTTCGCGGGCGGCGGTGTTCAGTTGGGCGTAGTTGTTCAGCGCTTGGCCGATCCATCGGGCGAAGCTGTCCGGGCTGCCGGGGACGCGCTGCAGGTCGGCCACGTACGCCCCTCGTGCGAGTGGGAGCAGTTCGTGGTGTGGCCAGTAGGTCGCGATCCGCTGGGTGCCTGGTGGTGCTTCGGATGGGTGGTTGTTGGTCTTGCGTTGCGCTGCAGCGGATGGCGCAGGTGAGGGTGCGCTGGCCGGCGTTTCTGGTGCAGCGTCCTTGGTGGTCGGTGGTGAGGTCGTCGCGGGGGTGAAGTAACTGGACCCGGCAAGGCTGCTCTTGCGGGCGGGGGGCCTGGGCATACTCAGATCTCCTTGGTGATCGCGTGGAACAGCTGCTGGTACAGGTCGCCCAGGGCGTACCCGCCGGGCCATTGGTCCAGGCCGTAACCACTGTCGGTGGCGTCCTGGATCGCGGCGCGCTGGGGGATGACGGGTTCGAGCACGGGCAGGCCGCTGGTCTCCAGCTCGGCCAGGCGGTCGCGGTGGCCGACCCTGCGGGAGTCGTAGCCGTTGACCACCACTCCCCCGACCTTGAGGTGGGGGTTGTAGTAACCGCGAATCTCCTCGATGGTGCCCAGCAACGCCGACAGGCCCTCGCTGGCCAGGAATGCGGGTGCGGTGACCACCACTGCGGAGCTGGCGGCCACCAGAGCGTTGTGCATCAACGTGTTGAGGTCTGGGGCGCAATCGATCAGCACCAGGTCGTAGCCCTGTACGCCGGACACGGCGTCGGCGAGGCGACGTTCACGGCCGAGTGGCGTGGTGATGAGTTCGTCCCGCACCGCGGCAAGAGTGCGGTTGGTGGCCGGAGCGACCTGGATCCCCTCCCATAGTCCCGGCGTGAGCACATCGGCTAACGCCACGTCCTGCACACGGGGACTGAGGACGTCGGCGATCGTCAACTCATCGGCCGCAACTGACCCGTTCCTGGCCAGGATGGCTGTCAGGCTCCCCTGCGGGTCTAAGTCGATCGCGAGGACCCGTCGTCCGTCACGGGCTGCCGCGCGGGCCAGGTGGTAACAGGTGGTGGTCTTGCCAACGCCGCCCTTTTGGTTGCAAACGGCAATTGTCGGAGTACTCATCGAGGCTCGCCCCCTTTCTGAGGTGGTGCACAAGTGGGCCGATGGGGCCAGCCCGTCTGGATGGGCCGGCCCCATGCATCTGGGTGATGGTTCACCACGGTGGTTCCGGGCCGAGATCCGGTGTCGACTCCCCCGCGGCGGCAACGTGCTGGCGGGGCGCGCTCTTGCGCAGCTGCACCTCTTGGCCTGGCATGACTGCCCAGGTGTCCGCGTTCACTTCGTACGCGATCCCTCCGCTGCCATCGGAGCGGTTGAAGTTGCGCACTGTGTACCGGCCGGCGAATTGGATCGCGATGTTGCCGTTTGCGTTGGCGGCCTCGACGAGCTGCTCGGCCTGGCGGCCGAAGACTCGCACCGTGTAGGGGATGCTGCTGGTTTCGCGCCACTCCCCCGCGGGATCTTGTTCGTAGTCGTTATGGATCACCCGCGCCTCGGTCCAGGCGTTGCCGGCTTTGGACTGGCGCAGCTCGGGTGCCTGCGTGAGGTTGCCGGTCTGGATGAGATAGCTCATCGCGGTTCCTTTCGGTGGGTTGGGGTGGTTGGCCCCGGTGTTGTGCTGACATGTCCATTATCGTTTACAAGTGCTATATATGCAAGTAATACGGGCGATATATATGCAAGATTTGGCAGAATTTCTGTAGCCGCTGAGACGGCTGCCAGTTGATAGAGTCGGTCTTGCTTTCGGCGGGTGGTTCCGCCGTTGTGCTGACATAGACCGCCCCGTCCTTTGGTCGGGGCGGTCTTGTCGTCTCAGAAGTGGGTCTCGTCGGCTGCGGGGGGTGTCTGGCTGTAACAGTCATGCCGGTAGACGCCTGCTCCCCCTGCCGTTGCGCAGACCGGGCTCATCGCCCCACAGTCCTCGCACCATGCGCGCCAGCCCTGCGTCACTTCCGCGACGATGAGGGGGCCGCCAGCCTCCATCCTGGCGACAAGGGCACGCACACTGCGCAACTCCTCCTCGAAGGCTTTCTGCCGCCTGGCGTGCCCTGCACGGATGGTGCGGGCCTCCTCGGTCTGCAGGAGCTCGCTGGGATCCTTAGGTGGGCGCATGATCGCGTCCACCTTTTGGCGGCGAATCCGCCTGCGTTCCAGGTGATCGAGCTCGTCGTGAACTTGCTGCAGCGCGGTCATTGCTGCGCGGCTATTAAGAGTCATCGCGGTTCCTTTCGGTGGGTTGGGGTGGTTGGCCCCGGTGTTGTGCTGACATGTCTATTATGTCTTATGTGTTTAAGTAGTGCAAGGGATTTCTCAACGCAAAGTAGACGCCTCCGGCACGGACGCCCTGCGGGTGCCGTGGCAGCTGCCAGCTTGTCGTGACGAAACTGTTCGCAGCGGCAGGTAGCGCGGGGAGCAGTCCCCACTCCGCCGTGGGACCCCACCCCTCGTCTCCAGCTCGCGCGGAGCGCGCGTGGTACCCACTCACGTCAGTTGCGCGGTGCCCCCGGCAACCACCCGTGCCTACGAGTGCCTACCTGCGCCGGCTGCCGGGCGTAGGGGAGTGGTCCCCGGGGGATCGGGCGGAGCACGAGCCCCGGGCGGCGACCCGGAGAGCGGCAGCCGGCGCCACATCGAGCACGGCACAGGCCGCAGGCCGTGACCGCTCTGCACGCCCGGCGGGCGGGATCTCGCACCGGGTGAGGGTGCGAGATCCCGTGGGCAGTTACACCGCCGCGGTGGCCAATCGCCAGGCGCGGGTCTTGGTGGCGGTGGCATCGGGGGAGGTGATGGACCGCAGCGCCCGGGCGGTGACCTTGTCGGCCCCCTTGGCGCGGACCGGCTGCACGTGGTCGACGTACTCCGCGATGGCCTGATACCCGGCCCACCGGGTGCCCCGGATGCCGTCCTGGGTGTCCGCGTCGTGCCACAAGTGACCAAGGGCCCGGGTCCTGGTCGCGGTGGCCTTCTTCGTGCGAGCCGGGGCGTCCTTGTCGGGCGTGCCGTAGATGCCCTCGACCAGCTCCCAGAACTGACCATCGGTCATCGCCTGGTCGACCAGCGCATCGGCTTCGGCCTGGAAGGCCTGCGCATAGGCGAACGTCAGGCCCAGGGCGTCCCGGGCGGCTTGCACCTGGGCGCGGGCGTTGCGGGTGTGGCGGATGCTCACCGTTCCGGTCGCATTGCGCAGCGCGGCCGCCTGAGTGTTCGCGCAGACAATCCGGGTCGGGGTCAGCAGCAACCGGAACGCACTCGACCCGTCGTGGGAGTTCAGCGCGGCGATGTTCAGCTGGACCTCATCAGACCCGCCGACCCTGATCGTCTCGGGCATCTGCAGAGTGATGAACGTCTGACGGCCCCCACGCAACGACCCGGCGGTGTCGAAGATCGCCCCGGACTCATCCACCAACGTGTTCAGGAACTGAGCGTGGTCCTCGTTCTGGAGCACGGTGTAGGAGCCCCCGACGACGCCCAGGGCCTCCGGATGCCCGGTGAAGGGGCTGGTGCGCACGGTGGCGAACTGGCCCGGGATCTCCAACGTGGTGACCCCGTCCTCATCCAACACGGCCGTCTGGAGCGGGGACTTGCGCACATCCCAGCCGCCCAGCTTCCCCAGCGTCATTGCCTCCTCAGCGGTGAACGCGCGATCGCGCACCACGGTGCCCAGTCGGTGCCACGCGTCCTGTCGTGCGAAGACTGCTGCGGCCTGGGTTCCGTAGGTGTCCAGTTCGTGAGCCATGGTGTGCCTCTCGGTAGTGGGGTGGTTAGTCCCGGTGTTGTGCTGACATGTCTATTATGTCGTATATGTGCAAGTAGTGCAAGGAGTTTGGTGCACATTTCTCGAGTTTCTTGGGGAGTAGGCGCCGTGCGGGTCGTTCGCCCTGCGGGTGCCGTGGCAGGTGCTCGCTGTCGATGCGGTCGTGTTCACCGCGGCGGGTAGCGCGGGGAGTGTCACTGACTCCGCATCGGACCCCACCCCCTCGTCTTTAGCTCGCGCGCAGCGCGCTTCGTACCCACCCACGCCAGCCGGCGCCGCATTGAGCACGGCACAGGCCGCAGGCCGTGACCGCTCATGCGGCCCTGTGGGGCGCTATGGGGCGGTGGCGGCACTCACGGGTGTGAGTGCCGCCACCTGTCCTGTTAGGCGCTCCTGCGGGCGCGTGCGGGCTTCTTGGTGGCCTTGGGCACCAGCAGCCGCTCGACGGGACCGGGGGTGTAGCCCCAGGCGATCATCGCGGCCATCATCCGGGTGTCCGTGGCGCTGGGGGAGCGCCACGTCATCCGGTTGGTGCCCTGGTCCCAGGCGGTCAGGATCAGCGCGGCCGCGTGCCGGGTCGCAGCCGGGGCGCTCATCCGGTCGATCCGGGCGGCGTCCTTGCTCTCCTGGTAGGTCCGCGCGGGGGTCTCACCGCGCGCTACGGCGTGGGCGATGAACCGTTCGACGTCGGCCAGCTTGCCGCTGCCCTTGGCGAAGTTGGTCAGCCAGTCGGCGCGGACCTTCTCGGACGCATCCCAGGCCTTGTTGTTGTCGATCACGGTGCGCCGTTCGGCTTTCTGCTCCTCACTCATCGGCCCGCCGACCGGCTGGGTGCGCCCGTAGGGGTCGGCCACGGTGTGCCCATTGCCCTTGGGGTCGGTGCACACGTACACCGGCTCGTACTCGGGGCCGTCGTGGTCCCACGCGTAGCCGCTGCGCAGCCAGACCGCGTGCCCGGGGCAGGTGCGGTGCTCCTCTGCCTCGATCGGGCGGGTTGCCTCCCGGGTTCCCAGCAGCCGCGACACCTCGGTGGTGGGGGAGTCGTAGGACGGGCGGTCGATGACGGTGACACCGTCCTCACGGAATGACTCCGCCGCCGCCGCGTACACGGCCTGGCGTGCCCGCTCGTCGCGGGCCTGCTGGATCACGTGGGCGGTGCTCTCGCCCTCGGTGGCGGCGGCCACGATCGCGGTCACCACCTGCTCGTCGTCCTCGAACTCGGCGATCGCGGCCGCGTCCAGCAGCGACAGGCTGTCCTGGTGCTCGGCCAAGGCCGCCGTGGCGGTGGCTGAGGCGGTGGCCGCCGTTGCGGCCTCGATCTCGTCCTTGGGGCGGTGGGTGCGCTTGGCGATCTGCGCCGCCGTCAGACCCAGGCCGGTCAACTGCTCGTAAGCGATCCGCCGGTCGGCGGTGCTGATCGGGGCGCGGTGGTCGTTCTCGGCCATCTGCGCCACGATCCGCAGCGCGTCATCGTCGGCGGCGTCGATGACCCGGACCGGGATCGTCGCCAGCTCGGCCGCGATCGCGCCCAGGGTCCGGCGCTGGCCGTAGCGGACGCGGACCTCGTCCCCGTCCCGGACGGCGGTGACCGGTTCCAGGACGCCCAGGTCACGCAGCGACGCGACAAACTCGGTGTCGAGTTGCACGTCTGCGCGCACGTTCGCGGCGACGACCAGCGTGCGGGGGTCCAGCTCTTCGACCGCTCCGATGGTGGCGGTTGCTGTAGCGGTAGTGCTCATCTGTTGCTCTCTTTCGGTGGGTTGGGGTGGTTGGGCCCCGGTGTTGTGCTGACATGTCCATTATGATGCATATATGCAAGTAGTGCAAGGGGTTGGCCCATTTTCCGGCGCATTTTTCCGGTGAAACACCCACCGAAGTAGTCGCCTCGTGGGTCGCACGCCCTGCGGGTGCCGTGGCAGGTGCTGGCTTGTCGTCGCGCGCCTGGTGCTCATCGTGAGGCAGCGCGGGGGCGTGGCTGTACTGGCGCAGGGGCTACCCCCTCGTCGGTGCTGCTGTTCGCGGCTGCTCCTGGACGTGGGGCGCCTTGTGGAAGGTCACAGGACTGGCGGCCGCGCCTGGCCGGCGCTCGGCCGTCAGGCCGACCAAACCGGTCGTGAGGGGTGCTGCTCTCGCCTGGTGCGCGAACCTGCAGGGGAGTCGTGCACCAGGCGAGAACTGCAGCGTGCCGGGAGTTACCAGGGGGGGGAGGCCTCGACCGGCACTAGGTTTCACGGTAGGCGCATGCGTAGGGGCTGCGCTAGGGGTGTCGCCCCGCTCTGAGACAAGTGGGGCGACACCCCGCCGCGTTAGCGGCCGGTGTGCCGTTGTTGGGCGTGGATCTGTGCCAGCAGGAGCAGCGTGAGCAGCTGCGTGATGGCGACCATGATCGGTTCTCCTTCCGGTTGTCGGTGGGCCTGGCTAAGGTGTCGGGCGGGGACCGGACCGGCTCTTACCGACCCGGCCCCCTGACCCGGCTAGCGGCGAGTTACTCGCCTACGACGCCGTCGAGCTGGTACTCGGCGGCGTCGCTCGCTGTCGCGGCGGCGTGTGCTCACTGCCGTGCCGAGCGTCACGATCGCGGTGATGAGCGTGACCACCGAAGTGATCAGCTCGAGTGCGTGTTGTGCGTTCGACACCTGGTGTTCCTCCTTCCTCAACTCGATGAACCGACCGTCGGCGGAGGTGCCGCGATCGGGCCCGCATGGGGCGACCCCTGGACAGCACGGTGAGGGTGGGCCGTCCAGGCCGGAGAGTCCCGGCGGGTGGCCGCGAAATAAGCGCAGCGCGTGGCCACCTGGTGGGGCGTGCCTTGACGGGTCGGGCCCCCGGCGTGCTGGGCTGGGTGAGCCCTGTGCGTGCCAAACCCGACCACCCACGGACCCCGACCGGCCCGCAGGGCCGCAATAGCGCGGGCCGGCGCAGCCGGCGCCGCTCTGAGGTTGTGAACGTTGCTGGACGGTCGCGGGGCGTGCGTGGGGGTCCAGGCGGCCGTAGGCCCCGCACCGCGGCGCCGGAGGCGGCCTGGAGGCCCACCCGTCCCCGCGACATACCCCCAGCTGGCAGCGGGAGCCAGCCGCGAGCTGCAGGGGACCGGGCCGGCACGGGGTTGGCCGGCCGATCACAGCGCCGAAGCGCAGCGAAGGCCCCGCAGACACCGCGGTGGACGGGGCAAAATTTGAAGCGTGTTCCACTACCGCGGGCGTGGCCCGCTCTCACCCCTGCAGGCGTTCGGCGCGCTGCTCAGTATCGCGGTCGTGGTGGGCGGCCCGATCGTGCTGGCCCACCTGCACATTCACACAAGCAGCTGGTGAGGAGGGGAGGGGGCCGGTGGTGAGAGGTGGCGGGCACGCCCCAGCGGTCACCGAGGACCTGGAGCAGGGTTCACAGGCGGCTGGTCGACGCCCGTAGGTGTGCCGGTGGCCGTGCACAGGTCGCGTCACGGTCTGATGTCGAACGCGTGTTCGAATACGCTGGGCGGGGTGGGGCAGTCCAGGTCGGAACGCACGTGGCCACGGCCGCGCACGACCCGGCACGTGTGGGTTCGCTCGCGGGACCTGCACCCGCACCAGCCCCCGGATCAGGGCCTGATCGTGGCCTGGCGGCGGCGCTCCTGGGAATGGCAGGCCCTGGTGGTGGTCGTACGGTCACGGCCGGGGGAGGAGCCAGTCACTGTGCAGCGGTGGGTGCCGGCCAAGGACCTGCGGCCGGTGCCGGCCGACCCGAACCGGGCGTTCGGTTTGCGTTGAAAGCCTCGCGGGTATGCAGAACGGCCGCGCCGACAGGGGGAGGCAGCGCGACCGTTCTGGACTGTGAGGCGGGGTCAGCCGCCGTTACCGACGCGACCCGCAACGAGGCCCCCATCCCCGACGTTGCGACCTCCACCGACACGGGTGGAGTCAATGCCGCCACCCCCGCGACTGAAGCCGCCGCCACGGTTGTCCTCGACAATGCGCCCAGTTCCAGTGTGCTGCTGCATGTAGTCCTCCCTGACCTTGTGCGGTCGTCGACCGGTTAGTCGAACGTTTCGCACGGTAACGGTGGTGGATGCGGGCTGGCTAGGTCCGGTTCGGAGGGTTAGAACGGGGGTTCTTCGACATTCCAGCCGTCAGCCTCGACTTGGTCGACTTTGTGCTGGCGCCGGTGAGCGGGATCCGGGCAAGGCCGGGCCCCGTCGAGCCGGCCGTGGGCGTCCAGGACCTCGATCCACCCATCGCACCCAGGCCGACCGCACGTTCCACCAGCAACCGGAAAGGGGGCGGCGATAGTGAACGCGGCGGTGGGGTGGTCGGCTTGTTCGTCCAGTTCGCGCAGCATCGCCGCGAACAGCGCCGCCGGTCGGGTCCGTACGGACCGGTCGGCCAGTGGGGAGCGCCAGCCGCGCAGGAAAGCGAGGTCGGACAACGCCAGCAGCAGGTCCTGGGCATTCCAGGACGGTGTGCAGGTGGTGAATCGGGTCAGCGCCGGGGAAAGGCGCCGCGGGCCCTCAGAGGCCAGCCACGGCAGCATGTGAGCCATCTGCAGCGCCAGTCGGCGGACACCGCCCGGGTCAGCCCTTCCTGGTGGAGGCTGGCGCGGCGAAGCCGCGTCCTTTTTCTGGCCGCATGCGGCCGTTTGTGGCTTGACGGAAGGGTTCTCACAGTCCAGGTTGGCTGGGAGTGAGGTACCTCTGGTAGGGGTATCTATCCACAAGTGGGAGGGGACCGTAGCGGGGCTGGTGAAAGCCACCTCTGTAGATAACCCGCGCTGCCTAGATCCTCGGCGGCGGGCGGCAGTGCACTCGGTGACGTTGAGCATTCGACCGGTCTGGATCACGACCTCCAGGCCGATCTCACGTGCCACCCGTTGGCACACCTTGACCGCGTTCACGCCCACCTGCAGGACGCTGGCAATGGTGTCGGGGCGAACTATGCACCGCCGGCCAGTGCCAGCCAGGGCGTACCCAGAGCGAACGGTCAGGTAGCGGCGCAGCAGCTGAGGGGACACGCGCCGGTGCAGGGTGTCTGCATGCACCGCCAGTGCGACGGGCACGACGCACGTCAGCCAGTGCTCACGGCTGACCCAGACGGGTACGCGCGCATACGCACCGTCCGGGGCGTAGGTGTGATGGCCGCGGGTGGCGTTCTGCGGGCCGCGGTCGTCCTGGTGCCACCGCGGCAACACCGCAGGTCGACGACGGCAGGACAGCTCCACGTACGCCGCGTCAACCGGGGCGCACGCGCGGTGAGTGAAGACACGCGCACGATCCGTCGGGACGAAACCTTGGCGTGTCAGGGCAGCATGAGTTATCTTAGGCAGCACGAAGCCACCTCTCAGGGCGAGTAACGATTCGTAGCCGGCTGGTAACCGGCGCAGAACTTAAGAGCTAGACGACAGGCCGCCGCGGGAACGGCGGCCTTTGTCGTGTCAGGGCACTGCCCTGATCGGGGTTATCCAGCCAACGGCAGCCTCTGCTGTTGCACTCGTCGCCGCTGACGCCGAGTGGGGTTCTCGGCACCAAACACGCGGCGCTCTAGGAGGGCTTGCACGCTAATGCCTGCCTCGCTGGCGTCAGCGTGGAGCTTCTCGCGTTGCCAGCGGAGCATCCGTAGCTCGCTGGACACAGCGTCGTAAGCACGTCGCGGCGCATCGGCGGGAGCGTTCTGGGGGGTCACGGCGGCTGCCTCAAACACGAGGCGCTGTAGGAGGGCTTGCACGCTGATGCCTGCCTCGCTGGCGTCAGCGTGGAGCTTCTCGCGTTGCCAGCGGAGCATCCGTAGCTCGCTGGACACAGCATCGGTGGCTCTTTGCTCAGTTACCGACCCGTCCATGACTCGATCTAACTGCCTGAAGGTCACTAGTACTAGCAGCACGCATCGGCGTGTCGCACAATCTTTTGATCGT
>NZ_JAGEKN010000012.1:0-153416 GCF_017565325.1 Allobranchiibius sp. GilTou38 | reverse complement strand
GCTAGGAACAGGGCGTCTTTGGCCTCTGTGAGGGCTTGTTGGACCAGGGCACCGATGTCGGCGGGTGCGGAGTAGGTCAGGTGGAACCGGTCGTGGTCGTAGTGCATCGACAGTTCCGCGGGCTGCGCCGCGGCCGAGAAAGGGTCAGGCACGCGCGGAGCCGAGCTACTCATGTCGTCGTCGTCGGTGGTGGTGGCGAAGTCGTACTTGACCAGCGCCCGGCGCAACTGCGGGACGGTGGCGTGCACCGCCAGGTCCACCACGGTTTCGTCGTACCCGACCGGGGTGTGCGCGGCGACGACGGCGGCCTGCCCCAGCGACAGCCGCCCGGCGTGCACCTCTCGGGATAGCGCGGGCAGCTCGGCGGACCGGGTGGCGATCCGTACCAGGTCTCGGGCGGTGGCGGGAGAGACCCCGGCGAAGCAGGTCAACCAGTGTTCGGGGGAGCGAATCCCACCGATCGCCCACGATTCTGTGCGCACCAGGTCGGTGACCAGGTCGATCAGGTCGGCGTGTGCGGCGTTCAACCGACCGCAGATCGCCCCGACCTCGTCCAACGGGTCCACGGCCGAAGGTGCAGCAGCCACAAGACCGCCCGCGCTGTCACTGACAGCTGCGAGACCCTGTGCCGAACTCATGTATGAATTCAATCACCGACCACCGACAGGCCCTCACCACTTCGCGAGCGGACGAGCGGCCGTTGAAATCAGACCCGCGCAGCGGCCTGGCAGGCAGCTGCTCCCTTGCACTTCTCCAGTGCGGCAAGCGCCGTCCGCAGGCTGGCGGGCACCGCCTTCGAGCCCAGGTTGTGCAGCTCGTACGGATCCTTCGTGGTGTCGTAGAACTCCTCCTCGCCGCTCGCGTAGCGCACATAGAGCGCGTCGGGTGTCCGCACCGCCTCGTACGACGGTGGGTCGGCCGCCCTCTTTCCCTGTCGGTCCGGATCGCCGGGGGTGTTGTCCGGCCCGTGATGCTCGATCAGCACCGCCTGTGGCGCATCGGCCGGGGGCTTGCCGTGCCACGCATCGACCATGCTGACCCCGTCCACCGTGGACGGGACGGTCGCGCCGGCCAACGACTCGAACGTCGGGGCGAGGTCGACATTCGACATCGGCTGGGTGACGGTGCGATCAGCCGGCACCCCGGGACCCGACACGATCATCGGCACGTGGATGTCGGTGTCGAACGCGGTCTGCTTCCCTGCGGTCAAGCGGTATTCGCCCATGTGGTAGCCGTTGTCGGAGCTGAAGACGATGTACGTGTTGTCCGCGATGCCCTCGGCCTGCAGTGTCTTCCGGACGTTGCCGATCAGGTCGTTCACAGCGAGGTCGGCCTCGACGCGTTTGCGGTAGCCGTTGAGAAGCTTCTTCTCCTGGCCCGCCTTGAGGGTCGGCCGGCCCTTGAGCCAGGACGGCGGATTGCTCGGCAGTGCGTCGTACGCCGGGGTCTTCGGGTACGCCAGGCCCTGAGCGGCGGACGCGTACCGCGGCGCTGGGGTGTACGGCGCATGCGGGGCGAAGGTCGCGACCTGGAGCATGAACGGCTTCCCGCTGCTGGCCGAGGCACTAATAAACGAATCAGCCTTGCCCGACAGCACATCCACCATGTAGTCGTCGGCCGAGTGCCCGTACTTCACCTGTTTGCCGTTCTCGTTGAGCGTGTAGTTGAACTCGGGGTATCCGTTCCCCGCGACGTCCCACTTGTCCCAGCCGGCGGGCTTCGGATCGGTGGGCTGGTAGCCGTTCAGGTACTTGCCCATGAACCCGGTCGTGTACCCCGCTTTCTGCATCGACAACGCGTAGCTCTTCTGCGTGTTGCCGTTCTTGTTGTACGCGTCGTACCCGCCGTCGCTGCCGGAGTTGGTGAACACCCCGTCGTTGTGCGGATATTCGCCGGTGAAGATCGCCGACCGCGAGGGGCAGCACAACGAATCGACCACCCGGTAGTTCGACATCGTCGTGCCGGCCTTCTGCAGAGCCTGCACCTGCGGCATGTGGCTGATCAGGTTCATCGACAGGTCGTCGGTCAGCACGAAGACCACGTTCGGCTTGCCCGAGGTCGAGCCCAAACCCGAGCCCGAGGTCGAGCCCGAATCCGAGCCGCTGGTCGCCGCCTTCGTCGTCGGCGCGCCGCCGGTGGTGCAGCACGCGAGCACGGTGGCGAATGCCACGGCCACCGCGCACGCCATCGCTTGCCGGACCAGTCGTTGCCGCGTCGTGTCGTCCTCTTCCCGCTGGAATGTCCGCCTGTCGCGAACGTAGGAAGACACCCTGGGTGCAGGGAGCGACTTCCTGTGCCGTGCCTGTGCGCGTGCCCGCAATGACGGGTGTGAGCAGAGGTCGACGGCGACGGGTCTTCACAGCCCGCGCTGCCAACCGTCCCGGTATGTGGACTCGCTTCCCACCCTGTGGACGCCGTCGCGGAGCGCCGCCTACAGTGTCAGTCGTGCGTGCGGCATACGGACTCCTTCTTCGCTGCCGCGGCGGGGCCTGACTTTCGGCCTTCCTCGCCGCGGAGGTCGTGCTGCCCGGGCCGAGCCCAACCGCAACCAAAGGCGAGTCCATGATCCACCCCCAGCAGCCCTCGGGGATGCCGACCGGTAAGTACGCCTCCTTCGACCAGCAGATCACCGTCGACCTGCCCGACCGCACCTGGCCGGACAAGACGGTCACCAAGGCCCCGCGCTGGTGCGCGGTCGACCTGCGCGACGGCAACCAGGCACTCATCGACCCGATGAACGCCGAGCGCAAGATGCGCATGTTCAAGCTCCTGGTGCGGATGGGGTACAAGGAGATCGAGGTCGGCTTCCCCAGCGCGAGCCAGACGGATTTCGACTTCGTGCGCGAGTTGATCGACGGCGGCCACATCCCGGACGACGTGACCATCCAGGTGCTGACGCAGTGCCGGGATGCGTTGGTGGAGCGCACCTTCGACGCCATCCGCGGATCGAAGACGGCGATCGTGCACTTCTACAACTCCACGTCCGTGCTGCAGCGACGCGTCGTCTTCGGGATGGACCAGGACGGCATCGTCGACATCGCCCTGCAGGGCGCGCGGCTGTGCCGCAAGCTGGAGGAGACGGTCGCCGACACCGACGTCTACTACGAGTACTCGCCGGAGTCCTACACGGGCACCGAGCTGGAGTTCGCGTTGCGCATCTGCAACGAGGTCATCGACGTCATCGACCCGACGCCGGACCACAAGATGATCATCAACCTGCCCGCGACCGTGGAGATGGCGACGCCGAACGTCTACGCCGACTCGATCGAGTGGATGTCACGGCGCATCAACCGTCGTGAGAGCGTGATGCTGTCGCTGCACCCGCACAACGACCGCGGTGAGGGCGTCGCGGCCGCCGAGCTGGGCTACCTCGCCGGCGCGGATCGCATCGAGGGCTGCCTCTTCGGCAACGGCGAGCGCACCGGCAACGTGTGCCTGGTGACACTAGGCATGAATCTGTTCAGCCAGGGCGTCGACCCCCAGATCGACTTCTCCGACATGGACGACATCCGCCGCACCGTGGAGCACTGCAACCAGCTGGACGTCGACGAGCGTCACCCCTGGGGCGGCGACCTGGTCTACACCGCCTTCTCCGGATCGCACCAGGACGCCATCAAGAAGGGCTTCGAGGCCATGGAGCGGGACGCCGCGGCGGCAGGCAAGAGCGTCGACGACATCTTCTGGGGTGTGCCCTACCTGCCCATCGACCCGCACGACATCGGCCGCACGTACGAGGCCGTCGTACGCGTGAACTCGCAGTCGGGCAAGGGCGGCTCGGCGTACATCCTCAAGGCGGAGCACGGTCTGGACCTGCCGAAGCGCCTGCAGATCGAGTTCAGCGGGGTGGTGCAGCGACGCACCGACACCGAGGGTGGCGAGGTCAGCTCCGCCCAGCTGTGGCAGCTCTTCAGCGACGAGTACCTGCCCGGCACCGGCGAGGGCGAGAGCGCATGGGGCCGCTTCGCACCGATCGGTTACCAGGTCGACAGCGTCGGAGGCCAGGACCACGTCGTGGTGCAGCTGACCGACCGCTCCGAGCCGGTCACCGTCGAGGGCTGGGGCAACGGGCCGATCGCGGCGTTCGTCGACGCTCTCGCGAAGGTGGGATCCGACGTCCGGGTCCTGGACTACGCCGAGCACGCGATGACCGCCGGTGGCGATGCGCGGGCCGCGGCGTACCTGGAGTGCGCCATCGGCGACCGGGTCATCTGGGGCGTCGGGGTGCACAGCTCGATCGTGCGCGCCTCGATGACCGCGATCCTGTCGGCGGTCAACCGCGCCGAGCGGGAGTCCGCCCTGGTCTGAACACCCTCGCGGCCGCACCCGGTGGTCCCGATACGGTCTCACCGGGTGCGGACACGCCGCGCCGGGAGTTGTAGGGAGGCGTCGATGGGCGCGTTGTGGCATCCGTTCAGCGACATGGGCGCGGTCGAGCGCGACGGCGAGTTCGTCATCACCCGCGGTGAGGGCGCCTACGTCTTCGACGACTACGGCCAGCGTTACCTCGACGCCACGGCGGGTCTGTGGTTCGCGAACGTCGGGCACGGGCGCAGCGAACTCGCCGACGCCGCGGCCGAGCAGATGCGCACCATCGCGGCGTACTCCACCTTCGGTGACTTCACCACGGACGTCACCGTGCAGCTGGCCGAGCGTCTGGCCGGGATCGCCCCGGTGCCCGGCTCGAAGGTCTTCTTCACCTCGGGCGGGTCCGACTCGATCGAGACCGCCGCCAAGATCGCCCGCCGCTACTGGGTCGAGCGCGGCGAACCGACCCGCCGCATCCTCGTCGGGCGTGACAAGGCCTACCACGGCATGCACTACGCCGGTACGTCGCTCGCCGGCATCCCGGGCAACCACGACGGGTACGGCGAGCTGGTCGCCGACCAGGCGCATGTCGCCTGGGACGACCCGGAGGACCTGCGCGCCACCATCGAGCGGCTCGGGCCGCAGAACGTCGCGGCGTTCTTCTGCGAGCCGGTGATGGGCGCGGGCGGGGTCTACCCGCCGCCGGAGGACTATCTGCTCGCGGTCCGCAAGATCTGTGGTGAGTACGAGGTGCTCTTCGTTGCTGACGAGGTGGTCACCGGCTTCGGTCGGATCGGCGGATCCTGGTTCGCCTCATCGCGTTTCGGCCTCGAGCCGGACTTCGTGACGACCGCCAAGGGCCTCACCTCGGGGTACGTGCCGATGGGCGCGGTCTTCGTGGCGCCCAAGGTGGCGGCGCCGTTCTTCGAGACCGACGCAGGGCGGTGGCTGCGGCACGGTTACACCTACTCGGGCCACGCCGTCGCGGCGGCCGTGGCTCTGGCCAACCTCGACATCATCGAGCAGGAGGGGCTGCTCGACGAGGCGCTGCGGCTGCAGGACACGCTCGCCGAGCAGCTGAGACCGCTGGCGCAGCATGCTGCGGTGACCGAAGTGCGGTGCGGGACAGGTGCGCTCGCCGCGGTTCAGCTCGCGGATGCCCCCAGCGCGATGGCCTTGGCGAAGGCGCTGCGGCTGCGCGGTGTGTCGACCCGGCCGGTCGGTGCCGGTGGCATCCAGATCTCGCCCGCGTTGATCATGACCGATGACCAGGTGACGGAGATGGCCGAGGCGATCGGGGCCGCGCTCGACGACTGAGCGGGCGCGGGCAGGTCGCACGACGAGGCAGGGTGGTGGGCATGGCCGACGCGACGCAGCTGAAGCAGACCGTGAGGTTCGCGACGAGCCTCTACGCGGACAAGGGAGCCCGCGCCTACCACGCCTTTGTCCGGCGCGAACCCCTGTCGCAGCTCGCCTACGGTCACCGACTCCGCGACCCCTACCCCAACTACGAGGTGGTGCGTGCGCGGGGCCCGTTCGTAAGCAACAGGTTCGGACACCCCACCACGGTCGATCACGCGGTCTGCAACGAGATCCTGCGTAGTCGCCGCTTCGGCCCCCGGGCCGAGCACGAAGCGTCCGGGCCCGGCGGCGAGGAGGGGGACCTGTCCTTCCTCACCTACAACCCACCCGACCACACCCGGTTGCGGCGGCTGGTCGCTCCCGCGTTCGGTCCGCGCCAGATGCGGGGCTACCGCGGCCTGATCGAGCAGACGGTCGACGACCTGCTGCACGACGTCGAAGAGCAGGGGAGTTTCGACCTCGTGTCGGGCTTCGCCTCACCACTGCCCATCGCGGTGATCAGCCGGATGATGGGCATCCCCGACTCCGAGACCGACGGATTCGCGACGTACGGCGCCGCCATCGGCACGGCACTGTCCGGGGTGACTTCCCTGCGCCATGCCGCCCGACTGATGCAGGCGAGCCGCGCGCTGACAGACGTCTTCACGCGCCTGTTCGAGCTGCGTCGTCGTGAACCGCACGACGACGTCATCTCGCATCTGGTGGCGGCGCAAGGCGAGGCCATCACCCCTGAGGAGATGGTGCCGCTGTGCACGCTGCTGCTCCTGGCAGGTTTCGAGACCACCGTCAACGCGATCGGCAACGGCGTGCTCGCCTTCATGGAGCACCGAGACCAGTGGGAGCGACTGGTCGCCGACCCGGGGCTCGCGGCCGGGGCGGTCGAGGAGGTGCTGCGCTTCGACGCGCCGGTGCAGGGCACGTCGCGGGTCTCCTTCGACGACACCGTCATCCGTGGCACGCCGATCGGACGGGAGGAGTTGGTGCAGCTGCGGATCGGCGGAGCGAACCGCGATCCGACGGTGTTCGATCAGCCTGACCGGTTCGACATCACCCGGCCGAACGCCGCCGAGCATCTGACGTTCTCCGGCGGCATCCACTACTGCCTGGGCGCGCCGCTGGCCCGTCTAGAACTGGAGGTCGTCTTCGGCGCCCTCGCCCGGCGCCTGCCGCAACTACGCCGCACAGACAGGCCGGTGCGGTATCGCCGTTCGCTGGTCATCCACGGCCCGGCCGTGCTGCCGATGCGCGTGCGCTGACCCCGTGACCTCAGCGGATGCCGTGCGGGCGGAACTGGATGCTGATGCGCGGTCCGACCGGTGTGCTCGTCTTGGGCACGGCGTGCTCCCAGGTGCGCTGGCACGAGCCGCCCATCACCAGCAGGTCGCCGTGGCCGAGCACGTGCCGCACGGTCCGCCCGGCCCCGCCTCCCACCGGGCGCAGCACCAGTGCCCGCGGCGCGCCGATCGAGACGATCGCGACCATCGTGTCCTGGCTCGACGCGCGACCCTCGCGGTCGCCGTGCCAGGTGACCGAGTCGCGTCCGTCGCGGTAGAGGCACATGCCGGCCGTGGTGAACGGTTCGCCCAGCTCTTCGCGGTAGTGCACCGAGAGCATCGAACGCGCTTGCGCCAGCACCGGATCGGGCCACGGCTCGCTCTCGCCGTAGAACCTCAGCAGTCTCGGAGTGGCGACCTCCTTGTCCCACATCACCCGCCGCTCGCTGCGCCAGTCCACCCCGGCCGCGCCGCCCAGGGTCAGGCGGGCGAACAGCTCGTCGGCGCCGGTCAGCCATCCGGGCCGCACGTCGATCCAGGCACCGCGGGAGAGCGGCGTACGACGGACGCCGGTATCGAGGGTGCGCAGCCCGACGTCGTCGACCTGATCGAGCAGTGATCCTTGGAGCGTGAAGGTCATGATCACGACGATAGACGTATGTTCGAATCAGGGCCAGGGGTGTGCAGGATCACGCTTGGCGGCATCGTTTCCAGAGCAAGAACATAGATAGGCTATAGAGATGCCCGAGGCCGTTGAATTCACCCGTCCGAACACCCCGACCGACGCCCACCCCGGGCCACTTGCTGGCGTGCGTGTGATCGACCTGGCCACCGTCGTGATGGGCCCCTACGCCTGTCAGATCCTCGGTGACCTCGGGGCCGACGTGATCAAGGTGGAGTCACCGCACGGCGACTTGGCCCGCATCTCGGTGCCGAGTCGGCACCCTCAGATGGGGGCATTGGCACTCAACGTGAACCGCAACAAGCGCAGCGTGGTGCTCGACCTCAAGACCGACGAGGGCAAGGCCGACCTGCACGGGCTGCTGGAGGACACCGACGTCCTCGTCACCAACATGCGTCCCGGCGCGCTGACCCGCCTGGGCTTCGACTACGCCTCGCTCGAAGAGCGCTATCCCGCGCTGATCTACTGCAGCGCCCAGGGTTTCCGCTCGGACTCCCCGCTGGCCGACCGTGCGGCGTACGACGAGATCGTCCAGGCCGCGAGCGGTCTCACCGACCTGATGCTGCGCGCGACCGGCACCGCCAACTACGTGCCGACGATCCTGGCCGACAAGGTGTGCGCCCTCACCATCGTCTACTCGGTGCTGGCGGCGGTCATCAGCCAGCAGGCGACCGGCCTCGGTCAGCACATCGAGATCCCGATGACGGACACGATGCTCGCGTTCAACCTGGTCGAGCACCTGGGCGGCCACACCTTCGAGCCGCCGGTCGGGCCGACCGGTTTCTACCGCTCGCTCGGCACGGGTCACGCGGCCGTCGAGACCAAGGACGGCTGGGCGTGCATCCTGCCCTACAGCGAGACGAACGTGCGTGACTTCTTCGTCGCGTCGGGGCACGGCGACCTCAACGAGGACCCGCGCTTCGTCTCGTGGGCGAAGGTGCGCGAGGACATGTCCGTCCTCTACACGGAGCTGGAGCGCATCGCCCGCGAACGCACGACGGCCGAGTGGGAGACCCTGTGCGCCGAGCACAGCATCCCGATGGCGCCGGTCCTGCAGATCGAGGACGCCACGGAGTCGGAGTACGTACGCGACGGTCACCTGCTCGACGTCGCCGAGCACCCCACGGAGGGCGGCTACCGCTCCATCGGCATCCCGATCCGCTTCAGCCGCACCCCGGCTGCCGTGACACGACCGACGCCCACCCTCGGGCAGCACAACGAGGAGATCCTCGGTGACCGGGCACGACGCACCGAGGCAGAAGACGCATGAGCGACCACAAGCACGAGCGGTCGGTCGTGCGCACCGGCCTGCCGGTGCTCGTCTAGCGCATCGTCGGCATCGTTCAACCTGGTCGCGGCGGTGTGTGGACAACCCTCGACACGACCGCCAAAGAGCGGGGGGACTCAGATGGCAATAGTTCAATCCTCAATATCGGCAGTAACATTCACCGTCGTTACCCTTGTCACGTGTATCGAACAGGCGTATGATTCAGGATAGATGGCAAGGGGTGCCGTCACCGGCGCAGGAGGGGCTATGGCGCAGTCGACGACCGACATCCATGGGCCTGCTGCGCCTGGCACGGGCGCCCGGTTGATGGCGCTGCTGGGGGAGTTCACCACCGCGTTGGAGGAGTGGCCTGGCGCGCTGTGGCAGCTGGACGAGGCCGCTCTGGGTGAGGTGGTCGGGTCGATGCTGCGGATGGGCAGCCGGATGGAGAACGTCGCGGCGTTGGCGACCGCGGATGCGCTGGGCCGTGGGACGGTCGCGAGCTCCACCGCGACCGGTGCACCTGCGTGGGTGGCCCGGCAGGCGGCGGGTGTGGAACCGACCGTGGCCCGTAGGGTCGGGCGGGTAGGGATGGACTGCGCCGATCCCCGCAACCAGGTCGTTGCTGACGCGTTGGCAACCGGGGCGGCGAGTGTGCCGGTCGCCGACGTGGCACTGCGGGAGGTGCCCCGGATCCTGCCTCAGTTGCCGACCGCGGACCGTGATGACCTGCTCGGCCGCTACCTGTCGTTGTCCGACCACGGGTCTCGCACGTTGCGGCAGCTCAGCAACCGGATCCTGGGTGAATACGCCCCTGAACGGCTCGTGCGGGACGAGGAACGTCAGCAGGACTGTGAATCGGTGTTCTGGGCCGACCTGCCTTCCGGGCTGACCCGGTTCGTCGCCGAACTGTCCGGCGCACACGCCGCGGTGGTCAAACACGCCCTGCGCGCCTTGTCCGCGCCCGCGCCCGTCGAAACCGAGGACGGCACCGGTGCACCCGAGCGTGACACCCGGACCCCGGCCAAACGACGCGCGGACGCCCTGGTGCGCCTGGTCGACACCGCAGCCGGTGTGTTGGACGGCACCGCCCCGCGGCCGGTCGGAGAGTTCGGCGCCACCGCCAAGATCCTCGTCACGATGGACTACGCGACGTTGTACCAAGGGCTCCGGGACGCGGGCCGGCTCAGCCAGCACACTTCAGAAGACAGCGGATCCGCACCGACCTACCTTCCCGGCATCGGACGCACCACCGACGGCGAGCACCTCGACGCAGGCACCCTGCGCAGGCTCGCGTGCGACGCCGACCTCATCCCCGCAGTCCTCGGCACCGACTCCGAACCATTGGACATCGGCCGCGCGAAACGCCTCTTCACCGGCGGCCTGCGGACCGCGATCATCCACCGCGACCAGCACTGCACCTTCCCCGGCTGCGACCGGCCACCCGACTGGTGCGACGCGAACCTCACCCCACGAAGTTCTCCGCTGCGCTCCGATACTTCGCGGGGACCCCGAGACCATCATGTGCGGCCCTGGTGGGCCGGCGGCGAAACGAACCTCGGCAACGCAGCCCTGCTGTGCGCCCGCCACCACACCATCGTGCACCGCGATCTGCTCACCGCCACCGTCGCCGCATCCGGTGTCACCTGGGATCTCACGCCAGGCCTGATGCCCACCCGACCCGGCCAGCAGCCTGTGGCATGACGTGCGGCAGCGCTCAGCTCATCCGGCGCGGGCCTCCAGCACCGCACCCGCCGCGTGGTAGCCGCCGAGCCCGCTGACCCCGCCACCGCGGCGCGATCCGGCACCCGCGAGCAGCACCCCGTCGTACGCCGACCGCACGCCCCACCGTGCTGACGCGTCGTCGAGCGGCTCGTCGTCCTCGGCGAACGGCCAGGACAGCGGCCCGTGGAAGATGTTGCCGCCGGGCATCGCCAGGGCGTCCTGCAGGTCGCGGGTCGTCTTCGTCTCGATGCAGGGCCGCCCGTCGGGTGTCGTGAGCACGACGTCCTCGATCGGTTCGGCGAGCACGCTGGACAGCGAGTCGAGCACCGCCCGCTCGTACGTCGTGCGTGCGGCGTCGAGGTCGGCCCCGTCGAGCAACCGGTCGGGCGTCTGCAGAGCGAAGACGGTCAGGGTGTGTGCTCCCGACTGCTGCAGACCGGGCGACAGGATGCTCGGATCGGTGATCGAGTGGCAGTAGATCTCGGCGGGCACCGGTTGCGGGAGGGCGCCCGAGAGCGCAGTGCGGTAGGCGGATTCGAGCTGCGTGTAGGTCTCGTTGATGTGGAACGTGCCGCCGAATGCGGCGGCGGACGGCACCGCGGCGTCGCGTAACCGCGGCAGCCGCGAGAGCAGCAGGTTGACCTTCACCTGGGCACCCTCGGCCCGCTGGGCCGGCTCAGCGCCCATCAGCTGGTCCAGCACGGCCGGAGCGGCCGCCCACAGCACGTGGCGGGCCACGACCCTCGACTCGTCCCCGGCGGCGCTGCGCCAGGCGACGGTGCCGTCGCCCACCGACAGCACCTCGGCATCGGTGCGCAGCTCCGCGCCACCACGCCGCGCGGCCCCCTCGAGCGCCCCGCTCACCGCGCCCATGCCGCCGACGGGCACGTCCCAGTCGCCGGTGCCCCCGCCGATCACGTGGTAGAGGAAGCAGATGTTCTGCTGCAGGTCCTCGTCGTGGGCCGACGCGTAGGTCGAGATGAGCCCGTCGGTGAGCACCACCCCACGGACCAGGTCGTCGGTCACCGACGACTCGATGACCTCACCAAGCGGTCGCTCCAGGAAGTCCCGCGTGATCGAGGGATCGCCGACCAGCGCGGCCACGTCGCTGCGGCGGGGGAGCGGCCCGGTGACCGTGGGCCAGAGGGCCTGCGCCAGATGTGAGGTACGCGCGTACATGCGGTCCCAGCCCTCGACATCGTCGCCGGCTCCGAGCGCCTCGAACGATGCGCGCGTCGCCAGGGGGTCGCCATGGTCGATCAGCAGGCCGCGGTCGGTGCCCGGCTGTGGTGTGTAGGAGGAGTAACGGCGTCGGAGCAGGGTGATCCGCAGGTCGAGGTCGTCGATGATCTGCCTCGGAAGCAGGCTGACGAGGTAGGAGTAGCGGCTGAGCCGGGCGCCCATGCCCGGGAACGCCTCTGCCGACACCGAGGCCCCGCCCAGATGCTCAGATCGTTCGAGCAACACCACCGACAGGCCCGCCCGGGAGAGGTAGGCGGCGGCGGTGAGGCCGTTGTGGCCCCCACCGACGATCACGACGTCGTAGGTCTGCTGCGGCATCCGCTCAGGGTAGGCGCGTGTCCACCGTGGCTCCGCGCGGTCATCAGCGACAATGGGGTCACCATGCCCACCTACAAGGACGTCGCGATCGTCGTGCGCACCCACAAGTTGGGTGAGACGGACCGGATCGTGACGATGCTGACCCGCGGACGGGGCAAGGTGCGCGCGGTGGCCAAGGGGGTGCGGCGTACCAAGTCCCGTTTCGGCGCGCGCCTCGAGCCGGGCATGGTCGTGGAGTTGCAGTGCTACGAGGGGCGTTCGCTCGACACGGTCACCCAGGCCGAGATGATCGCGTCGTACGGCGACCACATCTCGCGTGACTACCCGGCCTTCACCGCTGCCACGGCGATGCTGGAGACGGCCGACCGATTGAGCGAGGAGCACGAGCCGGTGGTCCAGCAGTTCAACCTGCTCGCCGGCGGGCTGGCGGCGCTCGCCGGCCGGACCCATCCGACCGACCTGGTCCTGGACTCCTACCTGCTGCGTGCGGTCTCGATCGCCGGATGGGCGCCCACCTTCGTCAACTGCGCGGGCTGCGGCGCGATCGGACCGCACCGGGCGTTCAACCTGGCCGCCGGTGGAGCCGTATGTCGTTCGTGCCGTACGCCGGGATCGTCGGCCCCCGACCCACGCACCTTCGAGCTGCTCGCCGCCCTGTTGTCGGGCGACTGGGAACAGGCCGAACGCTCCGACGAGCGTGCCCGGCGCGAGGCCGACGGGCTGGTCGCGGCCTACCTGCAGTGGCACCTGGAGCGCGGGGTGCGCTCCCTGCGGCTGGTCGACCACCCCGTCTACGTCGAGCCGTTGCCGCCTGCAGTGGGGGTCGCGCTGTCGTGACGCCGCCCATTTCGCCGCCCGCGCACGCGACCGGCGCACGACCGCCTGTGATCCCCAAGGGGCTTGTCCCGCAACACATCGCGATGGTGATGGACGGCAACGGCCGGTGGGCCAACGCACGCGGACTGCCTCGCACGAAGGGCCACGAGGCAGGCGAGGCGCAACTCATCGACGTCATCGCCGGCGCCATCGAGGCGGGCGTGCCCAACCTGTCGGCGTACATGTTCAGCACCGAGAACTGGCGCCGTTCGCCGGACGAGGTGCGCTTCCTGATGGGCTTCAACCGCGACGTGATCCGCCGCCGGGTCGACCTGCTGCACTCCTGGGGGGTGCGCTGCCGGTGGTCCGGACAGCGGCCGAGGCTGTGGCGCTCGGTCATCAAGGAGTTGCAGCGCGCCGAGGAGATGACCGCCGGCAACACCGTGATGACACTGCAGATGTGCGTCAACTACGGCGGCCGCGCCGAGATCGCCGCCGCCACCCGCCGGATCGCCGAACAGGTGCAGGCGGGGAGGTTGAAGGCGTCGAGCATCGACGAGCGCACCATCGCGCGCAATCTGGACTGGCCCGATATGCCGGACGTCGACCTCTTCGTGCGCTCCTCGGGCGAGCAGCGCACGAGCAACTTCCTGCTCTGGCAGTCGGCGTACGCCGAGCTGGTCTTCCTCGACACGCTCTGGCCGGACTTCGACCGGCTCGACCTGTGGCGCGCGATCCAGATCTTCGTGGACCGCGACCGTCGTTTCGGCGGCGCGGTCGACGCCGCACGGTGACCCGCCGGTGCCGCCCGGAGTGACGATACGTCCGGAGCGACCCGCGGACTTCGCCGCGATCCACGACGTGGTGCGCGCCGCGTTCGAGTCCGACCTGCAGCCCGATCTGGTGCGCGCGATCAGGAACGACGCCTGCTACCGGCCCGCGATGTCGTTCGTGGCGATCGAGGGATCGCAGGTGGTCGGGCACGTCATGCTCGACGGCTGCTGGGTGCGCAGCACCACAGGGCTGCGGCCCATCGTGATGCTCTCCCCGCTCGCGGTCGCTCCCGACCACCGGGGCCACGGCATCGGCACGGCGCTCATCGACACCGCCGTCGCTGCCGCGGAGGCGGCACACGAGCCCCTCATCGTCCTCGAGGGCAGCCCGGCGTACTACGGCTCACGAGGTTTCGGCTTCGCGGGCGACCACGGGCTCACGCTGCCGCTCCCGGACTGGGCTCCGGTGCGGGCCGCCCAGGTGCGGCTGCTCACGACGTACGACGCTCGCGATCAGACCCTGCGCGGCGCCGTCGTCTACCCGGAGCCGTTCTCCGCGCTGGAGTGAGGCTCGAGGCGACTCCGGTCAGGCGGGGCAGTCGGCGCAGACGCCGACGATCTCCACCGTGTGCTCGATCTCGCGGAATCCGTTGTCAGCGCTGACCTTCGCGGCCCACCGCTCGACAGCGGGCCCCTCGACCTCGACGGTACGTCCGCACTCCCGGCAGACGAGGTGGTGGTGGTGTCCCGTGGAGCAGCGGCGGTAGACCGCCTCGCCGTCCTTGGTGCGCAGGACGTCGACCTCGGCATCCGCGGTCATGGCCTGCAGGGTGCGGTAGACGGTGGCGAGCCCGATGCCGGCACCGGAGTCACGCAACCGCGCGTGCAGGTCCTGCGCGGAGACGAAGTCGTCGAGCCGGTCGAGGGCTCCCTCGACGGCGGCACGCTGTGGGGTGACGCGGCGACCGGAGTTGGTGGTCGTCATACCCGGGCCTCCTGCAGGACTCGATGAGGATCGTTCTCAGGTAGCCATCGTACGGCGACGCTCAACGGAAGGCGGAGATGAGGCACACCACGGCGAGCGCGACCGCGAGCAGCAGCACCGCCAGGCGCATCTGACGCTCCAGGCCCGTCAGTCGCGGCCAGGCCAGGTAGATGCCCCAGCCGTGGGCCAGGGCGACGACGCCGATGAGGATCGCGCCGATCCACCCGCGCACGACCAGGCCGGCGACCAGCAGGACCAGCAGCACGATGACGACCGTGTTGGACGGCAGACGTGAGAGGCGTTGCAGCACAGGGTCGCTGGCGTGCTCGATGCGGACACGGACGGCTGAGCTGTGGACGCTGGGGCGCGGGTCGGCGGAGGTGGGTGACACGGACCCGAAGAATACGTGGCCGCCGCGTGACAGTTGTCATGGCGCTCTCGTGACGGCGCCCCCATGGCCGCCGGCGTCGGGGCCGACAGTCTGAACGCATGATGACGAGAACTCATACGAAGACCGACGGGACGCGGCTCGCAGGGCGAGCCGCGATCCAGTTGGACGGGGTGCACAAGTCCTTCGGGGACCTGCATGCCGTCCGCGGCATCGACCTGCAGATCGAGCAGGGCGAGATCGTGGCCTTCCTCGGCCCGAACGGCGCTGGGAAGACCACCACCATCGACATGATCCTGGGGCTGAGCCGGCCGGACGAAGGCGCCGTGCACACGCTCGGGATGTCGCCGCGGGACGCTGTCTCGCGCGGTCTGGTCGCGGCGGTCATGCAGACCGGGGGTCTGCTGCGCGACGTGAGCGTCGAGGAGACGGTGCACCTGACCGCGAGCCTGTTCGTGCAGACCCGCGGCGTGCAGGAGTGTTTGGAGCGGGCGGGCATCTGGGGCATCCGCGATCAGCGTGTGGGCAAGTGCTCGGGCGGCGAGCAGCAGCGACTGCGGTTCGCGATGGCCCTGGTGAGCGACCCGGCGCTCCTCGTGCTCGACGAGCCCACCACGGGGATGGACGTCACGGGCCGGCGCGACTTCTGGTCGGCGATCCGCAGCGACGCCGGCCGGGGCCGCACGGTGCTCTTCGCCACGCACTACCTCGAAGAGGCCGACCAGTACGCCGACCGGATCGTCCTGGTGCGGCACGGAGAGGTCGTCGCCGACGGCACCGGCGCGCAGATCAAGGCGCGCACGAGCGGGCGCACGATCCGGGCGACGCTGGACCGTCCGGACCGCGCCGCGCTGCTGGCGATCGACGGCGTCGAGGCGTTGGACATCCGGGGCGAGTCCGTCACCATCGGCGCGCGCGACAGCGACGCGGTGGCCCGCATGCTGCTCACGTCGATGGGAGCGCGCGATCTCGAGATCACCGCACAGGGGCTGGAGGAGGCGTTCATGACGCTGACCTCCGACGACAACGAAGGAGAACGAGCATGAGTACGACCACCCAGGGACCGGTCGGCGGAAACATCTCCCTCGACCGGACCGCACCGGCGTACGGCGGGTTCAACCGCACGCTGTTACGGATCGAGTTGATGCGCATCCTGCGCAACAAACGCACGATGTTCTTCACCGTGGTGCTGCCGGTCATCTTCTTCTTCGTCTTCCGCGCGAACAGCTTCAACGCGGGTGCCGGCAACGCGTCCGCGTGGTTGATGATCTCGCTCGCTCTCTACGGCGCCTTCGTCGCGAACGCGTCGACGTCGGCCGGTGTCGCCGTGGAGCGCGCGCAGGGCTGGTCGCGGCAGCTGCGGCTCACCCCGTTGCGCGGCTCGGCGTACATCATCACCAAGGTGCTGGTCTCCTCGGCCGTGTCCGTGATCCCGCTGGTGGTGGTCTACGGACTGGGTCTGGCGTTCGGGGCCCACGCGCCGGTCGGCGACCTGGTGCTCGCGTTCGTGGTCAGTTGGATCGGCTCGATGCTGATGGCCGCCTTCGGCCTCGCGGTCGGCTTCCTGCTGCCGTCGGAGAACGCCATGCAGGTCCTGGGCATGGCGATGACGGTGCTGGCGTTCGGAGGCGGGGTCTTCATCCCGCAGCCGGTCTTCGGGCACTCCTTCGATCTGTTCGCCCGATGGACCCCGATGTACGGCGTGACGTCGATGGCGCACGCAGGCCTGGCCGGGTGGTCGGGGTCGTGGATGTGGGTGCTCAACATCGTCGGGTGGGCGGTCGTTCTCGGTGGCGCGGCGGTCTGGTTGTTCCGCCGCGACACCGGTCGGGTCTGAGAAACTGGTTCCGTGGACCGTCGTGAGCAACTGACCGCCACCCTGCGGCGACGCGCCTGGGGCAGCGATGAGGAGGGCGACGCCCCCCTCATCGGGCTGTTCTGGGCCGGGATCTGGCTGTTCTGGCTGATCAGCCCGCTGTGGGACGCCCTCCGGAATCTCGACCGACCCGGAGGGTGGGTCGGCGTGATGGCGGTGCTCGCGTTCGCCGCGGTCTACCTGCGGCACTGGATGATGCGCTGGCAGCTCTTCGGCAGCTCCACGGTCCGGGAGCTGCCGACGCGCGACCCCCGGTCGCTGGCGCGCTACGGCGTCCTGGCCGCGCTATCGCTGATCGCGATGGTGGCCGTCGGTCAGAGCGCTGCTGCGACGCTGGTCTTCGTGGGCGTCTCGGCGATGTGGACGTTCTCCATCCGGGCAGCCGTCGTCACCTCGATCGCGATCGGGGTGGGCTACGCCTGGGCGTCGGTCCAGATACCCGGGTGGAAGTTCGACTCCGGATCCCTGATCGGGCTCACCTTCGCCACGGTCGCCTGTTTCGCCGGGCGGATCGCCGGCGGTCGGGCCCACCAGCTCGAAGCGAGCCGGCGGGAGAACTCTCGGCTCGCCGTGGACGAGGAGCGCAACCGGATGGCGCGCGACCTGCACGACATCCTCGGCCACTCCCTCACGGTGATCACGGTCAAGGCCGAGTTGGCCGGCAAGCTCATCGACGTCGATCCGGAGCGGGCCCGGGCCGAGGTCGCCGACCTGGAGCGCCTGTCGCGGGACGCGCTCGCCGACGTACGCCGCACCGTCACCGGATTCCGCGAGGTCACCCTGTCGGGGGAGCTGGCCCGCGCTCGGGAAGCGTTGCGAGCAGCCGGTATCCGCGCCGATCTGCCGACGGCGACCGACGGCGTGCCGTCCGATCTGCGCGAGGTCTTCGCGTGGACGGTGCGCGAGGGCGTCACCAACGTCATCCGGCACAGCGGCGCGCGGTCGTGCACCATCGAGGTCGGCGACCGCGCCGTCACGGTCCGCGACGACGGCGTCGGCACTGCTGCGGCCGGCTGCACCGGTCACGGGATCATCGGGCTGCGGGAGCGCGCGCTGGCCGCCGGCACCCGCCTGGTCACCGAGAGCGTCCAGCCGCACGGGTTCGCCCTCACGATGGCCGCGCCGGACGACGCCGCATCCGACCGACTGCCCGAGAAGGCCTCCACCGCATGACGATCCGCGTGATGCTCGCCGACGACCAGGCTCTGGTGCGTGGCGCACTAGCGGCCCTGTTGGAGCTGGAGTCCGACCTCACGGTGGTCGCGCAGGTGGGCTCCGGCGACGTGGTCGCCGCCGCTGCGCGCGAGCACCGTCCCGACGTCATCCTGATGGACGTCGAGATGCCCGGGATGGACGGCATCGCCGCCACGACCGCCGCACGCGAGGCCCTGCCCGGGGTGCGGGTGCTGATCGTGACGACCTTCGGCCGGCCGGGGTTCCTGCGGCGCGGCTTGCGAGCCGGCGCGTCCGGTTTCGTGGTGAAGGACACGCCCGCGACCGAGCTCGCCGACGCCGTACGCCGGGTGCATCAGGGCCTGCGGGTGGTCGACCCCCAGCTCGCCACTGACAGCCTCGTCGCCGGCGAGTCGCCTCTCACCCGGCGCGAGTCGGAGGTGCTGCTCGCCGCGCGCGAGGGCGGCACCGTCGCCGATGTCGCCAAACGCGTCTTCCTGTCCGAAGGCACCGTGCGCAACCACCTGTCGGCCGCGATCGGGAAGACCGGCGCCCGCAACCGCGCCGAAGCGGTCCAGATCGCCGACGGCAACGGCTGGCTTTAATCACCCCACGAAGTTCTCCGCTGCGCTTCCGCGCGGTTGTCAGCGTTCTCGTGGTGCCGACGTCACGAATTCGCTGACAACCAGCAGGGTGGTTCTCCTCGAAGCCGGGAATGGTTCGCGATGCGCTACGGTTGAGGTAGTTGACACGTCACCAACACTGCGCTCGACCAGGAGTCTTCATGGAGTTCGGAATCTTCACCGTCGGCGACGTCACGCCCGACCCGACCACAGGTCGCACCCCGACCGAGGCCGAGCGCATCCAGGCGATGGTGACCATCGCCAAGAAGGCGGAAGAGGTCGGACTGGACGTCTTCGCGACCGGGGAGCACCACAACCCGCCGTTCGTGCCGTCCTCGCCGACCACGATGCTCGGCTTCCTGGCCGCGCAGACCAGCACGCTGAAGCTGTCGACGTCCACCACGCTGATCACCACCAACGACCCGGTGAAGATCGCGGAGGACTTCGCGATGCTGCAGCACCTCGCCGGCGGCCGCGTCGACCTGATGATGGGTCGCGGCAACACCGGTCCGGTCTACCCGTGGTTCGGTCAGGACATCCGCGAGGGCGTCAACCTGGCGGTCGAGAACTACCACCTGCTGCGTCGCCTCTGGCGCGAGGACGTCGTGGACTGGTCGGGCAGGTTCCGTACGCCGCTGCAGGGCTTCACCTCGACGCCGCGCCCGCTCGACGGCGTGCCGCCGTTCGTCTGGCACGGCTCGATCCGCAGCACCGAGATCGCCGAGCAGGCCGCGTTCTACGGCGACGGCTTCTTCCACAACAACATCTTCTGGCCGCTGCGTCACACGCGTCAGATGGTGCAGCTCTACCGCGAGCGCTACGAGCACCACGGGCACGGTCGCGCCGACCAGGCCATCGTCGGCCTCGGCGGTCAGGTCTTCATGCGAGAGAACAGCCAGGACGCAGTGCGCGAGTTCCGTCCGTACTTCGACGAGGCGCCGGTCTACGGCCACGGGCCGAGCATGGAGGACTTCACGGCGCAGACGCCGCTCACCGTTGGGTCTCCGCAGCAGGTCATCGAGCGATACCTGACGATGCGCGAGGCGGTCGGCGACTACCAGCGGCAGCTCTTCCTGATGGACCACGCGGGACTTCCGCTGAAGACGGTCCTGGAGCAGCTGGACATGCTCGGCGAACAGGTCGTGCCCGCCCTGCGCAAGGAGCTCGACGCCCTGCGTCCCGCTGACGTGCCGGCCCACGCGCCCACCCACGCCGAGCTCGTCGCGGCCGGTGCCGACACGGCCAACGCCCACGTCCTGCCGTCGGTGACCGTCCAGCAGGACGCCGTCGTGGACGACACTCTGCAGATCAAGGGGGCCTGACATGGCCCAGCGCATCGTCGCCGTCACGGCCGGTCTGTCCGTCCCTTCGTCGACCCGGTTGCTGACCGACCGCATCGTGGCCGCCACCCGCGAACTGGCGAAAGCCCGTGGTGACCAGGTGCAGGTCGGTCGCGGACAGGAGCTGCAGATCGACGTCGTCGAGCTGCGGGATCTGGCCCAGGACATCGCTGCGCACCTGGTGACCCGGTTCCCGAGCGAGCGACTCGCACAGGTCCTGGAGGGCGTGAGCACGGCCGACGGCCTGATCGTCGTCACGCCCACGTTCGCGGGCTCGTACAGCGGCCTGTTCAAGTCGTTCTTCGACCTGCTCGAGCCCACGGCCCTCGCGGGCACTCCGGTGCTGCTGGCCGCCACCGGTGGCACGGCCCGGCACTCGTTGATGCTGGACCACGCGATGCGCCCGCTCTTCGCCTATCTGCAGGCCGAACCGGTGGCCACAGGGATCTTCGCCGCGACCGACGACTTCGCCGACGCGGGCCTGGCACGCAGGATCGACCGTGCCGCCGGCCAGCTCGTCGCGGCGGTCGGCGCGAACGCTCGCACGACGTACGCGGCGCCCACCGAGGACGTTCCCGACCCCGCGCAGAGCGAGCTGGGCGCGGTGCCGGATTTCCGCGATCTGCTGTTCGGCAAGCGCTGAGCCGGCTGCCCCTGCACCTGGCGCCGCTGCTCGACGCGCCCGTTTGAGAGACTTGCGCACGCTATGACTGCTCTTCTGCCTCCGCTGCGCATCGGCCGCCACACCATCGAGACCCCGGTGGTGCTGGCGCCGATGGCGGGCATCACCAACCGCGCGTTCCGTCGACTGTGCCGTGAGTACGGCGACGCCGGCTCCGCCGCGACGGGCGCGCACAGCCTCTACGTCAGCGAGATGATCACCTCCCGGGCCCTGGTCGAGCGGACGCCGCTCACCATGCGCCTGATCGAGCACGACCCCGACGAGTCGCCACGCTCGATCCAGCTCTACAGCGTCGATCCCGTCACGACCGCACAGGCCGTGCACCTCCTCGTCAGTGAGGACCGCTGCGACCACATCGATCTCAACTTCGGCTGCCCGGTCCCGAAAGTCACCCGCAAGGGCGGCGGGTCCGCGCTGCCGTGGAAGACCGAGCTCTTCCGGGCGATCGTGTCGGCAGCGGTGCGCGAGGCATCGGCGTACGACGTGCCGGTGACCGTGAAGATGCGCAAGGGCATCGACCCGGACCACCTGACCTTCCTGGAGGCGGGCCGGATCGCAGAGGGCGAGGGTGCCGCGGCGGTGGCGTTGCACGCGCGTACGGCGTCCCAGGCGTACTCGGGCACCGCTGACTGGTCGGCCATTGCCCGCCTGAAGGAGGTCGTCACGACGGTGCCGGTGCTCGGCAACGGCGACATCTGGTCGGCGCAGGACGCGATCTCGATGGTCCGCGCCACGGGGTGCGACGGCGTGGTCGTCGGGCGCGGTTGCCTGGGCAGACCCTGGCTCTTCGCCGACCTCGCGGCCGCGTTCGCCGGGAGCGATGTGCAGGTGGTCCCGACCTTGCGGGAGGTGACCGACACCCTGCGCCGGCACGCCGAGTACCTCTGCGAGTTCTACGAGTCGCAGGAGAAGGGCTGCCGCGACATCCGCAAGCACATCGCCTGGTACCTCAAGGGCTTCCGGGTCGGCGGCGAGCTGCGCTCGAGCCTCGCGCTCGTCGACTCGCTCGACGCCCTGGACGCCCTGATCGACTCCCTCGACCTCGATCAGTCCTGGCCGGGGGAGCCGGCCGAGGGCCAACGCGGCCGGGCGGGCTCCGAGCGCCGCGTCGTGCTGCCGGACGGCTGGCTGTCGTCGCGATCGATCGATGATCGTCAGCACGCGGAGATCGCGCACGCCGAGCTGGCCGTCTCCGGAGGCTGAGCACTTCCGCGATCCCGGCCGGCGTGGCGAGGCACGACGGTGACGGCGTTCGCCACCGTTGACGGCGTTCGAAGACCGTCAACGAACGCGAACGCAGTCAGCGTGGCGGGGACGTCGTCCGGGTGAAGGCGACGCTGCGGTCAGCGAGCGGTCTGGTCCGTGGAGGCGTCGGACCCTGCATCGATCGGGCGGTCGGGGTCGGTGATCCAGTGCGACCAGGAGCCGATGTAGACCGCCGTGTGGGGGTGGATGCCGGAGGCCTCGAGAGCGAGTGCCAGATGAGTCGCCTGCACGCCGGACCCGCAGTAGGTGCCGACGTCGGTCTCCGGGCGCACCCCGTGGGCGGTGAACCGCATGGCCAGATCGTCCGGCGGCAGGAATCTGCCGTCATCCTGGACGTTCTCCAGGGCGGGGGAGCTGAGCGCGCCGGGGATGTGCCCGGCGACCGGATCGATGGTCTCTTCCCGGCCGGCGTAGCGAGCGGCGGGTCGCGCGTCCAGCAGCACCCCACGCTCGACGTACTCCGCCGCGCCGTCCGCATCGAGCAGCGCGACGTGACCTGTCGTGGCGACGAAGTCTCCATCGGTGGAAGGGGCGTCGGTGGTGATCTCGAGGCCGGCGCCGGTCCAGGCCGCGTAGCCGCCGTCGAGTACCTGCACATCCTCCTTGCCGAAGTAGCGCAGCAGCCACCAACATCGGCTGGCGGCAAGAGAGTTGGCCTGGTCGTAGACGACGACCGGTCGATCGTTGTCGACGCCGGCGGCTCGCATCGCTGCCTCGAACACCTCGATCTGCGGCATCGGGTGTCGCCCGCTCGCTCCCGGCTCGCCGGAGCAGACCTGCTCGAACTCCACCCAGGAGGCCCCCGGTAGATGACCCGCGTCGTACGCCGGTCGCTCGCTCGGCGCACCCAGGGCCCACCGCGCATCGAGCACGGTCGGAGACGGGCGCTCGCCGGTCAACCAGTCGTGCAGGGCGGCGGCGCCGATGAGCGGACGGAGAGCGCGCTGCATGCCTGCAGACTAGGCGCTCCCGGTGGGGTGGCAACATGTGCGAGCCTGGACGGCATGTGCCGCAACATCCGCCCTCTCAACAACTTCGCTCCACCTGCCACCGACGACGAAGTCCATGCCGCAGCCGTGCAGTACGTGCGCAAGATCGCGGGCACGACCAAGCCGTCCGCCGCCAACCAGGAGGCGTTCGATCGCGCCATACGACGGGTCACCGAGGCCAGCCGTGAGCTGATCGACTCCCTCGTCACGACCGCCCCTCCGAAGAACCGCGAAGAAGAAGCGGCCAAGGCCCGCGCGCGAGCACAGGTGCGCTACGACTCTGTGGGGACACGTTGAGCGACAACGACATCCGCATCCAACCGCTGGACCGGGCGGCGCACCGTGCTTTGACGGGATGGATCGCTGACGCCGAGCGGGCCGGTATCGACATCGATGACGCGTCCTCGATGGAGAAGGCGTACGAGGACTACTTCACCTCGGTGCAGGAGACCCCGGCTGCGGAGCGCGCGGACCCCACCCAGGTGCTCACGATGATCGGCATCGCGATGGGCGAGCACGTGCAGCGGCGGACCGAGGTGTCCTGGCGCGTGGCGACCGACGCGGACGGTCCCGATCTGGCCCTGGTCGGCGCCGACGAGACCGGGGTCTTCTTCCCGGTCGACCCCGTGGCCGACAACTGGAACGCGGGGCAGCGCGGATGGCTCGCGGAGTTCACCGAGCAGGTGGTCGCTTCCCTGGGCGCCCCGCCCGCATGAGCGGATCCGTCGGCGCCGATCTCGAGTCCACCCACGCGCCGGGTTACACCTCTGCCGACACCGAGCGCTTCCTGCGCGAGGACCCCGCCCTCAAGCGTGCCGACCGCGACGACTTCGCCCGTGACCGGGGCCGCGTGCTGCACTCCGGTGCGCTGCGCCGGCTCGCGACCAAGACGCAGGTCCTGCCGCCCGACACCGACGAGCTGATCCGCAACCGCCTCACGCACTCCCTGGAGGTCGCCCAGATCGGCCGGGAGTTCGGCGCCGACCTGGGCTGCAACGCCGACGTGGTCGACATGGCATGCCTGGCGCACGACCTGGGACACCCGCCGTTCGGCCACAACGGCGAGAACGCGCTGGCCCGCATTGCGCAGGACGCCGGCGGCTTCGAGGGCAATGCCCAGACCTTCCGGGTGCTCACCCGCCTGGAGGCCAAGCGCGCGCGGGACGACGGACGGTCGGTGGGCCTGAATCTCACGCGCGCGTGCCTGGACGCTGCGACCAAGTATCCCTGGCGGCGCGGTGAAAGCTCGTTCGAGACAACGAAGTTCGGCTGTTACGCGGATGACGCCGAGATCTTCGACTGGGTCCGCGCCGGAGCCCCGACGGGCGAGCCGTGCCTCGAGGCGCAGGTCATGGACTGGGCCGACGACGTGGCGTACTCGGTGCACGACGTGGAGGATGGCATCACCTCCGGGCTAGTGCCGCTGCACGCGCTCTGGTCGAGCGAGGAACGCTCTGCCCTGGCGCAGCTCGCGCAGTCGACGTACGCGCCGCAGCTGGACGTCGAGCTGCTCACCGCCTCGCTGGCCGACCTGGTCGGCAGCGGCGTCATACCCCGCTCACACGATCGTTCGCGCGCCGCCGTCGCCGCGCTGAAGGACATGACCAGCCGGCTGATCGGTCACTTCGTCAGCGCCGCGACCGGTGCCACGCGCGACCGGTACGGCGTGGGCCCGGCGACCCGGTACGCCGCCCGGGTGGTCATCCCGCAGACGGTGCTGGCCGAGTGCGTCATGCTCAAGGCGATCAACGCTCGGTTCGTACGGCTCACCGAGACCCGGGTGCGGCTGCTGGCCATGCAGCAGGAGGTCATCGCCCAACTCGCCGATGCCTACCAGCAGGACCCGACGCGGCTCGATCCGCTCTTCGCCGAGGATCTGCGACGGGCCGACGACGACGACGCGCGGTTGCGGGTCGTTATCGATCAGGTCGCGTCCCTGACCGACCCGCGCGCCCTCGAACTGGCCAGACTGTGGTCATGATCCCGTTCCCGGCGCTGCAGCGCCCCGTGGTCGCGGCCCCCATGGCCGGCGGTCCGTCCACTCCGGAGTTGGTCGCGGCCGTGTGTGCAGCTGGTGGCACCGGCTTCCTTGCGGCCGGATACCGCTCGCCGGAGGACGTGACGCGCCAGATCGAGCGCACCCGCGAGCTCACCGACCGCCCGTTCGGGGTCAACGTCTTCGTCCCGGCGCCGCCCGACGAGCAACCGGGGTCATCCGCGCAGCAGGCCGTGCTGCGGTACGGCGACCGCCTCGCGCCGCTTGCACGACAGCTGCAGGTCGAGTTGCCGCGCGTCGACTGGGCCGACGACGACGCCTACGAGGACAAGATCACCGCACTCGTGCAGGCACGAGTGCCCCTGGCGTCGTTCACCTTCGGAGTCCCGGACGGTGAGGTCGTCGAGCGGTTGCACGGCGTGGGCAGCTGCGTGGTGGTCACCGTGACCGACCCCGACGAAGCGACCCGTGCCGCGCGAGGAGGCGCCGACGCCTTGGTCGTGCAGGGATATGCAGCCGGCGGCCACCGCGGCACCCACGCGGTCCAGACCATTCCTTTCGACCGGGAGTGGGCCGAGATCCTCCGCGAGACGCGCACCGTCACCAGCCTCCCGGTGCTCGTCGCCGGGGGAGTGATGGGCAACCGGGAGGCTCGGCTCGCGTTCGACGCCGGCGCGATCGGCGTGCAGTGCGGCACGGCGTTCCTGCTCACCGACGAAGCGGGCACCAGCGCGGCCCATCGGGCGGGGCTGAGCGAGCCCTCACTGGACCAGTCGGTCGTGACCCGCGCCTTCAGCGGCCGACCGGCGCGCGGCCTACGGAACGAGTTCGTGGATCGCTACGGCGACGCCACACCCGCCGTCTATCCAGGGGTGAATCAGCTGACGGCGCCACTGCGAGCTGCGGCTGCCCGACTGGAGGACCCGCAAGGGGTGGCCCTGTGGGCGGGCAGCGGATGGGCATCAGCCCGCACCGGGCCCGCCGCGGACGTCGTCGCCCGCATCGCCGGCTGACCGGTGGGTCCAGGCTGCTCACGGCGGCGCGAGGTCCCCTGTGGACGAGCGCACCGGGGCGCGAGGCGCACACGTAGAATCACCGCGACGACGAGGCGCACGAGAGGTTGCTGGTGGCGGGGCTGATCAAGGCGGAGGACGTCACCCTCGTCAAGGAGCGTTCCTCGCTCGAGGACGTGGTCCGCGAGCACGTGACATTGAAGTCCGCCGGACCGCGCTCCCTGAAGGGCCTGTGCCCCTTCCACGACGAGAAGACGCCCTCGTTCACCGTCAGCCCGGACAACGGCACCTACCACTGCTTCGGGTGCGACAAGGGCGGCGACGTCATTTCCTTCATGATGGAGGTGGAGCACCTCACCTTCTCCGAGACCGTGGAGCGGCTCGCCGGTCGCGCCGGGATCGAGCTGCACTACGAGGACGGCGCCCGACCGCGCGAGGAGGGGGCAGGTCGGCGTACCCGGCTCGTCGAAGCACATCGCGTCGCCAGCGAGTTCTACGCAGAGGCGCTCATCTCCGCGCCCGACGCGCGCACCGCCCGCGACTTCCTGCGCGAGCGCGGATTCAACCGGTCGGTGGCCGAGCACTTCGGGCTGGGCTTCGCTCCCCGTGGCGGTGAAGTGCTAGCACAACACCTGCGGGACAAGGGTTTTCGCGATGACGAGGTCGTCCTGGCGGGTCTGGTAGGTCGGGGCCGCGGGCTCTACGACCGGTTCCGCGGGCGGCTGGTCTGGCCGATCCACGACATCACCGGCGACCCGGTAGGCTTCGGCGCGCGGCGCATCTTCGACGACGACCGCATCGAGGCGAAGTACCTCAATACCGCCGAGACGCCGATCTACAAGAAGACCCAGGTGCTCTACGGGCTCGATCTGGCCAAGAAGGCGATCGCCCGCGACCGCAAGGCCGTGATCGTCGAGGGCTACACCGACGTGATGGCTGCTCACCTGGCCGGTGTCGAGCAGGCCGTCGCCACCTGCGGCACAGCGTTCGGCGCCGATCACGTGCGCACGCTGCGCCGACTGCTGCGCGACGCACCCGATCAGCAGCCGGCCAAGGTGATCTACACCTTCGACGGTGACGCCGCCGGGCAGAAGGCCGCGATGCGCGCCTTCGAACTCGACGGGCAGTGGGACGCGCGCTCGTTCGTGGCGGTCGCCGCCGACGGGCAGGATCCGTGCGAGCTGCGGTTGTCCGGCGGGGACGGCGCCGTGCGTGCGCTCGTGGACGACGCGACACCGATGTTCGAGTTCGCGGTACGTACGACGCTGCGTCGCTTCGACCTGGACTCGCCGGAGGGACGCGTGCTGGGCGCGCGCGCCATCGCACCGATCATCGCCGCGGTGCGCGACCAAGCGATGCGTGCCGAGTACCTGCGGACGGCGGCCGGCTGGGTCGGCCTGTCCGAGGACCATCTGCGTGCCGAGGTCACCCGCGCGGGCAGCGGTGCCGGGCGCACGGGCAGCCCCCAGGACCGCCGGCGCACGCCGGTCGGCGACAACGCTCCCCACGACGACGCACCACCGGCCGATCCCGGCATGCCGGCCCCCGATGATCGCGACCCGATCGTGCGTGCCGAGTCCCAGCTGCTGGAGTGCCTCCTGCAGTTCCCCGCGAGCGTGCCGGCGCGGGAGCTGGCCGCCGTGCGCGACACCGACTTCACCGCGCCCGCCCACCGATCGCTCTTCGCGGCGGTGATGGCAGCCGGTCCGCCGGGGGAGCGGACGCCGGCCGCGTGGCTGGACGACGTACGCGGAGGCGCACCGCAGGTGGTGCACCAGCTGCTCTTCCGGTACGCCGTCGCGACGCTGCCGACCCGGCTCGACCCGGTCACTGGCGCACCGCCGCAGCGCTACGCGCGTTCGCTGCTCGTGCGGGTCCGTGAGGTGGCGCTCCAAGGGGAGATCAACCAAGCATGGAGCGAGCTGAAGCGTGCGGGTGACAACGGGGCGCCCGACAGCCTGCGTCGAAGGGTGACGCAGCTGCAGATAGACCTCTCGCGATTGAAAGCGAGCCTGGACTGACGCGTTTCACGGACACAGGGTTTGCACGAGCCCGGCCGTGCGTGCACAGTCAGGGCAGGACATCGCCCGACGGCAACGACCGCCGGGTTCATCGCAGGGACAAGGAGCCACATCCATGATCGGAACAGTGATCGGCGCCATCATCGGCGGATTCATCATCGGCGCGCTCGCGCGACTGGTGATGCCGGGCAAGCAGAACCTCGGCTGCATCATGACCACGGTCCTCGGCATCCTGGGCTCGGCCATCGGGTCATGGGTCTGCTACCGCCTGGGCTACGACAACAACAACGGCGGCTTCAAGGTGATCCCCTTCCTGGTGGGCATCATCGTTGCGGCCGTGCTGATCGCGATCTACCTCGGCGCCACCGGTCGCAGGATCCGGTCCTGACCGGTGTTCGGATCGGGTGATCGCCCAGGCCCACGACGCGGCCCGAAGTTGCCCGACGACGTACGGGACGCGCTCGACCTCGCACGGGGCGAGCGCGTCCTCACCTTCGCCCGGGACGACAACACCGGTGCGCAGGTGGTCGCCACGACGTACCGGTTCGTGGTCGCGACTGCGGACATCGTTGTGATGCAACGCGACTGGTATGACGTCGACGCCGGTCAGTGGGACCCGGACACCTGGACGCTGACCGTCACCTGGGTCGACGACCGGCACGCCGGCCAGTACACCTTCCGCGGGCAGGACACCCGCCTGCCGGAGACCTTCCACGAGCGGGTGCAGGCGAGCGTCGTGCTGGCGTCGCCATTGGACCTGCCAGGCCCGCGCCGGTCCGGGCGGGTCGTCATCCGCAAGGATCTGCGCGACGGCCGGCTCTTCGAGCAGACGGTGCTCGGTCGCCACACTCCCGCCGACGACCCGGCAGTGCTCGCACGGATCGACCAGCTGACCGCGCAACTGCGCGATCAGGTCGGTCTCTGACGCACTCTCTCATCGGCCCGGCGCAGCTCGTCGGCGCGCTGCTTTTGTGTGCGCCGCCCGGCGTTGCTAAAGTTCACCTCGCGCCCAAGGCGTCGGTCCCCTGTAGCTCAATTGGCAGAGCATTCGGCTGTTAACCGGAGGGTTGTTGGTTCGAGTCCAACCGGGGGAGCTGGTACGTAAGGCCCCTGAACTGCGCAGACGCAGTTCAGGGGCCTTCTCGATGCCCCGGCGCCCGGGCCGGACCCTGAGGTCGGCCCGAGCACGGCGATCGTCGGCGGTGATCTGGGCCGGTGTTCGTCAGTTGGCAGGGCCCGCGCTCAGGACGACGGTGGCGGACTGTGATTGACCTTCTTGGTCGGTCCAGGTGATCTTGACGTGTTGGCCAGGTCGATAGGTCGCCAGGATGGATTGCAGGCTGGTGGGGCCGGTGACCTGGTGGGTGCCGATGGCGGTGATGACGTCGCCGGCACTGAGACCGACATGAGCGGCGCCGGTGTTGGTGAGTACCTGCTCGACTATGGCCCCGGTCGTCGAGTAGGTGGGATCGCTGGACAGCGAGATTCCAAGAAATGCCGGATAGCCCTGGTGCACGGTGCTGCTCGTGGTTCCGCTCTCGATCTGAGCCGCGATGCGCAGCGCGGAGTCGATAGGGATGGCGTAGCCCTCGGTCGTGCTTTCGACAGTGGTGACCTGGACCGCCGTGTCGATCCCGATGACCCGCCCGGCGGCGTCGTAGAGCGGGCCCCCGGAGTCGCCGGCCTGGATGTCGGCGTTGATCTGGATGAGCCCGTGCAGCGTCTCTGCGCTCGACCCGTCCTCATCGGACGCGGTGATGGTCGCGTTCGTGGTCGTGACCTGACCGGCGGAGGCGCTGGGTGTGCCACCGGCGCCACCGGCATTCCCGACTCCGATCACCTGTTCAGAGGTGCCGACCGTGGCCGAACTGGTCTTTACCGTCTTGAGGCCGGCTGCGCCCTGCAGCTGCAGGACAGCCACGTCCTGGGTGGGATCGGTCCCGACGACCTTGGCGGTGTAGCTGGCCCCGGTGCTGACCACGGTCACCTTGATGCTGGTTGCTCCGTCGACGACGTGGTTGTTGGTCAGCACCTCCCCGGTCGAGGTCAGCACCATTCCGGTGCCTGCGGCGGACGCGTCCTGATAGCCCAGCACCGTGTCGATGTCGACGACGCCCACCTGTTGGGCTGCCGTGGCCCGCGGAAGCATTGAGGAAGCGGCTGTGGCGCTGGGGCCATTGAGCTGACCGCGCGGTCCAGGTGCGGACCCGGAGCCACCTGCCGGGGCGCCACCTGACCCTGCACCGGTCGAGACCTGGGGAACTACTGCCGACGGTGCCGTCGGGCTGTGTTCGGCCCATACGGCGGCGCCGGCACCGATGGCGATCGCCGACGCGATCGCCGCCGCAGCGAGTCCTCGCCCCCTGCGGTGCCCCGCGTGTCTGCGATCGTGCCGGGTCTGGACCAGTGCGGAGTCGCTGAAGTGCGCCCGGTAAGGACCGTCATCATGCGGGAACTGGGTCATTGCGGCCTCCTGCGGCTGCTAGGCAGTGTCTCGACCCGCCAAGAGAGCGTCCGTGACGACATCTAGTAAGAGTCATCGACCCACTCATGGCATGTGGAAAGTGAGTGCGTCCGCTGTGAGGGCTGCAGCTCGGCGATTACGCCAATCGGCCTACCCGAGACTTCGTGGCGGTTCAGAACGACCGCAGGAGTCGATCTGTCAGTTGAAACGATGTCGGGACGCGTCGGAAAGGGGAGCGCCGGCCGTACGTCAGTCGGTCGCGGGGGTGTTCGGTGGCGCTGGGAGTCCGGCGCTGAACTGGTCAAAGGCTTCCTCGATGAGTTGGCGCAGGCCGAGCGTGGAGGTCGTCGCAGCCGCCCATATCTGCATGGCGGACTTGACGGCGGCGATGGCGGCGGCGGCGGCGACGAAGCGGGCGCGATGAGCTCGCCGCTGGCGTCGGGCACCGTCACCGCAGGTGTGGCTTCGTGCGCCGCCGCACTCCTGATCGGGCTGTACCTGGTGCTGGCCCCCGGGCCCGTCCGCCTGCCACGCGAGCGCCGACATCCCGGTACGGATGCCGATCCCACCACTCTGACCAGCGCGACCGCGGCGACCACTGCACTCATCGACAGAATGCTGCGTCGGCACGGCGGCGGCAGTTCTGCCGCGTCGGCTTTGGAACGGGCGGGGCTGAGAGTCGGCGTCCAGGACTTCATCCTGATGGTGTGTGCCGCGGCGCTGGCCGCAGCGGCTCTCGGGTTCCTTCTCTTTGGACCGCTGCTCGGAATCGGCCTGGCGCTGATGGTGGCCCTGGTGGTCAAGGTCGGGCTGGGACTACTGGCCGGACGCCGGCAGAGCAGATTCGCCAATCAGCTCGACGACTCCCTCCAACTGCTGGCCAGCAGCTTGCGCGCCGGCCACAGTCTGCTCCAGGCGCTGGACTCTGTGTCGCGCGAGGCAGATGAGCCGACAGCGGGGGAGTTCTCCCGCATCATCAACGAGACGCGCATGGGCCGCGACCTCGGCCTCGCACTGGACGAGACCGGTGCACGTCTGCAGAGCGAGGACTCCCTGTGGGTGACGCAGGCCATCGCCATCAACCGGGAGGTAGGCCGCAACCTCGCGGAGGTGCTCGACGGTGTCGGCAACACCATCCGTGAGCGCAACCAGATCCGCAGGCAGGTCAAGGCGCTCAGCGCCGAGGGCAAACTCTCCGCGTTCGTCCTCATGGCTCTCCCGTTCGGGATTCTGGGCTTTCTCTGCGTCTCGAATCCGGGGTACGTCGCCAAGTTCACGCAGAGCCCGATCGGATACGGCCTCCTGGGCGTCGCGGCACTGCTGTTGATCGTCGGAGCCCTGTGGCTGCGCAAGGTGGTCAGCTTCAAGTTCTGATTCCCCGCACCACTGCACGCCTCACGAAAGGAGAATCCCGTGTCGCCCATGGTCACCGTCGGCATCGTCGCCTGCAGTCTGTCGTTGGGTTTGCTGTGCTGGGCCGTGCTCGCTCGTACCGACCCCGCGGGCCACCGAGTCGTGTCCAACCTGGGACTGGGCTTCGCCGACGCCGAGGACGGCGGTGCTGGAGGATCTACCGATCTTCTGGCTCCTGTCCGATCGGGTCACCTTGTCCGGCGTCTGACGCCCCCCGGCTCGATCCGTCGGCTCGAACGGCTACTGGCCCGGGCCGGACGACCGCCCGCCTGGCCCATGGAGCGACTGATGGGCGCGAAGCTCCTCCTCGCACCCATCACCGCGATCCTGGCCGTCCTCTATATGAGTTCGAACTCGGGCGCGATGTCGCTGATGATCGGCATCGCGTGCACGGTCGTCGTGTACTTCCTGCCCGAACTCCTGCTGCACAGCAAGGGCCAGGAGCGGTCCAAGGCGATCGCCCTCGAACTGGCCGACACCCTCGACCAGATGACCATCGCCGTCGAAGCCGGACTCGGCTTCGACTCGGCCATGGCCAAGGCGGCCAGCAATGGCAAGGGGCCGCTCGGACAGGAACTGGTCCGCACCCTGCAGGACATTCAGGTAGGCATGTCCCGCAAGGAAGCCTACGAAGCGCTGGCGGAGCGCGCCGCCGTTCCGGATCTGCGTAAATTCATCCGGGCGATCATCCAGGCCGACAAGTACGGCATCGCCATCGCCGACGTGCTGCGAACACAGGCCTCCGAGATGCGGATCAAACGACGACAGCGCGCCGAGGAGAAGGCGATGCAGATCCCTGTCAAGGTGATCTTCCCGCTGATGCTGTGCATCCTGCCCGTGCTGTTCATCGTGCTGCTCGGCCCGGCGGCCATGGACATGATGACGGCCTTCCGCCACTGATCGTGCACGAATCGATACGAGAGAGAGAAGAGTGCCCGTAAGTAGTGCTGTCGTGCTCGTTGTCGTTGCGGGGGCAGCGGTGGGCGCGTTGCTGCGGGCATGGTTGCGCCCCGGCGCGTACCGCCTGCCGGCCGAGACAGACCTGCCGACACGACGCACCTGGTGGATCATCCCTGCGACTGCCGCGGTGGGCGCGGTAGTCTGGGCTGCCGTCAGGCCGCATCAGTCGCTCCTGATCACCGTGGTCTTCGTCGTCGCCGGCTGGGTCATGATCGCGTTGGGGTTCGTCGACCTCGATGTGCACCGCCTGCCCGACGCCATTCAGCTGCCCAGCTATCCGATCCTCCTGGTATTGCTCGCGGTCGGGGCAGCCAGCAGCGAGAACTGGGCTGCGTTCACGCGGGCCATCGTCGCCGGAGTGGTGCTCTTCGTCTTCTACTTCGTCTTGATGCTGTTGCCCTCGGGCTACGGCTTCGGTGACGATAAACTCGCCGGTCTGCTCGGACTGCTGCTCGGCTGGCTGGGGTGGTCACCTGTGATTCGCGCATCGTTCGCAGCCTTCGTCATCGGCGGCATCGTCGCGGCCGCGTTGATGATGAGCCGACGCACGGATCGGCGAGCCGAGTTCGCCTACGGTCCGAGCATGTTGGCGGGCGCGGTGGTCGCGATTGCGATGTCGGCGCTGTCGAGCTGATTCAGTAGAGCTGGACGGTGTCCGGCTACGCGCGTGGCCAGCCGGTATACGCCTCGGCGAGGTACGCGGCGCCGTGCGCGGAGCCGGTGACCGCCTCGAGCTCGCCTAGCTGGCGTCGTACGTCGAATTCACTGGCATCGCCGGACGCGTGCAGCATGGTGGTCATCCAGTAGGAGAAGTGCTGCGCCTTCCAGACTCGGGCCAGGGCGCGGGGCGTGTAGTCGTCCAGGGCCTCGCGCTTCCCCCGCACGATGACCTGCTCGAGCACCTCGGCGAGCACGCGTACGTCCGCGAGGGCGAGGTTGAGGCCCTTCGCGCCGGTCGGCGGCACCGTGTGAGCGGCGTCCCCGGCCAGCAGCAGGTTGCCGTAACGCATCGGCTCGCAGACGAAGGAGCGGAACGGCAGCACCGACTTCTCGAGGATGCGGCCCTCCTTCAGGCTGAAGCCGTCCTCGCCGGCGAGGCGGGTCTGCAGCTCCTCCCAGATGCGGTCCGAGGACCAGTCGTCGACCTTCTCGTCGGGGGGACACTGGAAGTACATCCGCTGGATGGCATCGGTGCGCTGGGAGATCAGCGCGAAGCCGCGTTCGGAGCGGGTGTAGATGAGCTCCGGTGCCGACGGCGGTGCCTCGCAGAGGATTCCGAACCACGCGAACGGATACTCGCGGTGGTACTGCTGCCGGTCGGTGACCTCGTGCCGGGTCATGCTGCGGGAGCCGTCCGCGCCCACCAGGATGTCGCAGCGGATCTCCTGCTCGATCCCGTCCGCGTCGGTGCACAGGATGCCGGGACGGTCGCTGGTCGTGTCGACCACCTGGGTGTCGCTGACCCCGAACCGGACGTCGCCGCCATCGCGGTCCCGCGCGTTCGCCAGGTCCACGAAGACGTCCGTCTGCGGGTAGAGCCAGACCGAGGCGCCCACCAGATGCTGAAAGTCGATCCGGTGGCTCACTCCGTTGAACCGCAGGGCGATCCCCTCGTGCTGATAGCCCTCGCGCAGGACCCGATCTGACACATCGGTGTCGACGAGCAGTCGCACGCTGTCCCGTTCGAGGATCCCGGCGCGGTGGGTGTGCTCGATCTCCGCGCGGGACCGGGACTCGACCGCGACGCTGTCGACGCCGGCGCGGTGCAGCAGGTGGGCGAGCATCAGCCCGGCCGGTCCGGCTCCCACGATGCCGACCTGGGTGCGGGTCACGGGGCGCGTCATCGCAGTGCTGCGCTCACTGATCGGTCTCCTGCAGCACCATGGAGGCGAGCGCAAACCCGTGGTTGGCCGCAGGCACACCGCAGTAGATCGCGGACTGCAGGATCACCTCGCCGATCTCCTCGACGCTGAGCCCGTTGGTACGCGCGGCGCGCACGTGCATCTCGAACTCGTCCCAGTGGCCGCGGGCGATGAGCGCGGTGAGGGTGGCGATGCTGCGGGAACGGCGATCCAGTCCAGGGCGGGTCCATACGCTGCCCCACGCGTAGCGGGTGATCAGATCCTGGAAGTCCTGCGTGAAGTCGTCCTTGCGGGCTTCGGCCCGGTCGACGTGCGCGTCGCCGAGCACGCTGCGCCGCACCGCCATTCCGGCGTCGTAGGGGTCGTCGCTCATCGGTGTGCTCCTGCGGTGTCGGGGTCAGGCATGTTCGGGTCCGCCGGTGGAGAGCCGGGCCAGGACGGTATCGACGAATGCGTCCGTGGCTCCGAGGTACGACGCGGGGTCACCGGCGCCGCCGTCGCCCCGCTCGGCGAGGAGGTCCGCCGCGGCGTCGGTGGCCCGCTGCAGCATCCGGTCGGCATCCACCTCCAAGCCGGCGGCGAGCTCGGCGGCCTGCGATGCCGCCGTCACGGTGAGTTCGAGCAGCCGGCGCAGTGCGGGCCACTCGCTGTGCCAGGCGCCGTCGGGTCGCTCGTCGACGGCGAGGGCGGCCGCCAGGTGCAGTTGAGCTCCGAGCTGGGGCGACTGCATCGCGGCCGACCGGATGACCACGCTGAGGATCGGGTTCTGCTTGTGCGGCATGGTCGACGAGCCGCCCCGACCGGCCACTGCGGCCTCGTGCAGCTCGCCGATCTCCGGGCGGGACAGAGTGGCCACATCGGCGCCGAGGCGCCCGAGCGCGTCGCAGGTCGCCACCAGGGTGTCGCCGATACGGGTGACCGCCCGCCGGCGGGTGTGCCACGGGAGGCCCGGCCAGACGAGTCCGAGCTCGCCCGCGAACGCCGCGGCCAGCGCCACGGGGTCGGCTGTGAGTTCGCCCGGGAGCGCGAGCGTCCCCGCGGCCCCGCCGCACTGGACCGGGAGGCCGGTCAGCGTCGCGGCCACGTCGTCGGCGGCCTCGATCAGTCCGGCCAGCCACTGGGCCGCCTTGAGCCCGAACGTGATCGGCACCGCGTACTGCGTCAGCGTGCGACCGGTCATCACGCTGCCGCGGTGCGCATCGGCCAGCCGCGCGAGCGCCTGTGAAGCCGCGCCGAGGTCGGCGCGCACCCGTGTGAGGCAGTCGGCGCTGAGCAGGACCAGGGCGGTGTCGAGCACGTCCTGGCTGGTCAGCCCCCGGTGGACGACGGCGGCATCGGCCGGTTGCAGTCGCTGCCGCAGCTGGTGCAGCATCGGCACGACCGGGTTGCCGGTGGCCTCGGTCGCGGCGCCGATGACCGCGAGGTCAGGGGTCCAGCCGGCAGCGGCAGCCGTGATCCGCTCGGCCCGATCCCCGTCGATCGCTGCGACGGCGGCCAGGGCGCGCACCCAGCCCAGCTCCACGCGCACCATCGCGTCGGCGACCGCGCGGTCATCGACCACACCCGCGGCACGGAACGATCCAGGAGTGAGCAGCCCGTATTCGCTCATACCTCACCGGGGAAGGTCAGGAACGGCGTCTCGAGGTCTCCCTGCAGGTGCACGTCGAACCGCAGGCTGCCGTCGTCCTCGCGGACGGTGATGAGTCGCTTACTGATCTGCGGATCCAGCGACGCGAGAAGGGGACTGGAGGACGCGTTCGCCCCGGGGAGGTAGGCACGGGTGAAGAGCCGGTGCAGCAGCCCTCGCGCGAAGACGACGACGGCGACGAACGGCGCGCCGGAGCCGCCCGGCTCGATCGTGGTGAACGAGTACCGCCCGACCGCATCGGTCTCACAGCGGCCCCAGCCGGTGAACGCCGTGCCGTCGCGCCGGATCGATCCCTCGAGAGTCGGCACCCTCCCGGCGCCGTCGGCCTGACGGATCTCCAGCAGGGCGTCGGGCACCGGCACGCCTGCGCCGTCGTACACCGTGCCGTGCAGCCGCAGTGCACCGTCCGTCGTCGGCCGGACGAGCTGGTGGTCGCGCTCGAACGGCAGGGCGTAGGCGAAGAACGGGCCGATCGTCTGGCCGGGCGTGGGGTCGAGCTCAGGCACCGTGCTCCTCCGGGCGCTCCATCGGCGTCGAATGCGAGCCGGTCAGCACGATGTCCCACCGGTAGCCCAGCTGCCACTCGTGCTTGGACAGGTCGTGGTCGTAGTGCGCGAGCAGGCGCTCGCGCGCGGCCGGGTCGGTGATCGACTGGTAGATCGGATCCAGGCCGAAGAGCGGGTCGCCAGGGAAGTACATCTGGGTGATCAGCCGCTGGGTGAAGTCGGTGCCGAAGAGCGAGAAGTGGATGTGCGCGGGGCGCCAGGCGTTGTGGTGGTTGCGCCAGGGGTAGGGGCCCGGCTTGATCGTCACGAACCGGTAGACACCGTCGGCGTCGGTCAGACAACGTCCGGTGCCGGTGAAATGCGGGTCGAGCGGCGCCTGGTGCTGATCGCGCTGGTGCACGTAGCGGCCGGCGGCGTTGGCCTGCCAGATCTCCACCAACTGATGGCGCACCGGGCGCCCCTCGCCGTCGAGCACCCGGCCGGTGACCAGGATCCGCTCACCGATCGGTTCACCGCGGTCCTGGATCGTCAGGTCCGCCTCGAGCGGGGCGACGTCGGAGTGACCGAAGACCGGCGCCACCAGCTCGGCCGCCTCGGGATCGGCGGGGTGCAGGGCTTTGATCGGATGGCGCAGCACGGAGCTGCGGTACGGCGGGTAGTCGATCCGCGGTTGCGCGTCACCGGCGGTCCATGCCGCCCGGAGTTGCTCGATCTCGGAGGAGATGATCCGTTGGCTCGCCAACTCCCCGGGCGGGGATGCGGGTGGGGTGCTCACCCTCAGGACGCTAGGGGAGTGGCCCGCATCACGTCGAGGCTAAGCTTCCACTGAGTGAAAGGAACCTTGGATGGCCGGCAACACCGCGACGGCCGGGGCGTCGGTCGTGTCCCGTGCGCTCGCCTTGCTCTCCGCGTTCGACGAGGACCACCGCAGCCTCGCCCTGACCCCGCTCGCCCGGCGCGCGCACCTTCCGGTGCCCACGACGTACCGGATCGCCTCCGAGTTGGTCGCCGGCGGTGCGCTGACCCGGCGCGCGTCGGGGGAGTACGTCGTCGGCCGGAGACTCTGGGACATCGGGCTGCTCGCCCCGGTGCAGACCGGGCTGCGGCAGATCGCCTCACCGTTCCTCACCGACCTGCACGCGGCCACCCGCGCCACCGTGCACCTGGCGATCAGGGACCGGGCCCAGGTGCTCTATCTGGAACGCATCTCCGGCAACGCGTCGGTGCCGGTCGTGAGCACCGTCGGCTCCCGCCTGCCGCTGCACTCCACCGGTGTGGGCAAAGTGCTCTTCGCCTACGCACCCGCCGCGGTGCAGGAGGAGGCGTTGGCATCACTGTCGAGGGTCACGCCGTACACCGTCACGTCGGCGGCTCGGATGCGCCGGCAACTGGACCGCGTACGCCGCGACGGCTACGCCACCACGACCGAGGAGATGACCCTCGGCGCCTGCTCGGCCGCCGTGCCGATCCGCGCCGCCGAGGGCGAGCAGGTCGTCGCCGCGCTGGGTGTGGTGGTCGCCGACCTGCGCCGGGACCGGGCGCGCCTGGTGACGGCCCTGCGGGTCGCCGCGCAGGGCATCGGCCGCTCGCTGCAGCCGACGGCGGGCGATCGGTCGGGGTCCGACTGAGGCTCAGGCGTCCGGTGGCCGGGCGTCCGACCGGCGGGCCCTCGGCGACCCCAGCGCGCGGGAGATGCTGCGGCTGGCCGCGCGCAGGGCGGGCAGCAGTCCGCGCGGGTCGGTGTCGATCTGCACCACCACCGAGACCGCGGCCACGACCTCGTCGTCGGCTCCGCGGACGGGGCAGGCGAGGGAGAGCGCGTCCAGAGTCACCTGACCGCGGCTGACGGCGTGGTCGCTGCGTCGCACGTCCGCCAGGGTGGCGCGCAGCTTCGCCGGGTCGCTGATCGTCTGCGTCGTCCAGGTCGTCAACGGCTCGTTCAACACTTGTTCCTGGATCTCCCGCGGCGCGAAGGCCAGGAGTACCAACCCGACTCCGGTGGCGTGCAGCGCGAACCGGCCACCGACCCGGGTCAGCACCGGCACCGCATCGCGACCGGCGATCCGCTCGATGTAGACCACCTCCAGTCCCTCGCGGACCGCGAGCTGCACGTTCTCGTGGGTGGCCTCGTACAAGTCCTCCAGATAGGGCAGCGCGATCTCCCGGAGCGCGGGCCCGCGCTGGGCGAGCGCCGCGGTCTCGAAGAGCCGCAGGCCCACGCCGTACTGCCCGTCGAGGCCTCGTTCGAGCGCTCCCCACCCAATGAGGTCGGCGACGATGCGATGGGTCGTAGTGAGGGACAACCCGGCGCGGCGACTGATGTCGGACAGCGAGAGGTGGGGGCTCTCCGCGGTGAACGCCGCGAGCACATCCATGGTCCGGGTGCTGAGAGACCGCTGCTGCGGCATGCGTCCACCCCCGTTCGGTCTTCCGGCTGGCGGAAACGCTACAGCGCTCGCGATGTGACCCACGTCATGGTGAACGCAGTTCCCTGTTCTCGAGCTCCGGAGGTTCCCATGTCCAGTTGGCCCCGCAACCAGTGGTACGTCGCGGCGTACGCGGCGGAGGTGACCGACGAGCTCATGGCGCGCACGATCTGCGGCGAGCCGATGGTCTTCTACCGCGCCTCCGACGGGGAGGCCGTCGCCCTGGCCGACCGCTGCGTGCACCGCCGGTTCCCGCTGTCCAAGAGCCACCTGGTGGACGCCAACGTCATCTGCGGCTACCACGGCTTCACCTACGACCGGACCGGCACCTGCCTCGCCGCGCCGGGCCAGAAGCGCATTCCGCGGACCGCGCGGGTGCCTGCCTTCCACCTCGTGGAGCAGGACTCATTGGTGTGGGTATGGATCGGCGAGACGGACCGTGCCGACGAGTCGACCGTCCCCCGCGCACCGTGGCTGGACTCGCCGGACTACACGACGGTGCGTGGGCTGGAACCGCTGAAGGCGCGTTATGGGCTCCTCGTCGACAACCTCATGGACCTCTCGCACGAGACCTACCTGCACGGCGGCTACATCGGCACGCCCGAAGTCGCCGAGACGCCGATCACGACGGAGGTGGACGACGAGGCGCAGGTGATCTACGTCAGTCGCCACATGGACGACGCCGCGTGCCCGCCGTTCTACGCGACGTCGACCGGCATCGAGGGCCGGATCACCCGGTGGCAGGACATCGAGTACCACCCGCCGTGCCTCTATCTGCTGCACAGCCGGGTCGCTCCGGTGGGCACGCCGGATCCGGCCGAGGACGGGCGGGACGAGCCGGCGTTCCACGTCGAGGTGGTCTACGCGATCACGCCCGAGACGGAGCACTCGACGCACGATTTCTGGATGGTGGCGCGCGATTTCGCGCTCGAGGACCAGGGTGTCTCGGACTTTCTGGCCGAGAGCAACCGCACGGTGGTCCTGCAGGACGTCGAGGCACTCGACGTGCTCGAGGTCGTGGTCGAAGGGGAGAAGGAGAACTACCAGGAGCTGTCGATCAACATCGACACCGGCGGTCTCGCTGCCCGGCGCATCATCGCGAGGCAGCTCACGCAGGGGGAGGCTGTGACGGCATGACAGCGGACGTCGATCTGACTCCCGCTCGCATGTTGCGCGGCGAGCACGTCTTCCGGGTGGTGTCCAAGCTCAACACCGACATCCTCGTGGGTTACTGCTGGTGCGGTGAGGCACAGGAGTCCGAGGACCCGATCACACTGTGGACGTGGCTGCTGGAGCATCCGGACGGTCATTCCTCCGGCAGGGGCGGCGAGAGCCCGTCGGCCGGTCGGCCGCAGGTCCTGGAGCCGGCATGACCGGCCGGGACGAGCAGGAGACGACCCTCGACCTGGTGGTGGAACGCGTCGCGACTCCGGCCACCGGGGTGCTCGAGGTGGTCCTGCGTCAGGGGAACGGCGCCGAGCTGCCTCCGTGGAGCGCAGGTGCGCACATCGACGTGGTCACGATCGACCACGTCCGGCAGTACTCGCTGTGCGGCGACCCGACCGACGCCACCTCGTGGACGATCGCCGTGCTGCGCGAGCCGGACGGGCGCGGCGGATCGGCGTACCTGCACGACACCCTCACCGCCGACATGACGGTGCAGGTCCGCGGCCCGCGCAACCACTTCGAGCTGGCACCCGCGGCGCGCTACGTGTTCGTCGCCGGCGGGATCGGCATCACCCCGATCATCCCGATGCTCGCCGCCGCGCAGAGTGCCGACGCGGACTGGACCCTCACCTACGGCGGGCGCACCCGGGAGTCGATGGCGTACGCCGGCACGCTTGTCGAGCAATACGGCGACCGGATCCGTCTCGTGCCGCAGGACGAGGTCGGGTTGATCGACCTCGACGCCCTGTTGGGCGACCCCGGGATCGCGGACGCGCTCGTCTACTGCTGCGGTCCCGAGCCGCTGCTGGCCGCTGTCGAGCAACGCTGTGCCGATCGCCCCCAGATGCTGCGGACGGAGCGCTTCGCTCCGAAGGCGCTCGAACTGCAGGGCGATGCCAGCGAATTCGAGGTCGAGCTCGCGGAGTCCGGCACGGTGCTCAGCGTCCCCGCCGACAAGTCGATCCTCCAGGTGCTGGAAGAGGCCGACGTGCCGATCCTGTCGTCCTGCACCGAGGGGACCTGCGGCACATGTGAGACCGGTGTGCTCGACGGGGTCGTCGACCACCGTGACTCGTTGCTCAGCCAGCAGGAGCAGGACGCGAACGATGTGATGTTCGTGTGCGTCTCGCGCGCCAGGTCAGCGCGGCTCGTGCTGGAGCTCTGAACTCGCTCAGTCCACGACCAGCTCGGGCTCCGGCGCCGCGACGAACGCGTGCTCGTGCTGACGTCCGCCGATCATCACCGCGGCGATCGCCGCCGCGACGAGCGCCGCGATGCCACAGACCAGGTACCCGATCGAGTAGGCATGGGACAACGCGTGGAAGGCGGTGTCCTTCAGCGGGTTCGGCGGATTCGGGATGGCGTTCGCGCCCAGTGGGCCGGAGTTCACCGCCCCCTTCACCGGCGGCGGCACCTTGGACGATGCGTTGAACTGCTGCAGCGCGCTGCCGAGGGACGGGGAGGACGAGACCTTCGACGCGATCGCGTCGGCGGCGTTCGTCAGGGCGATGGCCCCGATGATCGCCGGACCGAGGGTCAGTCCGAAGTCGCGCAGCATGCTGGTCGCGCCGCTGGCCATCCCGGCCTTCTGGGTGGGCACGCTGTTGACGGCCACGACGGTGATGGCGGTGACAGCCGTCTTGAAGCCCGCACCGATGACCAGCAGGGGCACCGCGACCGCGGCGATGGACAGGTTGGTGGCCGGGATCGCCGCCAGCACCAGGTCGCCGATACCGATGAGCGCCATACCGCCGGCGAGCACCCAGCCGGGGTTGAACCGCTGCAGCATGCGGCTGCTCACCGGGAAGAGGATCACGCCCATGATGTTGAGCAGCACGAAGCCGATCGAGGTCTTCAGAGGCGTGTACTCCTGGATCGCCGAGAGCCGGATGCTGGTGTCGTACGCCGTGCCGAGGTAGGCGAACATGCCGAGCACCGTCACGACGGCGGAGATGGTGAACATCCGGTTGGCGAAGAGGTCGAGCTGCAGCAGCGGCTTGTCGACCCGCTGCTCGACGAGCACGAAGAGCACGAGGAACACCACGGCGATCACGAACCCGCCGATGACCGTGAGGCTTGCCCAGCCGTCCTCGGCGCCCTGGATCACGGCGTACAACAACGCGAACAGCGCGACCGCGATGGTGATCTGGCCGGGCCAGTCCAGCGACCGACCCTGCGGGGCCGAGGAGTTCTGGGCGAGTGCCAGGGTGGTCGCGAGACTGAGCGCGGCGAGGATCGCCATCGCGAGGAACGCGTAACGCCAGCTGGCCTCGGGACTGCCGGAGTGGTGGATCCGGGCGAGCACACCGCCGATCACGGGGGACATGAACCCACCGGCGGTCAGGGCGGCGGCCCAGATCGAGATGGAGTGCGCGCGTTCGCGCACGGTGTGCGTCCCGGCCGCGATCATGGCCACCGACGTGGGGAAGATCGCTGCGGCGCCGACGCCGGCGATGACCTGGCCGGTGAGCAGCACGCCGACGCCGCCGGACGGGGTCAAGAACGCGATGAGCCCACCGACGACCACGAGGCCCGCGCCCGTGGTGAGCAGCCGCTTGCGGCCGAAGAGGTCACCGACCACGCCGAAGGTCAGCTCGAAGAGGGTCACCGGCACCAGGAAGGCGTCGGAGACCCAGGTCAGCTGGGTGGACGTCGTGCCCAGGTCCTTGTTGATGTAGCCGTTGATGACCGCGGGGATGCTGAGCCCGATCTGAGCGACGAAACAGGCGAAGACCGAGGCGAGCAGCGTGCCGCTCGTCAACCTCGGAAGGCCGCCGTGCGGCTCCGATGCTGCGGATGTAGTCATCGGCAGAGCAAAGCACAGGGCCGACCAATATGTACAGGTTTCCTGATCAATTAATCACGGCCCGGCGGACGTCGTACACGGGCTCAGTCGGCGGAGGGGTCCTCGTGCAGGGCCCGGCGGCACAGCTCCAGGGTCTGCCGGAGCGCGGCCGACTGCGCGGTGCTGGCGCGGGCGAGCATGCGCTCCTCGAGCGCGGTGACCTGCGGCCGCATCCGATCCAGCACGCGCCCGCCCTCGGGAGTGAGGGCGATCACCAGGCGACGACGGTCGCGGGGGTCGCGGTGCCGCTCGATCAGGTCCCTGTCGAGCAGGGTGCCCACCATGTCGGCCGTGCTCTGTGCGGTCACGAACGACAGGCGCGCCAGGTGTGCGGCGGTGAGATCGGGATGGCGTTCGAGCACGGTGAGCGCGGTGTACTGCAGGGCGGTCAGACCCTCGGGGCGGGCGAGGTCGTCCAGTGCGGCGCGCACCGACAGCTCGACCTGCTTCATCAGGTAGAGCAGCGTCGGAGGCGCCGTCCGCGCGATCGGCGGCGCGACGTCGTCGTCCCGCGCCCGCTCGCTCTTCATGGGCGCCATGCTAGGCAGCGTCAGCGCAGACCCAGGACGTGGGCGGCGTTCTCCTTGAGGATGCCGGGCCGGTGCGCGGGGTCGATCCCGAGGTCGTCGAAGTCGGCCAACCACTGCTCGGGCGCGATCAGCGGATAGTCGCTGCCGAAGAGCACCTTGCGGCGCAGCAGCCCGCCGGCGGCGCGCACCAGCTCGGGCGGGAAGTACTTCGGCCGCCACCCCGACAGGTCGATATAGACGTTGGCCTTGTGGGTCGCCATCGAGATGGCCTCGGCCTGCCACGGCACCGATGGGTGCGCCAGGATCACCGTCAGGCCGGGGAAGTCGGCGGCCACGTCGTCGAGCAGCAGCGGGTTGGAGTAGCGCAGCTTGATCCCTCGTCCTCCCGGGAGGCCGGCGCCGATGCCGTTCTGACCGGTGTGGAAGAGGGCGGGCACGCCGAGCTCCTCCAGCGCAGCCCACAGGGGCTGGAAGACCGGGTCGTCGGGGGAGAAGGCCTGCAGGCTGGGGTGGAACTTGAACCCGCGGACGCCGTACTCCTGCACCAGGTGACGCGCGCGCTGCACGGCCGCCGCACCCTGGTGCGGATCGACGGAGCCGAACGGGATGAGCACGTCCGCGTGCTCGGCCGCGGCCTGCGCGATCTCCTCGCTCGAGATCGCGGGGTGACCGGTCGCGGTGGTGGCGTCGACCGTGAAGACGACGGCCGCCATCCCGGCGTCGCGGTAACGCCGGGCCAGGTCCTGCACCGACGGGGTGCGGTTCTCGCTGCCCTTGAAGTACGCGGCGGACGCGTCCAGCAGCTCCTCGTCCAGGGCGAAGTGGCCGTGGCCGTCGGATTCGACGTGCACGTGGACGTCGAGCGCGGTGATCGCGTCCAGGTCGACGGCGGGCTCGTAGCGGGTCATCGGGTGGTCTCTCTGAGTCGGGACTTGACGAGTTTTCCGGAGGCGTTGTGGGGAAGTTCGGGCAGGAAGACGACGCTCGCGGGCCGCTTGTACCGGGCGAGCCGTTCGTCCAGATGAGCGAGTACGTCGGACTCCGACAGGTGCGCTCCAGGCCGGGTGACCACGAACGCGCGCCCTACCTCGCCCCACCTCTCGTCCGGCACTCCGATCACCGCGCACTCGGCGATCTGCGGGTGCTCGTGCAGCGCCTGCTCGACCTCGGCCGGATAGACGTTCTCACCGCCGGAGATGTACATGTCCTTGATGCGATCCACGATCCGCAGATAGCCCTCGCCGTCCGCGGTGGCGACGTCTCCGGTGTGCAGCCATTCGTCGGTGAACACCGCCTCGGTGGCGCGCGGGTCCTGCCAGTAGCCGGGGCTGACGTTCGGCCCGCTGACGAGCACCTCGCCGGGTTCGCCCGCAGGCACGTCCTCGTCACCGGCGGCCACCCGCACGTCGGCGAAGAAGCACGCGGTGCCCGCGGTCCCGAGCTTGCGGACGCCGTCCGTTGCCCGCAGCATCGTCGCGCCCGGCGAGGCCTCCGTCAGGCCGTACCCCTGCACGATCATCAGCCCGCGGTCCAGCCAGGTGTGCAGCAGCGACTCCGGGATCGGCGCCCCGCCGCTGAGTGCCAGGTGCAGGCTGGCCAGGTCCGCCGCGTCGAAGCGCGGTGCCGCCGCGAGCGCGAGGTACATCGAGGTCACCCCGAAGAGCAGCGTCACACGCTCGCGTTCGATGATGTCGACCGCGGCGACCGGGTCGAAGCGGGCCTCCAGCAGCGCCGTCCCGCCCTTGAGGATCGTCGGGAAGAGCACCTGGTTGAGCGCCGCCGTGTGGAAGAGCGGGGCGGTCACCAGCGCCACCTCGTCACTGCCGAGGTCGATGTCGACCAGCAGGTTGTAGACGTTCCACACCACGTTCGCGTGGGTGAGCATCACGCCCTTCGGGCGACCACTGGTGCCCGACGTGTACTGGATCATGAAGAGGTCGTCGAGGGCGATGAGCTCGTCGACCTCCCCGTCGTCCGGGGCGTGCAGTGCGTCGAGTCCGGCGCCCGTGTCGCGCGTGAACGTCACGATGTCCAGGGCGAGTTCGTCGACCTCCGGGGTCGACGCCGACGCGGCGAGCGCGTCCTCGATCAGCAGCAGCCGCGCGCCGCTGTGGCCCAGCACGTAGGCCAGCTCGGGCGGGGCCAGTCGCGTGTTCACCGGCACGAAGACGCCGCCGAGCTTCGCGGTGGCGAACATCGCGAGGACCATCTCCACGCCGTTGAGGCCGAGGAACGCCACCCGGTCACCGCGGGTGATGCCGCGCTCCCGCAGACCGTGTGCGAGCCGGGTGCTCGACCGGTGCAGGTCGGCGTACGTCGTGGCGCGGCCGTCCTGGACCAGCGCGGGCCGGTCCGGGGTCATCCGGGCGCGCCGCCGGGTCCAGGAGCCCAGCCCCTGGTCCCTCATGGCGTCTCCTCGCCGACGGTGTCGAGGCCGAGACGCTCCTTCGTGGTGAGCAGCTCCCGCAGCCCGCGATCGCGCCGGGCGCGCACCTCGGGCTCTCGCCCGCCGAGCTCCTCGGTGACCCCGGCGACCAGTTGCATGGTCAGCTCCGGCGTCAGTTCGGGATCGCCGAGGTCGGCCCACCAGTCGACCATCGGCGGTCCGAGATGCTCCAGCACGTGCGCCAGCCCGTCCGGGCCGCCGGACAGGTGCTGAGTGGCGATGGGGCCGAGCAGCGCCCACCGCAGACCCGGACCGGAGGCCACCGCACGGTCCAGGTCCGCGACCGAGATCGCGCCACGGCGGACGAGGTCGTAGGCCTCTCGCCAGAGCGCCGCCTGCAGCCGGTTCACGACGTGCCCGGGCAGCTCGGCCCGGACATGGACCGGGCTGCGTCCCAATGCGCGCATCGCCGCCATCGTGGCGTCGACGGTCTGCGCGGAGGTGAGACGCCCACCGACCACCTCCACGAGCGGCACCAGGTGGGGCGGGTTGAAGGGGTGCGCGACGACCACGCGTTCGGGGTGCCGGCAGGCGTCCTGGAAGGCGGACGGGCCGATGCCTGACGAGCTGCTCGCAAGGACGACGCCCGGGTCGGTGACCTCGTCGAGCGCCGCGAAGAGCTCGCGCTTCACCTTCACCCGCTCCGGGCCGCACTCGATGACGAACGCCGCGCCGGTGGCCGCGGCTGCGGGGTCGGCGTGGAAATGCAGCCTTTCCAGCGGCTGCGATGTGCAGTCGAGCTCGGTCAGATGGTCGGCCACCGCTGCGCGCAGTGCGTCCTGGGCGCCCGGTGCGGGGTCGGCGGCGTGCACCTCGAGCCCGCGGGACAGCGCGAGCGCGACCCAGCTGCCGCCGATCGAGCCGGCCCCGATGACGGCGACGGGGGAAAGGTCGGCGCTCATGCGCTCACCTCCGCCGCCAGCGCGATGAACGGGTCCAGGGATTCCGGGTCCGCGAGCGCGTCCCGGCTGACCACGTCGTGCGGTGTCGCGCCCTGCAGGATCCGCTTCACCGGGAGCTCCAGCTTCTTGCCGGTGAGGTTGCGCGGGACGGCGCGAACCCCCACGACGCGGTCGGGTACGTGCCGGGGGGACAGCGACGTACGCAGCGCGGCGCGCAGGGTGTCGATCAGGGCGTCGTCCACCTCGACGCCGGCGGTCGTGGTGACGAAGAGGATCAGTTCGCCGTTGCCGCCCGCGGGATCCTCGAGGTGCACGACCAGGCTGTCGGCGATTCCGGGCAGCTCCTCGACGACGCGGTAGAACTCCGCTGTGCCGAGCCGTACGCCGCCGCGGTTGAGCGTGGCGTCACTGCGACCGGTGACGACGCAGCTGCCGTCGGACTCGAAGACGATCCAGTCCCCGTGCTGCCACACACCGGGGAAGCGTTCGAAATACGTTGCCCGGAGCCGCGATCCGTCTGCGTCGCCCCACAGCCCCACGGGCATCGACGGCATCGGCGAGGTCACCACGAGCTCGCCCGGCTCGCCGATCACCTCCAGGCCCGCGTCGTCGTACGCGTGGACGTCGACACCCAGTGCCCGACCGGAGATCATCCCCGCGCGCACGGGCAGCAGCGGGTTGTTCTGCACCAGCCCGCTGCATACGTCGGTGCCTCCGCTGCCGACGTTGAGCTGCACCCGCGGCCCGAGCTGCTCGCCGATCCAGGCGTAGCCCTCGGGAGGCAGCGGCGAACCCGCGGAGCCGACGACCCGGATCCGCAGGTCCAGTCCGCTCAGGTCCACCCCGGCCGAGCGGCAGGCCATGATGAATCCAGGGCTCGCGCCCATCAGCGTGGCCCCGGTCTCCTGCGCCAGACGCCACTGCCACGTCAGGTCGGGGTATGCCGGGTCGCCGTCGATCGTCACGATGCCCGCTCCGACGAGCAGCCCGGACACCAGCGCGTTCCACATCATCCAGGCGGTGGTGGAGTACCACGCGATGACGTCACCGCGACGCAGGTCCCAGGACAGCGCATGGTTCTTCAGGTGCTCGACCAGGACCCCTCCGTGCCCGTGCACGATGGCCTTGGGGCGGCCGGTGGTGCCGGAGGAGAAGAGGACCACCAGCGGGTGGTCGAAGGGCACCGGTGCCGTCCGGTCGAGCGGTTCGGCCCCGGCGAGTGCTGCCGACCAGGAGGTCGCGCCGTCGACCCGCCATGCGCCGTACTCGATGTCGACCACATGGCGCAGCGTGGGCAGGCCCGCGGTGATGGCCGCGACCTGGTCACCGCGGTCGACGTCCTTGGTGCCGTAGCGATAGCCGCCCGCGACGAGCAGTACGACGGGTTCGATCTGTCCGAACCGGTCGATCACGCTGCGCGGGCCGAACTCGATCGCACAACTGGACCACACCGCGCCCAGGGCCGCGGTCGCCAGAAAGGCGACCACGGCTTCCGGGCAGTTCGGCAGGTACCCCGCCACCCGGTCGCCGGGACCGACGCCCAGGTCGGTGAGGGCGCGAGCGGCGCGCGCGACCGCATCGCGCAGCTCGCCCCAGGTGAGGTCGCGGTCGGCGCGGCTCTGGGACCGGGCGTGAATCGCCACGGCGGAGTCCTGGGCCCCGGCGCCGCGCAGCGCGTGCTCGGCGTAGTTGAGCAGCGACCCGGTGAACCACTGCGCGCCGGGCACCACCCGTTCCGCGAGGACGGACGTGCGCGTGCCGCGGTCGTGGATCCCGAAGAACTCCCAGATCGCGGACCAGAAGCCGTCGAGGTCCTCGACGGACCACTGCCACAGGGCGTCGTGGTCGCTCAGGTCGAGTCCGCGGTGCGTATGCAGCCACGTCAGGAAGCGGCCGACCTCGCTGGTGTCGAGGACGTCGTCCGGCGGGCGCCACAGCACGTCGCCGGTGTGCACGCTCATCGGTCGGTCACCTTCGGCGCGCGGCCCTGCAGGAAGTCCTGCATGCGACCCTTCGCATCGTCGGTGCCCTGAGCGATGGCGGCCATCATGGCCTCCATGAGATAGCCCTCATGCCGGCCGGATTCGGCGATGCGGGGGAGTGCCTGGATGACGGCGTAGTTGCTCTGCGGAGCGTTGTCGGCGATCCGGGCGGCCAGGCGCAGCGCCTCGTCGAGGCCGGCACCGTCGTCGACGACGTACTGGGACAGTCCGGCCGCGGCACCCTCCTGCGCGTCGTACCGACGGCCGGTAAGCATCAGATCGGCCATCCGGGCCACGCCGATGAGCCGCGGCAGTCGCACCGATGCTCCGCCGCCGACGAACAGGCCGCGCATCCCCTCGGGCAGGGCGTAGAACGTCGAGCGTTCGGCGACGCGCAGGTGGGTGGCCGCGGCGAGTTCGAGGCCTCCGCCCACGACCGCTCCCTTCAGGGCGCACACCACCGGCACGGGGCCGAACTCGATGAGCTCGAACGCGCGATGCCACATCCGTGAGTGCCGCACGCCGGAGATGGTGTCCCGCTCTGCCATCTCCGACAGGTCCAGGCCCGCGCTGAAGTGGTCGCCCTCGGCCGCGATGACCACGCTCGCGACGTCGTCGGGAAGATCGGTGAAGAACCGTTCGATGCCGAGCACCGTCGCGTCGTCCAGGGCGTTGCGCTTCTCCGGGCGGTTGAGGGTCAGCACGGCGACCTTCCCGTGCCGGGTGACGACCAGCGAGGGCGGCAGATCGGGGAACGTCTGATCCGGCACGGGCGCCTCCGGGGGTGAGCTGAGATAACGAGCAGGATTCCTGATGATTAGACCAGATGTGCGGCGCCGCGACAATGCCGTCGACCGTAGCCTCGGCCGTCGACTGCTGGCCCGTTCGCCTGGCTAGGGTGAGTGGGCGATGAGGTCGGGTGAACGCGAGCGGGTACCGCCGCCACTGTTGAAGAGGCGCCTGCCGTCGGGCCGCGGAGCGATGATGCAGCCGAACGTCACCCACGACGGCGACGCGGCCCTGACCCTGCGCTTCTGGGGTGCGATCGTCCTCACCGGTGTGCTGACCGGTCTGATCGGTGATCTGCTCATGGGCCTGCTGCGGCTCGTGTCGCGCATCGCGTTCGGTGCCAGAGGGTTCGGGGACTTCGCCGACAAGGTCGCCGCCGCAGGCCCCTGGCATCGACTCACACCGCTGCTGGTCGCCGGTGTCATCGGCGGGGTCGGGTGGTATCTGCTGCGCCGGTTCACCCCCGGACGCACATCCGAGGTGGACGACGTCCTCTGGACGGGTGAAGGGCGCCTGTCGGTACGCCGCAGCGCCGGCACGTCCGTGCTGTCCGAGATCGTCGTGGGCCTCGGCGCGTCGCTCGGCCGCGAGGCCGCGCCCAAGCTGATGGGCGCGGTGTCGGGCAACGTGGTCGCCGGGTGGCTCAGGCTGACCCCGGCGCAGCTGCGCCTGCTGGTGGCATGCGGCGCCGGTGCCGGTCTGGCCTGCGTCTACAACGTGCCGCTCGGCGGTGCGCTCTTCACGGCGGAGGTGCTGGTCGGCGCGGTCAACCTGCCCATCGTGCTACCGGCGCTGGCGTGCGCGGGCGTGGCGACCGTCACGGCATGGGTCGGTCTGTCGGACCACGCGACGTACGTGGGCATCCCACAGTTCTCCTACGACCCGCGGCTGCTGGTCTGGGCCCTCCTGCTCGGGCCCGTCGTGGGCGTGCTAGCCGCAGGGTACGTGCGGCTGATCGGGATCGTGTCCCACTACCGCGTCACCGGGCGATGGATGCTGATCGCACCGTTCGTGGCGTTCGCCGTGCTCGGTGTGCTGGCGCTGCGCTACCCGCTGCTCTACGGGAACGGGTCGGACATCGCCCGCCTCGGCCTCATCGGCGGCGGATCACTGGCGCTCTTCGTTGCGTTGGCAGTGCTGAAACCGTTCGTGACGTTGCTCTGTCTGGGCAGTGGCGCCTCGGGTGGTCTGTTCACTCCGGTGCTCAGCACGGGGGCCGCCCTGGGCGCCGCCCTCGGCATCCTCTGGAGCGACGTATGGCCGGGGTCGCCCGTCGGCGCGTACGCGCTGATCGGTGCGGCCGCGATGGTCGGCGCCGGGATGCAGGCCCCCCTTGCGGCGCTGGCGCTGCTGCTCGAACTCACGCACGGCGGGTTCGGGCTGATGGTGCCGATGATTGTCGCCACGGTGATCGCGACAGCGATCACCCGCTGGATCGACGGATATTCGATCTACTCGGCACGCCTCTCCGCGCCGGCGAGGGTGTAGGAATCTCGCCTTCGCTTCAGGGCGACGCCGTACGGGCGGATTCGCGTCCGAACGTCGTACGCGGGCATTGATCTGCTCAATGCGGAGTGGGAGCGGAATTCCTGCAACCGCATTGCGGTGCAGGAAATCCTTGCGCCGGCGCCGTGGAACAAGGAGGGGGACACGTCGCATCCGACGTGTCCCACTCCCCGTGTGCTCGAGCAAAGTCGGGCGGGCCCCCAGGAGCGCATTCGCCCGTCGAGGATCAGGCGCGCGGTCCTGCCCGCAGCTCGTCGCGGATCTGCACCAGCAGGTCCAGTTCGGTCGGGACGTCTTCGATTTCGACATCGCCCTTGCGGTGGCGCAGGGCCAGCTCGGTCGCCTTGTTGTAGGGCACGACCACGAAGAAGTAGACGACTGCCGCCAGGAGCAGGAATCCGATGAGCGCGGTGATGAAGTCGCCGACGTGGATCCCACTCGGCTGGTAGCTGGAGAAACTGGGCGAACCGCCGATCTTGCCGACGATGTCCATGATGACGACGACCAATGCCTGAACGACTCTGGCGAAAGCCGTCGCGATGACGAATGCGACGGCGAGTTCGACGAGGTTTCCGCGCATGATGAAGTCTTTGAAACCCTGCATGTCAAGTCCCCTTTTGCTGTGGACGATTTTTGCACGAATCTGCGTTCGACGATATCGCCACACCAGTCACGGGAGCAACACATTCGTTCCGGCATTGACGGCCCTCTCACTGTGCTGCAGAGTGCGGACATCAGACCCCACTTCCTCGTGCATGCGGCGCGCCTTCTCGGCGCGGGCGACGCGGTGCCCGACGGGGCCGAGGGCTGGGTGCGGATCGAGGGCGCTCGCGTACGCGCGGTCGGCGCGGGCGCACCGTCGGGACGCGCCGATCTCGAGTTCGCGGACGGCTGGGTGGCACCCGGCTTCGTGGACATCCACTGCCACGGCGGGGGCGGCGGCGACTTCGCGTCCGCCGATCCCGAGTCGATCCGCCGCGCGGCGCGCTACCACGCGCGACACGGCACCGGGGCGATGCTCGCCTCCCTGGTCGCCGCATCGTTGGACGACCTGTGCGCACAGCTGAAGGCCGTCGTGGAGGTGGTCGAGGCGGGCGACACGGCCGTTCGCGGCGCCCACCTGGAGGGCCCGTTCCTCTCCCACGCTCGCTGCGGCGCGCAGAACCCTGCCCACCTGATCCTCCCCGACGTGGCGGCGTTCGAGCGGCTGGTCGAGGCCGCGCGCGGGACGCTGCGGATGATCACGGTCGCGCCCGAACTCCCCGGGGCGCTGGACCTCGTCCGCGCGGCGCTGCGTCGGGACGTGACCGTGGCGCTGGGGCACACCGACGCGACGTACGAGCAGTGCCTGCCGGCGATCGAGGCGGGCGCCACGGTCGCCACACACCTCTTCAACGGCATGCGGCCGCTGCACCACCGCGAGCCCGGCCCCGTCGGGGCGGCGCTGGACCGGGGGCTGTGGTGCGAGGTGATCGTCGATGGCATCCACCTGCACCCCGCCGTCCTGCGGATGGCCGCACGCGCAGCGTCCGACCGGCTCGTGGCGGTCACCGACGCGATCAGCGCGGCCGGACTGCCGGACGGCAGACACGAACTCGGCGGGCAGGCCGTCGTCGTGACCGATGGGACGGCCCGGCTCGCGCGCGATGCCTCGCTGGCGGGCAGCACCCTCACCATGCGGGCGGCCGTACGCCGGTGTGTCGAGGCAGGCATGTCCGTGCCGGTCGCGGTGCGGGCGGCGACCCGAAGTCCGTCGGCCGCCGCGGGACTGGATGCGTACGGACGTATCGAGCCGGGTGCCGACGGCCGACTGCTGCACCTCGGATCTTTCAACGTCGCAACGCCGTTCGGCGATGGCGAAGCGGCCCGCTGGGTCGGGACACCCGTCGATGTCGACCCCGGCGGGCGTCGCTAGGCGGGCACCCGCTCCGCGTCCTCGTCCAGGCACACCCGCAGCCTCTCGATGATCGCGGCGAGCGTGCGCGAGACCTGCATCTGGCTGATGCCCAGACAATTCCCGATCTGCAACTGGGTCATCTCCTGCTCGAACCTCAGCTGCAGGATCAACCGGTCGCGGGGCGGCAGCTCGTGAATGCTCTGCCTGAGCACCAGCGCGGTGAGCAGGGCGTCGACAGTGCCGACGCTGCCCAGGTTGAGCTGGCCGCCGGGCTGGGAGTCCGGGTGCACACCGAGGAGTGCGTCGAGCGAGGTGGCGGTGTAGGACGATCCCACCCGTTGCGCGTCACGCACGACCTCGGGGCTGATGTGCAGATGCTCGGCGATGTCCCCTACTGTCGGTGTCGTGCCAAGAGACTGGGTCAGGTCCTGGGTCGCACGCCGCACCTCGTGGTAGGTGTCGTGCAGGCTGCGGGGCGGGCGCACCGCCCAGCCGTGGTCGCGCAGATATCTCTTCAGCTCCCCGTCGATGGTGACCCGGGCGTACGGCGCGAACGGTGACCCTCGGGACGGTTCGAAGCGTGCCACCGCCATGACCAGGGCCAGCGACGCGACCTGCTGCAGATCCTCCAGTTCGGCACCGAGCCCCGTGTAGCGGCGGGCGATCGCGTGCGCCAACGCAAGGTTCTCCTGGATCGCATCCGACCGCAGTCTCTCCGCTACGCGGGTGTTGGCCGTCCTGGACGCACGCTGGAGCAACGCGAAGGTGCGCACCTCGCGTTCACGTGAGGCATGAGCAGACGCCGGTGGGCACCTCATCGGGACGACGCCCGACGTCGCGCGGTGACGTTCTCGACGGTCACGTCGACGCGACCGGGAGCCAGCGCCTGCACCGCGGCTCGGATGGCCTCCACCGTGAGCAGCAGGTGGCAGTCCCGGGCCAGCACCACGTGCACGTCGTATCCGTACTCGACCTCGCGGATGCCCCGCACCTGGCGCGTCGGAAGGTAGGTGACGACGTGTTCCTTGCCGGCGTGCAGCCCCTGCACGCCAGGGGTGGCGAGCACCGCCTGCGCGATGACCTCGACCCGCTGTGGTCCGTTCCTCGCACCGGGGGTGAGGACCTGCACGGACTGGCCGCTCATGGTGACGGGCGGGGTGGTGGAGCCGATGTCGTGAGCCAGTGCTCTGTCATGGACTGTCCTTCGTCGAGAGGCGCCTTGCCGCGGCAGTCAGCGGATGGATAGACGCGTCGAAGGCACCGAATTGAATGACGAATTCGGTCGAAGGATCGGCGATTCCCCGTCTGGCTTGCCGTGGAAAGAGGGCTGCCGGGTCCGGGGCAGGAAGGCCACGCGATATGTGACCTCGCTGTCAAGTCTGCACCGCATCCAGGGTGTGTCAACCGTTGATCCAGGAAGGACCCACCCGAGCCACGACAAACATAGTGAGCGGACTAGTCTCCGGGGCACGTAGTGACGACCCCGGTCCTTGGCGTCGGTTCGACCGGAACAGATGACGCCGATAGAAGACTGGGGTGCAGATGGACAAGGTGCAGCGCATCCTGGCCGACCTGCAGTCCACCGCCAGCACCGTCGACGGTAGGGCGACCCTTCCGGAGGCCCTCTGCGCCACCTGCGCGACATCACTGCAGGTCACCGGCGTCGGACTGGCCCTCATGAGTGAGCGCGGTCCGGAGGGCCTGGTCGCGGCCACCGACGGGCTGGCGAAGACGATGGAGGACCTGCAGTTCGACCTTGGCGAGGGGCCCTGCGTCGACGCATCGGCCGCCATGCGTCCGGTGCTGCAACCCGACCTGCGCAAGACCGCGTCCGCGAGGTGGCCGGCGTTCGGGCCCGCGGTGCTGGAGGCCGGCATCGAGGCGATCTTCGCGTTCCCGTTGCAGGTCGGTGCGATCCGCCTGGGTGTGCTCGACCTCTACCGCGACGTCCCCGGTCCGCTCAGCTCCGAGACCCTCCGGGACGCCCTCTCCTTCAGCGACGCCGCCACCAGGTTGCTGCTCTACCTGCAGGAGCAGATGAACGATCAGGGCGAACTGCACCCCGATCTGCTGCTGACCCACCACAACCGTCCCGAGGTGCATCAGGCGACCGGCATGATCGCCGTCCAGGCCGCAGTGGGTCTCGCCGAGGCGCTGCTCGTTCTCCGCGCCCGGGCCTACAGCGACGGACGCAGCATCGTGGACCTCGCACGCGACGTCGTCTCCGGAAACCTTCGCTTCGAGCCGGATGGCGAGGACTCATGAGTGAGATCATTGAACCGCGTACCCCGCATGAAAGGCGGCCCCCCATGGTCACCCAGGAACGCCTCGTCGAGGCATTCGTCGATCTGGCCGATACGTTGGTGGCAGAGTTCGACGTCATCGACTTCCTGCATTCTCTGGCCAGTACGACCGTCGAACTCCTCGACGCGGACGCAGCAGGTCTGATGCTGGCCGACCAGCGGGGGGAGCTGCACCTGCTCGCCGCCTCATCGGACGAGACGCGCACCCTGGAACTGTTCGAATTGCAGCACAATCAGGGCCCCTGTCTCGATGCCTATCGCGAGGGCAAGCCGGTCACCAACATCGACCCCGCAACGGCCGAGGAGCGTTGGCCGGCATTCGGGGCCGCCGTACGGGCGGGCAACTTCACCTCGGTCCACGCCATTCCGATGCGATTGCGCGATGAGGTGATCGGCGCCATGAACCTCTTCCTGGCGAGACCTGGCGATCTGTCCAATGCGGACCTTTTACTGGGCCAGGGTCTGGCGGACATCGCCACCATCGGACTGCTGCAGGAACGCGCCGTACAGCAGCAGCAGATCCTCGCCGAGCAGCTCCAGGGGGCGCTCAACAGCCGCGTCGTGATCGAGCAGGCCAAGGGCATGCTCGCCGCACGCCACGGCGTGTCCGTGCTCGACGCCTTCGCGGCCATGCGCACGTATGCCCGCCGCAACGGCCGGTCGCTATCGCATGTCGCCGTCGAGATCATCGACGGCAGCCTGGACGAGGCGCAGCTGCGGGTCACCTGACCTTCGCCCTTCCCGGTCGTCGGTCGTCACCCCGAGGATGCTCAGGTACCCCACAGGGGCACCGGGGCAATCTGACGGAGTGCTGCTCCTCGTCCCCGCTCGTCGACGCCCCGGCCCCGCGCCGGAGCGTATCGACCGCAGGCTCCTGGCCTGGGGCGCCTCGATGGTGGCTCTCGGTCTGCTGATCGGCGTCTGGGTGACCTCGACCGGTGCGCGGCACACCGGCGAATACGCGCTGGATGCAGACCTGTCCCGGCACCGCAACGTCGCCGGAGTCGCGCTCGCCCGACTGGTGGACGTCGTCGGTTCGCCCCTGGTGGGGCCGTTCCTGCTGCTCGCACTCGCGGCTGTCCTGTGGTGGCTGATCGATCGCGGCACCGCCGCCTGGTTCCTGGGACTGGCGATCGTGGGCTGGTTCTCGGTCACGGTGTGCAAGGTGGCCTTCCATCGCCACCGGCCACCGACTGCCGCGATCCACGCGCTGGTCGTGGAGCACGGCGCCGACAGCTTCCCCAGCGGTCACACCGCTCTCGCCGCCGGGATCGTGGTCGGCGCAGCGGTCGCCGTGCGCGGCAACCGCGCCGTTCGGTCGTGGGTGCCGCTGGTCGGCATCCCACTGATCGCGCTGGTCGGCCTGACCCGACTGCTGCTGGGTGCGCACTATCTCGGGGATGTGGTGGGGTCTCCGCTCATCGCCGGTGGCGCGGTCCTGCTCGCGGCCGGTCTGCTGCGGCCGGTCGAAGATCGGGTCCGTGGTCGTTTCGACGGCGCCCGGTTGCCGCGTGGGTCCAGGATGTGACGGTGCCCCACCTCCACGTGCTGCTCGCCGAGGACGAACAGAGCCTCGCCACCGTCGTCACCAACGGACTTCGCGAACGCGGTTTCACCGTGGATACCGTGCACGACGGCAGGGACGCGGTCTGGCGGGCGCGCGAGACGGCGTACGACGTGATCGTCCTGGACATCATGATGCCCGGTCTCAACGGGTACGACGTGGTGCGCGCGATCCGCGAGCACGATGCGCAGACGCCGATCCTGATGCTGACGGCCAAGGACGGCGAGTGGGATCAGGCGGACGCGTTCGAGCTCGGGGCCGACGACTACCTGACCAAGCCGTTCAGCTTCGTGGTGCTGGTCGCCCGGCTCCGCGCCCTGGCCCGGCGCGGCGGTGCAGGGGTGGACGCGCCGCTGCGGGTCGGCGGATTGCGCCTGGACTCCGCGCAGCATCGGGTACACCGCGCGGAGAGCGAGATCGACTTGACGCCAAGAGAGTTCGCGCTCCTGGAGTTCTTCATGCGGCACCCTGGGCAGCTGCTCACCAAGTCGCAGATCCTGGACGACGTGTGGGATCTGCCGCTGGCCGACCACGGCAACATCGTCGAGGTCTACATCGGCTACCTGCGTCGCAAGATCGACACACCCTTCGACCTGCACACCCTGGAGACGGTGCGCGGCGTCGGTTACCGCCTCGTCGCCGACGTATAGGGCAACCGCACGGTGAACTGCGCCCCGCCGCGCGCGCTGCGATCGACCTGCACGGTCCCGCCGTGCGCGCGCACGATCTCCCGGACGATCGCGAGTCCCAGCCCGGAGCCGCCGACCTCGCGGGTGCGGCTCTCGTCCAGACGCACGAAGCGTTCGAAGACGCGTGCGCGATCCTCCTCTGCGATGCCCGTGCCGTCATCGCCCACCGTGAGCAGCACGTGGTCGTCGCCGGCCACCGTCCGCACCTGCAACCAGGAGCGGGCGTGCCGGGCCGCGTTGTCCGTCAGGTTGCGCACGACCTGGTCGAGTCGCTCGGGGTCGCCCTGCAGCCGCGCCGGAGAGAGCTGCGACTCCACCGTGAGATCGGTCGTCGACGCCAGCCGGGTGGCGTGGTGGAAGACGATGTCGTCCAGGTCGACGTCGCGATCGCGCAGCACGAGACCCCTGTTGTCGCTGCGGGTCAGCAGCAGCAACCCGTCGATCAGCTCCTGCAGACGGTCCGCCTCGCGGCGCATCAGACCGGCGTTCTCGGTCGAGACCCGGTGGCCGTCGGTGGCGGCGATCTCCAGTGCGGCCTGCAGCGTCGCGACGGGGGAGCGCAGCTCGTGACTGGCGTCCGCGACGAACCGCTGCTGCGACTCCTGCGCGGTGTAGAGCCGGTGCAGCATCTCGTTCATGGTCGTGGCCAGGGTCGCGACCTCGTCCTTGACCGGTCCGACGGGCAGGCGCTCGTCCAGGTTGCGGGCCGTGATGCGCTCGGCCTGCCGCCGGATTGCCTCGACCGGCTGCAGCGTCCGGCTGGTGAGCACCCACGCCAGGGCGGCCGCCCCACCGACGAGGAACGGGATGCAGATCAGGACGAGCTTGGCCGCCTCGCTGACCGCTTCGTGCTGAGCTTCCTGCGACGCCTGGACCAGGACCGTGAACTGCTGCCCGCCGTACGTCGTGCGTGCCTGCACACTGAGCGGCTGATCGAGATCACCGGGCAGCCAGTAGCCCTTGTTGCCCCGGACGATGGTGCCGTCGCCCGGGACGACCTCGCCGGTCCAGCGACTCTCGCGGGGATACTCCGCCACCACGCGACCGTCGGAGCCGAAGACGTGCACGGTGGTGCCCGGGCTGACACTCGAGGTCGTTCCCGCCACCCCGGATGGCCCCGACCGGGCGACGGCCGAGGTGACCGCGGCAGCCGTGTGCTGGGTTTCGTGCTGCAGGTTGGCGGTCAGGGACCGCTGCAGCAGGTTGGCGACCACCAGGACACCGATCAGCAGCGGCAGCGCGGTGACGACGGCCGCCAGGATCGTCAGGCGGCTGCGGATGCCACGCGGGAACCGGATCACCGGACCATCTTCGCGTGGTGCGCCTGCGCATCGGCTGAGATCGCCGCATGACGCTGCAGACCCTGCAGGGATTGCCACACCTCGTCCTGGGCACGCCGGGTTCCTACGTGGGGGAGTACGGGCGACTCGCGCTCGGCCTGATCCTGCTGCTGTCCATCGCGTGCGTCGTGTTGCGACAGGCTGCGATCCCACACGTCCGCGGCGTGGTGACCGCGTCCGCGCGGGCGGTCGTGCAGCTGGCCCTCATCGCACTGGCACTGCGTGGCGTCTTCGCGGCGCCGATCACCGTGATCGGTGTGATAGCAGTGATGTTCACGGTGGCCTGCTGGACGGCCGGACGTCGTCTGCGAGGCCAGCTGAACGCGATGCGGGCTGTCGTCGCCTCGATCGGCGCGGGGGTGTCCGTGGCGGTCGCCATCATCGTGGGGATGCCGACGCTGACCCGCGATGTGCGCACCCTGGTCGCCGTCTGCGGGATCGTCATCGGCGGCGCGATGACCGTGGCCACGCTGACCGGGCGCAGGTTCGCCCGCGGGCTGCACGATCGGCGCGACGAGGTGGAGGCGTGGCTGTCCATCGGCGCGACACCGCGACAGGCGGCGCGGGACGTCGCGCGTACCTCTGTCTACGAGGCGCTGGTGCCCGCCCTGGACCAGACCCGCACGGTGGGTCTGGTGACGTTGCCCGGCGCCTTCGTCGGCGCGCTGCTCGGCGGAGCCAGCGCCGAGAGCGCCGCTCGGTTTCAGATCGTCGTCCTGGTGGGTCTGCTGTGCGCGCAGTCGATCACCGCAACGCTGCTCGCCTGGCTGATCGGCGCCCCGCAGGTGCTTCCGGCGGCTCCGCACGACTGAGAGATCACCCAGTGATCTCTCAGTCGGGGCCGCTTACCTTCTGCGCGTGCCGACACCGCAGCCCCGTACGCGACCGACCGTCTTCCGCAGGCCCGATCCGATCGCCGCCAAGGTCCCCGAGATCACCGCACTCTTCTGGGTCGTGAAGGTACTCACCACCGGCATGGGGGAGGCCGCGTCCGACTGGTTCGGCGGCATCAGCCTCGTCCTCGCCGGTGTGCTGGGGGTCGGAGGATTCGCGCTGGGCATGACGTTGCAGCTGCGCAGCACCCGCTACCGCGCGTGGACGTACTGGTTCGCGGTCGCGATGGTCGCGTTGTTCGGCACGATGGCGGCCGACGGCTTGCACATCGTCCTGGCGCTGCCGTACACGGTGACCACGGCGGTCTACGCGCTCGCGCTCGCGTTCGTCTTCCTCCGGTGGCAACGCAGCGAGGGGACGCTGTCGATCCACAGCATCACCACCAAGCGACGGGAGACCTATTACTGGGTGACCGTGCTGCTCACCTTCGCCCTCGGGACCGCCGCCGGTGACCTGACCGCGACCACGATGCATCTCGGGTTCTTCGCGTCCGGTGTGCTCTTCGGCGCCGCGATCCTCGTGGTGCTGCTGGCGTGGCGGCTCGGGCTGGGCGCCATCGCGGCGTTCTGGACGGCGTACGTCCTCACCCGCCCGCTGGGGGCGTCCTTCGCCGACTGGTTCGGCAAACCGCACTCGTTCGGTGCCGGCCTGGGGTACGGCGACGGCGTCGTCACCGGAATGCTCACCCTGCTCATCGTGGTGCTGGTCGCCTATCTCGCGGCGAGTCGGCGTGACGTGCAGGCCGGCCAGCTCGATGCGACCGCCGCCCAGGACCTGCCGGTCGCCCACGCCGTGGCGGAGGGCGACGCCGTCTGATCCCCGAGGCGCCCACCATGGACAGCGGCAGCGTGGTGATCGCTATGGCTGCTCCGCCCGACCACGATCGGCGGACCGCTGGGTGTGAACCCTGCCGGAGGTCGTTCGGTCCGGCAGTGCTGGCCGGTCATGCTGCCGGGTCTTGGCCGGGTCGAGTGGGCATCTTGCCTGGGGTGGGGTCCCAGGTGACGCCGGTGGTGGTGACCTGGGCGGTGAGCAGGTCGCGGTGGACGATGGTGTGGTGCCGTGCGCACAACAGCGCCGCGTTGGTCAGGATTGTTTCTCCGCCGGCCCACCAGGGCGTCACATGATGTGCGTCGCACCAGTCGGGCGGTCGGTCGCAGCCGGGGAAGGTGCAGTGCTGATCTCGGTGGATGATCGCGGTCCGTAGGCCTCCGGTGAAGAGGCGTTTCGCGCGGCCGACGTCCAATGGTTCGGACTCCCCACCCAAGACGATGGGGATGAGGTCGGCGTCGCAGGCCAGCCTGCGCAGGGTGCCCGCGTCGAGGTACTCCCCGTCGGTGGTCATTCCGATGCCTGGGAGGTACGTCGGTGCGGATTGGCCGTTGTTCGAACTGTGTTGGCCGAGTCGGCCGGTGGCCTGAAGACCTTCGTACAAGGTCGCGTAGTCCATCGTGACCAGGATCTTCGCGGTCCCGCCGAAGTCCCCGACCGGTCGTGGTGCGGTGCTGTCCAGCACGCCGGCCGCGGTGTCGATCAGCCGCACCAGGGCGTCGGCGCGTCGTTTGGCCGGTGTCCGCAAGTCGCGGTCAGGGCTGCAAAGGTCTTGTGCGTCCGGGCAGGGCTGCGCTGTCGGCGCAGACAAGGCGCGGAGGGCGTGTTTGACGGCGGCGGCGTGCCCGCCGGACAGTTCGGCGACGAACCTCGTCAGTCCACCGGGTAGGTCGGCCCAGTGCACCGATTCGCAGTCCTGTTGTCGTTCTTCATCGCGGACGAGGTGGTCGGGGGCGTATTCGCCGCGGATCCGGGTGCTGAGCTCGCGGAGGGCGCGGGGTCCGAAGCTGCTCAGCGACAGGTACCGGCCCAGCAGGTCTTCGCGGTCCGCGCACGGCAGTTGCGGCAGGATCTGGGGGAGTTCCCGCAGTGCGGCCGCCGCCACCGGGACCGTCGCCGCCCCGCTCGCGAGGGCGTCGGCGACGACGGTGTTGCGGGGGTCGGCGCAGTCCACCCCGACAGTCCCGACCCGGCGCACGACCACGGGGTCGACACCGCGGGCCTGCTGGGCCACCCAGGCCGGTGCCCCGGTGGCGGTGGAGTTGGCGACCGTGCCCCGACCGAGGGCGTCCGCAGTCGCTAGGGCGGCGACGTTCTCTCCCCGTGCTCCGATCTGCAGCATCGAACCGACGACCTCGCCCAGCTCGGTCTCATCCAGTTGGTACAGCGCACCGGGCCACTCATCCAACGCGGTCTTGAACTCACTCAGCAGGCCCATCAACCGGGCACCGGTCCCCGGCCCGGCGGGCGCCTGTGTGTCGGTTGTCGACTGCGCCATGGCCCCTCCTCGAGCTGCTGATCCTCACGTCATCCGTATACCATGGATCATACGCGTGTTCGAACCGAAGTGCAAGGGTGAATTCGCCGAATATAACTGCGAATGTTGCTTATTCGAACCGAGGTTGTCCACATCCCCTCCTCCGCGGTATGGGTTCTATGGGCTGTCCACACCGCACCAATCGCCCCCACCCGCCGACTGCGCATGGTGCGAGACGGATGTGACGGGTGTGCCATCTGGGGTACATGAAAATGCGCAGTCGGCCGATCGCGGATGCTGACGGTCAGCTGGGCCGCGCGTTGAACCGCCTCAGCAGGTCGGCGAACTGGGTCACCTCGGCGTCCGTCCAGTCACCCACACGGTCCCGGATCGCCTCGATCCGCACCGTGTCCGACTGCTGCAGGATGTTGCGGCCCTCGGGGGTGAGCCTCAGCCACTGCGCGCGGCGTTCACCGGGAGCGGCCTCCCGCTCGATGAGTCCGCGCTGCTCGAGGACGGCGATCTGCCGGCTCGCCGTGGACTTGTCGATCTGCAGATCGGCCGCCACGTCGACTGCGGTCGGGTGCGGTCGTGCGGTGACCGCCGACATCAACGTGGCCTCCGCGAATGTGATCTCCGGCACGTTGATGCTCCACTCGCGCCGCAATCTCCTTGCGAACGAACGTAGTTCGACGAGCACGACCCGCAATGGCTCGTCGCGCGATTTGCTCTCCGTCTCCATAGGCTTACTATAGATACAGAAGTTGCATCTACCAACTTCAGATTCGGACGGTAGTAGAAAGGAGAACGGTGAAGGTGAGCAGACCGCAGCAGGTGGTGCCGATGAAGACGGTGCTGTCCCATGTGCTGGTGCCGATCGTGATGGGCCTCGTGATGGCGGCGGCGTACCTCGGCGGCTTCCACAAGCCAGCACCTCACAACGTGCCGCTGGCCGTCGTGGGGACGACGCAGCAGGCGCAGCCGATCGCCGACGCGCTGCAGCATGCTGTCGGTGACGCGGCGACGGTGCGGGTCGTGCCGAACACGGCCGAAGCCACCCGCGAGATCCAGCACCTCGACCTCTCCGGCGCGTACGTGCCCGGAGCTCACCAGGCAGTCCTCCTGACCGGGTCGGCCGCCTCAGACAGCACGAAGACCGTGGTGACGCAGGTCTTCTCGCCGGTCGCTCTCAAACAGGGTGTGCCGCTGTCGGTCAAGGACGTGGCACCCGTGACCGCGGGCGACCCGATCGGTCAGAACGGCTTCTTCTTCCTCGTCGCGCTCACCGTCGGCGCCTACGCGACCTCGATCGCCATCGGTGCGGCAGCCGCCTCCCGGCGCTTCCGGGACCGTGTCGGCCTTGCCGCCGGTGCCGCCGTCGTGCTCTCGACGGCCGAGCTCGCCGTCGCCCACTTCGGCTACGACATGTTCGGCGGTCACGTCCCGGCCGTCTGGGGTCTGTCGATCCTCTACACGGCGGCCGTGATGTTCGTCGGCGTCGGACTGCACCCGCTGGTCGGACGGTTCAGCACGCTGCTCTACTCCGCCGTCTTCGTCGCACTGAACTTCACGAGCTCCGGGGGAGTCTTCTCACCCGTCCTGCAGCCGGCGTTCTTCGGCTGGCTGCACCACTTCTGGATCGGTGCCGGGTTCGTGGAGACGCTGCGCCGGATGTTCTACTTCCCGGCCGTCGGCCTCGGCGGTCCGCTGGCGATCCTGTTCGGATGGCTCGTGCTCGGCATCGCCTGCCTGGGCCTCGGGTACGCCGTGGAGCAGCGCCGGGCGCGTTGTACGGCGACCGGCACGGACGTCGACCGCTCCACCGGTCGGCTGGACTCCGCCACCGAGGAGGAGCTGGAAGAGGACGTCGCCGTCTGAGCTTCGACCTCCATTATCCCCGACCCCGACGTGCCGATCCCGGCGCGTCGGGATCAGTACGTCGGGGCGGCCGGCAGTCCGAACAGGTCCTCCTCGGTCAGGATCTGGCGTGCGTGCACGTAGGCGGTCAGGGAAGTGCCGAGGTATCGCACGTGCCACGGCTCGGACTGCCATCCGGTGATCGCGGTCTTCCCCACCGCGTTGCTGAGGATGAAGCCGTACCGCCACGCGTTGGCCGCGATCCACCGACCCGTGGCGGTGGTCGTGGTGCATGAAGCATTCGTGCACGGGGCATTGGTGAGGTCGGCGGCCAGGCCCAGCTGGTGCTCGCTGAACCCCGGGCGCGCAACGAGGTCGTCGGCCACCTTCTGTCCGTACTGCTTCACGTCCTGGTCGTAGAGCGAGCGCTGCGATGCGTAGGAGCGGTACCCGCTGTTGACCCCCGTGGTCAGCCCCGCGGCCGCGGCGCCGGCGATGAGCTGCCTCACGGCGGTCGCCGCGCCGGCGGTGAGCTGGCGCGAGCCGACGGTCTGCAGCCCTGACGGCACGTAGGTCGACGGCAACGCGTTGCGCTTGTTGGTCATTCGCCACAGCGCGCCCGCCAAGGACGTGGCCGACGTACTCGCCTCGACGGTCGACGGGGCGTAGCCCGGCGCGGTCACGACGTACGAGCTGCGCGACCCGGTCGGCTGCCAGAGGACGAGCAGGGCGTGGCCTGTCACCGAGGTGCTGGATCCGATGACCGAGCCGCCCGCGTGCCGCACCGTCACGACTGTGCCGGACGGCACGCTCACCCAGAGAGCGGTCTTGGTCGGCAGGAGCGCGTAGGGGGCCACCGACATCGACGGCAGGGTGCTCGCGGCTCGGGCGCTCGGTGCCGACACGGCCAGGGTGGCGGGGACGGCGATGAGCGCCGCGAGGAGGGATGTGGTGAGTCGACGCTTCACGACTGCTGGACCTTTCATGCGACCCGGTCAGGGTGATGACCGGACATCAGGCCTCGGCAGGAGGCCGTCACCAACGACACGGTAGACCGATCGGACGTCTCCGCCTCATGACGGCACCGATCGACTGGGCGGGTCCTGCCCAACCGGTCTGTGTCCCCGGGCCCGGATTGCCACCGGCCGACTGCTCCGTTCGCAGCTTTCGCTCAGGGGTGACTTCTAACGTCCGAAGCACCTACGCAGTGCGGTTCGAACAAGTCCAGGCCGAACAGGGAGCTGATCATGCCTCTTTCCCGCGTCGTCGCCGTACCGGCCCTCCTCGGCCTCGCCCTGGTCGCCGGCTGCAACAACTCGAGCTCCGGGTCGTCCTCCGGGGGAGCAGCTGACTCGTCCACCAGCTCCTCGGCCGCGTCGAGCACGAGCTCCAGCGGCTCGAGCACTGCCGCCAGTTCAGCGGCGAGCCCCACGAATGCGGCTGCCAGCTGTCCGAGTTCCAACACACGCTCGTTCGCCAAGACCCGCTTCGTCACCGATATCGGCCTGACCGTCGGCACTTTCCACCGCTGGATCTGGAAGCCGTACAAGGCCGGGACGTTCAACAAGGGTTCCCATGGCCGGATCCGGGCGGTCGTCAAGGGCGCCGCGGTGGCCGGGCTGGACCTGCATCTGATGAACAACGCCAAGAAGAACGTCGAGGCGAACCCGACCCTGTGCAAGGACCTGGCCGCGCCGATCCAGAGCGCGGTCACCAGTCTCACCAACCTCGAAGGCAAGATCACCAGCGGTGACTACGGATCGCTGACCACCCTGGAGAGCACGCTCTCGGGCATCCTGAGCACCGGCAACAAGCATGGCCTCGGGATCACAGAATCCACCGACGAGAGCAAGGCCTCGCAGGGCTGAGCCCCCGCGCGAAACGCCGAGCAGCAGCCCGGAACATGGGCTGCTCTGCCACCACATCGACGACTCGGTCGCGACGTGCACGTCGGACAAGCCGGCGTCGAGAACTCTTCCTCGCGATTTCAGGCGCGATCAACCTGCCCATTTCCCACGCTTCGGCCGCAGACTGCGGGAGACTCGCCTCGTCATGCCCATTGCTCGATGAGTACTCCCGACTGCCCTCAGGGGCAGCCCGAGTCGGGGCGGCCGTCCGTGTACCTGAACAGGAGCACACCGATGAAGCGTGTGATCGCAACGATCGCGGCCGGGCTCGGCGCCGCGGGGACTGTGCTCGGTGCGGCGACCGCACCGGCGTCCGCCGCGCCCTCCGTGCCCTCCGCACGCTCCACGACGCCGACGGCGAGCACCTCCCCGGGCGTACCCACCGTCGGCACGCTGTTCACCGACGGATTCCCTGGAGGCCACAGCTGTACGGCGAGCGTCATCGCCAGCCCGACCCATGACCTGCTGCTGACGGCCGGCCACTGCGTATCTGGCACCGCGGCCGGGTGGCTGTTCGTGCCCGCCTACGACGGGACGTCCGCGATCCGGCCGGCGCCGTACGGCGTGTGGAGAGTCGAGCGCGCCTACGTCGCACCGCGCTGGAAGAGCGTGCACGACACGCAGTACGACTACGCGATCCTGCAGGTCGCGGGGCAGCGCCATGGCTGGCGAACTGTGCAGGTGCAGGACCTCACCGGCGGCAACGTGCTCTCCACGGCTCCGCAACCCGGCACCGAGATCACCGATGTGGCCTACAACGGCGGAGCCAGCCGACCGGTCAGCTGCACCGTGCCGACCTATCTCACCGACGGCTATCCCGCCTTCGACTGTGACGGCTACGTCGGCGGCAGCAGTGGCAGCCCGTGGTTGTCCGCCATCCCCGGCTCACAGCTGAAGGCGGTCCGGGGTGTCATCGGCGGCCTGCACCAGGGTGGCTGCTACTCCTACACGTCCTACAGCTCGTCCTTCACGTCCGAGGTGTACGCGGTGTACAACCGCGCCGTCTCCGGCTCGGCGCCCGACACGGTGACGCCAGCCGGCAGCGACGGCTGCTGACAGCCCGACGCGCAGGTGGGATCTGTTCTGCGCGCACATCCGAGTGGGGCGGCTGGGGCTTGAACCCAGGACCGACGGATTATGAGTCCGCTGCTCTGACCAGCTGAGCTACCGCCCCCAGCGCACGCACCCTACCCGGCGGGGCACCCGACGCGGTGGCCGTGCTCAGGGTGCGCACGGCGGGCGTACAGGGCTTCGGGAGTGAGCCCTGTCACCCTCGCTCCTGCGTAATCCCGCGGCATCGCGCACGAAGCGTTCGCGAACCGCCGCCAACCTGAGAGCCACGGAAAGGTTCGATGGTTATCGTGCCCAGGGCTCACGCCACTGCTCATCGACCTCTGCCAGGAAGCACCGCATTCATGATCTCCCGCCCGCGCCCACGCGGACATCTCGTTGACCCGCTGCCGACGGCGGTGGGTCGCCGATGAGTGACGACGGACGCAAGGGACCGGACGCCCAGGGGCCGGGCGCGCGGCTGCCCCGCCCCCGCGGTGAGTCGGCGGGCCGGCCGAGCGGTGCACCGCGAGACGGCGTACGGCGGGAGGACCGGCCCGCCGGCGCCACCGGTAATCGGTCCGCGGCGGCTGAGCGGGCCGCGCTGCGGCGTACCCATCTGAGGCGGCGCATCCTGCTCGGTCTGGCCGCGGTCATGGTCGTCATCGTCGCGGCCGGTGCGCTCGTCGTACATCATCTGAACGGCAACATCCGCACGGTCGCGATCCCCAAGGGCCTGGTGGGCACCGAGACCACTGACGCGAAGGGCCGCGCCCCGATCAACGTCCTCGTCATGGGGTCGGACACCAGAGGCAGCTCGGCCGACTGCGCCATCGGTGGGGGATGTCAGGCATCGACGAGCACGGCGTCGGGGAAGAGCGCCACGTCGCTGGCAGCGAACGCCGACGTCGAGATGCTCGTGCACATCTCCGCCGACCGCAGCAACGCCACGATCATGAGCATCCCGCGGGACACCGTGGTCGACATCCCCGAGTGCACGGACCCAGCGACCGGGCAGCCCGTCGCCGCACACCGGGAGCGCATCAACAGCTCCCTGCAGTACGGCCCGAGCTGCACGCTGAAGACGGTGCACAACCTGACGGGGGTGCCGATCGACCACTTCGCGGTCATCGACTTCTCCGGCGTCGTCACGATGTCGGACGCGGTCGGCGGAGTGAACGTGTGCGTCAACCACGACGTCTACGACACCTACTCCCACCTGAAGCTCAAGAAGGGTTCGCACACCCTCAAGGGCAAGTCGGCCCTGGAGTTCCTGCGGACGCGGCACGGTTTCGGCGACGGTAGCGACATCGGTCGCACCGTGGCCCAGCATCTCTTCCTGTCCGCGATGCTGCGTCAGATGGAGAGCGCGTCGACCCTGGCGAACCCGGTCCGTCTCTACGACCTCGCGAATGCGGCGACCAAGGCAGTCACGGTCGACAACGGTCTGGGCGACATCGGCAAGCTCACCGGGCTGGCCAAGGAGCTGAACAAGATCCCCAGTAAGCGCATCACGTTCACCACGATGCCGAACATCCCCGACCCGCAGAACCAGGCCGAGGTCTTGCCGGCGAGCAACGCGGCCGCACTCTTCGCGAAAATCAAGTCGGACACGTCGCTCACCGCCTCGCCGGAGAAGACCCCGACGGGTGGCAGCTCATCGACGCCGGGATCCTCATCGACCGTGACCCCGTCGCCGGGCGGTGGCACGACGCCTGGAGAGGGCACGACGCCCACCACGGGCGCTACCGGCAGCGGCACCGACTACGCCACCACGGTCGACAAGGCGGTGGGCTGCGCCCAGGTGGCCCAAGTGGCGACCGTGCAGATCAACGGAATCGCGATGACTCCCATCCAGGCGTACGCCGCGTCACCGAACGTGCCCGATTCGGCGCCGTGACCGCCCGGAGAACGAGCGGACGTTAAACCTGGTGCTCATGTGACGAATGGGGCACAATGAGCGGCAATTGAATCCGCAGTACGCCGCGCATGCCGTCGGCTCGTTTCACCGTAGGTCGTTGGGGAAGACGTCCCTCATGGTGAAGGAGGCTCGGATGTCCGTGGCAAGTAGTCGCGCCGTCGCGCGCGGGGTCGTGTTCATCCACGCGGCCCCCACCGCGCTGTGCCCGCACATCGCCTGGGCGCTGGAGAGCGTGCTAGGCCAGTCCGTCGCGCTCGAATGGACCGCGCAGCCGGTCGCGTCCGGCATGGTGCGCACCGAGCTGTCCTGGATGGCCGATCCGGGCACCGGTGCCCGGCTGGCCAGCACGCTGCGGGGCTGGGACCACGTGCGATACGAGGTCACCGAGGAAGCCAGCCCCGGAGTCGACGGCTCACGCTGGGCGCACACCCCGAATCTCGGGATCCACCACACCTGGACCTCGACGTCGGGGGACGCGGTCATCCACGAGGACCGGCTCCGGTCGGCCCTCGCGCAGTGCGGGGGAGACCCTGAGGTGTTCCGTGCCGAGATGGCCGAACTGCTCGGGACCGCGTGGGACAAGGAGCTGGAGCCCTTCCGGTACGCCGGAGACGGCGCCACGGTGCGCTGGCTGCACCGGGTGTCCTGACCCGGCGCCACCTGCTCATCGAGGGGTGGCGTTTCCGTACCCCTCGACGGAGGGGTGCGGGATCAGAGCGGGATGTTGCCGTGGTCCCCGCGTCGCTGCGGGGCTGCCGCGATGGCGGTGGCGAGAGCAGTGCGGGTGCTGGTCGGCTCGATGACCTCGTCGACCACGCCGATCTCGACCGCGCGCGGCAGACCGCCCGCGAGGACCGCGTGCTCCTCGGCCAGCTCGTTCTCGACCGTCACGCGCTCGGCCGGGTCGACCTCCGCGAGGCGGCGCCGGTGCAGGATCCGCACGGCGGCGACGTGGCCCATGACCGCGACCTCGGCCGTCGGCCAGGCGAAGACCCGGGTCGCACCGAGCGAGCGGGAGTTCATCGCGATGTAGGCGCCGCCGTACGTCTTGCGGGTCACCAGCGTCACCCGGGGCACCACGGCCTCGGCGAACGCGTGCAGCAGCTTGGCGCCGCGTCGCACGACGCCGTCCCACTCCTGGCCGACACCGGGCAGGTAGCCCGGCACGTCCACGAGCACCACGAGGGGGATGCCGAACGCGTCGCACATCCGCACGAAGCGGCTGGCCTTCTCCGCGGACGTCGCGTCGAGGCAGCCGCCGAGGCGCAGCGGGTTGTTGGCGATGACGCCGACCGTGCGGCCGCCGAGGCGACCGAGGGTGGTCACGATGGACGGGGCCCAGCGCGGGTGCAGCTCGATGCAGTCCTCGACGTCGTCGACGACGTCCGCGATCAGGGGGTGCACGTCGTACGCGCGCTTGGCCGACTCCGGGAAGGTCGCGGCGAGATCGCGGTCCTGCACCGAGGCGACGTCCATCCGGCCCTGGTCGGACAGCAGGCTGACCATCTGCCGACCGCGGTCGTACGCCTCCTCGGTGGTCTCGGTGGCCACGTGCACCACGCCCGAACGGCGGCCGTGCGGTTCGGCGCCGCCGAGCCGAGCGGCGGTGACGTTCTCCCCGGTCACCGAACGCACGACGTCCGGCCCGGTAACGAAGATCAGCCCGTCCGGGCCGAGGATGACGATGTCGGTCAGGGCCGGGCCGTACGCCGCGCCGCCGGCGGCCGCGCCGAGCACTACGGAGATCTGCGGGATCTTGCCCGATGCGCGGGTCATGATCGCGAACATCTCGCCCATCCCGTTGAGGGAGACCACGCCGTCGGCCAGCCGCGCGCCGCCGGAGTGCCACAGGCCCACGATCGGCGAATCATCAGCCAGCGCACGCTCGTACGCCGCGACGATCACGCCGCAGCCCTCGGCGCCGAGCGCTCCGCCCTGGATGCGGGGGTCCGCGGCGAAGACCACGGTCGGGACGCCGCGCACCGTGCCGGTGGCAGCGAGCATGCCGCTGCGGTCCTGTGCCGAGATGAGCTGCAGCGAGCCGTCGTCCAAGAAGGTCGTGAGCCGGGTCAGGGGGTCGCGCGGGTCCGCTTCCTCGACGGGTGCCGGGGCGGGTGCGTGGTCGGTGGACGTCATCAGATGCTCTTCACTGTCAGGGCCACGTTGTGGCCGCCGAATCCGAAGGAGTTGTTGAGGGCGGCGATGTCGCCGTCCGGCAGCTTGCGGTGCTCACCGCGCACGACGTCGAGCGAGATCTCGGGGTCGAGGTTGTCGACGTTCGTGGTCGCCGGGATGATCCGGTGATAGAGGCTGAGCACGGTGATCAGCCCTTCCAACGCGCCCGCCGCACCGAGCAGGTGCCCGGTCATCGACTTGGTCGCCGTGATCGAGATGTCGTCGGTTGCGTCGCCGAACGCCCGTCGGATGGCATTGGATTCGGCGATGTCGCCCACCGGGGTGGAGGTGGCGTGCGCGTTGATGTGGATGATGTCGCGCGGCGACAGGTCGGCCCGCTCGACGGCCTCGAGCATCGCGCGGGAGGCCCCCGCGCCCTCCGGCTCGGGGGCGGTGATGTGGAACGCGTCGGCCGACATACCGATGCTCGCCAGCTCCGCGTAGATGCGGGCGCCGCGGGCCGTGGCGTGCTCGTAGGACTCCAGCACCAGGACGCCGGCACCCTCGCCGATGACGAAGCCGTCGCGGTCCACGTCGTAGGGACGCGAGGCGTGGGTCGGGTCGTCGTTGCGGGGTGAGAGCGCGCGCATCGCGGCGAAGCCGGCCATCGGCAGCGGGTGGATCGCGGCCTCGGTGCCGCCGGCAACGACGACGTCGGCGCGGCCGTCGCGGATCATGGCGGCGGCGTAGCCCATGGCCTCTGCGCCGGAGGCGCACGCGGACACGGTGGTATGGGCCCCGGCGCGACCGCCGAGCTCGAGGGACACGTTTCCGGAGGCGGTGTTGGGCATCAGCATCGGGACGGTCAGGGGGTAGATCCGGCGCGGACCCTTCTCCTTCAGCACGTCGTACTGGTCGAGCAGGGTGTGCACACCGCCGATGCCGGTGCCGATCGCGACACCGAGACGCTCGGGATCGACCTCCGGTGTGCCGGCGTCGGCCCAGGCCTCACGGGAGGCGATCATCGCGTACTGCGCCGACGGGTCCATCCGGCGGATCTCGACCTTCTTCAGCACCTCGGACGGGTGCTGCTTGATGGTCGCGGCGAAGGTGACGGGAAGGTCGTAGCGGTCCAGCCATTCCTGCGGCAGCGGGCGGGCGCCCGACTCGCCGGCGAGCAGCGCCTCCCAGGTCTGCGTCATGGTGCCACCCAGGGGAGTGGTCGCACCGAGTCCGGTGACGACGATGCGCCGGTCTGCGGTCATGGGATGAAACTCCTTGAAGATCAGTGCTGCTCGAAAGGCGCGCGAAGGGTGCGACCGGTCCGGGGGGCCCGCGTCGGCGGGCCACCCGGAGGTCGTGGTCAGCCCTGTGCGGTCTGGATGTACTTGACGGCGTCGCCGACGGTGGTGAGGTTCTTGACCTCGTCGTCGGGGATGGTCACGCCGAACTTCTCCTCGGCGTTGACCACGATCGTCATCATCGACAGCGAGTCGATGTCGAGGTCCTCGGTGAAGGACTTGTCCGGCTGCACGTCGGCCGCGTCCACCCCGGTCTCCTCGTTCACGATCTCCGCGAGTCCGGACAGGACCTGCTGCTCGTCTTGCGCCATGCTGTTCTCCTTTGATTGGGCTGTGCTACAACGGTTTTCATCTGGGCTGACCCGGATTTCCCGCCGAGCCTCGGGTGTTCTGTTGGATATCTGTGGTCGGCCTAGGGCAGCCGGACGACCTGGGCTGCGTACGCGAGTCCGGCGCCGAAGCCGATCTGCAGGGCGAGCCCGCCCCGGGGCACCTCCTGCTCGCGCAGCATGCGCTCTGTGGCCAACGGGATGGAGGCCGCGGAGGTGTTGCCGGTCTCGGCGATGTCGCGTGCCACCGGGATGTCGGCGGGGAGCTTGAGCTGCTTGATCATCGCGTCGGTGATGCGCATGTTGGCCTGGTGCGGGATGAACGCGTCGAGGTCGGCGGCGGTGATGCCCGCGGCCTCGATGGCCCGCTGCGCGACCGGCGCCATCGACCAGACGGCCCAGCGGAAGACCGTCTGACCGGCCATTTTGAGGGTCGAGGCCTCCGTGGCGTCGATCGCCCCGGCAGCGGCCCAGTCGGCCGGCTTCCCGGTGGTCGCCTCCTCCAGTTGCAGGGCGACGATCCGGTCCCACGGGACCCGCTGGGAAATGGCCTCCCACTTCTCGCCGTCCGAGCCCCACACGGTCGGGCCGATGCCGGGGGTGTCTGTCGGGCCGATCACTGCGGCGCCGGCCCCGTCGGCGAAGATGAACGCCGATCCGCGATCGCGCTTGTCGGTGATGTCGGACAGCTTCTCCACGCCGACCACCAGGACGTACTCCGCACTGCCGCCGCGCACCATGTCCGAGGCGAGCGAGATGCCGTGGCAGTAGCCGGCGCAGGCGGCCGAGACGTCGAACGCCGCCGCGTCCTTGACGCCCAGGCGGGTAGCGAGCATCGGTGCTGCGGCGGGGGTCTGCATCGTGTGCGTCACGGTCGCCACGATGACCGCACTCAGCTGATCCGCGGTGATACCGGCCATCTGGAGTGCCGGAGCGGCCGCCTGAGCGGCCATGTCGACGATCGTCTCGTGCTCGCCCGCCCAGCGGCGGGAGATGATGCCGGTGCGCTCGCGGATCCACGCATCGGAGGAGTCGATCCAGGTGCAGACCTCTTCGTTGGTGACGACCCGCTCGGGGCGGTAACCGCCGACGCCGAGCATGCCGGCGTACCGCGCACCGACCGAGGGCTGAAGAGTGCCGGTGCCCTTGGGGACCGTGCTCACCGGGAGGCCTCGGTCGGGTGCAGGCGTAGCAGCGGTTGCCCGGGCGCGACCGGGTCGCCGTCCTCGGCCAGCCATTCGACGACCTGACCGCCGTGCGGCGACAGCACCGGGTAGCTGTCGCGCAGCGTCGAGATCTGCGCGATCGTGTCGCCAGGATGCACGGTCGTGCCGACCGCGCTGGTGTCGAGCGACACCGTGCCCTTGCTGGGGGAGATCACGAGGCGCCAGGACGGTGCGATCCCGCCGTCGTGGGGTTCGCCGTGCTCGCCGACCATCCGGATCGCCTTGTCGATGTCGTCGGGCGTCTTCAGGGCCAGCGTCTCGACGCCCGGCATCCCGCGCTTGGCCAGGCCGACGAGCGTGCCGGCCGGAGGGATCTCGATGAGTCCGGTGACCCCCATAGAGGCCAGCGTGTCCATCGTCAGGTCCCAGCGCACGGGGTTGCGCACCTGCGACACGATCCGGCCGAGCACTTCGCGGCCCTGGTGCACGACCTGGCCGTCCTTGTTGCTCACCAGTGGGATTCGTGAGTCGTGGGTGGAGATCGCGTTCGCGAGGTGAGCGAGGCGGTCGACGGCCGAGGCCATGTGCTCGGTGTGGAACGCCCCGGCGACCTGCAGCGGCACGACGCGTGCCTTGGTCGGCGGCGCCGCCTTCAGTTCGCTCAACTGCTCCATGGTGCCCGCGGCCACGACCTGGCCGGCGGCATTGATGTTGGCCGCGGTGAGGCCGTGCTGGTCGAGCGACGCGCGCACCTCGTCGGGGTCGCCACCGAGGACCGCGCTCATGCCGGTCGGGCGTGCCGCGCTCGCCTGCGCCATCGCGGCGCCGCGTTCGCGGACGAAGACCATGGCCTGCTCGGCGGAGAGCACACCGGCCGCGGCGGCGGCGGTGATCTCGCCCACCGAGTGGCCCGCGCCGGCGCCGACCAGGCGGAAGCCGTCGGCGGGGTGGTCGAAGAGGGCGAGCAGGCACAGCAGCCCGGACCCCACGATCAGGGGCTGGGCGACGGCCGTGTCCTTGATGGTCTCGGCGTCGGAGGTGGTCCCGTGGGCCACCAGGTCCATCCCGGCCACCGCGGAGAGCCAGGCGAGTCGTTCGGGGAAGCCCGGCACCTCCAGCCACGGGGCGAGGAATCCTGGGGTCTGCGAGCCTTGTCCGGGGCACACGATCGCTAGCACTCGTTCATCGTGCCGCGACGGGGCCTGAGATCCTGGGTGCCCATCGGACCAAGTTGCCCCCCTGGTTTTGGAGGTTTGCTACAAGTCCGGTAGGTGCGAGATGGCCAGGGCGAGCCGTACCGTGAAGGCTTCGCGCGGCCGGGTCAGGTCGCAGTCGGTGAGGCCGTGGATCCGGCCGAGGCGGTAGCGCACCGTGTTGGGGTGCACGAAGAGCAGGCGCGCGGTGGCTTCGAGGCTGCCCTGGTCCAGGTAGGCGGTGGCGGTCTCGTGCAGCGCCGGGTGGTCGGCCAGGGTGTGCGCGACCTTGTCCACCAAGCGGCGCCGCGCCCGCGTGTCACCGGCGAGGGCCCGCTCCGGCAGCAGCTCGTCCGCCAGACAGGGTCGCGGCGCCTCGGGCCATGCAGGTGCGGCGCTCTGCCCGGCCAGCGCGGCGCGCGCGCTGCGGCCGGCGGCGTACAGGTGCGGCACCTTCGGCCCGATGACGACCGGGCCGTCGGCCCACTGCGAGGTGATGGCGCTGACGGCGGCCAGGACGTCGTCCACCCCGCCGATGATCGCGATCAGCCGTCGTCGCTGGACCGCGGCGAGCAGCGGCAGGTCGCGTCGTAGAGCTTCTCTGCGCAGCGAATCCACTGTCTCGGCACCGGGACCGGCAGGTGCTGTGCCCACGACGACCACGATGTCGTGCACCTCGTCCCACCCCAGGGCCGACACCCGCGAGGTGAGCGACTCATCGGCCTCACCACGCAGGATCGCGTCGACCACGAGGGACTCCAGGCGCGCGTCCCAGGCGCCGCGGCTCTCGGCGGCAGCGGCGTACACCTGCGCCGCGCCGAAGGCGATCTCGCGGGAGTAGGTGAGCACTGCCTCGCGCAGCCGGGTCTCCTCGCCAGGTGCCGCGAGCATGCCGACATGCTGCTCGACCACGTCGATGACCGTGCGGACCAGGTCGAGGGTCTGCCGCAGGGTGACGGTGCGCATCAGGTCGCGCGGGGCGCTGCCGAAGACGTCGGTGGCCACCGACGGCGCCTCCGACTGATCGCTGTGCCAGGAGATGAACGCCGCGATGCCCGCTTGCGCGACCAGGCCCACCCACGACCGGTCGGACGCCGACAGCTCCTGGTACCACTGGTAGGACGTCTCCATCTGGTGCACGGCGGCGGTCGACAGCTCACCCGCGTGCTGCTCCAGGCGACGGTGTGTGGGGGTACTCACGTGCCCAGGGTATTTGTATGACCTCGATAACCGAGGACAATCGGTCGCCGCGATGTGCCGCGGGGCCGGTTTGCCCGCCGTTCACGACCTCGACACGGGCCCGGCATGTCGCTTCCACCGGCACGTCGTACGCGGGTGATCGCGTGGGGGCATGAGCCTCGAGGCCGGCGGCGCCGGTGGACGTGAACCCCTCATCGTCGGTCACCGCGGAGCCTGCGGTTACCGCCCCGAACACACGGTGGAGTCGTATCGGCTCGCCGCCCGACTCGGCGCGGACTCCCTGGAGCCCGATCTGGTGATGACCTCCGACGGGCAGCTGATCTGCCGCCACGAGCCGGAGCTGTCCCGTACGACGGACGTGGCCAACCGCGCCGAGTTCGCCGACCGGCGTACGACGCGCAAGGTGGACGGCATCGAGGTCACCGGGTGGTTCGCCGACGACTTCACGCTGGCCGAGATCGGGACGCTGTGGGCGACCGAGCGGCTCGCGCAGCTGCGACCGTCCAACACGATCTACCACGGTCGGTGCCGGGTGGCGTCGTTCGACGACCTGCTGCGGGTGCGCGCTCAGGTGTCGCGCGAGCTCGGCCGCGAGATCGGCCTGAGCGTGGAGTTGAAGCACCCCTCGCACTACCGCGCGATGGGCATGGACATGGAGCGGGCCGTGCTCGACGGGCTACGACGCGGCGGGGCGGTCGACGGCAGCGTGCCGGTCTACCTGCAGTCCTTCGAGCTGCACAGCCTGATCCGGCTGCGCGACGAGCTCGGGGTGACGCTGCCGCTGATCTTCCTGCTGGAGAACGGCGGCGTGCCGCCCGGCTTCGGCGAGGGCGCGGATCACGGCACGTACGACGAGATGCTGACCGCCCGCGGGCTGCGGCTGCTGTCGAGCTGGATCGACGGCATCGGACCGAGCAAGGCGAGGGTCTTCCCTCGGCGGCCCGACGGCACGCTCGGGATGCCGAGCCGGCTGATCCGGGACGCGCACGCCGCCGGGTTGCGCGTGCACGTCTGGACCTTCCGCGCCGAGAACGCCTTCCTGGCCGAGGACATGCGGCGCGGCTGGCGCGAGGCGGACTGGGGCGACGTACTCGGTGAGATGCGCAGGTTCCTGCGCGCCGGGGTCGACGCGCTCATCTGCGATCAGCCCGACATCGCCGTGCTCGCGCGCGACGAGGTGCTCAGCCGCCAGCCGTCCTGAGACGGCGTACGCCGATGCGCACGGTGACGGTGGCGCAGTAGGAGCCGAGAGGCACAGGTCGGCCTGTGCCTCTCGGTCATACCTGAGTCACCGTCGCGGCTGCGCGATCAGGCCTCGCCGCCCGCGTTGCCCGAGGCACCCGCCGTCACGTCGAGCAGCTTGTACCTCTCGGCGGCCTCGCGTGCCTTCGACGCATCTATCTCGCCGCGGTCGGCCAGGGCCTGCAGCGCCCGCACCGCCATCGACGGTCCGTCGATGTGGAAGAAGCGGCGAGCCGCCTGTCGGGTGTCGCTGAAGCCGAACCCGTCGGCGCCCAGCGTCACGTAGTCGCCCGGCACCCACTGGCGGATCTGATCCTGCACCGCACGCATCCAGTCCGAGACCGCGACGACGGGGCCGGGTGCGTCCTGCAGCCGCTTCGTCACGTAGGGGACGCGGCGTTCCTCGTCCGGATGCAGAAAGGCGTGCTCGTCGCAGTCCAGCCCGTCGCGGCGCAGCTCGTTCCACGAGGTCACCGACCACACGTCGGCCACGACGCCGAAGTCGTCCTTGAGCAACTGCTGCGCCTCGAGCGCCCACGGCACACCTACACCGGAGGCGAGCAGCTGCACCCGGGGAGCGTCGTCGCCGACGCCCTCGGTGCTGCCGCCCTCGGTGATGCGGTGCATGCCGCGCAGGATCCCTTCGGCGTCGACGTCCTCCGGCTCGGCCGGCTGCTGCATCGGCTCGTTGTAGACCGTGAGGTAGTAGATGACGTTCTCGGGGTTGTCGCCGAACATCCGACGGATGCCGTCCTGCATGATGTGCGCCGTCTCGTAGGCGTACGCCGGGTCATAAGCGACGACAGCGGGATTCGTCGACGCCAGCAGGTGCGACTGGCCGTCTGCGTGCTGCAGGCCCTCACCGGTCAGCGTGGTGCGTCCGGCGGTGGCTCCGATGAGGAAGCCGCGCGCCATCTGGTCCGTAGCCGCCCAGATGAAGTCGGCCGTGCGCTGGAAGCCGAACATCGAGTAGAAGACGTAGATCGGCACCATCGGGATGCCGTGCGTGGCGTACGACGTGCCGACCGCCGTGAACGCCGCGACCGAGCCGCCCTCGTTGATGCCGAGGTGCAGGATCTGCCCGTCGGTGGACTCCTTGTAGGCCAGCATCAGCTCGGCGTCCACCGAGGTGTAGTTCTGCCCGTGTGGGTTGTAGATCTTCGCGGTCGGGAAGAAGCTGTCCATCCCGAAGGTGCGTGCCTCATCGGGGATGATCGGCACGATGTGCTTGCCGAAGTCCTTGTCGCGCATCAGGTCTCGCAGCCCGCGGACGAACGCCATGGTCGTGGCGACCTGCTGTTTGCCCGAGCCCTTCTTCGAGGACGCGTAGGCGCTGTCGCCGGGCAGTTTGAGCGAGACGCCCTCGGTGCGCCGGCTCGGCACCCCGCCGCCGAGCTTCGTACGCCGCTCGCGCAGGTACTCGATCGCGGGGTCCTTCTCGCCGGGGTGGTAGTACGGCGGCAGGTAGGGATCGTCCTCGAGCCGTTGGTCGGTCACCGGGATCTCGAGCGAGTCGCGGAAGTTCTTCAGATCGTCCAGCGCCAGCTTCTTCATCTGGTGCGTGGCGTTGCGCCCTGCGAAGTGCGTGCCGAGCGAGTAGCCCTTGATGGTATGCGCCAGGATCACCGTCGGCTGACCGTGGTGCTCCATGGCGGCCCGGTACGCGGCGTACACCTTGCGGTAGTCGTGTCCGCCGCGCTTGAGCTTCCACCAGATGTCGTCGTCGGACCAGTCCTTGACCATGTCGCGCGTGCGCGGGTCGCGACCGAAGAAGTGCTCGCGCACGTAGGCGCCGTCGTTGGCGCGGAACGTCTGGTAGTCGCCGTCCGGGGTGGTGTTCATCAGATGCACGAGCGCACCGTCACGGTCGGCACCCAGCAGGGTGTCCCAGCCGCGGCCCCAGATGCACTTGATGACGTTCCAGCCGGCGCCGCGGAAGAACGACTCCAGCTCCTGGATGATCTTGCCGTTGCCGCGCACCGGTCCGTCGAGGCGCTGCAGATTGCAGTTGATGACGAAGGTCAGGTTGTCCAGGCCCTCGACCGCCGCGAGCTGCAGCAGGCCGCGCGACTCCGGCTCATCCATCTCACCATCGCCCAGGTAGGCCCAGACGTGCTGCTGACTGGTGTCCTTCATGCCGCGGCCGTGCAGGTAACGGTTGAACTGCGCCTGGTGGATGGCGTTCATCGGGCCGATGCCCATTGACACCGTCGGGAACTCCCAGAAGCCCGGCATGTTGCGCGGGTGCGGGTAGGACGGCAGGCCCATCCGCCGACCGTCGATCCGGTGGGACTGCTCCTGCCGGAAGCCGTCGAGCTGGTCCTCGGTGAGGCGCCCCTCGAGGAACGCGCGGGCGTAGATGCCCGGGGACGCGTGTCCCTGGATGAAGACCTGGTCGCCGCCGCCCGGGTGGTCCTTGCCGCGGAAGAAGTGATTGAAGCCGACCTCGTAGAGCGTGGCGGCCGAGGCGTACGTCGAGATGTGGCCGCCGACACCGACGTCCGGCCGCTGCGCGCGGTGCACCATGATCGCGGCGTTCCAGCGCATCCAGGCGCGGTAGCGGCGTTCGACCTCCTCGTCGCCGGGGAACCACGGCTCGGACTCGGCGGGGATGGTGTTGATGTAGTCGGTCGCCGTCAGCGACGGCACCCCGATCTGCCGTTCGCGGGCGCGCTCAAGCATCTTGAGCATCACGTAGCGTGCCCGCGCCTGTCCGCCCTCATCGATCACGGCGTCCAGGGAGTCCAGCCATTCGGCGGTCTCCTCGGGGTCGATGTCCGGCAGCTGGCTGGGAATCCCGTTCAGGATCGGGCCTGCTTCTTCGCGTGCCACGAGTGGCTCCTCTCATGTGCGTAACCGACATCTTCTACCTGCGCAGTCACCGACTGCGACTCGCGGTCGGTTACTTTCGGGTACGAGCGGGTGGGGGCCATCAGGGCGGTTCGCGCCGTCCACGTATCGCGGATCGGTTGCAAATGCAGGCCGTTGCAGGTGGACTAAGCCGCGACATCCCCGAACCGTGCAGGACATCACCGACAGCAGGCCCCTTGGGCTGGCGCAGAAAGGACGGCTGTGGCCCGAGATGGAGAGGCGACGCTAGGCGGACGCCTCGGATTCACCGACGGACAGATCGTGCAGGAGATCGGCTGGGACGACGACGCCGACGAGGGCTTCCGCGAGGCGATCGAAGGCGTCATCGGCTCGCAGATCGAGGACGAGGACTTCGACGGTGTGGTCGATGCCGTGCTGTTGTGGTGGCGCGAGGGTGACGGTGACCTGATCGACGACTGCGTCGACGCCCTGTCCGGGCTGGCCGACAAGGGATTCGTCGTGCTGCTCTCTCCCCGCAGCGGGCACCCGGACACCGTCGAGCCGGCGGACATCGAGGAAGCAGCGCAGACCGCCGGTCTCAAGGCGTCCGCGCCGGTGAAGGCGGGCGCCGACTGGATCGCGACCAAACTCGTCCAGGGCGGCACCGCGAAACAGCGATGAGCGACCCCACGACCATTGCAGTCGGGTCGAAGGCTCCGGGCTTCACCCTCAAGGACCAGTTCGGCCAGGACACCTCGCTGGCGTCCCTGCACGCCGACCGGGCCGTGCTGCTGGTCTTCTACCCCTTCGCGTTCTCAGGTATCTGCACCGGTGAACTGTGCGAGATCCGCGACGACATCTCCCGCTTCGTCAACCCCGACGTGCAGGTCGCCGGGATCTCGTGCGACCCGATGTACACCCAGCGGGCCTGGGCCGACGACCAGGGATTCAGCTTCCCGCTGCTGTCGGACTTCTGGCCGCACGGCGAGGTCGCGCGCGCGTACGACGTCTTCCTGGAGCCGGCCGGTATGGCGGTGCGGGGCACCTTCCTGATCGACACCGACGGTGTCGTGCGCTGGACCCTGGTCAACGGGCCGGGCGAGGCACGCGACTTCAGCGTGTTCCACGAGGTGCTCGCGACGCTCTGAACAGATCCGCTGTTCGTCCGCTCGATTCGGCGTCCGATCTGGGAAGCTTCGGCCCATGAGTCATCAAGGGGAACAGGGCCGTTCGGCCGAGGGATACGCATCGATGCCGCAGGAGGGCGTCCGCGGGCAGAAGCCGGTCACCACCGTGCCGAAGCCGCTGGACACGGCGGTCAAGCTGATGTATCTGGGGGCAGTGGTGGCACTGGCGACGGTCATCTACAACGCGTTCAGCACGAGCAACTTCCGGGACGCCCTCGAGAAGAGCAACGCCAAGAAGACGGGCAGCGCGCACCTCAGTGCCAGTACCGTCGACACGCTCGCCCACGTAATGGTCGCGGTTGTCATCGTGGTCGGTCTGCTCGGAGTGGCACTGTGGGTCGTCATGGCGATCCTCAATCGCAAAGGTCTCAACTGGGCACGCATCGTGGCCACTGTGCTGTTCGCGTTCTCTGCGCTGGGTCTGGTCTCGGCCCTCACCTCCACCCTCGTACGCGGTAGCGGGTCGATCGGGATCGTCACCAGCGTCCTCACCTTCGCCATCGGGCTCGCCGTGGTCATTCTGATCTGGCGCAAGGAGAGCTCGGCGTACTACCACCGGAACGACGACCGGCAGCAGCAGTACGCCTGAACCCGTCGAGCGGCGGGTCGTCTAGGATCACCACGCTCCGTCGCTCGGGGCCTGTAGCTCAGTTGGTAGAGCACCGCGTTTACACCGCGGGTGTCGTCGGTTCGAGCCCGGCCGGGCCCACCCATCGTTCGTCCCAGGCGGGCCGCCACAGCTCGATGCGGTGGCCCCTCGGGGTCGGTGACCCACCCGAACCGGCCGATCCCTTCCACCTCCTGCACCTCATTCGTGACGTCGGCTCGACGCTCGCGCAGCTGCGCGAGCATCGCGTCCAGGTCGCGGCCCCGGAAGTCGAGCATGCTCTGCCGGTTGGGGGATCCGAGGTAGCCGATGCCGAGCACGCGTTCCCTTCGAACAACCTGCCGGCAGGACGGGCCGACGTCCTGCATCGCCCGCCCGGCCTGCTGCTGGTACGAATGGTCGCCATGACGACGAGTGCGCACGACATGAGCCTGGCCCAGGTGGTGGCGGTGCTGGACGGGTTCTATCCGCCGGAGACGGCGGCGTCGTGGGACCAGGTCGGGCTGGTCACCGGCGATCCGGCGCAACCCGTACGCCGCGTGCACTTCGCCGTCGATCCGACCCGGGCGGTCGTCGACGAGGCCGTCGAGGCCGGGGCCGATCTGCTCGTCACCCACCATCCGCTGTTGCTGCGCGGGGTGCACTCGGTCGCCACCACCACCGCCAAGGGTGCCGTCGTCACCTCGGCCGTCGTCGCCGACCTGGCCATCTACTGCGCGCACACGAACGCCGACATCGCCCGGCCCGGCGTCAACGACGCCCTGGCGGCTGCGGCCGGACTGCCCGACGACTGCGCGCCGTTGGGCATGGAGGACGGCCAGCCGATCGGGCGCGTCGGCCGTCTGCCTGAGGCTGTGACGCTGCGAGAGTTCGCGACCCGCCTGGCCGACGCGCTGCCGGCGACGCCGGTCGGCGTACGTGTCGCAGGGGATCCGAGCGCCCTGGTGCAGACCGTGGCGCTCATGGGCGGGGCGGGCGACGACCGCTTCGGCGACGTACGCGCCCACGGCGCCGACGTCTACGTCACGGCCGACCTGCGCCACCACCCGGCGCTCGAAGCGCGGGAGGAGGCGGGTGACGGACCGCCGTACCTGATCGACGCCGGGCACTACGCGACAGAGCAGTTGTGGCTCGCCGCGGCGGCGTCGCGTCTCGCGGAGGCGCTGCAGGCACGTATCGTCACGCACGTCTCCGACCTGCGGACCGACCCGTGGGACTTCACCGTGGGACGTCCGACCCCGGATCGCACACCTCAATACTCCAGGAGCTCCCGTGAAAGCTGACACCAGTCGCCAGTGGCGGTTGCTCGACCTGCAGAAGCTCGACACCCGCCTGGACCAGATCGCGCACCGGGAGCGCACCCTCCCGCTCAACGCCGAGGTCGAGCAGGCCCAGCAGCAGGTCCGCACCGCCGAGGAGGAGGTCGTGCTCGCGCGCACGGCGTTGTCCGACGTCGACCGTGAGATCACCCGTGCGGACGTCGACGTGCAGCAGGTCCGCGACCGTGCGGCGCGCAACCGGTCCCGGCTCGACGCCGGCCAGGGCACCGCCAAGGACCTGCAGGCGCTGCAGCACGAGCTGGAGGCACTGGCGCGTCGGCAGGGGGACCTGGAGGAGATTGAGCTGGAGGTCATGGAGCGCGCCGAGGAGCTGCGCGCCACGCTGGCCCGACGCGAGGAGGAGCTGGAGACGGGTCGCGCCCGCCTGGACAAGCTGGAGGGCGAGCGTGGGGGAGAGCTGCGCGAGCTCACCACCGAGCGGGAGCGCATCACCGCGGACCGCTCCAATGTCGCGGCCGGGGTCGGCCAGGACCTGCTCGAGCTCTACACCCGGATCCGTGAGCAGCGGGGCGGGATCGGTGCGGCCGCGTTGAGCCAACGTCGTTGCGGTGGTTGCGGACTGGAGATCGATCAGTCCGAGCTGGCGCGCATCCGCGGGGCGGCAGACGACGAGGTGCTGCGGCACGACGAGTGCGGCCGCATCCTGGTGCGGACCGCGGAATCGGGACTGTGAGCCGGTGGCGCGCGAACTCATCGTTGAGGCGGACGGCGGTTCACGGGGCAATCCCGGTGTGGCCGGGTACGGCGCGCTGGTGCGGGACGCCGCGTCCGGGCAGCTGCTGGCCGAGCGGGCCGCACCTCTCGGCAAGGCCAGCAACAACGTCGCGGAGTATTCCGGTCTGATCGCCGGGCTCGAGGCCGCCGAGGCGATCGACCCCGGTGCGCGGGTCGCCGTGCGGATGGACTCCAAGCTGGTCGTCGAGCAGATGGCCGGTCGCTGGAAGATCAAGCACGAGGACATGAAGAGGCTTGCGCTGGAGGCGAACTCCTTCGTACGCCGGCGGCGGGAGTTGGGCGGCGACGTCACCTGGACGTGGATACCGCGCGAGATCAACAAGGACGCCGACAAGCTCAGCAACGACGGGATGGACGGTCGGCGCGTCGTACGGGATCTGTGGAGCCCCGACGGCATCGATGCCGCACCCGCTGCCGAGGCAGGCACCCCTGCGGCCGCTGGGGACACGGCGGACAACACCGGGACGCTCTTCGACACCGAACCCGTCGCGCCGCAGGCGCCCACGACCGCACGCCGACCGGATGCCGCCACGGCGACCGCCGTCGTCCTGCTGCGGCACGGTGTCACGGACTTCACGGTCGGGCAGAAGCTGGACGGGCGGGGTGGGGCCGACCCGAGCCTGAATGCGCAGGGTCGCCGTCAGGCGGCCGCCGCGGCGGACGAGCTGGCCGCCCGACTCACCGGAGCGGTGCACGTGGTGTCCTCCTCGCTCACACGGGCCAGAGAGACCGGGGAGTCGGCTGCCCGAGCGCTCGGCGTGGCGCTGCAGGTCGATGCGGACTGGGACGAGCAGGACGTCGGCACCTGGGACGGCCTGACGTTCGCCGAGATCGAGGCGGCGCACCCGGGCGAGCTGTCCCAGATGCGGTCGGACGCGGACTTCCGCCCGGACGGCGGCGAGTCGCACACCGAGCTCGTCGCTCGCGTCGCCACAGCGTTCCGGCGGGCCGTGGACGCGGCGGGCCCCGGTGGCACGGTGGTCGTGGCCACCCACCGCAAGCCGCTGATGGTCGTCCTCGCCCTCATCCTCGGCATCTCGGGAGAGACCGCGTGGATGCTGCAGGCCGATCCCGCGTCCCTGACCACGCTGCAGGTCTGGGCCGACGGGCGTGCTGTCGTGCAGAACCTCAACGTGACCCATCACCTGCCGTGAGCGGGTCGGCGAGTCGTGGGCCAGGCCCTCTGCGCCCGTTGCGCAGCGATGAGTTCGCGTCATGGCGCGACGCGGAGGTGCGTCGCCGCGCGCAGTGGCAGTTCGCGGTGCGCGGTCACGATGCCGACAGCGCACGAGCGGCTGCGGCCGATTTCGTCGACACGTCCTGGACGCTGGGGGGATCTGATCCGCTCGCGAACGAAGTTCTGGTGGCTGGCGATTCGCTCGCAAGTGGTTGGCTCTGGCTGCGGCGCGATCCGCGCGACGGCGGCGTGCGGGTGGGGGACTGCACCCTGCCGATCGGTCGCCTGGCGGAGGCTGTCACGGCAGTGACCGCGTACGCGGATCGCGTGGGCACCCGGATGATCACCGCGGTGTGCTGGCCCGGGGACGTGCACGGCGGCGATTTCGTCAGCGCTCTCGGCGCTGAGCGTTCCGCGTCGCAGATGGACCTGGCCTTCGGAGTGGACGGCCCGCCGGTGAGTGGTGGCGTCGAGCTGCGGCCGATGACGGACGCCCAGTTCGAGGAATACCGGACGGAGGCCGTCGAGGGTTACGCGCAGGAACGCGCCGACGCGGGCGAGCCGCCGGACGTCGCGACCGCTAACGCCCGCGAGTCGTACGAGCGGCTGCTTCCCGACGGCCTCGACTCCGAGGGGCAGTGGCTCTGGACGGCGTACGACGGTGACGTGCCCGTCGGTCTGCTGTGGATCGGCGCGCACCTGCCGCATGCCTTCGTCTACGACGTGCAGGTCTCCGAGGACCACCGACGTCGTGGCCTGGGTCGCGCGATCATGCAGGCCGGAGCCGCACATTGCCGGGCGAGTGGACGGACCGGACTGGGCCTCAACGTCTTCGCACCCAACACAGGGGCACGCGCGCTCTACGACCAGCTCGGCTACCGGACCGTGGAGGACTTCTATCGACGCGCGCTCTGAGTCGGCTCAATGGATGACCAGCGTGGTCGCCACGACCGTGACCAGGGCCACGGCGGCACTCTCGCCGATGAACCGGAGTGTGTTGATCTGCAGACCGGCCCGCTTGCAACGATCCCGCCACAGCAGGGTGGCGAGCGACCCCCAGGGCAGCACGATCGAGCCGGTGTTGACCCCGACCAGGAGCGCAAGTGCGCGCTGCGAAGTGTCGGCGGCCGTGGGGCGCAGCGCGAGGTAGGCCGGAAGGTTGTTGACGACGTTCGCCGTCACCGCACCCACGCCCGCCAGACGCAAGTCGGCCGATACGCCATGACCGGCGCCCACGAGGTCCGCCAGGACCTTGTCCAGCCCGTGCTGGCGGGCGATCTCGACGACGACGAAGAGCGCGAGCACCCCGAGGGCGAGGGTCCAGGGCACCGTCAGGTCGCGCAACGAGGAGCGGTCCCGGACGGCCAGGGCGGCCACCAGCACGATGGCGGCGACGACGGCCGGGATCGCGGGGGTGATCCCGCTGACGAAGAGGGGTGCCAGCACCACGCAGGTGGCGCCGGTGAGGATCACGAGCGCCTTGTCGCGCGGAGCGGGAGCCTGCGGGATGTCGTACCCGCCTCGCAGCACCCTGGGGTGCAGCGCGGCGATCATCACGACGGTGGCGACGACGGCCGTCACAGCGGGTAGCCAGGCGGTGCGGAAGTACGCCGACTGGCCACCGAGGTGCGAGAACGTCTGCAACGAGAGCAGATTGGTGAGGTTGGAGACGGGGAGCAAGAGGGAGGCCGTGTTGGCCAGCCACACGGCGGTGAGTGCGAACGGCAGAGGCGGCAGCTTGCACTGGCGGGCCAGAGCCACGGCGACGGGGGAGAGGAGCACCGCCGTGGTGTCGAGACTGAGGACGGCGGTGCAGGCGACACAGAGGGCGACGACCAGCAGCCACAGACGCACACTGCGGCCGCCGCCGGCGCGGGCCGCCCAGAACGCGGCGACCTCGAACAGACCCGCGGTCTGACAGACCTCCGCGACGACGCTGATCGCGAGCAAGAAGGCGAGCACCGGCCACACCGGCCCGAGCTCATGAATCAGATGCGTCACCGGCTGATCATCGCGCAGTGACCCGGAGTGACCAGGGTCTCGCCTCGGATGCGGGCTCGACGAGGTCCGCCTCGAAGCTCGGCTGCAAGGCCTCGCGCAGGGCGTGCGGGGTGGTCGGCTCGTCGTCGAACTGGCAGAGAGCGCGGGTGACGAGCCCCCGGGTGTGCTTGGCGTTGTGGGTCGCACCCGGCACCTCGATGCGCACCCAGCGGCGCGCGACGGCTCCACGTGGGGTCCACGCGGCGGCGTACGTGCTCGACCTGCAGTCGACGACGAGCCGCCGCCCGGCCGCCGCGGTGAGCTCGGCCTCCAGCGGCTCGCGCCACAGACCGGCCAGCGGTCCGAGGCCCGGCAGGTTCACGCCCATCGAGAGCCGGTACGGCGGCACCTTGTCACCGAGCCGCAGCGCGCCGAAGGCAGCGGACTGCACCAGGATCCAGCGACGTGCGCGGCGCAGCGCGGCGGGATCGAGCGAGGCCAGATCGAGCGCGTCGTAGAGGACTCCGGTGTAGAGCTGCCCGACGGGCGTGGCAGGGGCGGTGCGCAGTCGAGCGTTGCGTGCGATGTCGTCGGTGAGGTTGGGGCTGACGCCGAGCACGGTGGCCGCGTCGGGTCGGGCCGAGACCTCGCCGAGAGCGTCGAGGACGGCGTCGCGCGTAGCGCTCAGAGCGGGGAAGGAGAGGCGGGCGAGATCGAGGGCGGCGCCACGGCTACGACCGCGCTTGGACTCCGACGGGGGCAGCAGCGCGAGCACGACCGCACCCTAGAGGGATTGCTCGTGAGTGCTGAAGTAGGGGCACGAGGCACGGATGTCAAAGGTGGCTGGAGCGGGTGTGGAAAGGCTCTGCCAGGGGGAGGGGATGTGGATGACTGTTGATCGAATGATACTGACAAATATGAAGATTCGCCTGATCTGCCCTTGCGCTGAGCTTCGAACGCGCGTACGATGAGTCTAGATCGCAGGCCCGCTAGACAAATCGGGAGGGGGTGGGTGAGAGTGAGTGTGAAGGGGATCTCACGGGTGCCTGATGCGCCGCTCCCCGCCTCCCCTTCGGTGGTGCCGGCGGGTCCTGGCGCAACTGCCGGGTTGCTGGCGGATCTGGATGTGCTGACGGCCCGGTTGGAAGACTGGCCCGGCGCGTTGTATCAGTTGAGCGAGGCGCAGCTCGGTGGGTTCGTGGCCCGCGTGGTTGGTCTTGCGACCCGGGCGGAGTCGCTCGCGGCGGTCGCCACGACCGAGGCGGTCACCCGCGGGGTCGTGGCCAGCTCCACCGCGACCGACGCGGGCGGCTGGGTCGATGCGTGTGTCACCCAAGCCAACGCCGCCGGTATGACGGGTGCGCCCGTGACAGCCGAGCCGGCCGTCTGCCGCCGCATCGGCTCGGTCGCCACGGGGTGTGCCGATCCGCGCAACCGGGGCGTCGCGGATGCGTTGGCCGCAGGGGTGGTGAGCGTGCACTGTGCGCGGGTGGCGTTACGGGAGGTCCCGAAGGTGCTGCCGGTGATCCCCGGCGCGGACCGGGATGAGGTGCTGTGCTGGTATCTGGCGCTGTCCCATACCGGGACCCGCACGTTGCGGGACTTGTCGGCCCGGATCATCGGCCGGTTCGCCCCCGAGGTGTTGGTCGCGCAGGAAGAGCACCAGCAGGCCTGCGAGTCCCTGACCTGGGCCGACCTGCCCAACGGACTGACCCGGCTGACCGCGGACCTGTCCACCGGTCACGCCGCGGTCATCAAACACGCGATCCAGGCCTTTGCCGCCCCAGCACCCGCACCCTGCGCGACCGAGTCCGACTCGCCGGTGGCCGAGCGCGACGCTCGCACGCCCGGCAAGCGGCGCGCCGACGCACTGATGGAACTGGCCGACACCGCGGCCCGCCTGCTGGACGGGGACCGCTCCCACCACAGCGGCACCGTCGGCGGATCGGCCAAGATCGTCATGACCCTCGATCACCAGACTCTCATCGACCAGCACACGGCCGCCGGCCACCTACCCGGGATCGGGCGCAGCATCAACGGTGACCTGCTCGACGCGGGCACCCTGCGCCGGATGGCATGCAACGCCGACCTCATCCCCGCAGTACTGGGTACCGAGTCCGAACCCCTGGACGTCGGACGCACCAAACGCCTGTTCACCGGCGGCCTCAGAACGGCGATCATCCACCGCGACCAGCACTGCACCTTCCCCGGCTGTGACCGACCACCCGACTGGTGCGACGCGAACCTCACCCCACGAAGTTCTCCGCTGCGCTCCGATACTTCGCGGGGACCCCGAGACCACCACATCACCCCCTGGTGGGCCAGCGGCGAAACCACCCTGAACAACGCCGCACTGCTCTGCTCACGCCACCACACCATCGTCCACCGCGACCTGCTCACCGCCACCGTCACACCCACCGGCGTCACCTGGGACCCGACCCCCGGACTCATGCCGGGGCGACCCGAGTTGCCGGGCGGGGCGCGGCATGAGACGCGGTCGCGAATGCCCCTGCTGTTCCTTCTCCGTTCACGGTTTGCGAGAGCGCGGATCTGGGAATATGAAAAGTGCGGTGTCGGATTCGGCACCCACGCTCGAGGAAAGGAATCGGCATGCTCGAGGACAGTGACATCACGAGTGACGACAGTGGGACCGAGGGGCCGGCTGACGGTGGCGCGTCCGGTACACCGGGTCAGCAGGATGGCGGCGCCGATGGTGGCGCGGGCGGCGGTGGCTCCGAGGGCCCCGCTGACGGCGGTGCGTCCGGCACCCCGGGCCAGCAGGACGGCGGCGCCGATGGTGGCGCGGGCGGCGGTGGCTCCGAAGGTCCCGCTGACGGCGGCGCGTCCGGCACACCGGGCCAGCAGGATGGCGGCGCCGATGGTGGCGCAGGCGGCGACGGTGGCGCGGACGGCGGCGCCGATGGTGGCGCAGGCGGCGGTGGCTCCGAGGGCCCCGCTGACGGCGGTGCGTCCGGCACCCCGGGCCAGCAGGACGGCGGCGCCGATGGTGGCGCAGGCGGCGGTGGCTCCGAGGGCCCCGCTGACGGTGGCGCGTCCGGCACCCCGGGCCAGCAGGATGGCGGCGCGGACGGCTCCGCCTGATCTGCCCGCTCATACTGGACGTCGGGCGGCGGGACGGACAGCGTCTCGTCGCCCGACGCACGTCCGCACGACAAGGAGGACAGCCGTGACGCTCGATCCGCTGCAACGCGTGACCGGCCTGTCGGCGCAGGAGTTCGCCGCGATGTACTGGGCGCGGCAGCCCCTTCTCCGTCGTGCGGCCGAGCTACCGGGTGACGGGTTCGCGGACCTGCTCGACCTCGACGCCGTCGACGAACTGGTCTCGCGGCGGGGGCTGCGTACCCCGTTCCTCCGGATGGCCAAGAACGGTGACGTGATCCCTGCCGGTCGGTTCACGCGCGGGGGCGGTGCGGGCGCTGAGATCGCCGACCAGGTGGCCGATGACCGAGTGCTCACGGAGTTCGCCGACGGGGCGACCCTCGTGCTGCAGGGACTGCACCGGGTATGGCCGCCGGTCGTCGACTTCGGAGCCGCGCTCTCCGCGCAACTCGGTCACCCGATCCAGGTCAACGCCTACATCACCCCTGCACAGAACACCGGCTTCTCCCCGCACTACGACGTGCACGACGTATTCGTGCTGCAGTTCGCCGGGCGCAAGCGCTGGCGGGTCCACCAGCCGGTCCTCGACGCGCCGCTGCGCGACCAGCCATGGGACCAGCGCCGCGCGGCCGTGCAGGCTCGTGCGAGCGACGAGCCGCTCATCGACACGGTGCTCGAACCCGGCGATGCGCTCTACCTGCCTCGCGGCTATCTGCACTCGGCCACCGCACTCGGCGGTGTCTCAGGTCATCTGACGGTGGGTGTCCACCCCGTCACGCGCGCCTTCCTCGCCGAGCAGGCTCTGGCGACCCTGGTCGACGACGTCGAGCTGCGCCGTTCGCTGCCGATGGGCGTCGACCTGTCCGACCCGGCAGCGTTGGACACCGAGTTCAAGGCGACCCAGGACGCATTGCACCGCGCGATCGACCGGTTGGACGTCGCGCGGGTGGCAGCCGCCGTCGGTCGCCATCTCGCCGACCGCACCCGCCCGCAGCCACTGTCCCCGCTCGCTCAGATCGAGGCGGCGCAGTCTCTCGGGCCCGGCGACGCCGTCGTCGTACGACACGGGCTGCGGTGGTCGCTGCGTCCGGCCGGCGACAAGATCACCCTCGTCCTCGGTGGCCGGTCCCTGACGCTGCCCGCGTCGGTGGAGGCCGGGCTGCACGAACTGCTCTCCGGTCGCGTCGTGGCCGTCGGACAGGTGCCGGACCTGGCGGGAGATGACGCGGTGACGCTGGTGCGCCGGTTGCTGCGCGAGGGACTCGTCGTGCCCGCCGGCGCTTCGTGACTGTGCCGCCGCTGACGCCCGTGCCGCCTGCGGTACCCGTGCCGCGCGAGACACCCGAGCGATGCGCCCTCCAGGCGGACCTGCGCGGTGACCCGATGATCGGTACGGCGCCGCCGTCCCCTCGGCTCCTACTCGTGGAACAGCCCGGCCCGTGGGGTCGAGAAGGTCTGCGGGAGAGTCATGCCGATCCTGCGGTGGCATTCCGTATCGATCACCTCGCTGCAGCGGCGGGCCTGCGGTTGCAGGCGATTCGCAGCCCCGGTCGCCACGCTGACGACGGTGGCGGTCACCGGGTGGCGGTGGCCGACGTACGGTCCGGCGTCGCGCGGACGACCTGGTGGTCGGTCGACTCTCTCGACACTCTCGTCGGTCAGTTGGAATCGGCCGACTCCCTCGACGACGGGTGGCTCCCCGACGACGCGGTCGTCGACACCGATCCGCTGCTCCTTGTCTGCACCCACGGACGGCATGACGCCTGCTGCGCTCTGCGGGGTCGCCCACTTGCCGTCATGCTGCACCGGCTGCTGCCGGGGCGGGTGTGGGAGACCACGCATGTCGGAGGTGACCGGTTCGCCGCCAACCTGCTGGCGCTACCGACCGGTGCGCTCTACGGGCGAGTGACGCCGGACGCCGCTCCCGGGCTCGTCGACCGGATCCTGCGCGGAGAGGTCTCGCTGGAGCTGTTGCGCGGATGGTTCGGCATGTCGCCGATCGCCCAGACCGCGCTCGCGCACGCCCACCGCGAACTGTCACTCCCGACCAGCGGCGCGTTGGTCGTACGGCGCGTCAGCCGGGTCGTCGACGATCGCGCGGACGTGACCGTCAGCGGCCCGGACGGCGACGTCGCGGTCGGCGTGGTCATGTCCTGGTCGGCACCGGATCGGCTCACCTGCATGGGGCCGGCCAGCGCCCGGGCGCGGGTCTATCGCGCCGTCTCACTGTCGTCGGCCGGGTGACCGGAAGGCGTCTGCGGGTCCGGACTCGAGGGGGGTGCGCTGCGTACAGTGACCGGCATGCTGCCCCGTGTCGTCCGCGCACCCCAGGCCGATCCGACGAGTGCGGACCCCGGGCCGCTGGAGCAGGCGTTCACCGCGATCCGGGCCGAGCACAAGCTGACTCCGGACTACCCGCAGCCGGCTCTCGCCGAGGCCGAGAAAGCTGCCACGGCAACGACATTGCCCGAAAGGGACGAGACGGCGGTGCCCTTCTTCACCATCGACCCGCCCGGGTCCACCGACCTGGACCAGGCCATGTATCTCGAGCGGACCGACGACGGCTACCGAGTGCGGTACGCGATCGCCGACGTCGCGGCCTACGTCGTCCCCGGCGGCGCGCTCGACCAGGAGACGCGCGCCCGCGGAGAGACCGTCTACCTACCCGACATGCGGGTGCCCCTGCACCCGACCGTGCTGAGCGAGGACGCCGCCAGCCTGCTTCCCGACCAGGTGCGCGGGGCGTACGTCTGGGACATCGAGCTGGACGCGTCGGGGGGCGTACGGGCCGCGCAGGTCTACCTGGCGCGGGTCCGCAGCATCGCGCGCCTGGACTACGACGGTGTCCAGCAGCAGATCGGCGCCGACGCACCCGACGGTCTGCGACTGCTGAAGGAGATCGGCGAGCTGCGAATCGCGTTGCAGCGCAAACGCGGTGGCGCTGACCTGCCGATGCCGGAGCAGGAAGTGCAACAGGACGAGGACGGCACCTACCGCCTGCAGTTCCGGCCGCCGGTGCCGAGCGAGGACTGGAACGCGCAGATCTCCCTGCTCGCCGGGATGTGCGCCGCCACCATGATGCTCGAGGCCAAGGTGGGGATCTTGCGCACGATGCCCGCGCCGCCGCAGGACGCGATCGACACGTTCCGTCGGCGCGGGGAAGCACTCGGGATCATCTGGCCGCTGGGTCAGGCGTACGGCGAGTTCATCGCCGGCCTGGATCGCACCGACCCCAAGCACCTCGCTCTCATCCACGACGCGACCTCGCTGTTCCGCGGCGCCGGGTACACCCCGTTCGACGGTGAGGTGCCGGCCGAGACCGGGCAGGCTGCCGTCGCCGCGCCGTACGCGCACGTGACGGCTCCGCTACGCCGGCTCGTGGACCGCTTCGGGTTGGCCATCTGCGAGGCGGTCAGCAGCGGTCAGGCTCCGCCGGACTGGGCGCGCCAGGCGTTGCCCACCCTTCCGGACATCATGCGGTCGCGCGACCAGGTCGCCTCCGCGGTCGGTCACGCGTGCGACGACGCGGTGGAGGCGGCCGTGCTGAGTGCGCGCGTCGGCGAGACGTTCGAGGCGGTCGTGGTCGCCAGGAACGACAAGGCGATCCAGGTGCAGCTGCGCGATATCGCGGTGCTGGCCAGCTGCCCGGGGGACGCGGCTCCGGGTGACGTCGTACGGGTGGTGCTGGTGGCCACGGACGTCGGCGCGCACACCGTCACCTTCCGGCTAGGGTGACCCCTCGTGGACGAGCTGGCCAGGCGGCCGCGTCGAGCACCCGCAAGGACTGTTCGCCGAGGAACGTCCGGACTCCACAGGGCAGGGTGATGGCTAACGGCCACCCGGGGTGACCCGCGGGAAAGTGCCACAGAAAACAGACCGCCGTCTGCGACACGGCAGGGCTTCGGCCCGGCCGCGGCGTGGCGGTAAGGGTGAAACGGTGGTGTAAGAGACCACCAGCGTGCCGGGTGACCGGTGCGGCTCGGTAAACCCCACCCGGAGCAAGACCAGACAGCATGCGTTCGAGGGCGGCCCGCCCGAGCATGCGGGTAGGTCGCTCGAGGCCGTCGGCAACGACGGCCCTAGATGGATGGTCGCCACGGCGCCGCCGGTAACAGCGGCGCCGGACAGAATCCGGCGTACCGGCCAGCTCGTCCACCTCTTCGCCGATACCGCGCCCTCGGGCCGCGGCCGCCGCTAAAGTCGCTGCATCAGACGTTCGCTCGCGAGGGGACATGATGAGCAGGTCGAACGCCGTGGGATCCGCGATCAGCTTCCTGATCCCCGTGTACGCGGTGCTGATCGGGCTGGCGGGCGCACCGTGGTGGGGGATCGTGGTCGTGGTGATGCTGTCGTCGGCCTACTGGTCCTTCGGGCGGCGCATCTTCTTCCCCGACGAGTTCGAGGCGTCCTCGAAGGACCCCATGGATCCGCGCTCGGCTCGTCGCGCCGCGCGCGCCGAGCGCCGTTCCGGCCGCTGGGTCTGACCGCCGGATCTACCAGGACGTCTCGCGGGGGCGACCCTCGTCGTACCCGCTCGCGCTCTGTACGCCGACCACGGCGCGGTCGCGGAACTCGCCGATGGTGCGCGCGCCGGCGTAGGTGAAGCTGGAGCGGACCCCCGCAGCGATCCCGTCGATCAGGTCCTCGACCCCCGGACGCTGCGGGTCCAGGTACATCTTCGAGGAGGAGATGCCCTCCTCGAACATGCCGAGACGGGCCCGGTCGAAGGCGCTGCGGCCCGCGCTGCGGTTGCCGACCGCCCGCGCGGACGCCATACCGAAGGACTCCTTGTAGAGCCGTCCGTCGGCGTCGCGGTTGAGGTCTCCCGGGCTCTCCCAGGTGCCCGCGAACCATGAACCGATCATCACCGAGGACGCGCCCGCGGCGAGTGCGAGCGCCACGTCCCGCGGATACTTCACGCCGCCGTCGGCCCACACGTAGGCACCGAGTTCATCTGCGGCAGCTGCACATTCCAGCACGGCCGAGAACTGCGGCCGGCCGACGCCGGTCATCATCCGCGTGGTGCACATGGCGCCGGGGCCGACGCCGACCTTGACGATGTCGGCGCCCGCCGCGACCAGGTCGCGCGCACCCTGTGCGGACACGACGTTGCCGGCCGCGACCGGGATCCGTACGCCGGTCGCGTCGTCGTGCGCGTCCCGGGCGGCCCGGACAAGTCCGAGCGCGTCGATCATCTTGTCCTGGTGCCCGTGGGCGGTGTCGACCACGAGCACGTCGGCGCCCGCGGCGAGCATGGTCTTGGCCTTGTCGCCGACGTCGCCGTTGATGCCGATGGCCACGCCGAGCGCCAGGCGACCGTCGCCGTCGAGGGCGGGGGAGTAGATGGTCGAGCGCAGGATGCCCTTGCGGGTGATCACGCCGGCCAGCACGCCGTCCGCGCCGAGCACGGGCGCGAACTCGAGGTGCGCCTTCACGAGCACGTCGAAGGTCTCGCGCAGGTCGGCGTCGGCGGGGACCGTCACCAGGTCCTCGCTCATCACCTGCCCGATCGTGGTGAAGCGATCCACCCGCAGGCACTGCGACTCCTTGACGATGCCGACAGGTCGCCCGGCCCCGTCGACGGCGACGGCCGCCCGGTGCGCGCGCTTGCCCATCAGCGCCAGGACCGCGCCGACCGGTTCGTCGGGCCCGATGGTCACGGGCGACTCGAAGACGGTGTGGCTCGCCTTGACCGCGTCGATCGTCTCCTGCACGGCGTGCACCGGGATGTCCTGCGGCAGCACCGCGATCCCGCCGCGGCGGGCGACCGTCTCCGACATCCTGCGCCCGGACACCGCGGTCATGTTGGCCACGACCAGCGGCAGCGTCGTCCCGACACCGTCCGGCGTCCGCAGGTCGACCTCCAGCCGACTGGTGACCGAGGACCGCGAGGGCACCATGAAGACGTCGTTGTAGGTCAGGTCGTGGGCAGGGGGTTCGCCGATGAAACGCACCCCGAGATCCTACGGGCGGCAGCTTGCGCCGCGGCGTACCGTGCGGAGCATGCAGATCACACACCTGGGACACGCCTGCCTGCTGGTCGAATACCCCTCCGCCCGAGTGCTGATCGACCCGGGAAGCTTCTCCAGGTACGACGGTCTGACCGGTCTCGACGCGATCCTGGTCACCCACCAGCACGCCGACCACGTACAGCCGGACAAGCTGGCCGCGCTGGTGGCCGCCAACCCGGGCGTGGCCGTGCACACCGACCCCGGCACGGCTGCGAAACTGGACGACCTCGAGGTGTCCGTGACCCGGCAGGGCGAGCCGTTCACGATCGGCGAGGTCACGGTCGAGCCGTTCGGCGTGCAACACGCCGTCATCTACGAGCAGCTGCCGCGCATCGAGAACGTGGGCGTCAAGCTCACCTCCGAGGGCGAGCCCAGCCTCTTCCACCCCGGCGACGCGCTCGACGCCGAGCCGGGACCGGTCGACGTCCTGGCCGTGCCCATCTGCGCACCGTGGTCGGCCCTCAAGGAGGTCATCGCGTTCGTCCGCCGGGTGGCGCCCAACTCGATCGTCCCGATCCACGACGCGCTGCTGACCGAGGTCGGGCGAGGCATGTACGTCGGGCACGTGCAGCGGTTCGGGGCCGACGGTGGCGTCCAGCTGCGCGATCTCGCCGACGGGAACCCTGCACAGTTCTGACCCACCCGCCACAGCGACCCGCGCTGTCGACGGATGGCGGCGATCGGTACGGCGCCGGATAGCCTGCCGTCCATGACGCTCACGGTGACCCCCTGCCGCGATCAGACCGAGTGGGACGCGCTTGTCGACGAGGCCGGCGGTCACCCGCTGCAGCTGTGGGGGTGGGGCGAGCTCAAGTCGCGGTACGAGTGGAGCGCCGACCGTCTGGTCGTGCGCGACGGCGACCGCACGATCGGCAGCGCCCAGGTGCTGCTGCGCACGCTGCCCCGCCCGTTCCGCAGCCTCGCCTATATCCCGCGCGGACCCCAGGCCGCCGAGGAGGACCGCGGGCCGGTGCTGGCCGCGCTGACCGAGTACGTCCGCACCACCCACCGCCCGATCGCGCTGAGCATCGAGCCGGACTGGGAGCAGCCGGGCGCGCCGCTGGAGAAGGGCGCCGACGAGAACCAGATCGCCGTGTTGCAGGAGAGGGCACCGGTGGGCTGGCTCGCCGAAGTGGAGGCCGCGGGCTTCCGGCGGAGCACCAACACGGGCCTGATCCCGCGCACGCTCATCGTCGACGTGCGCGCCGACGACGAGACCCTGATGAAGGGGCTGACCTCCTCCACCCGTCAGAACGTGCGCAAGTCCTTTCGCGCGGAGGGCGTCCGATTCGGCGAGGTCACCACGGACTCCGACCTCGATGCCGTGCTGGCCATCAACCGGGCGACGGCGGAGCGCGCCGACTTCGCGGTGCACGACGACGCCTACCACCGCGGCATCCGCGACCTGCTGGGCGATCGGTCCCGGCTGCTCGCGGCGTGGGAGGGAGAGGAGCTGGTCGCCTTCATATGGCTGGTTGTCTCCGGCACGACGGCGTTCGAGCTGTACGGCGGGGTGAATCCGCGCGGGATGAAGCTGCGCCTCAACTACGGGTTGAAGTTCCACGCGATGACGCAGATGCGAGAGGCAGGGGTGTCGCGCTACGACTTCAACGGGCTGCTGAACGACGGGATCTCCGACTTCAAACGACAGTTCGCCGGGCACGAGGACCTGCTGCTCGGCACCTGGGACGCGCCGCTGTCGCCGCTCTACTCGACCTTCGAGCGTGCCCTGCCCGTCGTACGCCGCGGGCTCAAGCGGGGCGTGCCGGCCGTCCGGGGCGTCCTGCGCGACCCTCGGGGAGCCGTCGAGGCCGCGGTCCGTGCGGCGCGGTCGGGAAAGCCGCAGAGCACCACCGCCTGACGCACGGCTGAGCGGGACCGCCACCGGATGTCACTCCCTCGCCCTACGGTGAGGCGATGGTGCACCGCCTGACGCGACGCGATGCCCGCCGGATCGCGGTGCGGGCGCAGCTGCTCGACGCCTCCCGGCCCACCGACCTGCTATCGGTCATCCGGCATCTGTGCCTGATCCAGGTCGACCTGACGGCCGCGGTGGCGCCCAACGTGGACCTCGTCTGCTGGAGCCGGCTCGGCGCGGCGTACGAGCCGGCCGAACTCGACGACCTGCTCGACTCCGGGCGGGTCGTGGAGTACGCCGGGCTGCTGCGGCCGGGCGAGGACATCGCGCTCTTCCGGGCGCAGATGACGGCCTGGCCGGGCGAGGAGGTCACATGGCGCACCGGGCTCGCCCGGTGGCTGACGGCCAATCAGGCCTGTCACGACGACATCCTGGCCATCCTGCGGTCGGACGGCCCGACCGTGGCTCGTGATCTGCCCGACACCTGCGTGGTGCCGTGGCGGTCGTCGGGGTGGAACAACAACCGCAACGTGCCGCGCATGCTCGACCTGATGGAGGCCCGCGGCGAGATCGCGGTGGCCTCGCGGGAGGGTCGGGAGCGGTTGTGGGACCTGGCGGAGCGGGTCTACCCCACCACCGACGTGGTCGACGCCGAGTCCGCCGACCCTGAGCGTGACCGTCGGCGGCTGACCTCCCTCGGGATCGCGCGGGCGTCGATGACCAAGCCCCCCGGCGAGCCCTGGGACGTGGGCGATGCCGGCGAGGAGGCGGTCATGGAGGGGGTGCGGGGCACCTGGCGGGTCGACCCGGCGCAGCTCGGCCTGCCGTTCCGCGGCCGGGCCGCGCTGTTGTCACCGCTGGACCGGTTGGTGGTGGACCGCAAACGGCTCACCGAGATCTTCCAGTTCGACTACCAGTTGGAGATGTACAAGCCGGTCGCCAAGCGACGGTGGGGCTACTTCGCGCTGCCGATCCTCTACGGCGACAGCTTCGTGGGAAAGCTCGACGCCGCCTCGGATCTCGACGCGGGACTGTTGCGCGTCAACGCGGTGCACGAGGACGTCGACTTCACCGCGGCCATGACGCGCTCGGTCGACCGCGAGATCGAGAGCCTCGCGCAGTTCCTCGGCCTGCGCGTCTCGCGTAGCTGACCGGAGAGTCTACTCGCGGTGGGTGCCCTCGGCCTTCGCGGACTCAACGGCCTCGTACGCCGCTCCGACGATGCCGGCGGCGTTGCGCAGCTGGGCAGCCACGATCGGTGCGCGCAGGTGCAGCAGCGGCAGGAACTTGTCGGCCTTCTTGGAGACCCCTCCGCCGACCACGATCAGGTCCGGCCAGAGCAGGTCCTCGACGTGGCTGTAGTAGCGCTGCAGCCGCGCGGCCCAGTCCTCCCACGACAGCTCCTCGCGATCCTTCGCGGCGCTGGACGCCTTGCTCTCGGCGTCGTGCCCGTCGATCTCCAGGTGGCCCAGCTCGGAGTTGGGCACCAGCTGCCCCTTGTTCAGCAGCGCGGACCCGATACCGGTGCCGAGCGTCGAGACCAGCACCAGTCCCTCGGTGTTGCGCGCGGCGCCGAAGCGCAGCTCGCCGACACCCGCGGCGTCGGCATCGTTGAGCACCGTTGCCGGTCGGCCGAGGCGGCCCTGCAGCAGTTCCTCGACGTTCGTGCCGATCCACGACTGGTCGATGTTGGCGGCGCTGCGTACGACGCCGTGGGTGACGACCGACGGGAGCGTGACGCCGATCGGCTGCTCGCCGACCAGGTCCTTGAAGTGGTCGACGATCTTCTCGATCACGTCGGCGACGGCGTCCGGCGTCGACTCCTTCGGGGTGTCGATCCGTAGGCGGTCCGCCGCGAACTCACCGGTGCGCAGGTCGACCGGCGCGCCCTTGATGCCGGTGCCGCCGACGTCGATACCGAGGGGGTGAGTTGTCGACATGGACTCTCCTTCGAAGGGCGGCCGGCGGGTGCCGGAAGCGGGGGATGCGCAGGATGTTCAGACGGTGGTGAGTATCTCGGGTCCGGTGGGCGTGATGAGGATGGTCTGCTCGAACTGCGCCGAGCGCGACCGGTCCGCGGTGACGACGGTCCAGCCGTCGTCCCACAGCTGCGTCGCCGACCCGCCCAGGTTGATCATCGGCTCGACGGTGAACGTCATGCCCGCCTCGATCACGTCGTCGTACGCCGGCGCCGCGTCGTAGTGCGGGATGACCAGGCCGGAGTGGAAGGTCTGGCCGACGCCGTGGCCGGTGTACTCGTGCACCACCCCGTAGCCGAATCGGGCCGCGTACTTCTCGATGACCCGACCGATGACGTTGACCTGGCGACCGGGGAGCGCCGCGCGGATGCCGCGCATCATCGCCTCCCGGGTGCGCTCGAGCAGCAGTCGCGACTCCTCGTCGGCGTCGCCGACCAGGAACGAGGCGCAGTTGTCGCCGTGGACGCCGTCGATGTACGCCGTGACGTCGATCTTGACCAGGTCGCCGTCGTCCAGCGGACGGTCGTCGGGGATCCCGTGACAGACGACCTCGTTGACGCTGGTGCACAGCGACTTGGGGAAGCCGCGGTAGCCGAGCGTCGAGGGGTAGGCACCGTGGTCGAGGACGTACTCGTGACCGATGCGGTCCAGTTCGTCGGTGGTGACGCCCGGCGCGGCCGCGGCGCCGGCCGCCTGCAGCGCGCCCGCGGCGATCCGGCCCGCCACCCGCATGGCCTCGATGGTCGCGGCGTCCTTGACCTCCGAACCCGTGAACGGAGCGGGTGCCGGGCGGTCGACGTACTCCGGCCGGGCGATGCCCGCGGGCACGGCGCGACGCGGGCCGACCCGGCCTGCGGTGACAGTCGACGTGGGCATAGGTGTGCCAGTGTAGGGGCGGCGAACAGGCACATTCCTCCCGTGGACAGGAGCACGCGATGACCTACTGGTACAACGTCGACAGCGGTCGGGTCGAGGACGACGAGCACAAGAGCGCGGCCGACCACCTGATGGGTCCGTACCAGAGCCGGGACGATGCCGCGAACGCTCTGGCAAAGGCTCGGGAGAACACCGACAAGTGGGATGCCGAGGACCGCGACTGGAACTCCCAGGGCTCCTCCGACTGAGTCCGGGCTGACCGATGTCGTCTCGGCCGGGGTGGGCAGCGGCTTCCATAGGCAGGCTCTAATCTTGACGTCGAGATGACTTCCACCGACGACGGCTTCGGCTTCGGAGCCCTGGCGATCCCGGCGTACGGACCATCCCTGCTCTTCGGGCTCGGCGAGGGCGCGATGCTCCCGGTACTGCCCCTGTCCGCGCGCGACGTCGGCGCCAGCGTCGCGATCGCCGCGACCATGGTCATGCTCATCAACGTCGGCTCGTTGATCTTCAACGTGCCTTCCTCGATCATCACCGACCGCTACGGCGAGCGGCACGCGATCATCGGGGCGTCGATCGTCGGCGTGCTCGCCTCGCTGCTCTTCCTCGTCGGCCACGAGGTCTGGATTTATGCAACGGGCGCCGTCCTCTACGGCATCAGCGCCTCCGTCTTCATGCTCGCCCGGCAGAGCTATCTGACCGAGGCCGTGCCCGCGACCCACCGCGCCCGCGCGCTGTCCACGCTCGGCGGCGTCATGCGGATCGGGGTCTTCGTCGGGCCGTTCATCGGGGCCGCGGCGATGAGCCTGTGGCACCTCGCCGGCGCGTACGTCGTCAGCACCGCCGCGCTCGCGCTCGCCGGTGTGCTCGGGGCGACCTTGAAAGAGCTGCCGCACGAGGCCGAGTCGCGACGCAAGGCTGCCGGTGAGCTGGCCGACGTGACCGTGCGGAGCACGCTGCACGACTACCGCCGGGTGTTCCTGACCGTCGGTATGGGCGTCCTCCTGGTGTCGGCCATCCGCGCGACCCGGCAGGCCGTGATCCCGCTTTGGGCAGAGCACCTGTCGCTCTCGCCGACGACGGCATCGCTGATCTACGGCATCAGCGGGGGCATCGACATGCTGGTCTTCTATCCGGCCGGCAAGGTGATGGACGTCTACGGGCGACGCTGGGTGACCGTGCCGTCGATGCTGGTGATGGCCGTGTCGATGATGGCGATTCCGCTCACCCACGGCGCCGTGACGCTGTGCCTGGTGACCTGCGTGCTCGGCTTCGGCAACGGGATCGGCGCCGGGATGGTGATGACCCTGGGCGCGGACTTCTCACCCGAGCGCGGGCGCGCGCCGTTCCTCGGGATCTGGCGCGAACTGTCCGATGCCGGCTCGACGATCGGCCCCGGTGTCCTCGCAGGGGTGACCGCGGTGCTCAGCCTCGGCGCGGGGGTCATCGTGTCGGGCGCGACAGGCCTGGGCGCTGCCGCGGTGATGTGGCGCTCGGTGCCCACCCGCGGGAAGGCCCCCGAGCGCTCGGACGACCTCACCGGGCGGAGCGGTACGCCGCCGACCGGAGGAGACGTGACCCCTCCGCTCGAGGAGGAACCCCTCCGTCCGGTGAAGAGGTAGCTACTTCTCGAAGCTGTGCTCGGGCCCGGGGAAGGTGCCCGACACCACGTCCGAGCGATAGTCGCGCGCGGCTTCCAGCAGGGCGCTGCGCAGGTCGGCGTACTGCTTGACGAAGCGCGCCATCTTCCCGCCGCGCAGGCCGGCGAAGTCCTGCCAGACCAGCACCTGCGCGTCGCAGTCCGGCCCGGCGCCGATGCCGACCGTGGGGATCTGCAGCACCTGCGTCACCCGGGCCGCGACCGGCGCGGGCACCATCTCCATCACGATCGCGAAGGCTCCCGCGTCCTGCAGCGCCTTCGCCGCAGCGACCAGCTCGTCGCCGGCGTCGGTGCGGCCCTGCACCCGGTAACCGCCGAGCGCGTGCTCGCTCTGCGGGGTGAAGCCGATGTGTGCCATCACGGGGATGCCGGCCGCCGTCAGGTGCGCGATGGTCGGCGCCATCGCGGCGCCGCCCTCCAGCTTCACGCCGTGGGCGCGGCCCTCCTTCATGAAGCGCACCGCGGTGTCGAACGCCTGGCCCGGGTCGCGCTGGTAGCTGCCGAAGGGCAGGTCCGCGATCACCAGGGAGCGTCGAGCGGCACCGGAGACCGCGCGTACGAGGGGGAGAAGCTCATCGACGGTGACCGGAAGGGTCGTCTCGTAGCCGAGGACGTTGTTGGCGGCCGAGTCGCCGATGAGCAGCACCTCGATGCCGGCCTCGTCGAAGATGGCGGCGGTGTACTGGTCGTACGTCGTGAGCATCGACCACCGGGTGCCCTCCTCCTTGAGGGTGAGCAGGTGGTGGGTGCGCACGCGGCGTACCGGCGCGGCGGCCGAGCCGTCGGAGGGGGTGGCGGGCGCGTTGCCGGTGCCGTAGGGCGGGGCTTCCTCGGTCATGCGCCCGACCCTAGCGATCGGCTCGTGCCGCCCGGTTGTCAGCCGATCCGTGGCGGCGGCGTCACAGATCCGCTGACAACCGGTGCGGCCCGCCCCGGCGGGGGCGTACACCTAGGATCACGGCATGGATCGTCAGCAGGAATTCGTGCTCCGGACCATCGAGGAGCGCGACATCCGTTTCGTGCGACTGTGGTTCACCGACGTGCTCGGCATGCTCAAGTCGGTGGCTGTGGCCCCGGCCGAGCTGGAGGGGGCGTTCGCCGAGGGCATCGGCTTCGACGGCAGCTCGATCGAGGGGCTGGCGCGCGTCTTCGAGGCGGACATGCTCGTGCGGCCCGATGCCTCGACGTTCCAGATCCTGCCCTGGCGCGGTGAGAGCCCGGGCACGGCACGGCTCTTCGCCGACATCCGGCTGCCCGACAACACCGCCAGCGCCGCCGATCCCCGCTTCGTCCTGCAACGGGCGCTCACCAAGGCCGCGGACAAGGGCCTGACGTTCTACACGCACCCAGAGATCGAGTTCTACCTCTTCGAGCAGCGTACGAGCACCGACACCCCGCCGGTGCCGGTCGACAACGCCGGATTCTTCGACCACGTGCCGCACGGCACGGCCCACGACTTCCGCCGCGCGGCCATCACGATGCTGGAGAGCATGGGCATCTCGGTGGAGTTCAGCCACCACGAGGCGGGCCCGGGCCAGAACGAGATCGACCTGAGGTACGCCGACGCGCTCTCGACCGCGGACAACATCATGACCTTCCGCACGGTCATCAAGGAGGTCGCGCTGGAGCAGGGCATCTTCGCCTCGTTCATGCCCAAGCCCCTCGCGAACCACCCGGGCAGCGGCATGCACACCCACGTCTCGCTCTTCGAGGGTGACCGCAACGCCTTCCACGAGGCGGGCGCGCCTTACCAGCTGTCGCGCACCGGCAAGCACTTCATCGCGGGCATCCTGCGGCACGCCTGCGAGATCTCGGCCGTCACCAACCAGTGGGTCAATTCGTACAAGCGGATGTGGGGCGGGGCCGAGGCCCCGGCGCACGTCTGCTGGGGCCACAACAACCGCAGCGCCATGGTGCGCGTGCCGATGCACAAGCCGGGCAAGGACCAGAGCACGCGCATCGAGGTCCGGTCGCTGGACGCCGCCGCGAACCCCTATCTCGCGTACGCCGTGATGCTCGCGGCCGGGATGAAGGGCATCGAGGAGGAGTACGAGCTGCCGCCGGAGGCCGAGGACGACGTCTGGAACCTCACCGATCGCGAACGCCGCAGCCTCGGGATCGACCCGTTGCCCGCGTCCCTCGACCACGCGATCCACCTGATGGAGAACAGCGAGCTGGTGGCCGAGACGCTGGGGGAGCACGTCTTCGACTTCTTCCTGCGCAACAAGAAGGCCGAATGGGCCGCTTACCGCGACCAGGTCACCCAGTTCGAGCTCGACCAGTACCTGCACCGCCCGTGACTGCTCCGACCCGCGGTGCGCTGGTCCGCGCTGGGTTCCTGGACGCCGACCGCTCCGGTCGGTGCCTGGAGGACCTGGCCGATTGGGCGTCCGACGAGGTCGTTGCGCTGCTCGCCGCCTCGCCCGACCCCGACCAGGCCGTGCTGGGCCTGGTCCGGCTGAGCGAGGCGGTCGACGGCGAGCACCGGGAGCAGCTGGGTGCGCTGCTGACCGACCGATCCCAGCATGGCCCCGGCCGACGACGCCTGATCCAGCTGCTCGGCAGTTCCAGTGGGCTGACCGACCACCTGGTGCGCCATCCCGCGCACTGGCGCGAGGTCGCGGATGCGCAGCTGCGGGACGCCGCGACGGTCTACGAGCAGGTGGCGCGTGACGTCGGGGACGCCACCGGCACCCCCGCGTACGACGCGCTCCGGGTCGCCTACCGCCGGCAACTGGTGCGCATCGCGGCGTACGACGTCACCAGCGATCCGATCGAGGCGCTGCCGATCGTGGGGGAGTCGCTGGCCGATCTCGCCGGTGCCTGTCTCGAGGCCGCGCTCGGCATCGCGCGCCGTGAGGTCGACGGCGCCGAGCGGGCCCGCCTCGCCGTGATCGGGATGGGCAAGTGCGGCGGCCGGGAGCTCAACTACGTCAGCGACGTCGACGTGATCTTCGCGGCCGAGCCCGCGGAGGGGGACGACGACGAGACCGGCGCGCGCGAGATCGCCGGCAAGCTCGCGGTGGCCACCATCCAGGCGTGTTCGGCGCATACCGCCGAGGGCACCCTCTGGGAGGTCGACACCGCCCTGCGTCCGGAAGGCAAGCAGGGACCGCTCGTGCGCACGGTCGCCGGGCATGCGGCGTACTACGAGCGGTGGGCCAAGACCTGGGAGTTCCAGGCCCTGCTCAAGGCGCGGCACGTGGCGGGCGACGCCGAGGTCGGCGCGGCGTACCTCGACGCGATGCTGCCGATGGTGTGGCAGGCCTCGACCCGCGAGAACTTCGTCCAGGACGTGCAGGCGATGCGCGCCCGGGTCGAGCAGTACGTGCCGGCGAGCGAGTCCGAGCGGCAGCTCAAACTCGGGCCGGGCGGGCTGCGCGACGTGGAGTTCAGCGTGCAGCTGCTGCAGCTGGTTCACGGGCGCAGCGACGAGCACCTGCGCAATCGCGCCACCCTCGTCGGCATCGAGTCGCTGATGCGCGGCGGGTACGTCGGGCGCACGGACGCGCACGAGCTCGACCGCTGCTACCGCATCCTGCGGGTGCTGGAGCACCGCATCCAGCTGTCGCGGATGCGCCGCACCCACCTGATGCCGACCGACCCGGAGCAGCTGCGGCCGCTTGGACGCGCGCTCGGCATCACCCGCGACCCGGCCGAGGGGGTGGTGAAGTTGTGGCGCGACACCGCCCGCGACGTGCGCCGCCTCTACGAGCGCCTCTTCTTCCGGCCCCTGCTGTCCGCGGTGGCGCGGCTGAGCGACGACGACGCGTGCCTCTCTCTCGACAGTGCCCAGGACCGGTTCGCCGCGCTCGGGTACGCCGACCCCAAGGGCGCCATCGGGCACATCCAGGCGCTCACCGGCGGGGTCAGCCGCCGCGCCGCGATCCAGCGGACGCTGCTGCCGGTGATGCTGCACTGGTTCGCCCAGGAGGCCGACCCCGACCTCGGGCTGCTCGCCTTCCGCCGGATCAGCGACCGACTCGGCGGCACCCACTGGTATCTGAAGATGCTGCGCGACGAGGGCGGCGCCGCGCAGCTGATGGCGCGGGTGCTCGCCAGCAGCCGGTACGCCGGTCAGCTGATCGAGGGCGCACCCTCCTCGGTCGCCGTCTTCGGGTCGGCGGGCGCACGGATCCCGTTGCGGCGCGCCCAGATCGTCGACGCTCTGCGAGCTGCCATCGACCGCCACGACGACCCCGACGACGCCGTGCGGGCCATCCGGGAGACCCGGCGCACCGAGCTGATCCGGGTGGCGGTGGCAGACATCGCCGGCACGCTCGACCTGGACACGCTCGAGCAGGCCCTCACCGACATCGCCGCGGCCACCATCCAGTCGGCGCTGGACGTCGCGATCCGGCAGGTGGAGCGCACGACCGGCGGGCCGTTGGCGACCCGGATCGCGGTGATCGGCATGGGTCGCCTGGGCGGGCGCGAGACGGGTTACTCCAGCGACGCCGACGTGCTCTTCGTGCACGACCCGCACGAGGGCGCCGAGTCCGGTCTTGCGCAGACCCAGGCCACCCAGGTGGTCAACCGGTTGCGCGACTCACTCGGCGCGAGCGGCCCCGACCCCTCGCTCACCGTCGACGCGGACCTTCGCCCGGAGGGCAAGTCCGGTCCGATCGTGCGCACCCTCGCGTCGTACGCCGCGTACTACGAGCGGTGGTCGGCCGGCTGGGAGGCCCAGGCACTGCTGCGCGCGGCGCCGATCGCCGGCGACGTCGACCTGGGAGAGCGGTTCGTGCGGCTCATCGACCCGCTGCGGTATCCCGAAGGCGGCATCGACGACGCCGCCGTGCGCCAGATCCGCCGGCTGAAGGCGCGGATGGAGGCCGAGCGGATCCCGCGCGGCGGTGACCGGCGAACCCATTTCAAACTCGGCCGCGGCGGGATGTCCGACGTGGAGTGGACCGTGCAGCTCGCCCAGCTCGAGCACGCACACGAGATCCCGGCATTGCGGCACACCGGCACCTACTCGCTGCTCGCCGTGATGGCGCAGCACGACCTCCTGACCGAGGAAGAGGCCGACACGCTGGGCGCGACGTGGTCGCTCGCGACGCGGATGCGCAACGCGGGTGTGCTGTGGCGCGGGCGGGCGATGGAGTCGCTGCCGAGCAGTCTGGCCGATGTACGCGGCATCGCCAGCCTGCTTGGGTGGCCCCTGACGCGCAGCTACGGGCTGCAGGAGGACTACCTCAGGCAGACGCGGCTCGCCCGAGCGATCATCGAGCACCGGTTCTACGAGAGCGACCTCACCGAGGGCCGCGACGCGTTCCCCACGCCCCGCTGACCGGGGCGACTGCTCGCGACGGCCGAGGCCGTCGCGAGCAGTCGCCCTCCTGGAGGGGTCAGTGGCGTCCGGGCCGATCCAGTTCGAGTGCCCGGGAGATGGTGAAGAACAGGTCGGTCTGATCGGTCAGCCCGACCACGTTCGCGGCCTGCGGACCGTAGCCTGCGATGCGCAGCTGGGTCCCGGTGTGCTGCTGGGAGGCGCCAGCGGCCGCTGTCGCGTAGTTCAGCGTCATCGGGGCGTTGTCGGCAGTGAGCAGGTTGACCGTCAGTCCGGGCGTGGTCGAACCCGCCTCGACGATCTGACTGGTGTGGGCGTGATCGGCCGTCACGAAGACCGACGTGTTGCCGTCCTTCTTGGCATAGGCCAGGGCTGCCTGCACCGCCTCGTCGAGGTCGATGGCCTCCCCGATCTGTCCGCAGGCGTCGGCGGCGTGATCCTGCTTGTCGATGCTCGCTCCCTCGACCTGCAGGAAGAAGCCCTGCTTGTTTCCCTTGGACAGCAACGAGATCGCCTTCGTGGTCATCGATGCCAGCTTGGGCGTCGAAGTGGTGCGCGCAGGGTTCTCGGTGCACCGGGCTGCGGGCTGTGCGCCGCCGGTCGGAGTGGCCTTCGGGCCGACCCAGCGCACCGGCATGTTGCCCGGAGCGAAGAGTCCGAGCACCGGTGTGCGCTGGTCGGCTGTCCGGACGCCGGACAGCGAATCGTCATCCGTCACGACCCGGAAGCCGCGACGTTGCGCCTGGCTGAGCAGGGTCTGCCCGGTGTACCGGCCGGTCGTCGCCTTCTCGCCGAAGGTGGTCGCGCCACCACCGAGGGTGACATCGGGGCGCGTGTCGAGCAGCTGCTCGGTGATCGAGCCGCGGCCGCCGTTCTCCTTGGCGTTGCTCGGGCAGATCTTCGTCGTGGCGACCGGTCCGTAGCAGGAGCGCGCGGTCACGTGGCTGACCTGCACCGCGGGAGTCGCGTCCTGGATCTCGGCCGTGGACACGTCCCCGGTCTTGAGCCCGCGGGCCTTGGCCAGCTCCAGGAGGGTCTTCTGCGGGGCCCCGTGCACGTCCACCGAGATGGCGCCGTTGTAGGTCTTGGTGCCGGTCGACCAGCCCGACCCCGAGGCTGCGGAGTCGGTCACGTAGTCCGGCTTTCCGTCCTTGGTGAGGGAGTAGGTCGTGTACTGCCCGGTCAGCGGCAACGCGTCGATGCCGGGCAGGCGTCCGGCCGCGCCGTACCGGTAGTTGCGCGCCGAGGTGATCTCGGAATCGCCCATGCCGTCGCCGATCAGCAGGATGACGTTGCGCGCCTTGTGCCCATCGACGGCCCGGGCGACGGTGCGGCTGTCGTCGCCGCTGAGTCGGCGCGCGCCACCGTGCTGGGTGAGATCGACCTGTGTCGCGGCGGCGGCGATGCCGACCGTCGAGAGGGCGGCGACGGCTGCCAGCCCGATGCCCCAGGTGGAACGGCGAGCGGAACGACTGCGTGTTGTGATCAATGCGTCTCCTCGGATGATGGCTGATACCCAGCCTGTGAGAAACCAGAGAAACTGCTGCACATGAACTGCAGGTGTGCTGGACATCACGCTGAGGTTGACGGGCGGCGAGCGGATGGTGAGATCAGCCGGTCCGCGACATGCTGGCCCGGTGAGCTCGATGACGGGGGTGGAGGAGAGGCTGGCGGCGGATCGCGTCGAGTCGATGCGCAGGCTGGCCGATCTGAGGGGTCAGTTCGCGCGCACGGTGGAGGCGTCGCGCGACACCAACGCCGACGACGAGCACGACCCCGAGGGCGCGACGATCGCCTACGAGCGCTCGCAGATGTCGGCGCTCATCGACCAGGTCGGGCGCCGGCTGGTGGCGTTGGATGCCGCGCTGGATCGGGTGCGCGAGGGGACCTACTTCGTGTGCGAGGTCTGTGGCGGCCCGATCGCACCGGAACGGCTGGAGGCCCGGCCGTTCGCGCGTACCTGCATCGCCTGTGCCGTCTCGCACCTCAGCTGACGGTGGCACAGCCAGGACCGAGAGCCACAGGTGGGCCTGTGGCTCTCGGACCGACCTGTGTCGGGGTCGCGGGCCGCCTCCGACGAAGCGCGTTGTACGACGGCGCCCGGGTCGTGGACGAGCACGGAGCGCCCCGGGACCGGCTACTAAACTGGTCTCGTGATATCCCGTCTGGACCTGCGCGGTACCGCTCTGTCGTCGTTGGACGCCCGCGGCCTGCGTGACGCGCTGCCGCGTGCCGAGTTCGACGTCGACGCGGCACTTGATGTCGTACGTCCCATCTGCGCCGACGTGCAGGCGCGAGGCGTGCAGGCGCTGCTCGAGCTGGGCGAGCGCTTCGACAGGGTGCGGCCGACCTCGCTGCGGGTGCCTCGCGAGGTGCTGCGGGCCGCGGCCGAGCAGCTCGACCCCGCGATCCGCGACGCTCTGCTGGAGTCGATCCGGCGCGCCCGCCTGGTGCACGCCGACCAGCGCCGCACCGACACCTCCACCACGGTCACCGACGGCGGTGTGGTGACCGAGCGCTGGGTGCCCGTGGATCGCGTGGGTCTCTACGTGCCCGGCGGCATCGCGGTCTACCCCAGCAGCGTCGTGATGAACGTCGTGCCGGCGCAGGCTGCCGAGGTGCCGTCGCTGGCGGTGGCCAGCCCGCCGCAGTCCACCAACACCGGTGTCTTCCACGGGTACCCGCACCCGACGATCCTGGCGGCGTGCGAGTTGCTCGGCGTCGACGAGGTCTACGCGGTCGGTGGGGCCCAGGCCGTGGCGATGTTCGCGTACGGCGCGTCGGACCAGGACGGCACCATGGTCTGCGAGCCGGTCACGCTGGTCACCGGCCCGGGCAACATCTACGTGGCAGCCGCAAAACGCCTGCTCAAGGGTCTGATCGGCATCGACGCCGAGGCCGGTCCCACCGAGATCGCGATCCTGGCCGACGACGCCGCCGACGCCGACCTGGTCGCCGCCGACATGATCAGCCAGGCCGAGCACGACGAGCTGGCGGCCGCCGTGCTCGTCACCGACAGCCCGGAACTGGCCGAGCAGGTGGAGCGGGCGCTCGACACCCGTGCGGGCGCGACTCGGCACGCCGTGCGCGTCAAAACCGCCCTCGGCGGGCGGCAGTCCGGGATCGTGCTGGTCGACTCGCTCGACGACGGCATCCGGGTCATCGACGCCTACGCGGCCGAGCACCTGGAGATCCAGACCCGTGACGCCGCGGCGGTGGCCGCGCGGATCCGCAACGCGGGGGCCATCTTCGTGGGCGCGTACGCCCCGGTCAGCCTGGGCGACTACTGCGCCGGCTCCAACCACGTCCTGCCGACCGGTGGCTGCGCCTGCCACAGCAGCGGGTTGTCGGTGCAGTCGTTCCTGCGCGGCATCCACGTCGTCGACTACTCCCGGGAGGCACTGCAGGAGGTCGCGGCGCAGGTGGTGACGCTGGCGAACGCCGAGGACCTGCCCGCGCACGGTGAGGCCGTCACCGCGCGCTTCCCGGACGCGTGAGCGCCTCGTCGTGACCGATTTTCAGGCGATGCTGCGCGCGGACCTGCGCGGCGGCAGCCCGTACGGCGCGCCGCAGCTCGACGTACCGGTCGCCGTCAACACCAACGAGTCCTCCCACCCGGTGCCGCACGACGTGGTGGAGGCGATCGCGGCCGCCGTCACTCGCGTCGCCCCCGGTCTCAACAGGTATCCAGATCGCGAATTCGTCGAGCTGCGGACGGCATTGGCCGGCTACCTGTCGGTGACCACCGGCTGCGAGATCGACCGTGAGCAGGTCTGGGCGGGCAACGGCTCGAACGAGGTGCTGCAGCATCTGGTGCAGGCGTTCGGCGGGCCGGGCCGTATCGCGCTGGGCTTCACCCCGTCGTACTCCATGCACCCCATCATCAGCCGTGGCGTCGGCACGACCTGGGTCGACGGACTGCGCGACGCCTCGCCGGACCGCTTCGACATCGACACCGACCTCGCGGTCGCCCAGGTGCGCGAGCACGACCCGCACGTGGTCTTCCTGTGCTCGCCCAACAACCCGACGGGCACCGCGCTGCGGCTGGAGACCGTGACCGCGGTGTACGACGCCGCACCGCGGGCCATCGTGGTGGTGGACGAGGCGTACGCCGAATTCGCCCGCCCGGGCACCCCCAGCGCACTCACGTCGCTGCCCGGCCGCGATCGGCTCGTGGTCACCCGCACCATGTCCAAGGCGTTCGCCTTCGCCGGCGTGCGGCTCGGCTACCTGGCGGCCGACCCCCAGCTGACCGAGCTGCTGCGGCTGGTCCGCCTGCCCTACCACATCTCGTCGGTGACGCAGGCGGTCGCGCTGGCGGCGCTGACGCACGCGCGCACGATGCTGTCGATGGTCGAGCAGATCAAGGCCTCGCGGGACGCGCTGGTGCAGGGCTGCACCCGGCTCGGCCTCGATCCCGTGCCCAGCGATGCCAATTTCGTCCTCGTGGGAGGATTCGCCGACGCGCGAGCCTCCTGGCAGCACCTGCTCGACCGTGGTGTGCTCGTGCGCGACGTCGGTCTGCCGCACCATCTGCGCATCACCGCGGGCACGATGCAGGAGACGCAGTCGGTGCTCGACGCGCTGGCACTCACGCTCGATCAGGACGGGAAGGGCACCGCATGACGGCGTACGACGAAGGCACGGTTGCACGCGCGGGACACCGCACGGCTCATGTCCAGCGCGCCACCAAGGAGAGCAGCGTCGACCTCTTCCTCGACCTCGACGGCACCGGCGAGGCGCAGGTCAGCACGGGCGTGCGGTTCTACGACCACATGCTCGAGAGCTTCGCCAAGCACAGCCTGATCGACCTGACCGTCGCCGCGACCGGTGACATCGACGTGGACGCGCACCACACGGTCGAGGACACCGCGATCGTGCTCGGCGACGCTCTGCGTGAGGCGCTGGGCGACAAGTCCGGCATCTCCCGCTTCGGCGACGCGATGGTGCCGTTGGACGAGGCGCTCGCGCAGGCCGTCGTCGATGTCGCGGGCCGCCCGTACGTCGTGCACGAGGGAGAGCCGGAGGGTCAGGTCTACGCGATCATCGGCGGCACGTACACCGGCGCGCTCACCCGCCACGTGCTGGAGTCCTTCGCCTTCCACGCCGGCATCGCCCTGCACGTGCGCGTGCTGTCCGGCCGCGACCCGCACCACATCGTCGAGGCCCAGTTCAAGGCGGTGGCGCGGGCGCTGCGAGCCGCGGTCGCGCGCGACCCGCGGGTGGTCGGCATCCCGAGCGCCAAGGGTGCGCTCTAACCCGCCATGACGGTCACGCGACCCGCGACCGGGGTGCTCTACCTGCACGGTGACCGCCAGCGTGTCGACACCTGGGTGCGCCGCGGGCAGGCCCCCTGTTTCGTCGTGCCGCTCTCGGGGTGGACCGCGGTCGTGCCCGCCGGCGCCGCACCCGCTCCCGCGCCGTACGACGCCGGGCACCTCGTCCTCGCCTCCCGCGGTGTGCCGTCCAACCTTCGCAGTGCGCTCGGGCTCTTCGACATCGACGGCCGCGCCGTGGTGACCGTGCATCCCGCGGGTTGGCGAGCCGTGCCCCGGTGGCTCGTCTGGGAGTCCGGCCGAGGCACCGCGCGGGTGCCGTCGCTGCCCGCCGCGTCGCCCATGGACCTCGTACGAGCCGCCGGTGTGGCGCCCGAGGTCGAGCGGGAGGTGCGCGCCGTCCTGGCCGAACGATCGGCCGCCGTGACCGACGTACTCGGCGACCTCGTCGAGCTGCTCGCGCTACCGGGCGAACGGCTGGTGTTCGGCCGAGGGGTCAAGAGCGCGGAGGGCTCGACGCTTGTCGAGCCCGAGGAGCGGTCGGTTCGCCAGTATGAGCGGCTAGTGCTGGAACGCATGGAGATTCGCGACACGGTCACCGGGTCGTCGTGAAGCAGGTCGTCGTCCTCGACTACGGCAGCGGCAATATCCGCTCGGTCGTGCGGATGCTCGAGCGGGTGGGTGCACAGGTGGAACTCACCGCCGATCCCGAGTCGGTACGCCGTGCGGACGGTCTCTACGTGCCGGGCGTGGGCAACTTCCACGCGTGCGTCGCGGGACTGCGTCAGGTGGGCGGCCCGGAACTGATCGGGGAGCGGCTCGCCGCGCGTCTCCCGGTGCTGGGGGTGTGCGTCGGTTTCCAGGTGCTCTTCGAGGGGTCGACGGAGCACTACGCCACCGACGGTCTCGACGGTATCGGTGTGTGGCCCGGCACGATCACCCGCCTGGAGGCTCCCGTCGTACCGCACATGGGATGGTCCCAGGTGCGGACAGCATCGGGTTCGGCGCTGTTCCGCGGCATCGAGGACGAATGGTTCTACTTCGTGCACTCCTACGCCGCATCTCAGCCTCCCGCCTCCGGCTTCGCGGGTCCCGATCGGGCGCCCCGTGTAAGCACCGCTGAGCACGGTGAGGTCTTCGTGGCAGCTGTGGAGGACGGCGCGCTCTGGGGCACCCAGTTCCACCCCGAGAAGTCCGGGGACGCCGGAGCGGCACTCATCGAGAACTGGCTCGCGTCGTTCTGACCGAGCCCGTGCAAGAACGAATCGAAAGGAATGACAGTGGTTTCCGAGCGAGGCACCAGTCCGCGGCTGGAGTTGCTGCCTGCGGTCGACGTCGTCGACGGCAGGGCCGTGCAGCTCGTGCAGGGAGTGGCCGGCTCGGGAGGGGAGTTCGGCGATCCGTGGCAGGCGGCGCTGGCGTGGCAGGAGCAGGGCGCCGAATGGTTGCACCTGGTCGACCTCGATGCCGCGTTCGGGCGGGGTGACAACCGCGAGTTGCTGGCCTCGATCGTCGGTCGCCTCGACATGAAGGTCGAACTGTCTGGCGGGATTCGTGACGAGGCGACACTGACTGCCGCATTGTCTAGTGGGTGCCGTCGGGTCAATCTCGGCACAGCTGCGCTGGAGAATCCGGAATGGACTGCGAAAGCCATTGCCGAGCATGGCGATCGGATCGCGGTCGGGCTCGACGTTCGCGGCACGACGCTGGCGGCTCGCGGGTGGACCCGCGAGGGTGGTGACCTCTGGGAGACGCTGGCGAGACTCGACTCCGAGGGGTGCGCTCGGTATGTCGTGACCGATGTCGCCAAGGACGGGATGCTGCAGGGGCCGAACGTGCCTCTGCTGCACGACGTCTGTGCGCGGACCGACCGCCCGGTCGTCGCGTCCGGCGGGGTGTCGACCGTCGCCGACATCGAAGCTCTCCGGGCCCTGGTGCCCGACGGTGTTGAGGGCGCGATCGTCGGATCCGCGCTCTACCGAGGGGCTTTCACGCTCGGTCAGGCGCTCGACGCGGCGGGGCGGCCGTGAGCGACCACCACGACTCCGCCGATCAGCCGTGGGAGGGCAGGCAGCTTCCTGCGACCGGCTTCGAGCAGGACACCGGCCAGGCCGACGCGGCGCTGATGGCCGCCATCGATGCCGACGACACGACGTTCATGTCGGCACTGTCGGCAGCCCGGTTGTTGGTGCCGATCGTCGCGACGGCGGACGACACGGAGGACACCGACGGCGGGCTCACCGTCGAGAAGTCGACGCAGATGGCCGTCGTGACGCTGACGGCCCCGGACGGCGAACGGGCGCTGCCGGTGTTCTCCGGGGTGCAGGCACTGCACGCCTGGAATGCCGACGCACGGCCCCGTCCGGTCCCGTCCGCGCAAGCCGCCCAGGCAGCGGTGGCCGAAGGGTGCGATGTCCTGGTGCTCGACCTCGGCTCGGAGCACCTGCGCATCGTGCGCCCCAGCATGGTGTGGGCATTAGCCACTCAGCGTGCGTGGCTCCCGGCGTACGCCGACCCGTTCGTCCGCGATGCCATCGCCCGCGCCTCCCGGGATGAGCCGGCGGTGGTGTCGGCCGACTGCGAGAGCGATGACGACGGTCAGCTGCGGGTGGTGCTGAGGCTGATTCCCGGCCTCGCTTCCGGTGAGGTGCAGGGGCTGTGCGCGCGGATCGGTGAGCAGATCGCGACCGATGGCGAGACCCGCGCGCGCATCGACGCGCTCTCGTTCCGGGTGCTGACCGCGAGCTGACCAGCAGACCCATCCCCAGTGTGGATAGCGCCGGGATCCGTCGGGGGATGTGGATAACTTCTGGGCGAATCATGTTGAGAAATATGAGTATTCGTCTCACTAGCCCTTGCGTCTAACTTCGAACGCGAGTACGATAAGACGTATACCGCAGGCTCGCCAGACAACCGGGGAGGGGGTGGGCGCGGATGAGTATTGAGGGGATCTCCCGGGTGCCTGATGCACCGCTTTGTGCTGCTCCAGCGGTGGCGCCGGCCGGGCCGGGTGCTGCGGCTGGGTTGCTGGCTCGGTTGGCGGAGTTGGTGACGGATCTGCAGGGGTGGCCCGGCGCGTTGTCCCAACTCAGCGAGGCGGAGTTGGGTGGGTTCGTTGCGACGATGGTGGGGTTGGGCTCCCGGGCGGAGTCGCTGGCGGCGGTCGCTACGACCGAGGCGGTCACCCGCGGGGTCGTGGCCAGCTCCACCGCGACCGACGCGGGCGGCTGGGTCGGTGCGTGTGTCGCCGAGAGCGAAGGTGCCGCGGAGCCGGCCGTCGCCCGCCGCATCGGGGTGGTCGCCACCGGGTGCGCCGACCCGCGCAACCGGGTCGTCGCCGATGCGTTGGCCGCCGGTGTCGTCACGGTGCACTGCGCGCGGGTGGCGTTGCGGGAGGTGCCGAAGGTGTTGCCGGTGATGCCCGGCGCGGACCGGGAGGAGGTGCTGTGCTGGTATTTGGCGTTGTCGCACACCGGGACCCGCACGTTGCGGGACCTGTCGGCGCGGATCATCGGCCGGTTCGCCCCCGAGGTGTTGGTCGCGCAGGAAGAGCACCAGCAGGCCTGCGAGTCCCTGACCTGGGCCGATCTGCCCAACGGGCTGACCCGGCCGACCGCGGACCTGTCTACCGGTCACGCCGCGGTCATCAAACATGCCATCCAGGCCCTCGCCGCACCCGCACCCTGCGCGACCGAGTCCGACTCGCCGGTGGCCGAGCGCGACGCTTGCACGCCCGGCAAGCGGCGCGCCGACGCGCTGATGGAACTGGCAGACACCGCGGCCCGCCTGTTGGACGGGGACCGCTCCCACCACAGCGGCACCGTCGGCGGATCGGCCAAGATCGTGATCACCCTGGACCACCAGACCCTCATCGACCAGCTGCACGCGGCGGGGAAACTCGAATCCGGCAGCGGTGATGATCCACCCCGTCACCTACCCGGGATCGGGCGCAGCATCAACGGCGACCTGCTCGACGCGGGCACCCTGCGACGGCTCGCCTGCGACGCCGACCTCATCCCCGCCGTCCTGGGCACCGAGTCCGAACCACTCGATGTCGGCCGCACCAAACGCCTGTTCACCGGCGGCCTGCGCACCGCGATCATCCACCGCGACCGAGGTTGCACCTTCCCCGGCTGCGACCGACCACCCGACTGGTGCGACGCCCACCACATCACCCCCTGGTGGGCCGGCGGCGAAACCACCCTGACCAACGCCGCACTGCTCTGCTCACGCCACCACACCATCGTCCACCGCGACCTGCTCACCGCCACCGTCACCACCACCGGCGTCACCTGGGACCCCACCCCCGGACTCATGCCCCAGCGACCCGGCACCGGACACGCGGCATGACCCTGACGGCGTTCACGCTCGTTGACGGCGTTCGAAGACCGTCAACCGACGCGAACGCCGTCAGGGCGGGTTCCGACAGGAGCGGAGGGGAAGAACGACGGCCTCAGCCGACCGTCTCGTTCTCGGGCGGTGTCCAGTCGTCGATCGCGGCCCACTCATCGCGCAACCATCCGACCAGATCGTCCGGTCTCACCCTCGTGCGTCGCAGGGAGACGTCGACGCGGTGGGTGAGAGGCACGGCAGCCCAGATCGCGGCGATCGAGGACAGTCGCTCGACGCCGCGGTGGGCGCCGACCAGCACCTGCGGGTCCGGCACCGCGGCCAGGATGGTGCGCATCGCGCCGGTGTGCGGGTCCAGCACGGTCGGGTGCGACTCCATCCAATCGAGCGCGACCAGATCACCGTCATCCCGCGCCTGCTCGACCTCGGCCTCCCAGCGGCCCGGCGTCCAGTTGCGCCCTTCCGGGAAGAGCAGAATCACCTCACCGGGTCCGGCAGACTTCGCGAAAGCGGCCAGTTGGGAGTCTCTTTTATCGTCCGGCACGCGCGGTGGCGGTAGGAAGAACGCTCCGAGGCGGCGCAAGGCGAGATCCATCGCCGGATCCCACAGCAGCATCCGCTTGAGCACTACTCGCGGCACGCACCCCAGATGCCGAGTCATCACCCAGACCATCATCAGCGAGTCGCCGACGCCGGCGTGCCGAGCCAGGAGCACCGTGGGAAGACCGTGGTCCAGGTCCGTTCCACCGGTGATGTGCACCTCGAAACCGACCACGCGACGGGCCCGGCCCACGAAGACGTCCAAAGCGTGCGCCACGACCTCGATGTGGTCGGTCTTCCAATCCTCCGGCCGCCGACGCCCGGCGCGGTGGGCCACCCACAGGCCGGTGCAGCGCGCGAAGATCGAGAAGTCCAGCACCACCGCAGCCATGCCGATCACGACGAACCGCAACGGCCTTCGTCGACGCGCGATCAGCCCTAGCAACCATGCGGGTACTGCGAGGATCGCCAGGACGACCAGCAGTACAGGCACCGCGACGACGTAGATCGGATCGCGCACCACCCGGCGCAGCGGCAGAGGCAGGACCGGAAGCTCCACCTCAGCCCGCGTCCACGGACGCCAGGTACGCGCTGGACGAGGTGTACGCCGCCGCGATCCGGCCGGTGATGTAGGCCGGGTTCCGGTGCAGCAGCGAGACCATCGGCGCGTCCTCCGCGCCGCTCGGAAGCTCGTGCACCTCGATGCCCGGCGGGATGTTGGCCATCTCCTCCACGTACCGGTGGCGGCGGGCGATCTCGAACGTCACCGACGCCACCTCCCACGGCCAGCGAGGCAGCCGCAGCTGCTGCTCAACGCGCCCGACGTGCATCACGTAGATGCGGGTGGCGCCGAGGGCGATCGCCCGGGAGACGGGGATCGAGTGGACCAGGCCGCCGTCCCAGTAGTGCTTCCCGTCGATCTCGATGGGCGGGAAGAGTCCGGGCACGGCGCAGGACGCCATGATCGCCGGCGCCGCCGGACCCTCGCTGAACCAATGAGCCACCGAACGCTCGAGATTCGCCGCCACGCACTGGAACGGCACCTGCATGTCCTCGATGTTCGCGACCGGCAGGTTGTCCCGGATCAGCCGCAGGAAGGGCCCGGCGGGTGACAGGTGCGTGCGCGGCACCCGGCGGCGCGACCTGGACTCCGACGAGTCGGAGTCGGCCCGACGGCCCGGCACCCGCAGTCGCGGGCGGGGCAGCGCGTCCTGCAGGCTCGGCAGCACCGACATCGACGACCAGAGCTCCGTCAGCCGCTCCAGAGCCGCTTCTCCGGGGTCGGCGGCGATCGCCGCGCCGTTGACCGCGCCGATGCTCGTGCCGACCACGAGGTCGGGCCGGATGTCGCGCTCCAGGAGGGCGCGCAGCATGCCGATCTGCGTGGCGCCGAGCACGCCGCCGCCGCCGAGCACGAAGGCGCAGGTGGGCGAAGCACCAGAGGGATTCACGTGCCGACACTACCTACGTGTCGCGTCGCGTCAGGGGAGTACGACGGTCACCAGCGTGGCGCAGTCACCTCGACGTCAGGCGAAGAGCTGCTCACCGATGTAGTGCCCCGACTTCGGTGCGGGCGGCACCGCGAAGAGGCCGGACCCGATGTGGGAGATGTATTCGTTCAACCGGTCGGATGCGCCGAGCTTCGACTGAAGTGTGACGAAATCCTGCGGGGTACTCATGTACGCGATGAACAGCAGACCGGCATCCAACTGACCGAAACCGTTGATGCCCTCGGTGTAGTTGTAGCCGCGGCGCATGATCTTCACCCCGCCGTTGTTCTCGTGCGCGGCGAGTGCCACGTGGGAGTCGGCGGGTATGACGGTCTTGCCGGTCGCGGTCCTGCTGTGGAAGTTCGGGGTGTCGAACTCTCCGTGGCCCGTCAGCGGGGCTCCAACGTTCTTGGTGCGCCCGAAGATCGACTGCTGGTCGTTGATCGGATCGGCGTCCCACACCTCGATGTTCATCGAGATCTTGCGCACGACCTGGTAGGTGCCACCGCGCAGCCAGGCCTGCTCGGACGCGTCGTCGACCCACACGAACTCGTCGTAGTCGGCGTCGGATCTCAGGTTGCGGGTGCCGTCCTTGAAGCCCAGCAGGTTGCGCGGGGTCTCCTGCCCCTTCCCGGCGGACGCGCGCCCGAAGCCGAGGACGGCCCAGCGGGTCGTGGCGGTCCCGCGCACCATCCGGGCGAGGTTGCGCACCGCGTGGTAGGCGACCTGGGGATCGTCGGCGCAGGCCTGCAGTGACAGGTCGCCTCCGGAGGACGCGGCGACCAGGTTGTCGCTCGGGAGAGCGGGCAGGTCCGCGAGCAGTGCAGGCTTCTTCGAAGAGAGGCCGAACCGTTCGTCGAACAGGCCGGGCCCCAGACCGACCGTGACGGTGAGACTGGCGGCATCGAGACCGGCCGCCTCACCGGTGTCCTGGCCGATGGCGCCGGGGCGCACGGAGTCGACCTGTCCGATGGGTGCGCCCTTCATCAGCTGCGCGATCGCCGCGGTCCAGCGGGCGAGCAGCACCTGCAGGTCCGAACGCAGGGCACCCTGAGCGAGATCGAAGGTCATGTAGACCGCGTACCGCTGCTGGGGGGTCTTGATCCCCGCGGGCCGCGCTTCGTCGTAGAACGGGTGCTGGGTGCTGAGATCGACGGTGTCGTGGTCGTCGGGCGCTCCCGCGGCGGACGCCGAACCGGCACCCCAGCCGGCGCCCAGCCCGATGGCGGCACCCGCGGCCAACCCGCCGGCGGCACCCTGGACGAGGCGCCGGCGGCCGACGCGGTGACGTGGCTGATCTGCGTCGGTCATCCCTGGGTGGCGACCTTCTCCGCGATGCGGGACAGCGGGTCCTGCAGGCCCTGCACGGTCTGGCTCAGGTTGGCCGCGCTCTTGGTGCGCTGCGCCGGTGTCCACGGCACGAACCCGCCGAGGTCCTTGGCGCTGCGGAAGGTGTTCAGCTGGCCGCTCACCTTCGAGAACTCAGCGCTGATCTGCGCGGTCAGGGCCGGGTCGAGCACGGTCAGCCCGGGCTTGAGGTAGGCGAACGCCTGCTGAGCGCCCTCGAGGTTGCCGTTGAAGTCCATCAGGTCCAGGTGGCTGTAGTACTCCTCCTCGCCCTTGATCTTGTTGGACTGCACCTCCTCCAGCAATCCCGCAGCGCCGTTCGCCAGGTCCTCCGGCTTGTACTTCAGCGTCTTGGCCAGCGTCACCAGTTTGCCGACGTTGCTGTCCAGCTCTGCGGCCAGCTTCTTGGTGTTGGCGGTGATCCTGCCGCTCTGCCACAGGTCGCGCTCGACCGCGTGGAAGCCGTGCCACCCGACCTTCGGATCGAGGTTGGAGGCGCGCATGTCGATCAGGTAGTCCAGGTTGCCCGCGTTGTCGGTGGGCGAGTGTCCGGGCAGCACGAACCCGTCGACGTCGGACTCGATCTTCTCGTAGTAGGGGCGAGCGGCGGCGTACTTCGCCTTCGCCTGCGCCACGTTCCCGGAGTCCACCGCCGTGCGCAGCTGGCCGGTGGCCGTCTTCATCGCGGACAGCTGGGTGTCGACGAAGGTGGCGTAGCCGGCGGTGCCGCTCGCCAGCAGGGCCGACGCGCTGCCGCCGGTCGAGGTCGCCGCCTTGCCCGTGACGGTGAAGTTCTGCATCTCCTTCGTCGCGCCCGGGCAGTAGATCTGGTAGCTGCCGCCGCCGAGGGTCGTGGTGAACTTCACGGCGCCGAGGCCGGGCGCGAGGTTCTCCTTCTCGCCGATGATGCGCTGGTTGCTCTGCAGCTCCAGCTCGGTGATCGCGGTGGCGCTGGTGTTGACGACGGTGAACGTGACCGGTCCGGCCTTCGCCTGCGGGTGGTCGATCGTGCACGAGTCGCCGGAGGGGCCGTTCGCCAGGGTGATGTGCACCTGCGCGGCGCCGTTGCTCACGGGAGCGGCGTTCGCCGACCCGGTGCCACCGGCGCCGGTGCCTGCGGAGCCGGTGCCCCCACCGTTGGTGCCGCATGCGGCCAACGCGAGCGTTGCGACGCCGGCCACGGCGCTGAGGATTGCAGGGTGCCTAACGGACATCGACGGAGCTCCTGGATCGGGGTGCGGTGGTGGTCGGGGTCTGGTCGGAGGATTCGAGGGGGTGCGGGCGTCGGCGCCACCAGGTGAGCAACACCAGCGCGGCGGCGACGACCAGAGCGAGGGGGAGGGTGCGCGACCAGAAGCGGGCTTCGGTGCTGCGAGCGTCGAGCGCGCGGATCGAGGAGGCGACCTTCGACGCGTACGCCGGTCGCACCGACCAGCTCTCCGAAGCGGTACCCGGGTCGTTCAGGGTCAGGGTGCGGCTGCCGGCGAGCCCGCCTCCGCGGAGGCTCAGCACCGTGCGCACGCTCTGCGTCGCATCGACCAGCACCCCGTTGCTGACCCACACGTCGCGCTCGCCGGCCCGGGTCCATTGCGCGGTGTACGGGCCGGGGCTCTGTGAGGCATTGACGCCGACCGGCATCCGGCCGCCGTTCAGGCTGAGCAACTGTGTCGACGTGAGGGAGGACGGTCGACCGGGAAGCGGCCCGGTGAGGGAGGACGTGTGCTGGGCGGTCGAGATGCCCTGGTGCTCGGACGGCCGGGACGCTCCGAGCGAGTACGTCGAGCGGGTGCCCGCGGTGGTCCGGACGAGCGTGTCGCCCGCCAGCCGGGCGGTGCCTGCCGAGCTGCCGTCGCTGGTCAGGGGCGCGCTACGCGACGCGTCGACGCCGGCTGCGGGGTAGGCCGTGGCGAGGACGGCCGCCGCCAGCACCAGCCCCGCGGCGGCACCGAGCCGGATACGGCCGGCTGCGACGGCACCGGCGCGGTGCTTCACGGGCCAGTAGACGCGCAGGGCCATCGGCACCAGGTAGGCGCACCACCCGAGGACCTCGATCAGGCGTGGCCCGGTCGGGATGCCCAGCACACCGGTGAGCAGCGCACCGCGCACCGATCCCGCCGGAGCCAGCCAGGTGAGATCGAGCGTGCGCTGCTGGCCGGCGTTCAGCCAACCTGCCTCGTGGGCGGTGCGCAGCGCGGTCACGACCAGGCCGGCGGCCACCAGGAGCAGGAACGCGCCGGTGAACTTGAAGAACTTCGCGAGATTGAGCCGGACGCCGCCGCGGTAGATGCCGATGCCGACCGCGACCGCAGCCAGGACGCCCAGCACGGCCCCCGTCGCCGCCAGCGCGGGGTTCGTGGACGCCTGGAACGTCGCGAGCAGGAAGACGGAGGTCTCGAAGCCCTCCTTGAGCACTGCGAGGAAGGCCATCACGGCCAGCGCGCGGCTGGAGCCAGACCCCAGGGCCTCGCGTGCCGAGCTCTCCAGCTCCTTCTTCAGACCGCGGGCGTGGGTCATCATCCACAGCACCATCCCCGTCACGAAGACCACGGCGACGGCGCCGATGACGGTCTCCATGCCCTCCTGGGCGGCCTGCGGCAGGCTGGACTCGACGACCTTGAGGACGATCCCGACCGCCGCGCTGAGCAGGAGGGCCAGGGTCACGCCGATCCACAGGGGGCGGAGCGATCGACCGTTCTGCCGCAGGAACGCCGCGATGATGCCGACGATCAACGCCGCTTCGAGGCCCTCACGCAGGCCGATCACGAATGTCGCGAGCACGTGGATGAACTTCCTTGAGGGGGCGTAGAGAGAAGGTGAGGCTTACCTTAGCTTGCCTGCACCGGGTATCTCGAATTGCCGCCCTATGAGGTGGCTCACGCCGCCGGTTGCGTTGTGCGGCCTGTGTTTCCAGCAAGCCCCTCGATGGGCGTCCGCACACCGACGTACGTCGAACGGCTAGGTGACCGAGACGGTCACTAGCCGTTCAGGCGTCCGGTGTCAGAGGTTGATCATGTGGCCGGCGAGGCCTTCGACGGCCTCCTTGACGGCCTCGCCCAGCGTCGGGTGGGCGAACACGTTCCGTGCGACCTCGTCGGCTGTCAGGTCCCACTTCTGGGCCAGCGTCAGCACGGGCAGCAGCTCGGTGACATCGGGGCCGATCAGGTGGGCGCCGATGATCTCGTTGTGCTCGGAGTCGGCGACGACCTTCACGAAGCCGACGGCCTCGCCGAGGCCCTGGGCCTTGCCGTTGGCGGAGTAGGGGAACTGGGCGACCTTGACGTCGTAGCCCTTGTCCTTCGCCTGCTCCTCCGTGTAGCCGAAGGAGGCGATCTGCGGCTGGCAGAACGTCGCCCGCGGGATCATGTCGTAGTCGATCTCGACCGTCTCGGCGCCGGCGATCGTCTCCGCGGCCACGACGCCCATGGCCTCGGCGGTGTGGGCGAGCATCAGCTTGCCGGTGACGTCGCCGATCGCGTAGACGCCGTCGAGGTTGGTGCGCCCGCGGCCGTCGATCGCGATGGCGCCGCGCTCGGTGAGCTCGACGCCGATCTCCTCCAGGCCGTAGCCCTGGGTGCGCGGCGCGAAGCCGATGGCCTGCAGCACCTTGTCGGTCTCGATGACCTGCGAGTCGCCGCCGGCGGCAGGGGAGACGGTGACCTTGACCTTCTGGTTCGGGTCGTCGGGGTCCTCGATGCTGTCGACCTTCGTCGACAGCATGACCTTCACACCGAGTTTCTTGTACTGCTTCAGCAGCTCCTTGGACACCGCCGCGTCCTCGGTGGGCACCATCCGGTCCAGGAACTCCACGATCGTCACGTCGACGCCGAAGTTGCTCATCACGTAGGCGAACTCGACACCGATGGCGCCGGACCCGGCGATCACGATCGAGTCGGGCAGCTCGGGGTCGAGGATCTGCTCCTCGTAGGTAACGACGCGCTTAGACAGTGCAGTGCCGGGGACGAGTCGGGTCGTCGCGCCCGTCGCGATGATGAGGTTGTCGCAGGTGACCTCCTGCGTGCCTCCGTCGTTCAGCTCCACCGACAGCGTCGTGCCGTCCTTGAGGGTGCCCCAGCCGTCGATCTCGGTGATCTTGTTCTTCTTCATCAGGAAGTGCACGCCCTTGACGATGCCCTCGGACACCTTGCGGCTGCGGGCGTGCGTCACGTCGTACGCCATGGTCGCGTCACCGGTGATGCCGAAGACGGCCTTCTCCTTGGTGATCACGTGGGCGAGCTCGGCGTTGCGCAGCAACGCCTTGGATGGGATGCACCCGACGTTGAGGCAGACACCGCCCCAGTACTTCTTCTCCACCACCGCGGTCTTCAGGCCCAGCTGGCTGGCGCGGATCGCCGCGACGTACCCACCGGGACCGGCACCGAGAACAACGACGTCAAAGTGATCAGCCACGACGGGGAACTTTAGTCCCCCCGCAGCAGGGCCTGTGCGAGCGGGACGTCCACCACCAGGGAGTTCAGCAGTCCGCCCCGGCACGCCGCCGCGACGGCTCCGGCGCGCTCGTCGCCCATGCAGACGCCGATCACATCCGGTATGCCGCGCAGCTGCTGCGCGCTCACCGTGATCAGTCGGCGCGCGAAGGACCCCGACAGCGGGTATCCGTCGACGTCGATGAACACTCCGCTCACCTCCCCGACGGCGCCGGCAACGCGCAGTTCGTCGATCTCGGCGGCCGTCGCAGCCGTGTACAGCGTCGAGAACTCGGGGTCGAAGGCGCCGACCCCGACCACGGCGACCGTGATGGCCGGCACGCGGGCCTGCGCCGCCAGGAACGCGGGGTCGCGCCGCAGGGAGACGGCCGCGGCGGCGTCGGAGGCCACGAACGGGGCGTGGAACCGGTAGGGCCGCCCCCTGCCGAGGGACGCCGCATCGCGCACCACATCGGCCGGCGCCGAGCTGTGGTCCGGTTCCCATCGCGCACCACTCAGCTGGACCACGTCCACCGGAGGCAGGCCGGAGAGGGCCGTCACGGTCGCCGACACCGACCGTGACCAGGGCAGGCCGAGGACGTCGTCAGGGGAGAGCAACGACTGCAACTGCTGTGCGGCCAATGCTCCGAGGCTGCCCCGCCGCTGGTCCACCGTCTCCTCCGGAGCGCTCTCCAGGACCGCGGTCATCTGCAGGTTGAAGGCCCGGGAAAGGTCCTGCGCCAAGTCGTCGCGGGTGGCGTACACCTCGTCGATGTGGATCCGAACGACGCCGGACGCGCGCGCGGACTGCAGGAGTCGCGCCACCTGGAAACGGGAGATGCCAAGTTCACGGCCGATCTCGATCTTGCTGGCGTCCTCGAGATAGAACCGCCGGGCGGCCTCGATCTGCAGGGCACGCACCGCCGAAGGGTGGGGCCTGACCGCCGGGTGACCGTCGTCGCTGCCGTCGCTCATCGATCCTCTTCCCCGTCGTTACCAAAACGCGACCTGGAGTGCTCGCCATCAAGATTGTGATCTGCGACACTACATGCATATGAGCGGAGAGCGCTCATATGAGCGCTCTCGAGGAGAATGAGTTCATATGCGATCCACACAACGAGTCGCCATCAGCGTTGCGGTCGTCGGGCTGGTCACGGCCGGACTGTCCTCCTGTTCCGCGAGTAGTGGAGGGTCGAGCGGAGGTAGCAAGACCCTCAACGTCCTGATGGTCAACAACCCCCAGATGGAAGCGTTGAAGAAGGTCACGCCTGAGTTCACGAAGGCGACCGGCATCAAGGTGAACTTCAAGGACCTGCCGGAGAACGACCTGCGGTCCACGGCAGCGACCGAGTTCGCTCAGCAGGCCGGTCAGTACGACCTGGCCACCCTGTCCAACTTCGAGATCCCCATCTACGCCAAGAAGGGGTGGGTCGCGGACCTGACGAAGGACACGACCGACGCCAAGTCGACGTGGAACGGCCAGAGCTTCGACCAGAGCGACATCCTGAAGCCGATGGCGGAGTCGCTGACGGTCAACAACAAGATCTACGGCGAACCGTTCTACGGCGAGTCCTCCTTCCTCATGTACCGCAAGGACCTCTTCAAGGCCGCCGGGCTGACCATGCCGGCCAATCCGACCTGGCAGCAGGTCGCCGGGTTCGCGGCGAAACTGAAGAAGGGCAGCACCGCCGGCATCTGCTTGCGCGGGGCGGTCGGCTGGGGTGAGGTCATGGCCCCGCTCACTACGGTGGTCAACACCTTCGGAGGCACCTGGTTCGACAAGGACTGGAACGCCCAGGTGAACACCGGGGGCTTCGCCAAGGCCACGAACTTCTACGTCGACCTGGTGAAGAAGTACGGCGAGCCGGGTGCGGCCCAGGCCGGCTTCACCGAGTGCGACAACGCGATGATCCAGGGTCAGGCCGCCATGTGGTACGACGCGACGTCGGCCGCCGGCACGCTCGTCAGCTCCAAGTACGGCTCGGACATCGGGTACGCGCCCGCACCCGTCGACCAGACGAAGAGCTCCGGATGGCTTTACACCTGGGCCTGGGGCGTGGAGTCGGCGTCCAAGAAGAAGGACGCGGCGTGGAAGTTCATCTCGTGGGCGAGTGGTAAGGACTACCTCAGCACCGTCGGTGGCCGCACCGGTACCGGGATGGGCTGGGCCAACGTCCCTGCCGGCGCTCGGACCTCGCTCTACAGCAACCCGAACTACCTGAAGGTCGCGAGCAGCTTCGCGCAGCCCACCCTGGCGGCCATCAACTCCGCCGACCCGAACAACACGGGCCGCACCAACCACCCGCCGGTTCCGGGGATCCAGTTCGTCGACGTGGCCGAGTTCACCGATTTCGGCCAGAAGGTGAGCCAAGAGATCTCGAATGCGATCGCCGGTAGCACGTCCGTCTCCAGCGCGCTGAACGCGAGTCAGTCGATCGCGCAGGACGGCGTGAAGGCGTACAAGAAGTAATGACTACCGCCAGTCTTGACCCCAGCGGCGCCGTGGCGGCCCCCACGGCGCCGCCGGGAGCGGACCCCGAGACCAAGCGTCGGGCACGCCGGGAGGGATGGAAGCGCCGTCTGCCGCTGATGCCGGCGTTCATCTTCGTCGTCATCATGACGCAGCTGCCGTTCCTCGCGACCATCTTCATCTCCTTCAGCAACTGGACCGCGTTCAGCGGTAACAAGGGGTTCGCGGGACTGGACAACTTCAAGACGGTCTTCCAGGACTCCGACGCCCGCTCGGCGGTGATCACCACCATCGAGCTGACCGTGCTCGTGGTGCTGATCAGCCTCGTGTTCGGCATCGGTATCGCGCTGCTGCTCGACCGGACGTTCAGGGGGCGCGGCGTCGTCCGGACGATGATGATCGCGCCGTTCCTGATCGTCCCGGAGGCGGCCGCACTGGTCTGGAAGCACGCGCTGTTCAACGTGCAGTCCGGTTTGTTCAACGGTCTGATCACGCAGTTCTACAACTGGTTCGGCCTGAAGAACCCGCCGCAACCGGACTGGATCACCAGCCACCCGTTGGGCACCATCGTCACGGCCCTGGTCTGGCAGTGGACGCCGTTCATGATGCTGATCATGCTTGCCGGGCTGCAGGGCCGACCGATGGACATCATCGAGGCGGCGCAGGTGGACGGCGCGAACACCTGGCAGATCTTCACCAAGATGACGTTGCCGCACATGCGGCGCTACATCGAGCTGGCAGGACTGCTCGGGGCGATCTACATCGTGCAGAACTTCGAGTACGTCTACACGATCACCTCGGGCGGTCAGAACACCGCCAACCTGCCCTACTACATCCAGCAGACCTTCTTCGCCGGGACGGGTGAGTACGGCGTCGCGTCGGCCGCCGGTGTCGTCGTGGTCATCGGCACCATCATCATCGCGACATTCGCGCTACGCACCGTGCTCTCGGTGCTCAAGGAGGAGAGCTGATGGCAGCTGCAGTCGTCAACCGGTCGGCGGGCCAGAACAAGCGCGCCGGCGGTCTGCTGAGCGCGGCCGCATGGGTGATCGCGGTGCTGTTCATCATCCCGATCCTCTGGATGGTGCTCACCGCCTTCCACCAGGAGAACGACGCTGCGAAGAACCCCCCGGCCTTCTTCGCGCCCCTGTCGACCTCCGGGTTCAGCGACTTCTGGGCTGCCAAGCCCATCCCGCCCATGCTGAACTCGTTGACGGCCTCCCTGGTGTCGACGCTGTTCGTGCTGTGTCTGGCGCTTCCGGCGGCGTACGCGCTGTCCATCAAACCGGTGCGTAAGTGGACCGATGTCATGTTCTTCTTCCTCTCCACGAAGTTCATGCCGATCGTGGCGGGGCTGCTGCCGCTCTACCTGGTGGCGAAGAACACCGGACTCCTCGGAAACGTGTGGTCGCTCGTTCTCATCTACACCTCGATGAACCTGCCGATCGCCGTCTGGATGCTGCGTTCGTTCCTCGCGGAGATGCCGATCGAGATCCTCGAGGCCTCCCAGGTGGACGGTGCGGGGTTCTTCACGCAGATGTACAAGATCGTCATCCCGTTGGTGATGCCGGGTCTGGCGTCGGCGGCGTTGATCTGCTTCATCTTCAGCTGGAACGAGCTCTTGCTCGCCAACACGCTCGGCGGCAACACGGCTCAGACGGCTCCGGTCTTCCTCACGGGCTTCGTGACCAGTCAGGGTCTGTTCCTGGCGAAGGTGTGCGCCGCGGCAGTCGCCATCTCCCTGCCTGTGCTGGCCGCAGGGTTCGCGGCCCAGGACAAGCTGGTCCAGGGATTGTCGCTCGGCGCAGTCAAGTGACGATGACCGTCGCTCTGTCGCAGTCCACGCTGGCTGAACTGGGTCCGGAGGTCGCCCGCCCGTCGTACGACCGGTCGAAGGTCACCCCGGGGATGGTCCATCTGGGGGTCGGCGGATTCCACCGGGCCCACCAGGCGATGTACACGGACGCGCTGATGAACGACGGCGCTGCCATGGATTTCGGCATCGTCGGGGTGGGCGTGCTGCCGCAGGACGAGCGCATCGTGGAGATCCTCAACGGGCAGGACGGGCTCTACACCCTGGTGCAGAAGCATCCGGACGGCAGTCTGGAGCCGCGGGTGATCGGCTCGCTCCTGCGGATGCTGCACGCACCGAGCGACCCCGACGGCGTGCTGTCGGCGATGACCGATCCGAGCACCCGGATCGTCTCCCTCACCATCACCGAGGGCGGCTATCTGGTCGACCAGGTGACGGGGGAGTTCGAGGCCGACCACCCCTCGATCCAGGGTGACCTGAAGGAGGGAGCCACTCCCTCGACGGCGTTCGGTTTCATCGTCGAGGCACTGCGTCGTCGCCGCGCGGCCGGCACACCGCCGTTCACCGTCATGTCCTGCGACAACCTGCCAGGGAACGGCGACACCGCGCACCACTCGATCGGTGCCTTCGCCCGGCTGAAGGACGCCGAGCTGGCCGACTGGATGGAAGAGCACGTGCCCTTCCCCAACTGCATGGTCGACCGCATCACCCCGGTCACCGCCCCTGAGGACATCGCGGCGCTGCAGGAGCGTTTCGGAGTGCGGGACGGCTGGCCGGTGGTCTGCGAACCCTTTACCCAGTGGGTGCTGGAGGACCGCTTCACCGACGGTCGACCCGCGTGGGAGAAGGTCGGCGTGCAGGTCGTGGACGACGTCGTCCCGTACGAGCTGATGAAGCTGCGGCTGCTCAACGCCAGCCACCAGGCGTTGTGCTACCTCGGTTACCTGTCCGGGTACCGCTACGCCCACGAGGTCGCCTCCGACCCGCTCTTCGCCGAGTTCCTGCTCGGGTACATCGAGTTCGAAGGGACGCCGACGCTGCCCGAGGTGCCCGGCGTGGACCTCGCGGCCTATCGCGAGGAGCTGGTGTCCCGCTTCGCCAACCCGGAGGTGCGCGACACGCTGGCACGGTTGTGCGCCGAGAGCTCGGACCGGATCCCGAAGTGGCTGGTGCCGGTGATCAAGGCCGACCTGGAGGCGGGACGCCGCGTCGACCGCTCCGCACTGGTCGTCGCCGCGTGGGCCCGCTACGCCGAGGGCACCGACGAGGAGGGCGAGCCGATCGACATCGTCGACCACCGCAAGGAGGCCGTGATGCGCGCCGCCGCCGACACCTCCGATCCGCTGGCGTTCGTCCGCGACAAAGCGCTCTTCGGCGACCTGGCCGAGCAGAAGGGATTCACCGAGCCCTACCTCGCGTCGCTGAAGTCGTTGCACGACAAGGGTGCCCGCCAGACACTGCAAGAGCTTGTCGATCGGGTCCGGTAGGCGTAGACAGGTGCAGCGTGCCGTCGACTCCGGTCCGGCACCTATCTGACGCCCGCCCTTCGCCCCACCGACCCAAGGACACCGATGCCCCGCACCCTCGTCGCCGGAGTCGACTCCTCGACCCAGTCCTGCAAGATCGTCGTCTGTGACGCCGACACCGGAGAGGTGGCCCGGGAGTCACGGGCAGCCCACCCCGACGGGACCGAGGTGTCCGCCGACCACTGGTGGACCGCATATGAGGAGGCCGCCTCCGACGGGATGCTCGAGGGCGTCTCCGCGCTGGCGGTCGGCGGTCAGCAGCACGGGATGGTCACGCTCGACGGTGACGACAAGCTGGTGCGGGATGCGTTGCTGTGGAACGACGTACGCTCCGCCGAGGCGGCCGCTGACCTCGTACGGGAGCTCGGAGGGCCGCAGGCGTGGGTCGACCGTGTCGACGTCGTCCCGCTCGCGGCGTTCACCGTGGCCAAGGTGCGCTGGCTGGCCGAGCACGAACCGGAGCATGCTGCGCGCACCGAGCGGGTCGTCCTGCCGCACGACTGGTTGACCGGCCGGATCCTGCAGTCCGGCAACGGTTTCGAGCGCTGGACCACCGATCGCGGTGACGCGTCGGGCACCGGGTACTGGTCGCCGGTCACCGGGACCTACCAGGACGAGCTGGTGCGGTTGGCCGCCGGGAAGGCGCTCGATCTGCCCGAGGTGCTCGCGCCCGACGCCGCCGCGGGTCGCACGGACTCCGGCATCCTCGTCGCGCCGGGAACCGGCGACAACATGGCCGCCGCACTGTCCCTGGGACTGGAGGCGGGCGATGCCGTGGTGTCGCTCGGGACCAGTGGGACGGTCTACGCCGCCCATGAGCGGCCCTCCGGCGATCCCACCGGCGCGGTCGCCGGATTCGCCGACGCGACAGGTGGCCACCTGCCGCTCATGTGCACGCTCAATGCCGCGCGGGTGCTCAGCGCCGCGGCGGCCATGCTCGGGACCGACCTTGCCGGTCTGGACCGGTTGGCCCTCGCCGCGTCGCCGGGCGCGGAGGGACTGGTCCTGTTGCCCTACCTCGACGGTGAACGCACGCCCAACCTCCCGGAGGCGACCGGCAGCCTCGGCGGTCTCACTCGCTCCAACGCGACCCCGGAGAATCTCGCGCGGGCCTGCGTGGAGGGGATGCTCGCCAATCTGGCCGCCGGCATCACCGACCTGCGCGCGGTCGGCGTGCCCGTCGAGCGCGCACTGCTCATCGGTGGTGCGGCGGCGTCGGCAGCGGTCCGGGCGATCGCGCCGATGGTGCTCGGCGTGCCGGTGAGCGTGCCCGACAGCGCGGAGTACGTCGCGCTCGGCGCAGCCCGGCAGGCCGCCTGGGTGCTTTCCGGGGGCGGAGACCTGCCGCCGTGGTCGGTGGACACGCATACGACGATCGACCTGCCGAGCGGGGACGACGGTGCGCGGATCCGGGACAGGTACGACGCGTTCCGGCACACCGTGCACGGCTGAGCCTCAGTCGAGGCAGAACTCGTTGCCCTCCGGGTCGCCCATGGTGATGAAGCCCGTCTCCATGGTGGCCGGGTCCGGCTCCACCCGGTGGAGCCGGACGGCGCCCAGAGCCTGCACCCGGGTCGCCTCGGCCTCCAGGGCGGTCATCCGGGCGTCGCCCTCCGCGCCCGGCGCGGCGCGCACGTCCAGGTGCACCCGGTTCTTCACCGCTTTGCTCTCTGGCACCCGTTGGGAGAAGATCCGTGGTCCGGACCCCTCCAGCGGCAGGATGGCCGACCGGGCATTGCGCTCCTGGGGTGGCACGCCGAACGCCTCCAGGGCCGCGTCCCAGGAGTCGAATCCCTGCGGCGGTGGCTGCAGCTGATATCCGAGCACGGCCGCCCAGAACCGTGCGAGCCGGTCCGGTCGGTGCAGTCGAACGTGATCTGGATGTCCGCCGTCATCCCGCCACGGTGACACCGCCCACCGACAGCCGCTCGTCGACGGCGCGGGGCCCGCCAACGCGAAGGGCGTACGCCGACCGGTGCGGTCGGCGTACGCCCTCAGCGATGCGTCAGGTCACCCAGGTCAGTGGGCAGCCTGGGTGCGCTTCTCCACGATCAGGTCGACGTTCGCCTTGGCGTCGTCGTCCTCACCGCCGGGGTTCTCCCCGCCGACCTCGGCACGGACCTGCTCCTCGATCTTGGCGCCGGTCGTCGGGTCGACGTTGTTCCAGTACTGGAAGGCGCGCTCGAGGACCTCGCCCTTGACGCCGCCGAGCAGGTGGCCCGCCACGGTGTCGACGAACCGGTCACGCTGGTCCTGGGTCCACACGTTGCGGACCAGGTCACCGGCCTGGCTGAAGTCGTCGTCGTCGGCGCGCAGGGTGTAGGCCTGGCGCACCATCTCGCCGTCGGACTCCCAGCTCTCCTCGACCTCGCCGACGTTGTCGGCGTAGCCGCGACCGAAGCTGTTCGGCGCGTAGACCGGGTCGTCACCGGTGTGCTCGAAGGCCATCGGGCCGTCGAACGCATAGGTGTTGTGGTCCTGCACCCGCGGCCGGTTGACCGGCAACTGCAGGTAGTTCGGGCCGATCCGGTAGCGGTGCGTGTCGCTGTAGGCGAAGGTGCGCCCCAGCAGCATCTTGTCGGGGGAGAAGCCGATGCCCGGCACGGTCGCGGACGGCTCGAACGCCGCCTGCTCGATCTGGGCGAAGAAGTTCTCCGGGTTGCGGTTCAAGGTCATCGTGCCGACCTTGACCAGCGGGTAGTCGCTGTGCGGCCACACCTTCGTGAGGTCGAAGGGGTTGAGGTGATAGGTCTTGGCGTCCTCGTACGGCATGAGCTGCACCGACAGATCCCAGCTCGGGAAGTCGCCGCCCTCGATGGCCTCGTGCAGGTCGCGGCGGTGGAAGTCCGCGTCCTCGCCGGCGATCCGGGTCGCGGCCTCGCCGGTCAGACCCTCGACACCCTGGTTGCTGTGGAAGTGGTACTTCACCCAGTGCTTCTCACCGGCTTCGTTGATCCACATGAAGGTGTGGCTGCCGTAGCCGTTCATGTGCCGCCAGGTGTGCGGGATCCCGCGGTCGCCCATCAGGTAGGTCACCTGGTGCGCCGACTCGGGGTTGAGGCTCCAGAAGTCCCACTGCATGTTGTTGTCGCGCAGGCCGGTGCCGCCGCGACGCTTCTGGCTGCGGATGAAGTGCGGGAACTTCATCGTGTCGCGGATGAAGAACACCGGGGTGTTGTTGCCGACCAGGTCGTAGTTGCCCTCGGTCGTGTAGAACTTCAGCGAGAAACCGCGCGGGTCGCGCCACGTGTCGGGCGAGCCCTGCTCACCGGCGACGGTGGAGAAACGCGCCAGCATGTCGGTCGTGGTGCCCTTCTGGAAGAGGGCCGCCTTGGTGTACGCCGAGACGTCCTCGGTCGCCTCGAACACACCGAACGCACCCGACCCCTTGGCGTGCACGTTGCGCTCCGGCACGCGCTCGCGGTTGAAGTGCGCCATCTGCTCGATGAAGTGGGTGTCGTGCAGGAAGATCGGACCGTCCGGCCCGTTGGTGAGGGAGTTGCGGTCGCTCGGCGCGGGGGCGCCGGTCGAGGTACGCGAACCCAGGTGCGCCTCCTTGGACGGAGCGGTCTGGATCGATTCGTTGCCGGTCATCTGGCTCTCACTTTCCTTCTTCGGTGGTCGGTCTTCGATGGGGGTCTGGGGGATCAGGGGACCTGCGAGCCCGGGGTGCCGGGGTGCCGCGACGATCGCGGGTCACTGGATTCGTCGTTACCCGGAAGGTCGTCGCGGCACTCGGAGCAGTGGCCCCAGTAGATGACCTCGGCCTCGTCGATCGTGAACCCGTCGGGGTTGCTCGCTTCCAGGCACGGTGCGGGCCCGACGGCGCAGTCGACGTCGCCGACGGCACCGCACGAGCGGCACACGACGTGGTGGTGGTTGTCCCCGGTGCGCGTCTCGTAGCGGGCCGGGTGACCGGCAGGCTCGATGCGACGTACGAGGCCGGCGGCGGTCAGAGCGCGCAGCACGTCGTAGACCGCCTGCACCGAGACCGACCCCAGGCGCTCGCGCACGGCGATGACCAGGTCGTCGGCGTCGGCGTGCGGCCGAGACGAGAGCTCCTCCAGGACCGCGACGCGAGGCGCGGTGACCCGCAGCTGCGCCGCGCGCAGCTTCTTGGGGGTCTCGGACGGGTGCATCGTGACCTACACCACCACACCAGTCTGGAACCGTTCAAGACAGGGTCGGCTTACCTCGTGGTCCTCTCGGGTACGTCGGCTGGGCCGCGGGGCCCGCCGATCAGGCGGGTGGCGACCAACATCACACAACAAGAGTTGGCGTCAAGAATTTCGATATGGAAGTATTGACGCATGTCCATCACGCCGTACCGACGCGTCCTCGCCGTCCGCGACGCACGTCGCGTGCTGCTGCTCGGGTTCCTGCTCCGCCTGCCGATCTTCTCGGCCGGGGTCATCCTCACGCTGCACGTCGTCAATCACCTGCACCGCACCTACACCGAAGCCGGCCTGGTGGCCGCCGCCGGCACCATCGCCATTGCGGTCTCGGGCCCATGGCGTGGCCGGCTGCTCGACCGTCTCGGCCTGCGCCGGGTGGTCGCCCCCTCCATCGCGGTGAACGCCGTGTGCTGGTCCATCGCGCCGTTCGTCGGCTACTGGGCGCTGCTGGTGCTCTCCGTGGTCGCGGGGCTGTTCGTGGTGCCGACCTTCTCGGTGATCCGTCAAGGCGTCATCGCCGCAGTGACCGAGGTCGACCGGCGCACCGCGCTCTCGCTGGACGGGATCGTCGTCGAGCTGGCCTTCATGACCGGGCCTCTGCTGGTGGTCTGGCTCGCGACGGTCGTCTCGACTGTCTGGGTGCTGTTCGGCATCGAGATGGTCGGGGTCGTCGTGGGCGTACTGCTCTGGTGGTCCAACCCGCCGTTGCGCGACACGTCCGACGAGTCGGCTGTCGCCGTTCCGGCCCGACGCGTCGAGTGGTTCCGGTTGAAGTTCGTGCTGTTCTGCTCTGCTGCCGCCGCCTCCACCATCGTGCTCACGGGCAGCGACGTGTCGTTCGTCGCGGCGATGCAGCACTGGTCGGCCACCGCGTCGCTGGGCCTCGTCCTCGTGGTGTGGAGCGTGGGCTCCGTCCTGGGCGGACTCGTGTACGGCGCGATCTCCCGGCCGCTCCCACCGTCGATGCTGCTCCTCGGGCTCGCCGTGACGACCGCCCCGATGGCGCTGGCGACCTCCCCGTGGATGCTGGCGGGCCTGTCGCTCCTCGCCGGCATCTTCTGCGCACCGACGATCACGTCGACGGTCGACGCGATCTCCCGGGCCGTACCACCATCGGCACGCGGCGAGGCCATGGGCTGGCACGGTTCGTCGATGACCGCCGGCGCCGCGTTCGGTGCGCCCATCGGTGGGATCGCGATCGACCACTTCGGCTTCGGCGGCGGCTTCGTCTCCGTCTCGATCCTCGGGGTGCTCATCGCCCTGCTGGCTGCTGCCGGTGCGCGACCGCGCTCCGGGCGCAAGGTCGAGGTCACGCACCAGCTCGCTGCCTGAGCCGGCGGTCGGCTCAGCCGCCGGGCTCGGTGCCGTCGCGCGGCGGCAGGCTGGCGGCGTACGTCATTCCCTCATCGACCCACCGGTGCAATGCCTCGTCGTCGGCGATCGCTTCGGGGGACACGTCGAGCCAACCGTCCAGCGCCCGGCCCCGCATCACGAAGCGTTCGACCCGCGGCGGGTCGAGCCGCTGCGCCGTGTGCTCCGGTGCCACCCGGACCATCAGGGCGCCCCGGCTGCCCGCAGCGACCGCGAGGTGGCCGTCGACGAGGAACGCGAGCCCACCGAACATGGCCTTCTCGGACAGTCCGTAGCTGCCCTCCACCAGGACGCGGATGCGCTGCGCGAGTTCCCTGTCGTACGGCATGAGGTGATTATCGAGCTGTGGTCCGGTCCTCGCACCGCGTTCGATGGAGCCGATGGCGCCGAATTGGTGGGAATGGCAGGGCGGCTGTTACCGTTACGCGTACCGATCGGCGTTATGTCCGGGCAGCTGCCCGGGTCATCATCGCCGGTGTGCAAGAGAAGCAAACGCTTCCACCCTGTGCGGCAGGCATGCCGCGGGGTTCCGGTCCAGGTACGACGATCCTCTCGATCGTTCGTCGGTGCATCGTCACCGGCGACGAATCGATCGGACGTCGGCGTCGGTCATCGACCGATCCGCCTGAACTACAGCGTGGGCTCCTCGTGCACCGTGGGTGACGAGGAGCCTTTCTTTGTCTCCACGCAGCTTCGAAGGAGCAGCGGAAGAAGGAGCAGACATCAGCGCTGAACCACGTATCAACGACCGAATCCGGGTACCTGAGGTCCGGTTGGTCGGACCCAACGGCGAACAGGTCGGCATCGTGCGCGTCGAGGACGCGCTGCGACTGGCCGGCGAAGCAGACCTCGACCTCGTCGAGGTCGCGCCGATGGCCAAGCCGCCGGTCGCCAAGCTCATGGACTACGGCAAGTTCAAGTACGAGGCCGCCGTCAAGGCCCGTGAGGCCCGCAAGAACCAGGTCAACACGGTCATCAAGGAGATCAAACTCCGCCTGAAGATCGACCCGCACGACTATGGCACCAAGAAGGGCCACGTCGAGCGCTTCCTGAACGCGGGCGACAAGGTCAAGGTCACGATCATGTTCCGCGGTCGCGAGCAGTCCCGCCCCGAGATGGGCTTCAAGCTGCTGCAGCGACTCGCCGAGGACGTGTCCGAGATCGGGTTCGTCGAGAGTTCGCCGAAGCAGGACGGTCGCAACATGGTCATGGTGATCGGGCCGGTCAAGAAGAAGGCCGAGGCCCGCGCCGAGGGACGTCGTAAGCGGGAGGCCGAAGCGGCCGACCAGCCCGAGACGGAGCTCGCGACCACCGAGTGACCGGCCCGCCTCGCAGCGGGCCCAGAGATTTGCACGCCACACCGGGACCTCCCGCGCGTTCTGCGCGGCCCGGCGACACGAAGGAGACCGGCAGATGCCGAAGATGAAGACCCACAGCGGGGCCAAGAAGCGCTTCCGCACCACCGGGACCGGCAAGGTGATGCGCCAGCGCGCGCGTCACGTGCACAAGTTCCAGGAGCGCAGCTCCAGCAACGCCCGCCGACTGGTGAACGACGTCGTCGTTGCACCCGCCGACACCCGCAGGATCAAGCGCCTGCTCGGTAAGTAAGCACTGCCCATCTCGCATCACCGGTGCATGCGCCGGTAGCACTAATCGAAGGAGATTCACGTGGCACGCGTGAAGCGGGCAGTCAACGCCCACAAGAAGCGTCGCGTCGTCCTGGAACAGGCGAGCGGCTACCGCGGTCAGCGTTCGCGCCTGTACCGCAAGGCCAAGGAGCAGGTAACCCACAGTATGGGTTACTCCTACCGGGACCGCCGGGCCCGCAAGGGTGACTTCCGTCGCCTGTGGATCCAGCGCATCAACGCCGGCGCCCGCGCCAACGGGATGACCTACAACCGGTTCATCCAGGGCCTGAAGGCCGCCGAGATCGAGGTCGACCGCCGCATGCTGGCCGAGCTGGCCGTCAACGACGCCCCGGCTTTCGCGGCCCTCGTCGAGATCGCCAAGGCCAATGTGCCGGCGACCGAGGAGAAGTCCGACGCCACCAGCGCCGCCTGAACGACATCACCACCCTCGAACGCCGGCCGAGCCTGCCGTGCTGACCAACCCCCGCGCGACGCGGGTGAAGGCAGTGCGAGCGCTCGGCCGGCGTTCGGCGCGTGAGCGGGCCCACCGGTTCGTCGCGGACGGGCCGCAGTCCGTCCGCGAGGTGCTGCGGTTCGCTCCCGCCACCGCCGTGGAGGTGTTCGTCGACGCCGAGACGGCGCAGCGTCACGCCGACCTCCTCGAGCAGGCACGCGCCGCCGACGTACCTGTGCACGACTGCACCGCGCAGGTGCTGGCAGAACTGGCCGACACTCAGCACCCGCAAGGCATCCTGGCCGTCTGTCGGCCGGTCGACGTACCGCTGGACGACGCGCTGGACGCGGTCGTGGAGCCGACCGCAGGCTTCGTGGTCGTGCTCGCCCAAGTGCGCGATCCGGGCAACGCCGGCACCGTGCTGCGAGGCGCGGACGCCGCCGGTGCTCGCGCGGTGATCGTCACCGATTCCAGCGTCGACCTCTACAACCCGAAGGTCGTGCGCTCGACCGCCGGATCCCTCTGGCACCTGCCGGTGGTCGTCGGCGCGTCCCTGGAGTCGGTCATCGACGGCTGCCGGCGGCGCGGGATCGCCGTGCTCGCGGCGGACGGTGCCGGTGAGGTGCTGCTACCGGACGCCGACCTGCACGGACCGCACGCCTGGGTGATGGGAAACGAGGCGTGGGGGTTGCCGCACGAGGTACGCGATCGATGCGACGAGGTCGTCCGGGTGCCGATCCACGGTCACGCCGAATCCCTCAATCTCGCGATGGCCGCGACCATCTGCCTCTACGCCAGCGCTGCGGCGCAAACACCCGTGAAGAGCACCGCTTCCCGTCGATAGACTCCGCCAGTCCTCCCAACGTTCAACGAAGGCAGTCGATGTCAGGCCCCAACACGCAATACGACCCGGTCGAGGTGGCTGCTCTGGACCCCGCTCAGATCGATGCGGCGGTGCAGTCCGCGATCGAGGGGATCGCGGCCGCCGACTCGCTCGAGGCGTTGAAGATCGCACGCACCGAGCACCAGGGGGACAAGAGCCCGCTGGCCCTCGCCAACCGCGAGATCGGGGCGCTGCCGCCGACCGCGAAGGCCGAGGCGGGCAAGCGCGTGGGGCAGGCCCGCGGTCGCGTCGCCCAGGAGCTCAAGGCACGCCAGCAGGTGCTCGAGGCCGAGCGCGACGAGCGCATCCTCGCCGACGAGCGCGTCGACATGACCCTGGTGCCCGACCGGCGCCCCCTCGGCCGCCGCCACCCCGTGGAGTTGATGGGGCAGCAGATGGCCGACGTGATGGTCGGGATGGGCTGGGAGATCGCCGAGGGGCCCGAGGTCGAGGCCGAGTGGTTCACCTTCGACGCCCTGAACTTCGACCAGGACCACCCGGCCCGGCAGATGCAGGACACGTTCTACGTCGAGCCCCCGGACGCCGGTCTCGTACTGCGTACGCATACCTCGCCGGTGCAGGCCCGCGCCATGCTCGAACGCGGCGTGCCGCTCTACATCGCGGTGCCGGGACGGGTGTTCCGCACCGACGAGCTGGATGCCACCCACATGCCGGCCTTCCACCAGCTGGAGGGCCTGGCCGTCGACGAGGGCCTCACGATGGCCCACCTCAAGGGCACCCTCGACCGGCTGGCCGCCGAGTTGTTCGGCCCGGACATCACCACCCGGCTGCGCCCGTCGTACTTCCCGTTCACCGAGCCGTCCGCGGAGATGGACCTGCGCTGCTTCGTGTGCCACGGCGACGACCCGGACTGCCGCACTTGCGGCGGCACCGGCTGGATCGAGTGGGGCGGCTGCGGGATGGTCAACGAGAACGTGCTCCGCGCGTGCGGCGTCGACCCGGCGAGGTACTCCGGCTTCGCCTTCGGCATGGGCATCGACCGGGCGCTGATGTTCCGCACCGGTGTCGCCGACATGCGCGAGATGATCGAGGGCGACGTGCGCTTCAACAGCCAGTTCGGGATGGAGATCTGATGCGGGTGCCCGTCGAGTGGCTGCGCGAGTACGTCGAGATCGCACCCGGGACGACCGGCGCGGACATCGCCGCCGCCCTGGTGCGCGTCGGTCTGGAGGAGGAGGGCCTGCACGGCGCCGACATCACCGGACCGCTGGTGGTCGGCCGGGTGATCTCCGCCGACCCCGAGCCGCAGAAGAACGGCAAGACGATCAACTGGTGCCAGGTCGACGTGGGCGATGCCAACGGCACCGGTGAGCCGCAGGGCATCGTCTGCGGAGCGCACAACTTCACCGCGGGCGACCGGGTCGTCTGCGTCCTGCCAGGCGGCGTGCTGCCCGGCGATTTCCACATCGCCGCGCGCAAGACCTACGGGCACATCAGCGCCGGGATGATCTGCGCCGCGGACGAACTCGGCCTGCCTGACGACGGCTCCGGCGGGATCATCCGGCTGGCCGAGCTGCTGCCCGGCGCGGAGCTGGTGCCCGGCCAGGACGCCGTCGCGCTTCTGGGTCTGGATCGCGAGACAGTCGAGATCAACGTGACCCCCGACCGCGGCTACTGCTTCAGCCTGCGGGGCGTCGCCCGGGAGTACTCCCACGCGACCGGCGCAGGCTTCACCGATCCGGTGCCCGCCCTCGCGCAGCGCGCCCCGCACGACGCAGACACCGGCTTCGCGGTGCGCCTGGACGACCGCTCGCCGCTGCGCGGACAGGCCGGCTGCCGCCGCTATGTCACCCGCACGGTGCGCGGCATCGACCAGGGCGCACCCACCCCGGCATGGATGGCCACCCGGCTCACCGAGGCCGGTATGCGGCCCATCTCGCTGACCGTCGACATCAGCAACTACGTGATGCTGGCGCTCGGCCAGCCCACCCACACCTTCGACCTCGCGACGATCTCCGGTCCGATCGTCGTACGCCGAGCAGCCGCCGGCGAGACCTTGAAGACCCTCGACGATCAAGAGCGTTCGCTCTTCGGCGAGGATCTGCTGATCACCGACGGCGGTGACCGCGTGCTCGGCATCGCCGGGGTGATGGGCGGCGCCGACACGGAGATCTCGGGGACCACTACCGACGTGCTGATCGAGGCGGCGAACTTCGACCCCGTCTCGATCGCCCGCTCGGCCCGCCGGCACAAGCTGCCGTCCGAGGCCGCGCGCCGGTTCGAGCGCGGAGTGGACATCGACCTGGCCCCCGCGGCCGCACAACTGATCGTCGACCTGCTCGTCGAGTACGCCGGGGGAGTCGCCGACGATGGCGCGACCGACGTCGGTGACGGGCTCCCTCCCGTCACCATCGACTTCGACCTCACGCTGCCGACGCGGCTGGTCGGTGTGGCGTACGACGAGGAGCAGGTCGTCGACGTCCTGCGCCAGATCGGTTGCGCCGTCGAAGTGTCCGGCAATCGCGCCCGCGTCGTGCCGCCCACGTGGCGCCCCGACCTGACCACCGGCCCCGACCTCGTGGAGGAGGTGGCGCGCATCCACGGGTACGACGCCATCCCCTCGGTGGTGCCCCGCCCGCCCGGCGGCCGCGGTCTGACGCGCAGTCAGCAGACCCGGCGCACGATCGCGGACCTGCTGGCCGGTCGCGGCCTGCAGGAGACCTGGAGCGCGCCGTTCGTCAGCCCGCAGGTGCTGCAGCGGCTCGGGATCGACGACGCCGACCCCCGCAGCCGGGCCGTCAAGATCGCGAACCCCCTGTCCCAGGAAGCCGACCTCTTCCGTACGACGCTGCTGCCGGGACTGCTCGACACCCTGCGGCGCAACGTGTCCCGCGGTGCCCGCGACCTGGCGCTGTTCGAGGTCGGGCTCGTCGCCCTGCCGGACGGTCAGGGCCGCAAGGCGCCCACGGAACCACCGGGCGTGCGTCCGGACGACGCGACACTGGCGCAGATCCGCGCCGCCGTACCGCCGCAGCCGCGACAGCTCGCTTTCGCCCTGACCGGTGAGCGCGACCGCACCGCCTGGTGGGGTCGCGGACGTGGCGCGGACTGGACCGACGCCCTGGAGATCGTGCGCGACCTGGGCCAGGCCCTCGGCCTCGCGCTCACCACAGCCGCCGACGAGCGGGCACCGTTCCACCCCGGCCGGTGCGCCGTGGTCACGGTCCCCGGCGGCGGGATCGCCGGCTGGGTCGGAGAGGTGCACCCGAAGGTCTGCGAGGCCCTGGAACTGCCCGCACGCACAGTCGCGGGGGAGCTCGACCTGGACGTGCTGCTCGCCGCGAGCGAGGGCGACACGGTCTCGGCACCGGTCTCGACGTACCCGATGGCCAGCAGCGACGTGGCTCTGGTCGTCGACGAGACCGTCCCGGCAGCGCGGGTCGAAGCCGCCCTGCGCGCGGGTGCCGGTGACGACCTCGAGGCGGCAGCCCTCTTCGACCTCTACTCCGGCGAGCAGGTCGGTGCGGGCAAGAAGTCTCTTGCCTACCGGCTGCAGTTCCGGGCACCGGACCGCACGCTCACCACGACCGAGGTGAACGCGGCCCGCGACCGTGCGGTGGCTCGCGCGGAGCAGGACACGGGGGCGTTCCAGCGCGGCGCATGAGTATGCGTAGGCGTGTATGATCATGCAATGCTGAAGATCGCTATCGCCGGAGCGAGCGGGTACGCCGGTGGGGAGATCCTGCGCCTGCTGCTGGGCCGTCCCGACGTGCAGATCGGGCACGTCACGGCGGCGAGCAGTGCCGGTAGGACGCTCGGCGAGGTGGCGCCGCACCTCAGCCCGCTGGCCGACCGCGTGCTCCTGGACTCCACCGTCGAGCACCTGCGCGATCACGACGTGGTGTTCCTGGCGCTGCCGCACGGAGCGTCCGCCTCGGTCGTCGAGCAGCTCGCGCCCGACACCGTGGTCATCGACTGCGGCGCGGACTTCCGGCTGCAGGACGCCGACGCCTGGACCACCTTCTACGACACCCCGCACGCCGGCACCTGGCCCTACGGCCTGCCCGAGCTGCTCACGGCCGGCGGTCGGCAGCGCGACGCCTTGCGTGGTGCCCGTCGTATCGCGGTCCCCGGCTGCTATCCCACCGCGTGCACGCTGGCACTTGCTCCTGCGTTCGCCGCCGGACTGGTGCGGCCGCGCGACGTGGTCATCGTCGCTGCCAGCGGCACCTCCGGTGCCGGGCGCAGCCTCAAACCGCATCTGCTGGGGGCCGAGGTGATGGGCGCGATGTCGCCGTACGGCGTCGGGGGCACCCACCGGCACACCCCCGAGATCGAGCAAAATCTCGCCGTGGCCGGTGGCGCTCCGGTGCGGGTGTCGTTCACCCCCACCCTCGCCCCGATGCCGCGGGGGATTCTCGCCACCTGCACGGCACCCCTGGCCGACGGCGTCCGACCGGGGCAGGTCCGGGAGGCGTACGCCGCGGCGTACACCGACGAGGCGTTCGTCGAGCTGCTCCCGCCCGGGTCCTGGCCGTCGACCGGGAGCGTGCTCGGATCCAACATGGTCCATCTGCAGGTCGAGGTCGACGAGCGGGTCGGCCGGGTGGTCGCCGTCGCAGCCGTAGACAACCTCACCAAGGGCACGGCGGGCGCTGCGCTGCAGTGCATGAATCTGGCGCTCGGGCTCCCCGAGACGACCGGCCTGCCGACAGCGGGAATCGCACCGTGACGACGACCGGCACCAGCAGGACCGGCAACGCAGAGACAGGGAGTAGGCCGTGAGTGTCACCGCACCGCAGGGGTTCCGGGCAGCCGGCGTGACCGCGGGTCTGAAGGTCAGCGGCGATTCCGACGTCGCGCTCGTGGTGAACGACGGACCCGACCATCACGCGGCCGCCGTCTTCACCAGCAATCGCATCGAGGCGGCGCCGGTCACTTGGAGCAGGCAGGTCGTCTCCGACGGCCGAGCCGATGCCGTGATCCTCAATTCCGGTGGTGCGAACGCGCTGACGGGTGCGCAGGGATTCGCCGACACCCACCGCACGGCCGAGGCGACCGCGGACGCGATCGGCGTCTCCGCAGGTGACGTCGTGGTGTGCTCGACAGGTCTGATCGGCGAGCTGCTACCGATGGACAGACTGCTGTCGGGTGTCGCCCGGAGCGTCGAGGCCCTCGACGCACAGGGCGGTACGGCGGCTGCCACCGCGATCATGACCACCGACACCCACCCCAAACAGGCGACGGTCGCGCGGTCGGGGTGGTCGGTCGGCGGGATGGCCAAGGGCGCCGGGATGCTGGCGCCGGCCCTGGCGACGATGCTCGTGGTCATCACGACCGACGCCGTGGTCGACCCCACCGACCTCGAACCGGCGCTGCACGCGGCGACGGAGATCACCTTCGACCGGATCGACTCCGACGGGTGCCAGTCCACCAACGACACCGTCCTGGTGCTCGCCTCCGGTGCCTCCGGCATCACCGTCGATCGCGCGGAGCTGACGGATGCTCTGACCGACTGCTGCGCCGACCTGGCCCGCCAGCTCATCGGCGACGCCGAGGGTGCGCACCACGACATCAGCATCGAGGTCCGTTCCGCCCTCTCCACGACCGAGGCGCTCGAGGTCGGCCGGGCGATCGCGCGTAACAACCTCTTCAAGTGCGCGGTCTTCGGCAACGACCCGAACTGGGGTCGAGTGCTGGCGGCCGTCGGCACGACGTACGCCAGCTTCGACCCGGCCGAGCTGGACGTCTGGATGAACGGCGTGCAGGTGTGCCGGTCCGGTGGCGTGGGCGAGGACCGGGCGGGCGTTGATCTGAGCGGTCGGGAGGTGCAGGTCGTCGTGGCCCTCCACGCGGGGGAGGCGGCGGCGACGATCTGGACCAACGACCTCACCCACGAGTACGTGCACGAGAACTCGGCGTACAGCACATGACCCTTCGCCCGCGCACCGATCTGATCGCCGCCGCCGACAAGGCCGTCACGCTGGTCGAGGCGCTCCCGTGGCTGGAGCGGTTTCGCGACGCGCTCGTGGTGATCAAGTACGGCGGGAACGCGATGACCGACGACGCGCTCAAGCTGGCGTTCGCCCAGGACGTCGCCTTCCTGCGGTACGCCGGGCTGCGCCCGGTCGTCGTGCACGGCGGAGGCCCGCAGATCCAGATCATGCTCGACCGGCTGGGCCTGCAATCGGAGTTCAAGGCCGGTCTGCGCGTCACCACCCCGGAGGTGATGGAGGTCGTGCGCATGGTGCTGACCGGCCAGGTCTCCCGTGAGCTCATCGGCCTGATCAACCAGCACGGATCTCTGGCCGTGGGGTTGTCCGGCGAGGACGGCTCGCTCTTCGGCGCACGTCGCCGCGGCGCGCTGATCGACGGCGAGGAGGTCGACATCGGGCTCGTCGGCGACGTCGTCACCGTCAACCCGGCCGCCGTCCGCGACCTGCTCGACGCCGGCAGGGTGCCCGTGGTGTCCTCCGTCGCGCCGGACCTGGCCGAGCCGGGGCAGGTGCTCAACGTCAACGCCGACACCGCGGCGTCGGCGCTGGCCGTCGCGCTGGGCGCGCACAAGCTGGTCATGCTCACCGACGTGGAGGGCATCTACGCCGACTGGCCCGACCGCGACAGCCTGCTCAGCTCCCTGTCCCTGCAGCGCGCCGAAGAGCTGCTGGCGGAGGTGGACTCGGGGATGGTGCCCAAGCTGGAGGGGTGCATCCGGGCGATCCGCGGCGGAGTGCCTCAGGCGCACGTGATCGACGGCCGCCGGGCGCACTCGCTGCTGCTCGAGGTCTTCACCGACGAAGGGATCGGCACCATGGTGCTTCCGCAGGACGACGCATGACCGCCCAGCAGGACCTGCTGCGGCGCTACGAGGGCAGCCTGCTGGGCGTGTTCGGCACGCCCCCGCTCGTGCTGACGCACGGCGACGGCTGCTACGTGTGGGACGCCGACGGCCGGCGCTACCTCGACCTGCTCGGCGGCATCGCCGTCAACGTGCTCGGCCACGGGCACCCGGCCCTCGTGGCGGCGGTGTCCAAGCAGGCGGCCGAGGCCATCCACGTCTCCAACCTCTTCACGTCCCGCCCGCAGATCGAGCTCGCCGAGCAGCTGTTGCGGATCGCCGACGCGCCGGACGGCTCGCGGGTCTTCTTCGCCAACTCGGGCGCCGAGGCGATCGAAGCGGCCATCAAGCTGGCGCGGCGTACCGGCCGCCCGGGCATCGTTGCCGCGGAGGGCGCCTTCCACGGGCGCACCACCGGCGCGCTCGCACTGACCCACAAACCGGCCTACCGCGCGCCGTTCGAACCGCTGATGCCCGGCGTCAGTCACGTCCCGTATGGCGACGTCGACGCGTTGGCGTCGCAGGTCACCTCCGAGACCGGGGCGGTCGTGCTGGAACCGGTGCAGGGTGAGGCGGGCGTCATCGTGCCCGACCCGGCCTACCTGCGGGCGGCCCGTGAGATCACCACAGCCGCAGGGGCATTGCTGATCCTGGACGAGATCCAGACCGGCATGGGACGCACCGGCCGCTGGTTCGCTCACCAGCACACAGACGTGGTGCCGGACGCCATCACGGTGGCCAAGGGGCTCGGTGGGGGAGTGCCTGTCGGCGCCCTGGTGACGTTCGGCGATCAGGTGTCACAGTTGCTGCAGCCGGGTCAGCACGGATCCACCTTCGGGGGCAATCCGCTGGCCGCGGCAGCGGGCCTGGCCGTGATCCAGACCATCGAGGAGCAGGGACTGCTCGCGAACGCTGAGCACCTCGGCCGTCTGCTGGCCGAACGCATCCGCGACGAAGCCCCGGACGGAGTCAGCGGCGTGCGGGGGATGGGCCTGCTGCAGGCCATCACCCTCGCCGAACCGATCGCGCCCGCCGTCGCCGTCGCCGCCCGCGACGCCGGCTTCATCGTCAATCCCGTCGCGCCGCAGACACTTCGGCTTGCACCGCCGTTGATCCTGAGCACGACCCAACTCGACCAGTTCCTGGATGCGCTCCCGGGCATCCTGCAGGAGGCAACCTCATGACCCGGCACTTCCTACGCGACGACGACGTCACTCCGGTGGAGCAGGCCAGGATCCTGGACGAGGCAGCGCGCCTGAAGGCGGAGCGGTTCGCAGCCCGCCCGCTGGAGGGCCCGCGGTCCGTCGCGCTCGTCTTCGACAAGCCCACGCTGCGCACCCAGCTGTCCTTCTCCGCAGGGGTGTCCGAGCTTGGCGGTTACCCCGTGGTCGTCGACGGGTCGATGGCACAGATCGGAGTGCGCGAGTCGATCCCCGACTGCGCCCGGGTCCTCGGTCGACAGGTGGCCGCGATCGTGTGGCGCACGTTCGACCAGTCCCGGATCGAGGAGATGGCGAGGTACGCGGGGGTGCCGGTGGTCAATGCGCTCACCGACCAGTTCCACCCGTGCCAGATCCTGGCCGACCTGCTGACCATCACCGAGCACCGCGGCAGGCTCGCCGGTCTCACCGCGGCGTACGTCGGCGACGCCGCGAACAACATGGCCCACTCCTACCTGCTCGGCTTCGCGACCGCGGGCATGCACCTTCGGGTCGGCGGGCCGAACGTGGCGCAGGCGGACCCCGAGGTCGTCCGCCGTGCGCACGAGATCGCCGCCACGACAGGGGGATCGATCACCCTCACCGACGACCCGCGCGCCGCAGTCGACGCCGTGCAGGTCGTCATCACCGACACCTGGGTGTCGATGGGTCAGGAGGGCGAGTCCGCGACCCGCAAGGGCAGCGACTCCCCGTTCGCCCCGTACGCCGTCGACGCCGACCTGCTGAGCCACGCCTCCGACGATGCGATCGTCCTGCACTGCCTCCCTGCCTACCGCGGGTTCGAGATCAGCGCCGAGGTGATCGACGGGCCGGCGTCGGTGGTCTTCGACGAGGCCGAGAACAGGTTGCACGCCCAGAAGGCGCTGCTGGCCTTCCTGTTGGAGCAGTCGTGATCCCGGCGACGCGGACGGCGCGCCAGCGGCTCATCGTGGAGGTCATCACGTCCGAGCGGATCCGCTCACAGTCCGAGTTGGCCGACCACCTGGCCCGCAGCGGGGTGGAGGTCACCCAGGCGACGCTCTCGCGGGACCTGGTGCAGCTGCGCGCCGCCAAGGTGCGCGACGGCTCGCAGCTCGTGTACGCCGTGCCCGCCGAGGGCGGCGACGACCGGCCCCGGCCGCCCGCCGACGGCGGCGAGGTGGACGAGCGGCTGCGCCGCGTGTGCGCCGAACTGCTGGTCACCGCGACGGTCACGGAGAACCTGGTCATCCTGCGCACCCCACCGGGAGCCGCGAACTACCTGGCGTCCGCGATCGACCACTCCTTCGCCGCCGACGTGGTGGGCACCCTCGCCGGGGACGACACCGTCATGGTGGTGGCAAGCTCGTCCGCCACCGCACCTGCGGTGGCACGCGCGCTGCTCGACGCAGCGGAGCACACCGATGCCGCACGCGATCAAGGAGACTCACCCCAATGACCGACGAGACCCGAGCGACCCCGGAGACCCAAACAGCCGCTGTCAGCCTGTGGGGCGGCCGGTTCAGCGATGGGCCGGCGGACGCCCTGGCGGCGCTGTCCAAGTCGACGCACTTCGACTGGCGGCTCGCGTCGTACGACATCCGCGGCTCCCGGGCGCACGCCAGGGTGCTGCACGGAGCGGGACTGCTGTCGCCGGAGGATCTCGCCGCGATGCTGGACGCCTTGGACCGGCTGGCGGACGACGTCGCGAGCGGCGCGTTCGGTCCCGCACCGGACGACGAGGACGTGCACACCGCGCTCGAACGGGGACTGATCGACCGGGCCGGTCCGGAGGTGGGCGGCCGGTTGCGCGCCGGTCGGTCGCGCAACGACCAGATCGCCACGCTCTTCCGGGTCTACCTGCGCGAGCACGCCCGCGAGGTCGGGGGACTGCTGCTCGACGTGGTCGACGCCCTGGTCCTGCACGCCCGCGCGCACCTCGGTGTCGCGATGCCGGGCCGCACCCACCTGCAGCATGCGCAGCCGGTGCTGTTGTCCCATCACCTGCTCGCCCACGCCTGGGCGTTGCTGCGGGACGTCGACCGGCTGCGTGACTGGGACGTGCGCGCGGACGAGTCGCCCTACGGATCCGGGGCACTGGCGGGTACGGCGCTCGGTCTCGACCCGCTCGCCGTGGCCCATGAGCTGGGCTTCAGCACCTCGTCGCCAAACTCCATCGACGGCACCGCGAGTCGGGACGTCGTCGCCGAGTTCGCGTTCGTCGCGGCGATGGCCGCGGTGGATATCTCCCGCATCGCCGAGGAGGTCATCCTCTGGGCAACCCGGGAGTTCTCGTTCGTGACGCTGGACGACGCGTTCTCCACCGGGTCGAGCATCATGCCGCAGAAGAAGAACCCCGACGTCGCCGAGCTGGCGCGGGGTAAGGCGGGTCGCCTCGTCGGTGATCTCGCGGGACTGATGACGACGCTCAAGGGCCTCCCGCTCGCCTACAACCGTGATCTGCAGGAGGACAAGGAGCCGATCTTCGACGCCGTCGACTCGCTCGAGGTGCTGCTCCCGGCGTTCTCCGGGATGGTCGCCACCCTCACCTTCGACACCGAGCGCCTCGAGTCGCTCGCGCCGCAGGGTTTCGCCCTTGCCACCGACATCGCCGACTGGCTGGTGCGTCAGGGGGTCGCGTTCCGAATCGCGCACGAGGTGGCCGGCGCATGCGTGCGGGTGTGCGAGTCGCGCGGCATCGAGCTGTGGGAGCTGACCGACGAGGACCTGCAGGAGATCGATCCGGCCCTGCAGCCCGGGGTGCGCGAGGTGCTGAGCGTACCGGGCTCTCTGGCCTCGCGCAGCTCCCGAGGCGGCACGGCGCCGGAGCGGGTGCGCGACCAGCTCCAGGAGGTCGATGCGCGCAACGAAGAGCTGCGCACCTGGACCCGGCGAGTGCCCGGGGACCACGCCGCGGAATGACAGGTCCTTCCTCGCTGCCGTTCCCGCTCGACGGTTCGGTGAACGTGCTCGACGTGGCGCCGAGGATGCTCGGGGCGTACGTCGAGCACGCCGGCGTGGGAGTGCGGATCTGCGAGGTCGAGGCGTACGACGGCGCGAACGACCCGGGAGCGCACGGCTTCCGCGGGCAGACGCCGCGCAACTCGGTGATGTTCGGGCCTCCGGGGCACCTGTACGTCTACTTCACCTACGGGATGCACTACTGCATCAACGTCGTCTGCGGTCCGGTCGGGCACGCGGCCGGCCTCCTGCTCCGGGCCGGCGAGGTCGTGCACGGCGTCGGCCTCGCTCGGGAACGCCGTGGACTTCGAGGCCGACAAGGCACGGTCCCCGACCGAGACCTGGCCCGTGGGCCCGCGCGGCTGGCGCTGGCCCTAGGTTTCACCGACCTGGGACGCAACGGCACCGATCTGAGCGACCCGGAGTCGCCCGTGCACGTGCGGGCGGGCGAGCCGGTGCCTCTGACCGCGGTCCGGACCGGCCCGCGGGTGGGGGTCAGCGGTGCCGGCGGGGACGGCGCGACCTACCCGTGGCGGTTCTGGATCGACGGCGACCCGCACGTCTCGACGTACCGCCCGTCGAAACCCCGTCGACGTACCTGAGACTTGTACGGCAGCCTGCACCCACGACACGGCGCCCTGGACGGTGCGCCACGGAAGGAACCGAGACCAGTGACTGACATCTTCGCGGAGCTGCAGTGGCGCGGCATGGTGGCCCAGACCACCGACGAGACCGCCCTGCGCGAGGCACTCGCGAGCGGCCCCTTGACGGTCTACTGCGGTTTCGACCCGACCGCGCCGTCGCTGCACTTCGGCAACCTGGTGCAGCTCGTGCTGCTACGCCGACTGCAGCGTGCCGGGCACCACGTGCTGTGCCTGGTGGGCGGCTCGACCGGCCTGATCGGCGACCCGCGACCGTCGGCCGAACGGGTGCTGAAGACGCCTGAGCAGACCGCGGAATGGGTGAGCCGCATCGAGGAGCAGGTGCAGCCGTTCCTGGACTTCGACGGGTCCAACCCCGCCCGCATGGTCAACAATCTCGACTGGACGCGGGGCATCACCGCCCTGGACTTCCTGCGCGACATCGGTAAGCACTTCCGGGTCAACACGATGATCAAGAAGGACGCCGTCGCCGCGCGACTGAACAGCGAGCACGGCATCAGCTACACCGAATTCAGCTACCAGGTGCTGCAGGGCCTGGACTACCTGCACCTCTTCCGGGAGTTCGGGTGCACGCTGCAGACCGGCGCGGTCGACCAGTGGGGCAACATCCTGGCCGGCGCCGACCTGATCCGGTCCACCGAGGGCGCGGCGGTGCACGTGCTCACGACTCCGTTGCTGACCGACTCCAGCGGCCGCAAGTACGGCAAGTCCGAGGGCAACGCCGTCTGGCTTGACGCCAAGATGTTCAGCCCGTGGGCCTTCTACCAGTTCTGGATCAACGTCGACGACGCCGAGGTGGTGACCCTGCTCAAGGTGCTGACCGACCTGGACCGGGAGCAGATCGCGGTCCTGGAGCAGCAGGTGCGTGACGAGCCCTTCCGTCGTACAGCGCAGCGCACGCTGGCGGAGCTGGTGACCACCCTCGTGCACGGCGCCGACGCCACCAGGTCCGCGCAGGCCGCCGCTGAGGCACTGTTCGCCAAGGGGGATGTGAGCGCGCTCGACGAACGCACGCTGCAGGACGCGACGGCGGAGCTTCCGGGCGGTGTCGTGGACACCGGGTCCACGATCGTCGACGCCCTGGTGCAGACGGGCGTGGCCGACAGCCGCAACGCTGCACGACGGCTGATCGACGAGGGCGGCATCTCGCTCAACAACGTCAAGGTGACGACCGCGGAGGCCACCTTGACCGAGGCCGATTACCTGCACGGACGGGTGGCTCTGATCAAGCGCGGACGCAAGCATCTGGTGGCCGCACGGCGGTCCTGAGCGCCGATTTGGTCGCACCCGACCCGGTGTCGTACGCTCTTGCCCACTGCCTGACGGAGGCACGGACGGCGAGCAGCCGGACGGTCCGCAGGTCGGTGAAAACCTAGCACCACGAACGAAATACCCCGCTTCGCTCGATTTGGAAGCAGCCGGGAAGTGGTGCTAAGTTACAGAAGTTGCCCCGGAGAAATGCGGACAAGATCTGCATGCAACGGTCGCGATCGTTTCTTGATAACTCAACAGCGTGTCGAGTGATTGATGCCAGATTTTTTGTTTGGTTGATGTTGACGAAGTTTTATCTTCTGTTGATTTCAGCTGGGATTTGCAT
>NZ_JAGEKN010000011.1:0-26578 GCF_017565325.1 Allobranchiibius sp. GilTou38 | reverse complement strand
GCTCGCACCGGACGCGATCCGTGCCGCGACACCGGTGGCGTCGTCCTGCCCGAGAGCGTCGTCGGTGAAGGCGTGCACCCGCTGCGTCGTGGTCTCCATCCGCTCAAGCTACCGGTGAGTACGCCGTCGTGGGCCTGGTTCACCGTGGCACAGGTATGACCGAGAGCCACAGGACGTCCTGTGGCTCTCGGTCATACCTGTGTCACGGTGCGGCGCGCCAGGTGTCCGGACGCCCGAGCGCCACGACCTCGCGGTCGGTCAGCAGCGGCACGAGGCTGAGGAAGAGGAAGACCGACCCGGCGAGCATCGAGCCGACGTCGCCCAGGGCGATGATGAGGACACCGGCCACCGGAGGTGCCAGGGGCGCGAAGCCGAGCGCGACCAGCCCACTGGCGGCGTTCACCCGGGCCTGCAGGTGCTGCGGAGTGGCGTTCGAGATGTAGGCCGAGATGGCCGAGTTGTTCGCCGGGAGCAGCAGGAACCCAGCCGCGAAGAGCGCGCCGGTCACGAAGACGTTGATGGTGAGACCCATCGGCGCCACGAGCAGTGCGAGTGCCAGGCCGGTCACGATCGTCAGCAGGCCGCTACGGAACCGGGCGACGATCGTGGGCGCGATCACGGCACCGAGGAGTCCTGCAGCGGCCGCGCAGGTGTCGACCAGCCCGATCGCTGCCGGCGTCACACCCGCCCGGACCAGGCGCAGGGTCACCGCCGTGAACACGTATGCCATCGCGAAGTTGAACAGCCCGCCCCACAGGAGCACCGACCGTACGACGTGGTGGTGCCAGACGAAGTGCACGCCCGCACGGGCGTCGGTCAGCAGGGAGTTGCCGGTGGGTGCATCGGAGCGCAGATCGGTGCGCAGCCGGCTCGCTCCGGCGGCGTACGCCAGGTAGCTGACGGTGTCGACCACGAACGGGACGCTGCGGGCGATCGAGTAGAGCGCGCCGCCGAGCGGTGGGCCGACCAGGCTCGCGACGTGGTCGCGCGCCTGCAGTCGGGTGTAGGCCAGCGGCAGCTGTTCGGGCGGGACCACCTGGCGCACCGAGGCGGACGAGGCCGGGGCGAGGAACGAGTCGGCCAGTCCGAGCACGAGGCCGGCGATCATCAGATGGGTCAGCACGAGGTGGCCGAGCAGCTCCGCGGCGGCCAGACTCGCGACGGCGAGTGAGGCGGTCAGGTTGGCGAGGACGATGACCCGCCGCTTGGCCCACCGGTCGACCAGCGCGCCGGATACCAGGCGGCCGGCCAGCTCTCCGACGAGCACGGACGTGGCCGCCACTCCCGCGAGGAGCGTGGACCCGGTGAGGGCGTAACCGATGAGCGGGAAGACCAGGCCGGTCATCGAGGAACCGATGGAGGATGCCGTCTGACCGAGCAGCAGGACCATGAACGCGTGGTTGCGGTGCAGCGGCGCCGGCTGTCCGTCGATGCTCATGCAGGTCAGCCCCCTCTCGACCGTCGCCGCAGCCTACGAGATGGCGGCTCCGGGTCAGTGCCGGATCGCGGCCAGACCGCGCAATCGCCGTACGCCGTCCGCGAACTGCTCGACGTCGGCGAGGTGGTCGGCCTCGATCGCGTCGCCGACCCATCGCAGCACCTCCGGAGGCGCCTGCTCGACGAACCTCACCAGTTCCTCGGGCGGCAACCGGAGCACCCGCCGGCACACCCTGGCGTTGGGCACGAAGTCATCAGCTCGCACGATCGCCAGCAGGTCGTCGAGCCCCTCGACCGCCGCGGCGTTCAGCATCGACTCCAGTTGCGGTGCCGTCGCGAACGCGGCGGCGTCAACCAGGTAGAGGTGGTCGATCCACCGCGCGCCTGCCGCGGTGAGGCAGGCGTTCATCGCGCGTTCGTGGGTACCGGTGACGCGGATGTCGTCCAGGGCGACCACGAGCTCGCCGCGCAGGTCGACGCTGTCCTCGACGTACATGCAGTCGTCGCGCAGCGCGGCGTCACGATCCGCCGGGCTCATCGCCGCGTAGTCCCCGGGCGTGCGACCCGAGCGGTGCACCCGCAGCTCCCGCACCTGCAGCCCCGGCACCAGCTCCGCGAGCGCCGCGACGAACGGGGCCACCAAGGCGGCCGCCGCCGGCGGGACCGCGGCGTATCCCGACCCCGTCACCCAGACGCGCGGGGTGGAGGACAGATCGTGGTGGTCGGCGTACTGCTGTGCGAGAAGCCGCGCGAATCGGGCTGCGACGGAACCGCTCCCGTGCTTGAACCGGCTGTACGACGCCGCCCCCACCGGGCTGTCCTCGCCGGGGAGCGCCGTGTCGCGGGGGTGCAGTCGTGCGAGGGCGTAGCGGAACTCGCCCAGTCCTGCCCGCAGCGTCGCGACCCCGGGTGCGTACGCGTCGGCGAACGCGGCACCGGTGGCGAGCACCCCGTCGTACATCTGCAGGAGCACCGGCTGCGGGCAGCGCGCGACGAACTCGGCCAGGTCGGGGCTGGCGAGCGCGAACTTCAGGAAGCGGATGGTGAGGCAGAAGCGGTCGGCCTCGATCGCGGGGAGCAGGTCCAGCGGTGACTCGACTGCCGTGTGGTTGAGGACCCGCTCCACATAGGGAGCGGCGGCCAGCTGCGGGGTGCACACCGCGACGTACGCCGGCAGCACCGTGACGGGCTCCGCACTCGACAGGGCGGACACGATCGTCTGCTCGGCCAGCCCGGTCACCCGCACGTCGTCGACGACCACGGCGACGCACCCGGCCAGCGACTCGCGCACCTCGAATCCGATGCCGGCCAGCTCCGCGCGCCGCTGCTGCTCGCTGGAGGCGGCGTAGTCGCCGGCCGTGACCGAGTCCTTGCGCACGTGCACCAGACGACCCGGCGGAAGCCCGCGGGACGCGCGCGCGTCGTCGACCACGGCCAGCGCCTCGGACGCGAGATACCAGCACGCGGGAGGCACCGCGAGATACGCGACGGGGAAGACGGGCACGGCGTCGGCGAGCAGCTCGTCGCCGTGCTCGTGCAGCAGGTGCCTGCCGAGGCGCACTCCGAGCCCGTGGATCGCGGCGCCGTCGCCGTGCTTCATCAGCGAGTACGCCGTGTGGTCGAAGTGATCGTGCGCGTCGAGGGACCGCACATCGTCCGGAGTGCCCGTGAGGGTCCAGAGCGCCGTCGGTGTCGTCACAGGCATGCCATCGTCTGCAGCCGCGCCGCGAGCGCCACCCCGTCGGGCTCGACGAGCAGGGTCTGCAGCCCGGCGGCCCGGGCTCCCTCGACGTCGGCGACAGGGTTGTCGCCGATGTGCAGGACCTCTCCAGCGGGCAGACCGACCAGGCCCACCGCGACGTCGAAGATCTCGCGCGACGGTTTGGCGGCTCCCACCTCGTTCGAGAAGACCATCCCCAGATCATCGGCGAAACCCGCGAGCCGCAGCAGCTTGCGCATCAACTCCCCCGGAAGCATGCCGGTGTTGCTGGTCAGCACCACCGGCATCCGCTCGGCGACCGCGCCCAGCAGACTCGGCAGCGAAGGGGTCAACGGCCGCGGCGGGTGGGCCGACGCGAGCTCGGCCTGGCGTGCCAGGAGGTACGCCGATCGGTCACCGAGCCCGGCAGCATCGACCCCCAGCCGATCCAGCACGAGCCCCACCCGCTGGTCGAATCCGACGTCGCGGCCGGTCGCCATCGCCAGCTCGTCGCCGTCCCGGTCGGCCGTGCGCAACGCGACGTCGAAGTCACCCGCGGCGACGCCCGGAGCCAGCGCGGACCGCAACATCTCGTTGCGCGCCGGCTTGAACGACGGGTCGCTGCCGATCAACGTGCCCCAGATGTCCAGGCTGAGGGCGCGCGGGTGCTGGCTCAGATCGCCGAGAGGGCGAGCGGCACCAGTTCCTGCGCCACCCGGCCCTGACCCGGCTGACCGATGGCGGTGAAGCTCCAGCCGGAGCCGGAGCGGGTCAACTTGGCCATCACCATGGCGGTGTGCGGCCCCGTGCCCGTCAGCTCGTAGCGGACCAGCTCGGTGTCGCCCGCAGCGGAGTCGACCGCGCGGACGAAGGCGTTGTCGATCTCGGTGAAGTTCTCGCCGCTGTAGGAGTTGACCACGAAGACGATCTGCTCGACCGATCCCGCGACGGCCGGCAGGTCCACGATGATCGACTCGTCGTCGCCGTCGCCGGCGCCCGTGCGGTTGTCACCGGTGTGCTGGATCGAGCCGTCGCTCGAGCGCAGCTTGCCGAAGTAGACGATGTCGAGCACGTTGCCCGCGCCGATCAGGATGGCCGAGGCGTCCAGATCGATGTCGCGCTGCACCTGCTTGCTGCCGCCGAACAGACCCTTCTTGGTGACGATCTTCGCGTCCCAGCCGAGGCCCATCCGGACACGCGTGAGCGATCCGCCGTCCTGCTTGGCCAGGTTGACCGACTGGCCCTTGTTCAGATTGATCGTCATTGTTTCGATGCTCCGTTCACGGCAGACGCCGGTGTCTGGTCGATGGATTCGGTCCTGTGCTGGTCGTGGTCGTCGCGCTTCTTGTTCTCGCGCACCGAGGTGAGCCAGGCCGCGAGGATGAAGGCGATGCCGGTGCCGCCGATGACGACCTCGCCCAGGTGGAACTTGATGGTCAGGATCAACATGACGGCCAGTGCGCCGATGGCCCAGTGGGCGCCGTTCTCCAGGTAGCGGTATTCGGCGAGAGTGCCGTTGCGCACCAGGTAGACGGTCAGCGAGCGGACCGCGAGCGCCCCGACGCCGAGGCCCATGGCGATGATGATCGGGTCCGGGGTGATCGCGAAGGCCCCGATGACGCCGTCGAAGGAGAACGTCGCGTCGAGCACCTCCAGGAAGAAGAAGAGCGACAGCGCGGCCTTGCCGGCGAGCAGGATGGTGCCGCGGGCGTTGGTCTGCTGCTCCAACTGCTCGTCCTTGGCCGCCTCCTGGTCCTCCATCACCGAGGACAGACCGTTCACGGCGAGGTAGAGCACGATGCCGAGGACGCCGGAGAAGAGCACGGTCGCCTTCTCCCCGCCGGTGGTGAGGAACTCGGCCGCGACCAGCAGTCCGATGCCGGCCACGATGACCCCGAGCATGTCGAGGGCGCCGATGCGCTGCAGCGCCCGCTCGATCGGGCCGAGCCAGTGCACTTCCTTGTCACCGTCGAACATGAAGTCCAGGAAGAGCAGCAGCAGGAACATCCCGCCGAACGCCGCGATGGCCGGGTGGGCCTGGTCGAGGATGTAGCCGTAGGTGCCGGGGGTGTTGTGGTCACCCCGCTCAAGCGCGAGATGCACGGCCTGCACCGGGCTGATCTGCCCGGAGAGGCAGACGATGACGAACGGGAAGATCAGCCGCATGCCGAAGACGGCGACGAGCACACCGACGGTCAGGAACATCTTCTGCCAGAAGTCGTTCATCTTCTCCAGGTACTTGGCGTTGACCGCCGCGTTGTCGAAGGAGAAGACGATCTCCAGCACGATCAGGATCGCAGTCAGGGAGACCGCGTCGACCCCGTCGTAGAAGAAGGCGATGACGAGCACGACCGCGGCGACGACGAAATCGACACGGAAGTGTTTGAGCGTGGACATGAGGTCCCTTCAGGGAGTGGGAGGTACGACGGTGACGGCCGTCGTACGCCGGGGCGTGTCAGCCCGCGGAGATGCCGAAATCGGAGATGACGCCGGCCAGGCCGGAGGAATACCCCTGCGCGACGGCGCGAAACTTCCACTCGGCGCCGTTCTTGTAGAGCTCGCCGAAGATCAGCGCGGTCTCGGTGGAGGCGTCCTCGCCCAGGTCGAAGCGCGCGCCCTTCTCGGCGTTGTTGGCGTCGTCGGCGTCGAAGAAGCGGATGTAGGCGTCGGAGACCTGCCCGAAGTTCTGCGCACGGGAGTCGGCCTGGTCGATGGAGGCCAGGAAGACGATCTTGGCGACGTCCGGTGAGACGGCCGCGAGGTTGACCACGATCTGCTCGTCGTCCCCGCCGCCCTCGCCGGTGCGGTTGTCACCCTGGTGGTTGACCGAGCCGTTGTCGCCGGACAGGTTGTTGTAGAAGACGAAGTCGAGGTCGGTGCGCACCTTGCCGTCCTGGCCGCAGATCAGCGCCGAGGCATCCAGGTCGAACGGCGCGCCGTCGGTCGTCCGCGGGTCCCAGCCCAGCCCGACCACGACGTTGGTCATGCCGGGGGCTGCCTTCGCCAGTGAAACGTTGCCGCCCTTGCTCAAGCTGACTGCCATTGCCGATTCCTTCGTCTCAGATCGATCACCGCGGGCCCACGAACGACGAGAGCCCCCTGCCTCACACCAACGGGGTCGCGGGGTCGCGCCACGTCAGATCCGTATAACCGTAGGCCCCGCACACCTGTTGCAACGTCCCGGAAAACGGATCCAGTTCCGCCCGCAGCACAAGTCGTCCCTGGACGACGTACGCGGTGAGCAGCGCCTGGGCGCCCAGGGTCGCCCTGACCGGCAGCGGGATCTCCATTCGGGAGCCGCCGTACGTCGTGACCACGAGCGTGCCGCCGGGTAGTCGGGGCGCGACGGCGACCACGAGCAGGCGGGACAGGGACAGGATCCGGCGCAGGTCGATCTCGACGCCCTGGCCGCCGCAGCGCACCATCGGTCGCCGTGGGTCCGGGCCCTGCCGGTTCAGGGTGCCGAGCACGATCGACTCCTCCCGGTCGATGGTCTCCAGCACGCACCCGAGGTCGAGGTGCTCGCCCGCGCCGAGGGCAGGTTCGATACGCAGTCGCCCGACCGCGGACTGCATCCGGGTGAGGTGGACCAGCCGGTCGGCTGCGCTCAGCACCCGGCGCTCGTGCTCGGTGATCGTGGGCAGCCGCAGGTCGTAGGGCCGCTCCCTGGTGTGCCTGCTCATTGGCGCGACCGGCCGGCGGGGTGCCGAGGTGTCCGGGGCGGCCGGCCCGTCGCCGCCCAGGTCGAGGGAGGTGCTGGAGGCGGACGTCGGGGTGGGAGCGGCCGGTTGATCGCCACCGAGATCCAGGGAGGTGCTGCTCGCCGCGGGGGGCGGGGTGGACGGGGTGGATGCGGTCGGTGCGTCGAGGTCCAACGACGCGGTCGGAGCCGGCGTCGGCGCCGGCCGCTCTCGTCCGGGGCGCACCGAGCGCCCGGACAGGAAGTCGGCGACCGCCGTACCGGCCGGTGCAGGGGTCGGGACCGCGGAGGCCTCGGATGCGGGCGAGGCTGCGGGTGCGGCAGCCGGTGCCGTGGGCCGGACCCGGCGACGCAGGTAGGGCAGGTCGGTGCGGGTGGTCACAGCGAGACGCCGAAGTCCTTGGCCACGCCGGCGAGTCCGGTGGAATAGCCGGCGCCGAGCGCCTTGAACTTCCACTCCTCGCCGCGCCGGTAGACCTGCCCGAGGGCGACGGCCGTCTCGCTGTCCAACCCGGCGGCCAGGTCGACCGTCTGCACGAGCACACCGCCACCGTCGAGGTTGAGCACCCGCAGCGTGCACCGGCGCAGCTGCCCGAGGGTCCGGCGACCGGTCACCCCCTCGTTGACGTAGACGACCACCACGATCCGGTCGACCTCCGGCGGGACGGCACCCAGCTCGATCTCCAACTGCTCGTCGTCGTCGCCGAGCGCCTCCTGTAGCTGCGCGGTCGACAGGTCGGCCGACACGAGCTGGTTGAAGTAGACGACGTGGTCGTCGGACAGGGCCTTGCCCCGCTCGTCGCACAGGATCGTCATCAGGGTCAGCGCGTCGGCGAGCACCCGCTCGGGGCCGGCGTCCCAGTCGACGCCGACCACGACGCCGCGAAGACCAGGATTCTCTTTGGTGAGAGAGGCGTTCGCGCCCTTGGGCAGGGCGGTCACCATGCTGTCGCACCGTTCACAGGTCGAGCTCCGAGCCGCCGAACTTGTCCTGCAGGAACCGGCCGTGCACCTGCAGCGCCTGCAGGTCGCGTTCGTTGCTGGCGGCCGCCAGGTCGCCGACGCTGGCGCGCAGGGTGGTGAGCTGCTCCACGACCGCGTCCGTGGCCGCGTGCACGGCCGGGTCGCCTGCGGCGCGCACGGCTCCGATGTAGCTGCGGATCGATCCCGGCACGTAGTCGGTCAGAACGGCGTGCACCGCCACCCGCACACCGATGTCCAGGCGATCGACCTCCGGGGAATCCAGCACGCTCGCAACGGTATCCGTCACGGCCCGCGCGAGCACCACCGCGATGGGCGGCAGGTCGCCGGCGCTCGCGTTGATCTCCAGCACGAGGGCCTGGGTCTGCTTCCTCAGAGCCGGCACGCTGTCGTCGTGCTCCCGGGCAGCGCCCGGACCCGGCCCCGTGGAGGCGGCCGGGTCGCGGTGCTGCCCGGGCTGCTGGTCCGGCTCGAAGAGCCGGGAGAGCAGACCCACGGCTCAGGAGCCGATCTGACCCTGCGAAGGCTGGCCCCCGCCGAGCTGCGCACTGGTCGAGGCGTCCATGCCCTGGGAGCGCATCGAACGCTCCAGGTAAGGCTTGGCGCGCTCGACCTGGCCCTGCAGCGCCGTGATCGTCTGCGCCATGTTCGCCGTGGCCTCGGTGCGGAAGGTGTCGATGGCATCCATCGTCTGGAAGACGTTGTCGAACGCCCGCTGCAGCTTCTCCACCTCGACACCGCTGCTCGCGGCCTGCTGGTTGATCTCGGCACCCTGCTGCTTCAACTGCAGCGAGGTCGACTCGATGAGGTTGGAGGTGGTGGTGTTGAGCGAGGTGATCTGGTCCAGCACGAGCTTCTGCTGTGCGAGCGCCTGCGACACGATGACCGCCGTACGCAGTGCGGCGACCGTCGTCGTCTGCGCCCGGTCCACGCCGCGGATGAGCTCCTGGTTGTTCTTGCGCACCAGGTCCAGGGCGAGGTAGCCCTGCACCGACACGGCCATCTGGGTCATGATGTCCTGCCGCCGCTGACGCACCGCGAAGAGCACGTCGGACTTCATGGTGTCGGCCTCCTCGGTCTTCCCGGCGGCCTGCAGCTCGGCGATCTTCTGCTCGATCGCAGTGTCCAATGCCGTTGCGAGCTGGTTGTATTCACCCAGCTTCTGCATGGCCTGCCACATGTTGCCGCGCTCCATCTCGATGGAGGCGTTGTCCTTGCGCAACTCGTCCTGGCCGGAGGCGAGCGCCCGGATGATGGCGTCCAGGTGCGACTGCGCGGACTGGTACTTGGCGAAGTAGTTGTCGATCTTGCTCCCGCCGGGCAGCCACTTCAGGACCTTCTTCATGCCCTTGAGGTCCGCGCGGTTCGGGTCGAGGTCGGTGACGGTGCGGCGCAGGTCGATCAGCGTGCCGCTGACCTTGCCCTGCGGGCTGGTCTTGTCGCCGGACGAGGCCGCCGGACGCTGCAGCATCCGGTTGGAGACCTCCGAGGAACGCCGGATGTCCGAGTCGCCCATCAGCACGATCGAGTTGACCTTCTCGGTGAACGCCGGTGCCTTCATGTCCATCGAGGTCAGCTCGGTCACGAAGGACTGCGCCTTCTTCTCGATCTCGGTCTGCGCCTCGGGCGCGACCTTCACGGCCTGGACGGCCTGCTGCTCCTGGACGACGGGTGCGGGGGCGGGCGCTTCGAGCACCAGCGCGTCGGGCGCGGGCGTCTCGGGTGTGCGGCCCTGGCCACTCAGATCAAGTTCGGACATCTTCGGTGCCTCCTCTGGGGGGCGTTGTCACCGCCCCCGAATCATTACCCACTCTAGGTAAGACGCTTCGCGGGCAACCACGGGTTCCGCCACGACGTTCGTCATGACTTCGATCCGATCCCCTCAGCGGGGCTCCCGGTCAGTCGACGGCGGCGAGCCGGGTCGCGGCAGGGGCGAGGGTGCGGGTGGCCACGGCCAGGAAGTCCTGCACCCGGCGCTCGCGCCTGCCCCGCGGCACGACGAGGCAGGTCCGCACGTGCTCCGCGTCGGTGACGGGACGGTGCACGAGGTCCGGACGCAGATAGGACTGGGCCACGCTCAGCGGCACCACGGCGATGCCGTCACCGGAGGCGATGAGCTCGAACTTCTCCTCGGCCGAGGAGGTACGGCGTGCGTGCGCGTCGAGGATCCGCTCCCCTTCCAGCTCCGCCAGGGTGAGGCTCCTGCGCCGGGCGAGCGGGTGTGACACCGGCAGGCAGGCCACCTTGGGCTCGGTGCCGATCGGCACCGACCGCAGCCCGGTCTCGTCGAACGGGCGCCGCAGGTAGCCGATGTCGGCCCGCCCGTCGCGTAGCGGGACATCCTGCTCCCACCACTTGAGCGGCAGCAGCGCGATCTGCACCTCCGGGCTCTGCACGGCGTACGCGCGCACCGCATCGGACACGTGCAGCCCGGTGGCGAAACCGACCACCAGTCGGGCCACCCCGCGATCGGCCTCGTGCACCCGTCGGATCGACGCGTCGACGGTGGCGAACACCGAGAGTGCCTCCTCCTGCAGCTGCCGCCCGGCGGCCGTGAGTTGCACACTGCGGGTGGTCCGCGTGAGCAGGGAGCACCCCAACTCCTGCTCGAGCGCCCGGATCTGCCGGCTGAGGACAGGTTGGGCGATGTAGAGCGACTCCGCGGCCCGTCCGAAGTGACCGTGCTCGGCCAGCGCCGCGAAGTACCGCAGCTTGCGAAGGTCCAGATCCATGCCTTCAGGGTATCAATTAGTCGGCAATAGGTATTGGACGTCCGGGTCGAGGTGCCCGCACCGTTGACCCATGATCGTGATCACGACGCCCACGGGCGACATCGGTAGTCAACTGCTCCAGCACCTCGCCGCGAGCACCGAGGAGCTGCGCGTCGTCGTCCGCGACCCCGCTCGGCTCGCGACCGGCGTGCGCGACCGGGTCGAGGTCGTGCAGGGGTCGCACGGCGACGCCGAGGTGGTCGACCGCGCGTTCGCCGGCGCCGATGTGGTGTTCTGGCTCGTGCCCCCGGACCCGGCGGCCGCCAGCGTGGATGCGGCCTACACCGGCTTCACCCGGCCGGCGGCGGAGGCGTTCACCCGTCACGGTGTGCGGCGGGTCGTCGGCGTCTCGGCGCTCGGCCGGGGCACGCCGGTCGCCGGCCGGGCCGGGCTGGTCACCGCCACCCTCGCGATGGACGACCTCATCGCCGGTACGGGCGTCGCCTACCGCTCGCTCGCCAACCCGGGGTTCATGGACAACCTGCTGCGCCAGGTGGACTCGATCCGCGACCGAGGGGTGTTCACCGACGTCGTCACGGCCGATCGGCGCACGCCCATGGTGGCCACCCGGGACATCGCCGATGCCGCTGCGCGACTGCTGCTCGACACGACATGGTCCGGCGTCGGCACCGTCCCGGTCCTCGGACCGAAGGACCTGTCACCGCAGGACATGGCGGGCACGATGTCCGAGGTGCTCGGTACGCCGATCCGTTACGAACGGGAGTCCTACGAGGCGCAAGCCGCCAGGATGTCCTCTTACGGGGTGGGTGCGGCGTTCGTCCGGGGTATGACCGACATGATGAGCGCCAAGGAGGCTGGGCTGGACGCCGGCGTGGCGCGTACGCCTGAGACGGCGAGCCCCACCACCTTCCACCAGTGGTGTGAGCAGGTGCTGAAGCCGGCCGTGTCGGGCTGACCGATCCACCCCGCGCCGGGTGTGCGGGGTCCTACGCTCAGGGTCATGAGTGCCCTGCGGATCGCCGTCGTCCTGTGCAGCACCCGCCCCCAGCGGGTCGGTCCCTCCGTCGCGAAGTGGGTGATGGACCAGGTCGCGGAACGGGACGACGCGACGTACGAGCTGGTCGATCTCGCCGACCAGGGTCTGCCGTTGCTCGACGAGCCGGAGCCCGCCTCGTCCCAGGCGTACACCAAGGACCACACCAAGGCCTGGTCGCGCAAGATCGCGGGCTACGACGGTTTCGTGTTCGTCTTCCCGGAGTACAACCGCGGTCTGCCCGCGGCGTTCAAGAACGCGCTCGACTTCCTCTACGTCGAGTGGAACGACAAGGTCGCCGGCCTTGTCTGCTACGGCTCCAGTGAGGGACTGCGCGCGGCGGAGCAGCTCAAGCAGGTGCTCGGGGAGCTGCAGATCGCGACCGTCCGCGCGCAGGTGGCCATCTCGACGTACGACGACATGGAGGACTACTCGAAGATGGCGCCCCGGCCCTACCAGGCGGGCAATCTCAACTCCATGCTCACCCAGCTCGTCCGCTGGGGCGGCGCCCTGAAGACGCTGCGCTGACCGCCTCGCCGGACCACTCGAACCCATCGCGAAGGACGTGCCCCGCATGAAGTACCTGATGATGGTCGTCGTCGACGGCGATCCGGACACCTCGGACGCCCCGGAAACGGGTATCGACGATTGGTTCGCGCAGGTGGACGGTCGCGGTCAGTGGGTGATGGGTGAGCGGCTGCGCCCACCTTCGACCGCGAAGTTGGTGCGCGTGCGCGACGGGGAGAGGATCGTGACCGACGGGCCGTTCGCGGAGACCAAGGAGTGGCTCGCCGGTTTCGACATCCTGGACTGCGCCACTCTGGACGACGCCGTCGAGGCCGCGGCCGCGCACCCGATGGCGCGCGGTGGTCGCATCGAGTTGCGCGAGTTCTGGCCGTTCGAGGGCGACGACGACGCATAACCGTCAGGGGTGACGACACATGCGCAGGTGGCGGGCTCACGCCGCGCTCACCGGCGCGATCCTCGTGTCGGTCGCGGCGTTGTCCGCCTGCAGCGGGTCGTCGACGAGCGGCCCGATGTCGGCCGATCCCGGGTGGTCGCGGGTGTCCCTCACCGGTTCCCCGGACGTCCTCACGTCGACGACCGAGGGCGTGCTGGTCGGCACCTCCGGTCGCGACGGCACGGCCGGGATGTCGCTGGCCTCCTCGACCGGGTTCATCACGACTGTCGCGCTGCGGCCGATCTCCGGCTACGCCCGCACCGCCCGGTGGTTGCAGTCCGCCGTGGGCGAGCCCGGCATCCTGGCCGTCGGTGGCGCACGCGGGGGTGCGCACGGCAACGTGCGGTGGACCGTGTGGCGGGCACCGCGGACCGCGGTCGGCTTCGGCACCCTGACGGAGACGCCTCAGACCTTCGAGACCTTCGGCGGCCTGCAGGCCGGTGACCTGGTCGGCACGGCGTACGCCGGGTCCGACGCGCTCATCGTCGGGTCCTGGGTGGGAGCGCACGGCCTGGACGTGACGACCTGGCACCCGCAGGGCAGCACGTGGCTCCGCGACCCGCCGTCGCCCGTCCTCAAGAACACCGCGTCGATCCTGAAGTCCGCCGCCGCGGTCGGTGCGTTCGGCGACCGGTTCGTCGTCGTCGGCGACCTGCTCGACCTCGATCACGGCATGACGTCACATCCCGTCGTGTGGCTGAGGGCGGCGGGCGGCGGCTCGTGGACGGAGCACCGGATCGCGATCACCGGGCACGCGCGCGCCGTCGGGTGCTCCCTGCAACGCTGCGTCGTCGTCGGCGTGACCGCCGGGGGTGCAGCGCGCGCGTGGCAGCTGCAGACCGATGGATCCGTCACGTCGATCGGATTGCCCGAAACCGTCACCGGCGACAGTGACATATCAACACCGGTCGTCACTTCGGATAGTACGACGATCGCCCTTCCGACACGCTCGGGGTCGCTTCTCGTCCAGGTCTCCCGCAGGAGGACGACCGTGCTCCGGACTCCGCCGGGTAGTCCCCTCGCCCTCGCAGCCGACGGCGCACGGCTCTATCTCGCCACTCGGACCACGTTTGGCTCCATCCAGCTGTGGCGCAGCCTCGCGTCACCCTGACTGTGGCCCCAGGCCGGTCAGGCGCCTCAGACCGCCGTATAACCGCCGTCGGCGACCAGGACGGTCCCGGTGATGAAACTGGCGGCGTCGCTGGCCAGGAACACGGCGCTCGGAGCGATCTCCTCGGGAAGCGCGAAGCGTCGTTGCGGCGCGTCGTCCACCCAGTGCTGACGGAACTCCGGACGCCAGTGACGACGTAGCTCGGGCCGGTCGGCAGGCACTCCGTCGGCTTGCACGTACCCGGGAGCTATGGCGTTGACCCGGATCCCGAAGCTCGCCCATTCGACGGCGAGCGACCTGGTGAGGTGGTGGACCGCGGCCTTCGACGCGTTGTACCCGGCCTGGAACTGCGGCCGATTGACGATCAGTCCGGAGATGCTTCCGACGTTCACGATCGAGCCGGACCCGTGCGCGCGCATCACGTCCGCCACGATCGTGGACGTCTTCCACACGGCGCGGACGTTGAGGTCGAAGACGCCTGCCCACTGGTCGTCGGTCAGTTCGGACGACGGTGCGTGATGACAGCGCCCGGCATTGTTGACCAACACGTCTATTCGACCGTCGAACGCGTCCTCCGCCTGCGCGACCATGGTGTCCACCTGGGCGTCGTCGGTGACGTCGGCCGTGATCGGCACCAGCTCGTAGCCGGCCCGCGCAGCCTCGGCGGCGACGAGTCTGTTGGCGTCTTCGCGCCGCCCGGAGAACGCGACCCGGGCACCGGCGGCGGCGAGCGCGAAGACGAACGCCCTGCCGAGCCCCTGGTTGCCGCCCGTCACCAGGGCGGTCCTGCCGGTGAGGTCGAACGGGGAGGTCACCGCGACCGCTCACTGCCGAGATCCCCGCCCGGGGGTGGGCCGCCGACATGGGGCGCGACGACGGCCTTGAGCGCCTCCGGGTCGCGCCGGCCGATGGTGAGGGCGTCCTCGGTGTGCTCGAGATCGAATCGGTGGGTGATGACGTCGCTCACCCGCACGGCTCCCGAGGCGATCAGGTCCAGCGCGAGCGGGTAGGTGTTGGCGTACCGGAAGATACCGGTGATGCGGATCTCTCGGCCCTGCAACAGCGGGACGTCGATGGTGACGGAGTCGGCGCCCATGCCGACCAGCACGAGGCGTCCGGCGCGAGCGAGGGCGGACATTCCGGCCGTCACCGCCGCCTGGGCACCGGAGCACTCGATGACGACGTCGTAGTCCCGCTCGAAAGGCTGCCCCGACCGATGAGCGGTGAGACCGAGTCTGTCGGCCATCCCGCTTCGGAACTCGCTCACGTCGCTCACCGTCACATCGACGCCGCCGAACGCTCGGGCCACCTGCGCGGCGAACAGGCCGACCGGTCCGGCACCGGTCACCAGGACCCGATCACCGGCGGTGATCCGGGCCTTCTGTGCCGCCCAGATCCCGACCGAGACGGGTTCGGCCATGGCGGCCTGTTCGAAGGTGAGGCCGCCGGGGACGGGATGGGCGAAGTCGGCATCGATGGCCACCACACGGCAGATCGCGCCGTCCACCGGCGGGGTGGCGAAGAACGAGACATGCGGACACAGGTTGTACCGCCCTGCCAGGCACTGCTCACAACGCCGGCAGGGCACTCCGGGTTCGAGCGCGACCCGGTCACCCACGGCGCGGTCGGTGACCTCTGCACCGATCGCGACCACCACACCGGACGCCTCGTGCCCGATGACCATGGGCTGCTCGACGACGTACGGGCCGATCCGCCCGTGCTCGTAATAGTGGACGTCGGAGCCACAGATGCCGACGGCGCGCACCTCGACCAGCACCTGGTGGGGATCCGGGACGGGGACCGGTCGCTCCACGATCTGCACGTCCGAGGCCGCCGTGAGTACCGCACTGAGGTTGCGCATGGGTCGTCCTTGTTCGAGGGACCTCTGCCAGTCACCTGGGAACTTCGACTTTACGAAGGGGTCGTGCCGTGAAAAAGATCCTGCCAAGACCTCTGGTGATACTTTCTTGCCACCGCCGAGGAGCACCGGAGAAGGCGCTGTGAGCACGGACAGACGACCGCACCCCACGCCCAGCGCCATCGCGCGCCGTCTCGCCACCGCCCCTGCAGCGCGCGAGGTCGTGCCCCTCGACCCCCGCCAGTCCGTCCGATGGCACATGCACGGCGTCCCGAGCCCCTACTCGCGGTGGAACTACCACCCCGAGTACAAGATACACCTCATCCGCTCGGGCACCGGCCGCTACATCGTCGGTGATCACATCGGCACGTTCACCGCCGGACAGTCGTCCTGGTCGGCTCCAACCTGCCGCACCACTGGATCAGCGACCTCGCGCCCGGTCAGGTGATCGACGACCGCGACACCGTCCTGCAGTTCCACCCCCACTGGGTCGACCGGTGCCAGGACATCCTCCCGGAGCTGGCGGAGGTGCAGACCCTGCTCAAGAAGGCGGCGCGCGGCATCGAGTTCCGTGGCAGCACCGCACTCCGTGCCGCCGACGAGCTCGAAGCCATCGGCGCGCAGCAGGGCTCGCGTCGGTTGGGCCACATCTTCGAGCTCCTCGGCGTGCTCGCGGCAGCGCCCGACGACGAACACCGCACCCTGACGAAGGAGTGGCTGCCGCCGTTGCGCGATGAGGATGCCGCCGACACCATCGACCAGGCCCTGACCTACATCGTCGAGCACCTCACCGACGACGTGCGCCTCGCGGCAGTGGCGCAGCTCGTGGGGATGTCGGACTCGGCGTTCTCGAAGTACTTCAAGCTGGTCAGCGGCCAGACGTTCAGCGACACGGTCCAGAAGCTGCGCCTCTCGCAGGCATGCAAGCTCCTGGTGGACACCGACGTGCCCGTCGCGTCCGTCTCACACCGCGTGGGATACACCAACCTGTCCAACTTCAACCGACAGTTCCGCGCGCACTACGACGTCACGCCGCGACAGTTCCGTCAGGAGAACCGACGCTGAGCTGCCGCGCCCGCACGGTGCGCGGCGACCTCAGCGGCGGGCGTCCAGACGCTGCTGCAGCGATTCGTGCAACAGGACGGAGCCGGCGATGGCGGCGTTCAGCGAGCTCGCCTCACCCACCATCGGGATGCTGACGATCGCGTCACACGCCTCACGCCAGACCCTGGCGAGCCCGCGGGTCTCGTTGCCGACGACCAGCACCGTCGGCACCGCGAAGTCGACACCCCGCACCCCGAGGTCGCCCCCCTCATCGGTGCCCAGCAGTTGCACGCTGCTCCCGGCGGAGCGCAGTGCCCGGATCCGGTCGAGCACCGGCTCCGGACCGTCCGCCCGTACGGTCGGCACGGTGAAGAGCGAACCGGTGCTGGCACGAACGGATTTGGGATCGTACGGATCGGCAGCATGCCCGGTCACGACGAGACCGGACCCGCCGAAGGCGTCGATCGAGCGCAGCAGAGTGCCGACATTGCCCGGGGTGCTCGGCCGATCGAAGACCACCGTGGGGGCGTATGCCGACGGGTCGGCGCGGGTCAGGTCGTCCGGGGGTATGGCGACCACGGCCAGTAGCTCGGCCTGCCCCTCGTCCTTGCCCGACAGCTCGGCGAACAGCTCGGGCTCCAATTCGTAGCGCCTCGCACCCGGGCGGCCCCACGTGTCCTGCGCCCACCGCGACGGCTGGCCGCCGGCCGGTCGCAGCACGTCCGTGACGTGCCAACCCGCTCGCACGGCCAGGGTGATAGGGCGCACCCCCTGGACGACGAACGCGCCTGCGCGGTGCCGCTTGGTGCGGTTGCGCAGCAGGGTCTCCCAGTGCTGGAACGTCGCGTTGCGGCTACCGACGCGCACGGGTCGCAGCGCGGGGTCGGCTCGCATGCGCTCACGGTAGTGCCGCGGCGCGCCCGCCCCATCCCCCGCACGCAAAAGCGGACACCCAGCGGCCGAGGGCCGGCCGGAGTGTCCGCGTGCTGACGCCGAGGGATCGGCTCAGATCTGGCGCATGTACGCCCGGTTTGCGTGACCGTTGCCGTGCAGCTGCTCACGCACCGAGCGCCAGATGGAGCGGGTGGTGCGCGGTGCGGTCTCCTCGGTGGTGGCATACGCCAGGTCGCCGAGCATGCGGGCGTGGTCGCGGTCGTCGATGGGGTTGAAGTCGTTGTAAATGGGTCGCATGGCAGTAATAGTTCCATTTCGAACTAATCACGACAAGTCTAAAAGACTGCATGACTCTTCAGTGAGACTGAAGCGTTGCGGGGCGTGCCGGAGGTCTGCCGTAAACCGTTGCGCTGCAATGCTTCCCATGCATTCTCTCGCGCGAGGGACGGTTACCCGGTCGGTCGCCGGGGCCGTGGTGTGGCCGACTTCACAGACCACCGTTCAGTGCGCGGGGCGCAGGCCCGTCCGGGGTGCGTCGGAGGGTCGGGTCGACCCCTCGCGCACCGCGGACGGCGGACGCCGCGCCTCGACATCGGCGCTCGCTTCGTGGGCCATGCGCACGGCACCGTGCGCGCCATTGACCCAGTCCGGGCCTTCGTAGACCCAGGGCCGGTTGATCCGATCGAAGCGTTCATTGGCTTCGGCGATCCCGTCGAAGACCTCCCTGACCGCGTGCACCGCCGTGCGGACGCGAGCGAGCACCGGGTGGCGGGGCGCTGAGGGTGAGGTGACAGGCCGGCCGGACCGGGCGCGTACGCCGTCCAACTCCTGGCTCAGACGCTGCGCGTCACGATCGATGGGGCCGTGGTTGCTGTAGTCGATGTTCATGTATCCCAGCGTCACGCCAATGACTCTTCAGCACAAGCGATTGTTATTGATGCACCGTGTAGTGCTGCTGTAGAGTTGAGGAATGCTCGATGTCAACCGTCTCCGGGTGTTCCGCGCCGTCGTCGCGAGTGGGTCGGTGCAGGCCGCCGCTCTCAATCTCGGCTACACGCCGTCCGCCATCAGTCAGCACGTCAGCGCACTACAGCGCGAGACCGGGCTGCAACTCTTCGAGAAGTCCGGTCGCGGCATCAGTGCGACGCCCACGGGCCGGGCACTCGCAGCGCAGAGCGACGAGGTGATGAACAACCTCGCCCGCCTCGACGGCGTGGTCGACGATCTGCGTGAGGGCCGCACCGGCACGCTCGCGATCTCCTGCTTCGCGTCGGCCGGTGAGCAGTGGATCCCGCTCGTCGCGCGGTCGCTGCAGCGGGACTTCCCCGACGTGCAGTTCACCGTCGACCTCAACGAGCAGCCGTCCCCGACCGGTCCGGGCAGGCCCGACATCGACGTCCGCACCGAGCAGCCCGAGGACCCGCCGACCCGGGTCAACGGCTACACCCGATACGAGCTGACCGAGGAGCCGTACTGGGTGGTGTTCTCCAGCGACAATCCGCTGGCCGAGTTGAACGTCGTGCCGATGTCCGCACTCGCGGACCACCGGTGGGTCATGGACAACCAGGACGACGACGTCTGCGGCCGCATCGTGCGCGGCGCGACGCGTGCGGCCGGTTTCACGCCCCGCTACTCGGCGCAGACCGTCGACCACCACACCTCGATCGCGTTCGCAGCCGCGGGTATCGGCGTCGCGGTCATTCCGCAGCTCGCGCTGGGAGTGCTGCCCGCCGACGCGTGTTCGCGCCCCATCGCAGACCCGGCCCCGCGGCGACGGATCGTGGTCTTCGTGCGGGACAACGCCAGCGCCAATCCGGCCGTCGCCCGCACCCTGCAGCTGCTCCGGGACATCACCGCGCCGGTCTGACTCGGTCGGTCGCGCCGTCCGCCCCGCTCGTGGCTGTAGCGCTCGCGACATGGCGTTTTCTCACGGCCTCGACCGGGGATCGATCGGCCCGCTGCCCTTGCACGGGCGCCGCGTGGGCCCATGTGGGCGGGCCAGCTTAGGTACGGGCGCCGCGTGGGCTCTCGTGGCTGCGCAGCGGCGACCTAGCGGCTGTCCTGCTTCAGGGCCGTGTCGATGGTGAGCGCGGCGGCGATGCAGAGCGAGCGCAACGGGTCGGGCATGTCCTGGTGCAGGTGCACCACGTAGTTGTCCGCCGTGGTGAACATCGTGGTGAGCAGCCCCTCCCAGGTCTTGGTCACCCGTGCGACCTCGGTGCCGGACGCGTCCAGCATCGCGAAGTTCCAGGCCCGCCAGTTCTCCGCGTTGAGCGAACCCACCTCCGCGCCGCCGGCCAGCAGACCGAAGCGGATCTTGCCGAAGACGTTCTGCTGCACCAACCGGCCGATCTCGGACCCGTTCGGCGCCTCGACCACGATGGTGGACTTGAAGACCTTCGCAGGCCGGGTCAGCCGCAGCAGCACCTGCCCTGCGTTGTCGCGCACCTCGAGCCGGTGGGTCAGGAACTGGTCGTAGTTGGACAGCAGCCGGACCGCCTTCTTCATCCCGCTCTGACCGACCTCGACCACCGCCCCGAGCTGCGACCCGTCCTGCGCGTAGACGGCGTACTCGTTGGTGATCTCGATGATCTTGCGCTTCTGGCTCACCACGAGCACCGGCTCGGTGAACACGTTGCGGCCCTGCTCGGCGTGCCGTCCGTCGACCGGTCCGCTGACCTGACCGCCGAAGGACCGGTCGCCGTATCCCTGCGCGATGGAGTCGCCCCACCGGCGCACCCGGCTCTCACCCGGGAAGGAGTCCGGCTGCTGCGGCGCGCCACCCTGCGGGTACTGCTGAGACTGCTGGGGATTGCCCTGTTGACCGTACGCGGGCTGATGGGTCTGCTGCTGTGCGTAGGGGTCGTGCGGCTGCTGCTGGCCGCGCGCCTGTGCCGTGTATGGATCGTGCGGCTGCTGCTGACCACCCTGCCCGCCGCGCGCCTGCGCCGCGTACGGGTCAGCCGTGTCACGCCGGGGAGCCGCGCCCTGTCCCGGCAGTGGGGCCGAGTGCGACCCGCTCTGCTGGCCCTGCTGATGTCCGCTCGATGTGCCGGGGTAGGGCATCGCCTGCGGCGCCGGTTGCTGAGGCTGTGCGGGCTGGGTCTGATGCGTCCACGAGGTGCCGTCCCACCACCGCACCTGCGTCGGGTCGAGGTTGTCGGGATACCAACCGGGAGGGGTCGCGTTCGTCATACGGCATGTTGTCACGCACCGGACGCACAGGTGGGGTCGTTGCGCGCTCTATACGGCGCGCAACGACCCCACCGGTGAGGGGTGACGGCTCAGGCAGCAACCTCGCCGGTGTCGACGCGACGCGACGGCAGGGCGGTCGGCGCGACCGGCTTGCGGCGGCTCGGGAACTTGACCTTCGCGGCGATGTGGTTGGGCAGCGAGAGGCGGATGACCTTCATCCACGCGGACGCGACCTGCTTGGGCAGCGGGCCGCTCGTGTACTGCAGGCCGTAGCGCTCGCAGATGTCGCGTACCTTCACCGAGATCTCGGCGTACCGGTTGCTGGGCAGATCGGGGAAGAGGTGGTGCTCGATCTGGTAGCTGAGGTTGCCGGTGGCGATGTGCATGGCCTTGGAGCCGGAGATGTTGGCCGAGCCGATCATCTGACGCAGGTACCACTCACCGCGGGACTCGCCCTCGATCGAGGTCTTGGTGAAGGTCTCGACGCCCTCGGGGAAGTGCCCGCACATGATGACCGAGTGGGTCCACAGGTTGCGTCCCAGGTTCGCCACCGCGTTGGACATCAGGGTCTTGCCCCACGAGCCGGTCGGCGCCGCGAGCAGCGGGTGGATGACGTAGTCACGGGTCATCTGGTTGCGGACCTTCTGGCCCACCTTGCCCAGGTCGCGCTTGAAGACCGCCTTGTCCTTACGGCCCTTCATGTACTTGCCGAGCTCCAGATCGTATGCCGCGATGCCGTACTCGAAGAAGCAGGCGTTGATGAAGTTCCACACCGGCTGGCCGAGGTAGAACGGCACCCACGGCTGGTCCTCATCGACCCGCATGATGCCGTAGCCGAGGTCGTTGTCGCGGCCGAGCACGTTCGTGTACGTGTGGTGCAGCTCGTTGTGCGAGTGCTTCCACAGGTCGGCCGGGCTGGCGTTGTCCCACTCCCAGGTGGTCGAGTGGATCTTCGGGTCGCGCATCCAGTCCCACTGGCCGTGCATGACGTTGTGCCCGATCTCCATGTTCTCCAGGATCTTGGAGACGGTCAGGCCGGCGGTGCCGAGCGCGAACGCCGGCTTGTACTTGCTGAAGAGCAGCACCGCGCGCGAGCCCAGCTCCAGCTTGCGCTGCACGTCGATGGTGCGACGGATGTACGCCGCGTCCTTGGCACCGCGGGACTCGATGATCTCCGCGCGTACGGCGTCGAGCTCCTTGCCCAGGCTCTCGATGTCCTCCGGCGTCATGTGCGCGACCGGGTTGTGTTCCTTCTTCTGCAGAGCGGTCATGAGCTGTCCTTCCGTGGTGCTGTGGGAAATCGTGGGTCGTGTGCGGTGATCAGAGAACGAGGTCGCAGCGCCCGGCGGCGGCCGAGATGCAGGTCTGGATGAGGATGCCGTCGCCGGGGGTGGCCGAGGTGACCTCACCGGTGCGCAGGTCGCGCACGGAGCCTTCGCGCATCGGCAGCACGCAGCCGTAGCAGATGCCCATCCGGCACCCCGACGGCATGAGCACGCCGGCTTCCTCGCCGATGTCGAGGATCGGCCGGGCGCCGTCGCACTCGATCTCACGGTCGGTCTTGGTGAAGTAGACGGTGCCGCCCTCACTGCCTTCTCCCAGCCCCGCCATCGCCGGACGGAACCGCTCGGTGTGCAGTCGGTGCGCGTGCCCCGCCTGCTCCCAGTGCCCTTCGAGCATCTCGAGCATGCCGGCCGGGCCGCAGGCCCAGGTCTCGCGCTCGCGCCAGTCGGGCACCAGCGCTTCCAGCTCGTCGGTGTCGAGCAGGCCGTGCTCGTCGGTGTGCCGCTCGACCAGGGTGATCCGGTCGTTCGCACCGAGCTCGCGCAACTCCTCGGCGAAGATCACGTCCTCCGGACGCGGGGCGGAGTGCAGCAGGATCACGTCGTCCAGGTCTTCCACCGCGTGCCGCAGGATGCCCATCACCGGGGTGATGCCGCTGCCGCCGGTGAGCAGCAGGATCTTGCTCGGGAGCACCTCGGGCAGCACGAACGCGCCGTCGGCCTGCTCCATCTGCACGATCTGGCCGACCTTCAGCGACTCCACCAGGTGGGTGCTGACGGCGCCGCCGGTGATGGCCTTGATGGTGATGGCGATGCAGCCGTCCTCGCGCGGACCGGAGGTCACGGAGTACGCGCGCCACATGCGTACGCCGTCGACGTCGACGCCGATCCGGATGTACTGCCCGGGCACGTGGCCGCGCCAGGTGCGACCCGGGCGCAGTACGACGGTGGCGGCGTCCTGGGTCTCGGCGACGACGTCGACGACCCGGGCGCGCAGCACGGTGGAGGTGCGCAGTGGGTCGAAGAGGTCGACGTAGTCCTCGGGCAGCAGCGGCGTGGTGGTCGCCTTGAGCAGCTTGAAGGCACGCGAGCGCCACCCCGCGCCGGGGGTGCGCCCGGTCGCGTCCTGCCTGGGGCCGTCACTGAGGAGATGTGCCATATGAACACCATGCCTGCCGGGGAGGGACAATTTCTTATCCGGCCAACGTGAATCAGACCAGCGGTATTGTTCGCAGAGAACAACGAGATGAGGTACGCATGCCTGATATCCCGGTCGACCACATCCGTTCGGGACCTCGTGCGCCGCTGCGGTTCGAGCCAAACGTGGTGGCCTCGCTGCAGGCCCGGCTCCCTGAGTTCGCCGAGGACTGTGTGGACCAGATCTTCGCGGAGGTGCCGGAGTACGCGCGCACCTCGAGCGGGGAGCTGCGCGGCACCATCGAGCTGGCGGTGCAGGCCGCGCTCGGCGGGTTCCTGCGGATGGCGACCGGTCCGCGCCGCGGCGACCCCACGCCGCACGCGGGGGCTCTCGACGGCGCGTACAAGCTGGGCGCCGGCGAGGCCCACAGCGGTCGCCCGATGGACGCCCTGCTCTCCGCCTACCGGATCGGCGCGCGCGTCGCCTGGCGCGAGATGTCGGCGGCCGCGGTGGCCGCGGGCCTGGACGCCGCGATGACCGCGGAGTTCGCCGAGCTGGTCTTCGCCTACATCGACGAGCTCACCGCCTCCAGCGTCGAGGGCCACGCGAGCGCGCTGGTGCAGCAGGACCGGATGGACGAGCGGCGCCGTGAGCGGCTCGGATCCGCGCTCATCGCCGGCCGTGCCGAGGAGGTGGTGCGCGAGTTCGCCTCGCGCGCGCAGTGGACCCCGCCTCGCCGGTTGAGCGCCGTCGTGCTGCCGTCCATCCGGCTGGGCGCGGTGCTGTCGGCGCTCGGCCCCCACACGCTGCGCGCCGGCGAGGAACCGGGCGACGCCGGCGGTTCCGAGCGCACGGTGCTGCTCGTCTCCGACCGGCGCGGGGCCCTGCGGGTGCTCGCCGACCGCGAGGCGTACGTCGGGCCGGCGCGTCCGTGGCTCGCCGTCGCGGCGTCGTACGAGCGTGCCGTACGCGCCATCGATGTGGGCCTGGGACGCGGCGCGGGCACTGTGGTGGACACCGAGGAGCATCTGGCCGACCTCGTGCTCGCCTCGGCACCCGGGGAGCTGGACGACCTACGCGCCCAGGTGCTGGCGCCGCTCGGCGAGCCGGGCGACGCGGCCTACGAACGGCACGTGGAGACGCTGCGCTCGTGGCTGCTGCACCAGGGCCGACGCGACGACGTGGCCCGCGACCTGCACGTGCACGCGCAGACGGTGCGCTACCGGATGGGTCAGGTCCGGGAACTGTACGGCGACCGCCTCGCCGACCCGGACACCGTGATGCAGCTGCTGCTGGCGCTGCACCCCTCGCCGACTCCGCCTGCTCCGCCCTCGTCGGGGGGCGGGGACAACACCGAGGGGTAGGGCTGTATCCCCACCCCTCGTGCATTGCTCCACCCCCGATGGGCAGGCCGCGCACGCCGTACCGTCCAGGGTATGACGACCACCACCGACGACACAGTGAGCGCAGCCGCAGACGGTGGTGGCGGGGACAGCCTCCGGACGGTGCTGATCGCGTTCGCGGCGAACATCCTGATCGCGGTCGCGAAGTCGGTGGCCGCACTGCTCACCGGATCCGCGTCGATGGTCGCCGAGGCCGCGCACTCCTGGGCCGACTCCGGCAACGAGGTCTTCCTGCTCATCGCCGAGAAGCGCGGCGCGAAGCAGGCGGACGAGGCCCACCCGCTCGGCTACGGCAAGGAGGTCTACGTCTGGTCGATGTTCGCGGCCGTCGGGCTGCTCACCGCAGGAGCCGTGGTCAGCATCTGGCACGGCTTCCAGCAGCTCGGCTCGCACGAGGAGGCCGGCAGCTACCTCATCAACTACATCGTGCTGGCCGTCGCCTTCGCACTCGAGGGCACGTCGTTCCTGCAGGCGCTGCGCCAGACACGTGGGGTGGCGCGCAAGGCCGGGCTGCACCCGCTGCGCTACGTGACCCGCACCTCCGATCCCACGCTGCGGGCGGTCTTCTTCGAGGACGCCGCCGCGCAGCTCGGCCTGTTGATCGCCGCCGCGGGCGTCGGCCTGCACCAGCTCACCGGCGATGCGAAGTACGACGCCATCGGCTCGATCCTGGTCGGCGTCATGCTCGCCGTCGTCGCCGTCTTCCTCGTCAACCGCAACCGGGAGTTCCTCGTCGGCGAGGCCATCGGCGGGGCCGTGCGCGATCGGGCGCTGCAGGCGCTGATCGACAACCCGGCGATCGAGCGGGTCACCTACCTGCACCTGGAGTTCGTCGGGCCGCAGAAGCTCTTCGTCGTGGCGTCGGTGGATCTGGTGGGGAACGACCGGGAGTCCGTGCTCGCCGTACGACTGCAGGAGGTCGAGGACCAGGTACGCCGGCACCAGATGATCGAGCACGCCGTGCTGTCGCTCTCGCTGCCGCAGGAGCCGTCGCTGCATCCTGCGTCCGTCAACTGACAGGCTCAGCACAGCTGTTCATAGTGCACGGCCCATCGGACCCGCGCACTGTGTGCTGGTCAGCGGGCCTTGCCCGATTCCGTCCGAAAGGCATGTCCATGCTCCGCAAGACGAAGATCATCGGGGGTTCGACCCTCGCGGCAGCAGCAGTAGTGGGGGTGGCCGTCCCGGCGTACGCCACGTCGACCTCGGCACCCCCGGCACCGACGCCGTCCACGGCGGCCAAGGGCCCCGCGGCGCACATGCGCCACGGGATCGGCCTGCTCGGATTGACCCCGGCGGTCATTGCCAAGGATGCGGGCACCGACACCGCAGGCCTCGCCGCCGGACGCAAGGCCGGCAAGACGTTGGCCCAGATCGCCGAGAGCCACGGCGTCTCCCGAGCGACCCTGCTGTCTCGCCTGGACGCCACCGCCGACGCCCGCATGGCGAAGCTCATCAACACCAAGCTCCCGGAAGGTGTACGCGGCCCAGGGCCGGCCGGTGCGCCGGGCAAGGCGGGCACCGCCAAGCCGACGCCGCCCAAGGCAGGGACCGCGAAGCCGGCACACCCGGGCAAGGGTCCAGGTAAGTGGGGTGGGCCGCACGGTCCGCGCGGCTGGGCGCACCGGCACGGCCTCGGCGCCGACTACAAGAGCCTGGCAAGCGTCCTGAAGCTGACCCCGGCGCAGTTGACCGCCGACCTGCGCAAGGGCGAGACCCTCCAGCAGATCGCCACCGCGCAGAAGGTCAGCACGGTCACCCTGCTCACGGCCCTGGACAAGGACGTGAACGCAGAGATCGCCAAGGCCGTGGACCGGGTCCCGGGCGCCAAGCCGCCGGCCGCGAAGGCTCCGGCTGCCAAGCCGCCGGCCGCAAAGGCCCCGGCGACCAAGGCCCCGGCTACCAGCGCTCAGGGCTCCTGAGCGCCGCGCACCACCCAGCGGTGCACTGACTGACGCAGTCGAGGACGAGTGACGCAGGTCGACCTGCGTCACTCGTCCTTTTGCGACGTCAGCTCCCGTCGGCGCCTATCAGGGCCGCGAGCCGTTGGACGGCGAACTCGTACCCCTGGGTGCCGCAGCCCACGATCACTCCCGCTGCGATGTCGCG
>NZ_JAGEKN010000010.1:0-98767 GCF_017565325.1 Allobranchiibius sp. GilTou38 | reverse complement strand
GGGCACCGAGGAGAACCCGGCCAACTGGTACTGGTTCGAGGGCAACTTCGACGCGTACGAGGAGAACAAGGTCGAGCGGCTCGGTGTCGAGGCGGCCCGCCCGCACCGGGTCACCCACCGTCGCCTCACCCGCGACTGAGCGGGCACCGGACGCGGACCTCCCCATCGAGGGGTAGGAACGTGGTCGAGGGGTGGGGCTGCAGCCCCACCCCTCGACCATGTCTGCACCCCCGACGGGGTCAGCGGTGGCGGAGGCGGTGCTCCAGGCCGTTCTTCACCGACGGCCACTCGTGCGCGAGGACCGAGTAGACGACCGTGTCGCGCAGGGCGCCGGTGCGCTCGCGCTTGTCGGCGCGCAGTACGCCGTCCCGCCGCGCACCGAGGCGCTCGATGGCGGCCTGTGACTGGGTGTTCATCCAACTGGTCTCGTACCGCACGCACTCCACGCCCAGCGTCTCGAATGCGAACATCATCAGCAGCAGCTTGCTCTCGGGGTTGCTGCCCGTGCCGTGCGCGGACGCGCGGTTCCAGGTGTAGCCGATCGACACCCGCGGCACGTCGAGCTGGATGTCGTAGAACGTCGTGCCGCCGAGCACCGCTCCGTCGGACTGCCGGATGGTGGTGAACGGCAGCATGAAACCGCTGGCCTGCAGGTCGAGGCGGTGCTGCACATCGCCGGCCATGTCGTCCGGACTCGCGATGCTGGTGTACCAGCGGTCGTACATCTGCCCGTCCTCGGACGCCTCGACCAGCCCGTCGAGGTGGTCGGGGGACAGCGGCTCGAGTCGCACGAGGCGCCCGGTCAGCGTGATGGGGTCCAGTCGTCCGGCAGCCATGCCGATCACCCTGGCAGAACGATGCTTCGAAGCGGTCGCAGGGGTCGCTGTGGTGCTATTCGGGACGCGGTTTGACCCGGACCATGCCCTCCTGGGCGACCGAGCAGATCAGGGTGCCGTCGACGCCGAAGAGCTTGCCCAGCCCGAGGCCGCGTCCGCCCGAGGCCGACGGCGACTCCTGCTGATAGAGCACCCAGTCGTCGATGCGGCCGGGGCGGTGGAACCACATGGCGTGGTCCAGTGACGCCGGGCGCAACCCGGGGGAGGACCACACGAGCCCGTGTCGGCGCAGCACCGACTCCAGCAGCGAGTAGTCCGAGGCGTAGGCGAAGACCGCGGCGTGCAGCAGTGGGTCGTCCGGCAGCTCACGCAGCGATTTCATCCACACCATCTGGTGAGCCGACCGCTGCCTGCTGGGGTGCACATAGAGCGCGCCCTCGACGTTGCGGACGTCCAGCGCCCGCCGGCGCCAGTGGTGTGCCGACGGGTGATCGATGCCCTGCAGTTCCTGCTCGGTGGTCCAGGCCCGCTCGGGGTCGGGCGCCGAGGGCATCTCGGCCTGGTGGTCCAGGCCGTCGGCCGGCCGCTGGAAGGACAGCGTGGCCGACAGGATCGTGTTGCCGTACTGCATCGCGTGCACTCGGCGTACCGAGAACGAGTTGCCGTCGCGCAGGTTCTCGACGGCGAAGCGGATCGGGTGCGCCGAGTCGCCCGGGCGCACGAAGTACGCGTGCAGCGAGTGGATCTGGCGGTCCTGCGGGGTGCTGCGACCGGCGGCGATGACGCTCTGCGCGAGCACCTGACCACCGAACGCGCGGCCGTGCGGGGTGACCTGGCTGCGCCCGACGTAGACGTCCAGGGTCCGCTCCGACAGATCCGCCTCGTCTCCCGCGCCGGGCGCCGTCTCGGGCCGGAAACTTGCTGTGCCCACCGGCTTCAGATCGAGCACTTCGAGCAACGACCCGACGGGGTCCTGCTCGGCCTGCTCCGCACTGATGGCACTCATCTCGTCGGCGTCGGTCACCCGGGTGACTCTACCCAGCGGGTCGCACCCGCCCGGCATACGGATAATCGACCTATGCCGAACCCCCTCTTCCACGTCAGCGTGCCCCTGCGCTGGTCCGACATGGACGCCCTGCGTCACGTGAACAACGTGCAGTTCCTGCGCCTGCTGGAGGAGGCGCGGATCCTGGCCTTCAACGAGTGGTTCGACGGTTCGGACGAGGCGCACGAGCGGCCCCGGCTGCTGATCGCGCGCGCCGAGATCGACTACCTGCGACAGCTCCACTACCGCCACGAGCCGATCTGCATCACGACGTGGGTCACCCGGATCGCGGGCGCGTCGTTCGATCTGGGCTACGAGGTGCGTGAAACCCCGGACAGCACAGAGGTTTTCGCGTCCGCCGAGACGACCCAGGTCGCGTTCGACATGGACACCCAGCGCCCGACACGGCTGAGCGAGAGCGCCCGCACGATCCTGCAGCAGTACGCCGGCCCGCCGGTCGCGCTGAAGCGCCGTCCCGTCGACCACACCTGAGCGTGGGCACCATGCCCGTTGTGCACCTAGCGGACGAGCAGACCCGCTCGGATCTGGCCACCTACTGCGCGCGGGCCAAGGCGCTGGACGCGGACGGCGCCGTGCGCCTGCAGGCCGGCGGGCGGTCGCTCGCGGTGTGGGTCGGCGTGCAGTCCTCCCGCGAACTGTCCGGTCAGGGCACCACGCTCGGACTGCGGGTGCTCGCCCTGTCCGAGCCCGCCGAGGTCGACACCGTCGTGCCGGTCGCCGCGGTCGGTGACCGGTTGGCGCGGCAATCCGCCGGCTCGCTGCTGGACATCCCTCCCCAGGAGGTACGCGCCTCGTGGGCGTCGGTCAGTCCGCCGCGCGGGGGCTGGTCACCGGCCGGCTCGATCGCCACCAGTGAGCTGAGGGAGATCGCGCAGCAGGGGATCGCGGAGATCGCCCAGGGCGTGCCGTCCGGGTCCGGAGCTGCCGCCGTGGAGGACCTGCGGCGACGCGTATGGGGCCGGCCCCTGCCGGGCGAGAGCGCCGACACGCTGCCCGGGTCGGTGGCGTTCGCGGCGTACGCGCTGGGCTTCCTGGTCGGTGACAGTGCTCAGGTCTTCACCGCCGGACGCTGGCACCGAGTGACCACTCCCACCGGCCACGTGCTCTGCCGCTAGGCGTCGCGCGTCGTCCAGACGGTCGTGTCCACCGGCACCGCGCCGTCCTGCAGCGGACCGCTCGCGACGGCGACCGACCATCCGGTCGGCACCGGACACGGCGTCGACCCGAAGTTGGTGATCGACCGCACCGCGCCGTTGTCGAAGATCAGCACGTCGGGCTCGACCGTCACCCAATGCAGCTCCCCTGTGGCGAGGTCGTGTTCGCGACGCAGCCGCAGCAAGGTGCGGTAGATCTCGAGGGTGGAACCGGCCACCCCGACCTGCTGGTCCACGGCCAGCTCGGCGTACACCGCGGGCTGCGGCAGCCACAGCTCGCCGGTGTCGTTGAAGCCGTCGGCGGGGGCGTCCTTCTCCCACGGCATCGGCACCCGGCACCCGTCGCGACCCTTGTCCTTGTGCCGGGTGCGCGCGTAGGTGGGGTCCTGCCGGGCCTCGTCGGGCATCGTCGTGTGGTCGGGCAGCCCCAGCTCCTCGCCCTGGTAGAGGTAGGCACCTCCGGGCAGGGCGAGCATCAGCGCGGTGGCCGCCCGCGCACGTCGCAGGCCGAGTTCGGCGTCGGGCTGGGGGTCGTCGGCGCCGATTCCGTTGAGCTTCTCCGCACCCTCGGGCAGACCCAGCCGGGTCGCGTGACGGACCACGTCGTGATTGGACAGCACCCAGGTGGTCGGTGCGCCGACCGCGGCGTTCGCGTCCGACGTGCGGTCGATGACATCCCTCAACGCCATTGCGCCCCAGGGGCTTTCGAGGAATTCGAAGTTGAACGCCTGGTGGAACTCGTCGGGTCGGACGTATTTGGCCAGGTTCTCCGCCGGCACGACCCACGCCTCCGCGCACATCATCCGGCCGTCGCCCTGGCGGGTGTCCGCGTCGGCGACGTCGTAGGTGTCCAGGACGGCGCGCCACGAGCGGTAGATCTCGTGCACGCCGGGCTGGTCCCACATCGGGGCGCGCTGCTGCTGACGGCCGTCCGCCATGTGCATGGCCCCGCTCCAGTCCGGCAGGCCGTCCGCCTTGGCCAGACCGTGCGCTACGTCGACCCGGAAGCCGTCCACACCGCGGTCGAGCCAGAAGCGCAGGACGTGCTCGAACTCCTCGCGCACCTGTGGGTTGTCCCAGTTCAGATCGGGCTGTTTTCGATCGAAGAGGTGCAGGTACCACTGGCCGGGCGCGCCGTCGGCCTCGACGACGCGCTGCCACGCCGGACCCCCGAACATGCTCTGCCAGTTGTTCGGTGGTTGCGCGCCGTCCGCGCCGCGACCGTCACGGAACATGTAGCGGCCACGCTCGGGTGAACCGGGTGCCGCCGTCAACGCGGCCTTGAACCATGCGTGTTCGTCGGAGGTGTGGTTCGGCACCAGATCCACGACCAGCTTCAGGCCCAGCTCGTGCGCCGTGGTGACGAGCCGGTCCGCGTCCGACAGGTCACCGAAGAGCGGATCGACGTCGTAGTAGTCCGCCACGTCGTAGCCGGCGTCCGCCTGCGGCGAGGTGTAGAACGGCGAGAGCCACACGGCGTCGATCCCCAGGTCGCGCAGGTAGGGGAGTCGACGCACGATGCCGGGCAGGTCGCCGACGCCGTTACCGTCCGCGTCGGCCCAGGATCGCGGGTAGATCTGGTAGATGACGGCCGTCCGCCACCAGGGTTGAGTCTTATTCAGCGTCAAGGGAATTCACCAGGGAGTAGGCCGCCCGCGTGAGGTAGTCACGCAGCAGCAGGTCGTGGGTCTGGTCGAGGTCGAGGGTGTCGACGGCGGCCATCATGTGCAGGATCCAGCGGTCGCGCTGCGCCGGAGTGACGCTGAAGGGCATGTGCCGCATCCGCAGCCGAGGGTGGCCGCGTTCCTCGCTGTAGGTCGTCGGTCCGCCCCAGTACTGCTCGAGGAAACCGCGCAGTCGGTCCTCCGCACGCCCCAGATCCTCCTCGGGGTAGAGCGCACGCAAGGGCGGGTCGGAGGCGACGCCGCGATAGAACTCGTGCACGAGTTTGGCGAAGGTCTCATGCCCTCCCACCTGCGCGTAGAAGGTCTGAAGATCGGGCTCGGGCATGTCCTGCAGTCTGTCAGCCGACATCAGCGCGGGGGGACGGCGGTGTACGGCGGCAGCTGGGGCGCGGCGATGCCCGCGGCGTCCAGCCCTACCTTGGCCCGCTCGCGGATCTCACGCGACACGGCGTACTGCTCGCCCGGCACGCACTTGGCGATGATGCGCAGGGTGACGCTCCCGCCGGTCACCGACTCCACCCCGGCCACCAGTGGAGTCTCCAACAGCTTCTCCTTCCAGGGAGATTCATCGTCGATACGCTCGGTCACCTCCCGCAGGGTGCGCAGCGCCTTCTCGACGCTCTGGTCGTAGGCGATGGGCAGGTCGACCGTCGTCGTCGCCCAGCCCTGCGACTTGTTGCCGATCCGCAGGATCTCTCCGTTGCGCACGTACCAGACCACCCCGTCGGCGTCCCGCACCCGCGTGATGCGCAGCGTGACCTCCTCGACGGTTCCGATGGCCTGACCGGTGTCGATGACGTCGCCGACGCCGTACTGGTCCTCCATGATCATGAAGATCCCGGACAGGAAGTCACGCACCAGACTCTGCGCACCGAAACCGAGCGCGACGCCGCCGACCCCGGCGGAGGCGAGGAGGGGAGCGAGCGGCACGCCCAGCTCGGCCATCACCATCATCGCGGCGATGCCGTAGATGACCAGGGTGGACACCGACCTCAGCAGCGATCCGGTGGTCGCCGCTCGTTGCTTGCGTCGTTCGCTGTCCAGGCCCGCGGCCTGACGGATGACCCGGCCGGGTCGGCGGGTGGCCACGGTGCGCTCGTCGGATCGGGCCTCCATCACCTCGACAGCACGCCGGATCGCCCGGTGCACCAACCAGCGCAGGACCATCGCACCGATGACGATGCCCGCGATGGTGATGGGTGTGCCGAGCAGCAGGCCCCAGCCGCTGTGGTCGGCGTCGGTCACGAGGTGCACGAATGCCATGGCCGTCAGTGTGACTGCCAGGGTCGCCCGACCCAAGTCCGCGGACCCCGTCGGCCGCTCTGCAAGACTGCCGCCATGTCCGAGGGGTCTCCGCTGGCGCAACTCGCCCGCGCGCATGGTGTTGCCACCGAGTATCGGGACTGGAAGGACAACCACGTCACCGTCTCCGACGCCACCATCGCCGCGGTACTGACGGCGCTCGGCGTCGACGTCTCCGACGACGCGGCGGTCACCGAGGCGCTGCGGGTGGCCGCCGACGGCACCTGGCGCCAGGTGCTCCCCACGGTCGTCATGGTGCGCAAGGGCACCGAGTCGTGGGTGCCGGTGCATCTACCGGATGGCCAAAGCCTTTCCGCCCGCATCGAACTTGAAGACGGTGCCGAGCAGGACATCGCGCAGGCCGACCATTGGGTCGACCCCCGCGAGGTCGACGGTCTCCTGACGGGCGAGGCGACCGTGGTGATGCCGGCGTCACTGCCCCTGGGCTACCACCGCCTCGTCGTGCGCACCGGCGAGGACGAGCACCGTACGACGGTCATCGTCACCCCCGCACGGCTCGCGCTGCCCGCGGCGCTGCGCACCGACCGGGCCTGGGGACTGCAGGCGCAGCTGTACGGCGTTCGCAGCGCTCGCAGTTGGGGTATCGGCGACGCTGCCGACCTGGCCGAGCTCGGCACCTGGGCTGCTCGCAACGGCGCCGATTTCGTGCTCGTCAATCCGGTGCACGCGGCCGAGCCGATCGCTCCGATGGAGCCGTCGCCGTATCTCCCGACGACGCGGCGGTTCGTCAACCCGATGTACATCCGGGTGGAGGAGGTCCTCGAGATCGGCTACCTGTCGGCCGCGGAGCACCAGTTGGTCGAGTGGCACGGCGACGACGCGCGGCGGCTGAACAATCTGGAGCAGCTGGACCGCGACGGATGCTGGACCGCAAAGGAAGCTGCGCTGCGGATGCTCTTCCGGGTGCCGCGCACCCACCGCCGGGTGCGGGAGTTCGAGCAGTTCTGCGCCGAGGAGGGTGACGGGCTGCTCGACTACGCGACCTGGTGCGCGCTGGTGCTCGATCGCGGTCTGCCCTGGCAGGAGTGGCCGGAAGAGCTGCACGACCCCCGGTCCGATGCCGTACGCGGTGAGCGTGAGCGCCTCGCGACCGAGGTGGAGTTCCAGTGCTGGCTGCAGTGGATCGCGCAGCGGCAGCTCGCCGACGCGCAGGCCGAGCTGCGCAGCGCGGGCATGGGTGTCGGCGTGGTCGCTGACCTCGCGGTGGGGGTCCACCCGTCGGGAGCCGACGCCTGGGCGCTCGGCGATGTGTTGGCGCGGGACATCAGCGTCGGAGCGCCCCCGGACGACTACAACCAGCTCGGGCAGGACTGGAGCCAGCCGCCCTGGCGTCCGAACCGCCTCGCCGAGCAGGCGTACCTGCCCTACCGGGAGATGATCCGTACGGCCCTGTCGATGTCCGGTGGGCTGCGGGTCGACCACATCCTCGGCCTCTTCCGGCTCTGGTGGGTGCCCCGCGGCGAGTCGCCCACCGAGGGCACCTACGTGCGCTACGACCACGAGGCGATGGTCGGCATCCTGGCGCTGGAGGCGCACCGCGCCGGCGCTGTCGTGATAGGCGAGGACCTCGGCACCGTCGAGGGCTGGGTGCGTGAGTACCTGGCCGAACGCGGCATCCTCGGCACCTCGATCCTGTGGTTCGAGCGCGACAAGGACGGCGCGCCGTTGCCACCGGAGACCTACCGTCAGCTGTGCCTCGCCAGTGTCACGACCCACGACCTGCCGCCGACGGCCGGGTATCTGCAAGGCGAGCACATCAGCGTCCGACACAGCCTCAACCTGCTGACCCAGCCGCTGGAGGAGGAGATAGCCCAGGACGACGCACAGCGCGAGGCCGTCCTGTCGGTGCTGCGCACTCGCGGCCTACTCGGCGAACGCGCATCGATCGAGGACCAGGTCGACGCGCTGCACCGCTTCCTGACCTGGTCGCCCAGCAAGATGCTCGGCGTCTCGGTCAACGACCTGGTCGGCGACGTGCGCACGATCAATCAGCCGGGCACCCACGACGAGTACCCCAACTGGCGACTGCCCCTTGCGGACGCTAACGGCAATGCGGTGAGCCTGGACCAGCTGATGGTGTCGCGGCGGGCCAAGCGGCTGATCCGCTGCGTCACCCAGCGCGAGCGCTGACCCGACCCGTCGCCGTCCGGGCCGAGCGGGCCCTAACGAACAGCGGGCCGGCCCCTCAACCGTCGTTCGGGCCCGAGCGGGCCACAACGAGCAGCGGGCCGGCCCTTCAAGCGCTGTTCGGGGCCGAGCCGGCCACAACGGGCAGTGGTCAGCGCTAGGCGTCGCGGACCTGCGCCCGCAGGGCCCGGGCGACCGCGTCGCGATGCTCGCTCATGATCCGGCGCAGCGCATCGGGCGCGTCACCGTTGTCGCGCAGCCACGCCTCGGTGGCGTCGAGCAACGGCTGGTCGGCGAGCGTGATGGGGTACATCCGCTTCGCCACCCCGGAGGCGATGGCGAAGGTGCGGCCCTCCCACATGGTGCGGATGCCGGCGTGGAAGCGCTCGACGTACGGCTCCAGCAGCTGCGGGTCGTGCGCCGTGGCGAACCCTGCGGCCACCGCGACCAGTGTCTGGTTCGGCAGGTCCGATCCTACGAAGGCAGCCGCCCAGGCGGCCTCCTTCGCCTCGGCCGTCGGGTACGCCGCCCGCGCGCCGGCCGCTCGCTCCGCACCGGTCGAGGTGCGGTCGCGCGCGAGCTCCTGCTCGATGACGTCGTCGCCGATGGCGCCGGACGCCGCGAGCGACGTGAGCAGGGACCACCGCATGTCGGTGTCGATCGCCAGCCCGGCCAGCGGCGCAGTGCCGTCGAGCAGGCCCCGCACCACGGCGATGTCCTCGTCGCGGACCGCGACCTGCGCGAACGCACGGGCGAACTGCAGCTGGGCGTCGCTGCCGGCTGCAGCGTTCCGCAGGAGACGCCCGAGACCGTCGGCCACCTGATGGCGCGCCGCCTCACGGTGGTCGGGAGCGACGTACATCCGGCGACTGACCGCGATCTGCTCCAGCGCCACCTTGATGGCCGTCGAATCATGCTCCGTCGCAAGCACATCGAGCATGAACGCGATGAAGTCTGTCGCCGCCGTCTCGGCCTCGCGGGTCATGTCCCACACGGCCGCGGTCACCAGTGAGCGTGCCAGGGAATCCTGCAGCGCCGTGGGGTTGGCGAGCACGGTCGCCAGCGACACGTCGTCGAGCCGGATCTTCGTGTAGGCCAGGTCGTCGTCGTTGAGCAGCAACAGGTCCGGGCGCGCCGCGCCGGCCAGCTCGGGCACCGTCGTGCGGGCCCCGTCGACGTCCAGCTCCAGGTACGACGTGCGCTCCAGCCGCCCGTCTCGCAGGGCGTAGCAGCCGACGCCCATCCGGTGCGGGCGCATTGTGGGGTGGCTGTCCGGGGCGGTCTGCTCGATGGTCACGGACGCGAGGCGCCCGTCGGCGGTCTCGATGGCGGGGCGCATCGTCGCGACTCCGGCCGTCTGCAGCCACGTCCGAGCCCACGCGATGAGGTCGCGCCCGGAGGTCTGCTCCAGCTCGGCGAGCAGGTGACGCAGGTCGGTGTTGCCCCACGCGTACTTCTGGAAATAGGAACGCAGGCCCGCCACGAACGGCTCGCGCCCGACGTACGCCACGAGCTGCTTCAGCACCGAGGCGCCCTTGGCGTAGGTGATGTTGTCGAAGTTGTTCTCCACGTCCGACCAGTTGCGCGCGTCGGCGGCGATCGGGTGGGTGGAGCTCAGCTGGTCGGCGATGTAGGCGGAGGACTTCTCGGCCAGGCTGAAGGTGGTCCAGGCGCTGGACCAGCGGGTCGCCTCCGCCTGGGCGGTGGTGGAGGCCCATTCGGCGAACGACTCGTTCAACCACAGGTCGTCCCACCAGCGCATCGTCACCAGGTCGCCGAACCACATGTGCGCGAGCTCGTGAAGCACGGTGAGCGCGCGGCGTTCGACCAACGACTCGGGCACGGCCGAGCGGAAGACGTAGATCTCCGCGATGGTGACCAGGCCGACGTTCTCCATCGCACCCATGTTGTATTCGGGGGCGAAGAGCTGGTCGTACTTGGTGAAGGGGAACTCCCGGTCGAACATCTCCTCGAAGAACGCGAACCCGCGCTTGGTGAGGTCGAAGATGTTGTCGGCGTCGAGGTGCTCGCGCAGCGAACGGCGGCACAGCACGCCCAGCGGGATCTCGCCGGCGCGCGTGGTGACCGAGTCGCGGACGACGTCGTACGGGCCGGCCGCGAACGCGGTGACGTAGGAGCTGATCGGGGGAGTGGGTGGGAAGACCCAGGTGGCCGAACCGTTCTCGCCGGGGGTCGGTTCGGAGGCGGGTTCGTTGGACAGGACCTGCCAGGTCGCCGGGGCGGTGATGGTGAAGGCGAAGCGGGTCTTGAGGTCGGGCTGCTCGAAGACCGGGAACGCGCGTCGGCTGTCCGCGACCTCGAACTGGGTGTAGAGGTAGACCTCGCCGTCGGTGGGGTCCACGAAGCGGTGCACGCCCTCGCCGGTGTTCATGTAGCGGCCGACGGCCTCGATGCGTACGACGTTCTCGGCCGCCAGGCCCGGAAGCGTCACGCGGGCACCGTCGTAGTGGGTCGCCGGATCCAGGGAGACGCCGTTCAGCTCGATCGCGCGTACCGACTCGCCCAGGAAGTCCACGAACGTCGAGGCGCCGGCAGTCGCGCTGAACTCGATGCGCGAGGTCGTACCGAACGTCTGCGGACCGGTCGTGAGGTCCAGATCGACGGCGTGCGCCTGCACTTCGATCAACTCGGCGCGGGCGCCGGCCTCGTCCCGGGTGAGCTCCTGCAGTGCCACGTTCGGTCCCCTTGCGTCGTGTCTCCCGGGCGACTCCCGGGCTCCGCCATCCTGTCATCCGGTCGCAGTGGCAAGATGACGAGTGTGACCACCAGCCGAGCCGAAATGTTCTTCGATCCGATGTGCCCGTGGGCATGGATGACCTCCCGATGGTTGCTGGAGGTGGAGAAGGTCCGCGACATCGAGATCACCTGGTCCGTGATGAGCCTGTCCGTCCTCAACGAGGACCGCGACCTGCCTGAGGAGTACCGCGCCATGATGACCCGGGCCTGGTTGCCGGTCCGGGTGGTCATCGCCGCGGAGCGCGAGCACGGACCCGAGACCCGCAAACAGCTGTACGACGCCATCGGCACCCGTTTGCACCCGGGCGGCCGCGGCAAGGACGAGGACGACCTGCGCGTGGTGCTGAGCGAGGCACTGGACGAGGTGGGTCTGCCGCAGGACCTGCTCGAGCAGGCGCAGAACACCCCCGGCGACGAGACCGACAAGGATCTGCGGGCGTCCCACCAGCGGGCGATCGACATGGTCGGCGACGATGTCGGCACCCCGGTCGTGAGCGTCGAGGGCACCGCCTTCTTCGGACCCGTCGTCACTCCTGCACCCAAGGGCGACGCCGCGGGCAAGCTCTGGGACGGCTGCCTCCTCGTCGCCGCCACCCCCGGTTTCTACGAACTCAAGCGGTCACGCGAAGCGTCGCCGGACTTCAGCTGAGAGGCGAGCGGATGCGGGTGCACATCGGAGGGGACCACGCGGCGTACGACATGCACCGCGAGCTGGTCCGTTGGCTGGGCGAGCAAGGCCACGAGGTGGTCGACCACGGCGCGAAGGAGTACGACGCGCAGGACGACTATCCGGTCTTCGTGCTGCGTGCGGCGGAGGGTGTTGCGCAGGACGAGGGCTCGCTGGGCATCGTCCTCGGCGGCTCCGGCAACGGCGAGCAGATGGCGGCCAACAAGGTGCCGGGCATTCGGGCCGCGCTCTGCTACACGACCGAACTGGCGCAGATCGCCCGGCAGCACAACAACGCCCAGGTGATCTCCCTCGGGGGACGTTTCAACACGGTCGAGCAGGCCAAGGCGATGGTGTCCGTCTTCCTCGAGACGCCGTTCTCGGGCGAGGAGCGCCACCAGCGCCGCCTGGACATGCTGACCCGGTTCGAGAAGGACGGCTCGCTACCGCAGGAATGACGCGGTACGGCGGTGGGTCTGCGCCGCGTAATTGTTGTGTAAAGCCTGCGTATGGGCGTGCTGTGATCCGCTGACGGCCGGGTTACGTTGCGCGTATGGCTGTACACGTCCACTTCACGCCTCGCGATGCGACGCGTGAAGACGGGGTACGCCGGCCCCGCGTGAGAGCCGCGATCATCGCGGCGTTGTGCATCATCGTCGTCCTCACCGTGCTGTCGGCGAGGTTCGACGGTCTGCTCGCCGCAGTGCTCGTGCTGGCGGCTGGAGGGGGGGCTCTCGGGCTGGGGGTCTCCTCCGTGCGGGAATCCCCCTGGCTGTCCCACGCAGTCTCCTCGACCCTGCTCCACGAACTGCACGAACGGGTGCGTGTGCAGGGCCGGATGCCCGAACTCCCCGCCGGGTGGAGGGTCGAGTCGGTGACCCGGGCAGCCGACGGCGATCGTTTCTCGGGCGACTTCGTGATCGGCAACCGCACCGATCAGCACCGTTTCGAGGTGGCTCTGGTCGACGTCTCGGGCAGCGGGCACGAAGCAGGCTCACGTTCGATGCTCATGGGCGGAGCGGTGAGCGGGCTGCTCGGCCCCGTCGCGCCGCAGGACTTCCTGCCCGCCGCCAACGACTATCTGGTGCGCCAGAACTGGTCCGAGGGCTTCGCCACCGCGATCCACGTATGTGTGGATCTGGCCGACGGCAGCTTCTCGGTGGGATCCGCCGGCCACCCCGCCGCCGTGCAGTTCCATGCCGCCACCAACCTCTGGACCACGGTCGACGGGGCCACCGGCACCTGCCTCGGGGTGCTCGAGGGCCAGAACGCACGCGACTACCCCCGGGTGGAGGGTGTCCTGGAGCACGGCGACGCCCTGTTGCTCTACACCGATGGGATCGTGGAGACCCGCGACCTGGACCTGTCGGAGGGGCTGGCCCAGGTGCTGGACACCATCCGCGCGCTCCCGACGTCCGTGGGGTCCGCCGGCCGGGTGTGCGAAGCAGCACGGTCCGGTCAGGGCGACGACCGCACCGCCGTCATGCTCTGCCGCGACTGAACGTCGTCTCCCGCGTCCTGCACGACCCCCCGCACGCTCGACGGGTGCGCACCATGCACGCGAGGGGTGCCGAACCCGTCGGGGCCCGGCACCCCTCGTGACCTGTCTGGTCGGTGATCGGCCTCAGTTCTGGTTCTGGTCTCCGTCGCCCGCGTCGTCGCCGCCCTGACCGCCACCGAAGCGCTCACTGACGGCGTCCTGACCCTTGTCGACCTGGTCGGAGTACTTGCCGCCGGTCTTGTCGTCGACGAAGTCCCCGCCCTTCTCGACACCCTCCTTGAGCTTGTCCGGGTTGTCGCTCGCGAAGTCGCTCGCCTTGTCTTTGGCGCTGTCGAACAGTCCCATCAGATCTCCTTCAAGAGAGGGCCGCGACCAGATGCCGTGGCCTTACGTTCCACGTAAGCACAGGCGGGGGTCGGCCGTCGAGAGGTTCTCCGGGCGTGCAGGGCAGGGTGCCGGCGACCCCGCCGTACACCGGCTCGATAGCGGGGAGCGCGTCCGTCGGCGCGGTCATGTAGTCCTCGTCGAGGATCGCGAGATCCGCGTACTGCCCTGCTGCGATGCGACCCCTGCGGCACTTCTCACCGCTGAAGCATGCGCTGGCGACGGTGGAGGCGTGCATGGCCTCGTCGCGTCCGTGCCGGCACCCATGGGCATCGCTGCCCTGTGCGTTGGCTGCCTGACGACGACCAGAACCATTGCGGGCCAACGCTGTCGGAGCCTGCGGTGCGGCACTGTGAGCGGGTGACGAGAATCGAACTCGCGTAGCCAGTTTGGAAGACTGGGGCTCTACCATTGAGCTACACCCGCGTGGCGCAACCTCGTCCCACCCGATGGTGTGTGGTCCGGTGTGCTGCGCCGAGGCGATAGCGTACTGGCTCGCGTGGTGTGGTTCGCACCAGCCGCGCAGCACGGGGTATGGCGCAGCTTGGTAGCGCGTCCGCTTTGGGAGCGGAAGGCCGCAGGTTCAAATCCTGTTACCCCGACGAAGGAGGGGCAACGGGATGCCGGGAGCGGGCGGAACGAAGTGAGCCCGTGGTTCCTGTCACCCGACGCTTGTTTCTGCGATCGAGATGTCGATCCGGGACGGTCGCGCGGTGTGCGAACCCTCCCGAACCGACATCTGGAGACGCCCGGCCGGGGCACCTCGTACCCCACCGGTTTGCTCGCGCCCCGCTTCGTCAGGGAACATGGCAGACGGTTCCCGCTTTCGCCGCCCGGTCGTCCGGGTCGCCGACGCCCGCCTTGCGACGTACGCCGGCAGAGAGCCCCTTTCGATCTATGGAGTCTGTGCAGTGAAGAGCGCCGTCGACACCCTGAGCCCGACGCGGGTCAAGATGACCATCGAGGTCCCCTACGCCGAGCTGGAGCCGAGCGTCAGCGCGGCCTACAAGACCATCGGCAACCAGATCCAGGTGCCGGGCTTCCGCCAGGGCAAGGTGCCGGCACGGATCATCGACCAGCGGGTCGGCCGTGGCGCCGTGCTGCAGGAGGCCGTCAACGAGGCCCTGCCGGAGTTCTACGGCCAGGCGCTGGAGAGCAACGACGTGCAGCCACTCGGCCAGCCCGAGGTCGAGGTCACCGACGTGCCGGCGAGCGAGGGTGAGGACCTGAAGTTCACCGTCGAGGTCGACGTGCGCCCGCAGTTCGATCTGCCCGACTTCTCCGCGATCAGCGTGACCGTCGACCCTGTCGAGGTCACCGACGAGGACGTCGACGCCGAGATCGAGACCCTTCGCGAGCGGTTCGGCACGCTGGCCCCGGTCGAACGCGCCGCCGCTGAAGGCGACTCGCTCACCATCGACCTGTCCGCCACCATCGGCGACGAGAAGATCGATGACGTCTCCGGCGTCTCGTACGTCGTCGGCAGCGGCAACATGCTCGAGGGCCTGGACGACGCGGTCACCGGTCTGTCCGCCGGCGACACCGCCACCTTCGAGGCCGCCCTGGCCGGCGGCGAGCACGAGGGCCAGGCCGCCCAGTGCTCCGTCACCGTCCAGTCGGTCAAGGAGCGTCAGCTGCCCGACGTCGACGACGACTTCGCCCAGTTGGCCTCCGAGCACGACACGGTCGAGGAGCTGCGCACCGACATGACCGCGCAGGCCGAGCGGGGCAAGCGTTTCCAGCAGGGCATCCAGGCGCGCGACAAGGTCCTGGACCAGCTGCTGGAGGACCTGGACCTCGCGGTGCCGCAGAGCATCGTGGAGGCCGAGGTGCAGCAGCACCTCGAGGGTGAGGACCGCGTCGACGACGACGAGCACCGCGCCGAGGTCACCGAGAGCACCACGAAGGCACTGCAGAGCCAGTTCCTGCTCGACAAGATCGTCGAGGAGAACGAGGTGCAGGTCTCCCAGGAAGAGCTGATCGAGTACCTGATCATGTCCGCGCAGCAGTACGGCATGGACCCGAACCAGTTCGCGCAGGCGCTGGACCAGCAGGGCCAGGTGCCTGCGGTGATGGGTGAGGTCGCCCGCCGCAAGGCGCTCAGCACGGTGCTGGAGCGCGTCACGGTCGTGGACACCAACGGTGAGACCGTCGACCTGAACGCGCTCAACGACGCCGGGGAGGACGACGACGCCGAGGCGGCCGACGGCACCGAGGCCATCGAGGTCACGGGCGACGACGAGGCCACCGACGGCACCGACAGCACGGACGCCGTCGACTCCGAGGACTCCTCTGTAGAGGCGCCGAAGGCCTGAATCAGTTTGTGACTCAACGGGGTCCGCGCATCGATTCGATGCGCGGACCCCGTTGGCATACCGGGCGCAGCTCGGGCGCTTGCGCTCACGGCGAACACGGCCGACATCGGGGACGGAACGGCGCAGGCCGGGCGTTAGGGTCCAGTAGAAGCTGATTCGACCGCTCCGTGACCTCGCGCAGGCGGGGCCGTCCGGAGCAGTCCGACGCGATGAGAGAAGAGACGACCTTGAGTGACATCCAGAAGGTCTCGATGGCGACCCAGGCACCGACCGGGGGACTCGACGACCAGATCTATAACCGGCTGCTGAAGGAACGCATCATCTTCCTCGGCTCCGACGTCCGCGACGACAACGCCAACGTGATCGCCGCGCAGCTGCTGCTTCTGACGGCCGAGGACCCGAACGCCGACATCTGGCTCTACATCAACAGCCCGGGCGGCTCGATCTCCGCGGGCATGGCCATCTTCGATACGATGAACTGGATCCCCAACGACGTGGCCACGGTCGCGATGGGGATGGCGGCCAGCATGGGGCAGTTCCTGCTCTCGGCCGGCACCCCCGGCAAGCGCTACGCGACGCCCAACGCCCGCGTGATGATGCACCAGCCGTCGGGCGGTCTCGGCGGCACGGCCTCCGACATCAAGATCCAGGCCGAGCAGATGATCTTCATCAAGAACAAGATGGCCGAGCTGATCGCCCAGCACACGGGGCAGACCGTCGAGCAGATCACCGCCGACTCCGACCGGGACCGTTGGTTCTCCGCGCAGGAGGCCAAGGAGTACGGCTTCGTCGACCACGTCTTCGAGCGTGCCGAGGACGCCCCCGGGCAGGTGAAGGCATGAGCAACTGGACCGATTCGAGTGGAGCACAGATGAATTCGCCGTACGTCGGTCACGCTGGTCTCTCTGTGCCAGCGCCATCGAGCCGCTACATCCTGCCGCAGTTCGAGGAGCGCACCTCCTACGGGATGAAGCGCTCGGACCCCTACAACAAGCTCTTCGAGGACCGCATCATCTTCCTCGGCGTGCAGGTCGACGACGCGTCGGCGGACGACATCATCGCCCAGCTGATCGTGCTGGAGAGCCAGGACCCCGACCGGGACATCCTGATGTACATCAACTCTCCCGGCGGCTCCTTCACCGCGCTGACCGCGATCTACGACACGATGCAGTACATCCGCCCCGACGTGCAGACGTTCGTGGTCGGTCAGGCCGCCTCGGCCGCCGCCGTCCTGCTCGGTGCGGGTGCCGCTGGCAAGCGCTACGCCCTGCCGAACGCGCGGATCCTGATCCACCAGCCCGCGATGGAGGGCACCGGTGGCACGGCGTCCGACCTCGAGGTCACCGCCAACGAGATCTTCCGGATGCGCGAGTGGCTCGAGGACACACTGGCGTTCCACACCGGCGCGACCGCCGAGCAGATCCGCAAGGACATCGAGCGCGACAAGATCCTCACGTCGGCCCAGGCCAAGGAGTACGGCCTGATCGACCAGGTTCTGACAAGCCGCAAGGCCTCCGGTCAGGACTGAACAAGCCTGACCGCGCAGCACGGCGTACGCCGCTCACCCGACCAGGGTGGGCGGCGTCCGTGTGTTCCGGGTCCGGTCGTGCACGCTGACATCCGGATTCGGGAGGGTGTCGACCGCGCCATACCGTGCGAAATCGGGACCTGACCGCGGCCGCCCCGAAGTAGCGCCGGCAGGCGGTCACCTGGGCGCCGGTGGCGATCCACTCATCCACGAAGAGCGCGCGATCGGTGCTGCGGAGGACTGCACGCCGCACCGCGAGCTCCTGTTGCTCATCGCAGTAGTCCGGCGCCGTGGTGCGCACGAACCACTGGTCGGTGTGCGCGCCCGTTCCGCCCCCTTGCGCACCTCGACGAAGCCCACGCCGAGATGGATGCGACCAGAGGACCAAGCAGCAGGCCGCGGGACTGGACGCCCATGACCACCGTCGGATCGCCCTTCGGGAACAGGCCACCCAGCATCGGACCGAGCCGCGCGAGCAGATCGGGATCGCGCCACCACCCGCTCACATCGGCGTAACTCACGCGGTGCGCGGGCCACCGCGGTGGGTCGGAGTGCCACCTGAAGTGGTGGCGCAACGTGGTCTGCATCTGGTTCACGGCTGTGAGTGTGGCGGGTGACCAGGTTTGACTGCCAACGGATTTCGCAGCGCGTACGGTGGGGCGATGAGCATCCGCAAGGGCAGCACGGTCACGTGGAAGTGGGGTCGGGGCACAGCTGACGGGACGGTTACCGCTGTGCACCACGACAAGGTCACCCGCACCGTCAAGGGGAGCGAGATCACTCGCAACGGCAGTGACGACGACCCGGCATACGAGATCGAGCAGGACGACGGGACGAAGGTGCTGAAGCTGCGCAGCGAGGTCGAACAGGCCTGACGGCCACCGCGCAGGGTCGCCGCGCGCCCTGTACGGCGCGCCGTGGCTCCACGCGCGCGGCGAGGCCGTCAACCGGGCGTACGAGGGGCGTTGCGCCGACAGCGGACAGGCGTGACTTGTGCCGCGACACCGGGTTTCAATGACGTGGGCGCAAGTCGCCGACGGGTAGCGTCGGCACCTCGACACCCGTCGCACAAAGTTCTCGTAGGACCGCCGGAAAGGATCGCCACGTGGCACGCATCGGAGAGGGCGGTGACCTGCTCAAGTGCTCCTTCTGCGGGAAGAGCCAGAAGCAGGTCAAGAAACTGATCGCCGGGCCCGGGGTCTACATCTGCGACGAGTGCATCGACCTGTGCAACGAGATCATCGAGGAGGAGCTCGCCGAGACCTCCGAGGTGGGCCTGGACAAGCTGCCCAAACCGCGTGAGATCTTTGAGTTCCTGCAGCAGTACGTCGTCGGTCAGGACGCCGCCAAGCGTGCGCTGGCCGTCGCCGTCTACAACCACTACAAGCGCATCCAGGCCGCCGAGCAGATCACCAAGAAGGACGCGACGGCCGTCGAGATCGCCAAGTCCAACATCCTGCTGATCGGCCCGACCGGCTGCGGCAAGACCTATCTGGCGCAGACGCTCGCGCGGATGCTCAACGTGCCCTTCGCGATCGCCGACGCCACCGCGCTCACCGAGGCGGGCTACGTCGGCGAGGACGTCGAGAACATCCTGCTGAAGCTGATCCAGGCCGCCGACTTCGACGTGAAGAAGGCCGAGACCGGCATCATCTACATCGACGAGATCGACAAGGTCGCCCGCAAGAGCGAGAACCCCTCGATCACCCGTGACGTCTCCGGCGAGGGTGTGCAGCAGGCGCTGCTGAAGATCCTGGAGGGTACGACGGCCAGCGTGCCGCCGCAGGGCGGGCGCAAGCACCCGCACCAGGAGTTCATCCAGATCGACACCACCAACGTGCTCTTCATCGTCGGCGGGGCGTTCGCCGGACTGGAGAAGATCATCGAGTCCCGTGCGGGCAAGCAGGGCCTGGGCTTCGGCTCCGAGCTGAAGCTGAACACCGGTGCGCTGGAGAGCTTCTCCGACGTGCTGCCGGAGGACCTGATGAAGTTCGGGCTGATCCCGGAGTTCATCGGCCGGCTCCCGGTCATCACCACGGTCGAGCCCCTGGACCGTGCGGGCCTGGTCTCGATCCTCACCGAGCCGCGCAACGCGCTCGTGCGCCAGTACGAGAAGATGTTCGAGATCGACGGCGTGGAGCTGGAATTCAGCGAGGATGCCATCGAGGCCGTCGCCGAGCAGGCGATGCTGCGCGGCACCGGTGCCCGCGGACTGCGTGCGATCCTCGAAGAGGTGCTGCTGCCGGTGATGTTCGACGTGCCGAGCGAGGACGACATCGCTCGCGTCGTGATCACCCGCGAGGTCGTTCTCGACAACGTCAACCCGACGATCGTGCGCCGCGAGGCCACCCCGCCGGCGCGAAAGCGTGCGCCGCGCAAGGAATCCGCCTGACTCGGATCGACGTCGCGAGGGCCCCGCAGCACCGATGGTGCGGCGGGGCCCTCGTCGTACCCGCCTGAGCCGGTACGGCGGCCGGCTCACCCATCGCCGTCGCCGTCGGTGCGAGTGAGCTCTCGGCGCACCCACAGGAGCACGCCGGCGAGCAGCAGCAGCGCCATCACGGTGAAGACGTCGGTGGCCGGGAGGCGTCGGGTGCTCCAGGCCAGAGCGGCGCACCACGTCAGTGCCGTCAGGACGCCGACGACGGCGATCCGCGTACCCCAGAGGGCGGTCACTGCGCGCCCGACCGGCGATCCCGGATGGCCGTGCGCCACCAGGGTCAGACAACTGTGGTTCACCAGCAACGCTGCGGCGACGATGAGCGTGTAGCCGTCCACGCCGCGGGAGCCCGCCCAGACCCACCCCAAGGCGGTGACCACCGTCAGCAGGTTCGCTCCGACCCCGGTCGAGTCGAGCAGGACGAGGGCCATGGCCAGGGCGAAGAGCACGATCTCCAACGCGTTTGCGTGAGCCGCGACCGGGATCATCACCTGCACCAGGACCGCGCTCAGCACCGCCGCGAGCAGCAGCAGCAGCCGATGCGGATGCAGGTCGAGGACGGTCGCGGAGTCAACGCGTCGTGCGACGGTCATCGGACACGTCCCCCCACCCCGGCCGCGCCCATCCGGCGCAGCACCGGATCCAGCGAGCCGGGCCCCCGCCACGGCACCACGGCGAGACCGTGGGCCTGCAGCCGTTGGATGCGTACCTGTCGCTGCAGCATGCTCAGCCGCTGCGCGGGGTCCCCGGATGCGGCGACCGCCGGCAACGAGTCGACCAGCACGGTCGGAAGGCCGCGCTGGGCCGCTTCGGCGGCGAGGGTGGTGGCGGCGGTGCCGACCAACGGGGTGACCACGACGACGAGCGTGCCGCGCGATGCACGGATCCGGTTGCGGGCGCCCATGCCGGCGCCGAGCGCTCCGGGCCGCACCCCCGACAGCTCGTGCAGGATCCGTCGCAGCTGTCCCGACCCACCCCTGCTGCGCACGCGTTCCGGGCGGACGCTGCTGAGGACCTGCAGCCCCACGCGTTCCCCACGCTGCAGCAGATGCGCCGCCATGGCCGCGCAGGATCGGACCCCGATGTCGAGCGAGGTCTCGGCGTGCGTACTCGAATCGCCGTACTCCTCCTCGGCGTCCAGCACGAGCAGGATCTCGCTGTCCAACTCCGCGTAGGTCGTGCGGACGTGCAACTGTCCGGTCCGCGCGGAGATCGGCCAGTGGATGCGGCGCAGTCGATCGCCGCTCTGAAAGCCCCGGATGTCCGCGAACTCCGAACCGTCACCGCGACGCTGGCTGCGGTTCTGGCCGACCAGACCGGCGGGCCGGGGCGCACCGCCCGTTGCGGTGAAGGCGGGAATGGCGGGGCTGACCTGGACGCGGCTCGGACGGAACGGCAGCGGACCGGCCCGGAAACCGGACCAGGTGCTGAACGCGACGCAGCTGCCGCTGCCGACCTCTGCGGGTCCCCATCGCCGGGCGGCCCACCGCATCGACAACTCGGCGGATTCACCGGACGGTATGGCGCGCAGCAGGCCGGACGCCGGGTCGGTATCGACGTGCGCGGTGCAGGAGGTGGTGGCGTCGACGATCTCGGCGCCCGCCAGATCGGTGACCTGCAGGGACCATGTCTGGGTCGCCCCCTCATGGGTACGCGGCACCGTCGTCGCGTCGATCACCCGCGGTCGTCCTTCCGGGCGGTCCAGGAGCGACCAGACGGAGATGATCAGCAGGGGAGCGGCCACCACGACCAGACCGGAGTTCTGCGACAGGACGGCGATGACGAGCAGACCTGCTGTGGCCCCGGCCGCGGTGAGCAGAGCCGGGGTGGGACGCCAGCCGTTCACGGGACCGTCACGACCGCACCCTGGACGAGGGGGCGGCCACCGTCTGCAGCAGTTCCCGGACGACGTCGACTCCGGACACCGAGGTCATCCACAGCTCCGGCAGGACGCTCACCCGGTGGGCGAGCACTGCGGTCGCCACGCTCTTGACGTCCTCCGGCGTGACGAAATCGCGACCGCGGACGACGGCCACCGAGCGTGCCAGGAGGACCAGGGCGAGCGAGCCTCGCGGCGACGAGCCCATCGCCAGCTGGCCGTGGGACCGGGTGGCTGCGGCGAGGCGTACGCAGTACTGGGTCACCGACGGGTCGACCCGCACCTGTTCCACGGCATCCTGCATCGCGATGAGCTCGCTCGCGTCGATCACCGGGGAGAGGGTGACGGCCTCCTCGCGGCGCGCCATCCGGCGTTCGAGGACGTCGATCTCCTCGGCCTCTTCCGGGTAGCCGAACGCGATGCGGCTGAGGAAGCGGTCGAGCTGGGCCTCAGGAAGCGGGTAGGTGCCTTCGTACTCGACCGGGTTGGCCGTCGCGACGACGTGGAACGGTCGGGGGAGCGCGAAGGTCTGCCCCTCGATGGTCACCTGCCGCTCCTGCATCGACTCCAGCAGCGCGGCCTGGGTCTTCGGCGGCGTCCGGTTGATCTCGTCGGCGAGGAGCAGCCCGGTGAAGACGGGTCCCTCCCGGAAGACGAACTCCGCGCGTCCCTGGTCGTAGACGAACGACCCGGTCAGGTCCGACGGGAGCAGGTCGGGGGTGAACTGGGCGCGCGCGAACGACAGCCCCAGGGACTGCGCGAAGGACCGTGCGGCGAGGGTCTTGCCGAGACCGGGGTTGTCCTCGATCAGCACGTGGCCGCCGGCCAGGATCGTCGCCAGGACGACCTCCAGCTGCTTGCGCTTGCCGATCACGGCGAGTTCGACCTGATCCAGCACCTCCCCGGCCCTGCGGGTGGCATCGGAGGGGGTCATCGGTGCGGTCATAGCTCCTCGATCGATGTGACGACGTGGTCCAGGTCCTCGGGGCGGAGTCGCGGCGCGGGATCGGTCCGCAGATAGCGCTCCAGCGGCGGGGGCAACGACTCGAGTGCCGGGAGGCCCCGCAGCGGGCGCTGCTCCAGGCGGTCCTGCACGAGTTGGCGGACGGCGTCCTGCAACGCCGCGGCGGCCGTGGGCGAGGTGCGGCGGCCGTTCGACGTGGCCTCCTCACACAGCCGGCGCAGATAGCTCGCGGCGGGGTCGCCCCGGGTGTAGTGCGCGGGGTACTCCGCCGGCTCGGTCCACCGAACGGTGGATGCCGCTGCGCCCGCGTCCACCGCGAACCAGCACACCGCGCATGCGGCGAAGACCCCGGCGCCGAGCGGCAGAACGGCGATGTCTTCATTGCTCAACCTGACCCCGATGACCACGACCGCCACGGCAGCCACGGCGAGCAGCACGCGGGTCGCCCACCGACCTCTACTGACGGCCACTGGGGCTCCCGTCCGTGCTTCGGACCGTCTCGCCGGCGGTCAGCGCGTTGAGGCAGTGCACGGCCTCGGCGCGGTCGTCCTCGCTCATCGGATGGTCGCTGAAGCGGGCTTCGCGGTAGAGGTCGGCGAGGCGCAGGATCCACCGCCCGGGGACGTCCATGCCGTCGAGGACCCGGATCGTCAGCTCCGCGGGCGTCTCACTGCGATGCGGCGGCACCCCGGCGTCGGCGGCGATGCCCTCCAGCCGCACCCAGGCCGCGATGATTCCGGCCCGCGGTGACCCCTGCTCGACAGCCCGCAGCAGATCCGGAAGGGACTCCGTCAGGACCTCCGACCGGGCGGACCCGACGTGCTGTCGCCTCGCCGACGAGGATCGGCGCTGGTCCCAGCGACGGCGCAGCGCCTCCGACAGCGGGCCGGCCCCCAGCGCCAGAACCGCGATCACCAGGACCAGGAGCAGCACGGCGAGCAGCACGACCAGCACCGCGAGCACGGTCAGCCCGGAGCCCCCCGAGGTCCGGTGGCCCGTCGCGGCCGGGGACGATGACGCCGGTGTTGTGGTGGGTGTGGGGAGGGGCGTCGAGGACGTCGTCCTCGTGGAGCTGTGCACGATCGCGGGACGACGGGTCGTCGCGGCCAGCAGGGCCAGGACCAGCACGGCGACGCCGACAGCGATCAGGGTGACCCGTCGCTGCAGGTGCGTCGCGCGTCCCCCGCTGACCATGCCGTGACTGTAATCTGCCCCCGCGGTTGTCAGCGGATCTGTGGCGAATACGTCACCAAACCGCTGACAACCGGCAGGCGGAGCGAGGTCAGGCGCCTCGCGGGGGCGGTGGCACCAGTTCGACGTCCTGTACGGCGAGGGCCGGCCCGTCGGCGTACGTCATGCCGGTCACCTTGCCGGCGGCGCGCAGGTCGTCCTCACCCGCCCGGATGAGCTCCTGCACATCCGCGGGCGCGGTCAGCGTCATCGAGGTGACCTGCGCGCGCATGCCGAGCTTCGCGTCCGACTTGGCCTTGCGGATCCCGGCCAGGGCGTCTCCGACCACCCGCAGTGCACGTGAATCTCCCTCGGCGGCACCGCATTCGGCGACCGTCGGCCAGGACGCGCGGTGCACCGAATCCTCCTGCCACCACGACCACACCTCTTCTGTGGCGTAGGGCAGGAACGGGGCGAAGAGCCGCAGCAGCACCGACAGCGCGACCCGCAGGGCCGCCCGGGCGCTCGCGGCACCCTCGTCGCCCTGCGCGCCGTACGCGCGGTCCTTGATCAGCTCGATGTAGTCGTCGCAGAAGGTCCAGAAGAAGCTCTCGGTGACCTCCAGCGACCGGGTGTAGTCGAAGTTCTCCCACCCACGGGTCGCGACCTCGACGACGTCGCGCAGCCCGGCGAGCATCGCGCGGTCCAGGGGGTGCGTCACCGCGGCCGGGTCGCCGTCGGACTCGCCGATGGTCAGCGCGAGCTTGCTGGCGTTGAGCAGTTTCATCGCCAGGCGCCGGCCGACCTTCATCTGCCCGGTGTCGTACGCCGAGTCGGCGCCCATCCGCGCGGACGCCGCCCAGTAGCGCACCGCGTCCGCGCCGAACTGCAGCACGACGTCGAGGGGGGTCTCGGCGTTGCCCTTGGACTTGGACATCTTCTTGCGGTCCGGGTCGAGGATCCAGCCGTTGATCGCCGCGCCGCGCCAGGGCGCCTCACCATGCTCGTAGTGGCTGCGCACCACCGAGGAGAAGAGCCAGGTGCGGATGATGTCGTGACCCTGCGGACGCAGGTCCATCGGGAAGATCGCGTCGAAGAGCGCCGGGTCGTTACGGGACTCCGGGTCGCTGGTGACAGGCCACCCTGCAGCGATCTGCGGGGTGAGCGACGACGTCGCCCAGGTGTCCATGATGTCGGGGTCGGCGGCGAAACCACCGGGCACGCCGCGCTGTTCGGCGGTGTAGCCCGACGGCACGTCGACCTGCGGGTCCAGCGGCAGCTGGCTCTCGTCGGCCGCGATCGGTCGCGTGTGGTCGATCTCGCCATCGGCGTCGATGGGGTACCAGATGGGGAACGGAACGCCGAAGAACCGCTGCCGGCTGATCAGCCAGTCGCCGTTCAGCCCCTCCACCCAGTTGGTGTAGCGGCTGCGCATGAAGCCCGGGTGGAAGTCGATCTCGCCCCCGCGGGCCACCAGCTCCTTGCGCAGCTCCTCGCTGCGGCCGCCGTTGCGGATGTACCACTGGCGGCTGGTCACGATCTCCAGCGGCTTGTCGCCCTTCTCGAAGAAGTTCGCCTTGCGCTGGGTGTTCTTCGGCTCGCCGTCGAGGTCGCCGCTCGCGATCAGCGCGTCGACCACGGCCTTGCGGGCGGAGAAGACCGTCTTGGTGGCCAGCTCGTCGACGTAGAGGGCCTCCCCGGGGCCGCCCGCGATCCACTCCGGCGTCTCGCCCTGGATGCGGCCGTTACGGGTGATGACCGAGCGGATCGGCAGCTGCAGCTCGCGCCACCACTGCACGTCGGTGAGATCGCCGAAGGTGCAGCACATCGCGATGCCGGCGCCCTTGTCCGGCTCGGCGGCCGGGTGGGCCAGCACGGGGATCTCGACCCCGAAGAGGGGCGAGGTGACCGTCGTACCGAACAGGTCGGCGTACCGCTCGTCGTCCGGGTGGGCGATGAGCGCGACCACGGCGGGCAGCAGCTCCGGGCGGGTGGTCTCGACGTGGACCGGGTCGGCGTCGGTGCGGTGGAAGGCGATCCGGTGGTACGCGCCGGGGTAGTCGCGCGCCTCGACCTCGGCCTGCGCGACTGCGGACTGGAAGGTGACGTCCCACAGTCCCGGCGCCTCGGCCTGGTAGGCCTCGCCGCGGGCGAGGTTGCGCAGGAACGCCTGCTGGGCCACGGCGCGGGAGCGGTCGTCGATGGTGCGGTAGGAGTGCTGCCAGTCGATGGAGACTCCGAGCGTGCGGAAGAGCTGCTCGAACGACTCCTCGTCGCGCGCGGTCAGCTCCTCGCACAGCGGGATGAAGTTCGCGCGGCTGATCGGCACCTGGTCGGCCGCCTTGACGGACCTGCCCTCGGCGCCCTGCAACGGCGGCACGAAGTCGGCGTCGTATGCCGCGGCGTGATCCCCGCGCACGCCGTAGTAGTTCTGCACGCGGCGCTCGGTCGGAAGGCCGTTGTCGTCCCACCCGATCGGGTAGAACACCTCGCGGCCGCGCATCCGCTGGTAGCGCGCCATGCAGTCGGTGTGGGTGTAGCCGAAGACGTGCCCGACGTGCAGGCTGCCGCTGGCCGTCGGCGGCGGGGTGTCGATGGAGTAGACCTGCTCGCGCGGCAGGCTCAGCGCGCGCTCGCGGTCGAACGCGTAGGTCTGCTCACGCGCCCATACCGCGCCCCACCGCTCCTCGAGGCCGTCGACCGTGGGCCGGTCGGGGACGGAGGAGTGGGCTGCGGCGGGGCGTTCGGTCATGGCCGTAATGATCCCAGACGTGCGCCGATGCCCTCACCGGGGTTTTCCGCGGGCCGCCGAGCGTGGTTGTCAGCGCAGGAGTGACGCCGGCACCGGGAATCGGCTGACAACCGGCCGGGCCGAGCCTCGCGGTGGCGCCGCCCGCTCTCGCCCGGATCGACTACCGTCGGTCGACGTACCCGCCCGACCCCCGAAGGAGACACCGCGCCATGACCCAGACGTCCGACCAGCGCGCGAGCGACATCGGCGCCGCCGTACGCCGTTTCGTGCAGGCCTTCCCTCCGGGTGCGGACGTGCGGGTCCCTAGTCCGCAGTTCCTGGAGTACGCCGATGGGCGCCTGCCGGACGCGCTCGTGGAGCTGTGGCGCGCGTATGGACTGGGTTTCTACGGCGACCAGGCGCTCGCGATCGTCGATCCGGGCCACTGGGTGTCGACGCTGCAGGTGTGGCTCGGCGATCAGGTCGCCAGCGTCCCGTTCGCCGTCACCAGCTTCGGGCACGTCTACCACTACGAGCGGGTCGACGGGCGCGACGTGATCTCCTGCCTCGACCCGCACTTCCAGACCAATACGGTCATCGACGGCGACATGGCCGCGTTCCTGGGCGAGCACCTGCCCGGCCCGACCTCGCACCCGCGCGACCTCGCCGGGCCGCACAAGGGCGCCCGGCAGCGCAAGGACGAGCTGCGTGAGGGGGAGATCTACTTCTTCACCCCGATCCTGGCGCTCGGCGGCAAGGTGCACCCGGACAACCTCGACCGCGGCGACGGCGTACGCCACCTCGACCTGATCCACGAGCGGGTCGGCCAACAGCGCCGCTGACCTGCGGGCTCAGCCTGCAGGATCCCGCCAGGTGAAGCGGTAGCCGATGCTCGCCGCGTACGGGCCGGGCTCGGACGGATCGGCCTGCACGCTGACCTCCAGGTCGTACGCCGACGTCGTCGTCCGGATCGTGCGCGCGGTGTCGGCGGGACCGGCGAACAGAGCAGAGATCGCGGACGGTGCCAGGCCCAGCGCCGGTGCGGCCCGCACCAGTTGGGCGCGTGCTTCGGCCACGGTCCCAACCCACGTGGTGCTCGTGCGGGAGGGGGCCGCGCGCTGGCGGACGAGCTGCGGGTCGGCGTCGCGCCCCGAGGTCGAGGTCAGCGAATCGACGGCGAGCGTCACCGTGCCGTGCGGCGTACGCAGGGTCAGCGCCACCGGGGCCTTGGACGGGGGAGTCGTCTGGATGTCCGCCCGGGCGTAGTCGTCGAGGAAGCCCAGCTGCGCCCGGCTGGGTCGCGTGCGCGCGTCGAGGTCCATCCGACCGTCGTGCAGGACGGCGGCGACGGCAGCGTTGTGGTACCGGTCGAAGCTGAAGTAGTAGTAGCGCTCTCCGGGAGCCGACAGCGTGGCGGACAGGTTCGACTGGCGCTGCACCTCGACGAAGAGGTCGCGCGACGGCGATCCGTCGACCAGCGCGTCCGAGGCGGACGGGCGGTGGGAGATGCCGAGGAGCGCCGACTGCTGGGCCAGGGCCGTGTCCGCCGCGTCCTCGGAGGGGTAGAGCACGTCGACCGTGAAGTACTTCGGCCGGTGGCTGTGGTCGGTGTCGACGGCACCGCCCGCGTCGTCGGTGTCACCGTCGATCGAGTGGGCGGGCAGTTCCAGCACGCCGCCGGGCAGGGTGACCGTGAGCCGGTAGTAGTGCCGGTACCCGGCCTCGTATCCGCGCCAGTTCTGACCGGTGGGCAGTCCGAAGGCGGCACGGGTGGGGGTCTGCCGCAAGTCCATCGACACCTGACCGTGGTGCACGATCGTCGGCGGGTCCGGGTCCGGACGCGACGACGATGTCGTACGACCGGTGTGGAAGCTCACGCTGCACCCGGTGAGTGCGACGGTGACGATCGCCGCCGCACACGTCCCGCGCCCCATGCACGAAGTATGACCACGTGGCGACGGCGTCCGGGTGCATCATGGGTCGACTCGCTCGGACATCAGCTGCGAGCGCCCCGTGAGGACAGCGGCATGCAGAACCCTGGTTTGCCCGAAGGGCCCGTCGACGGCGGCTGGGGGTTCGGGGTCCCCGGCAAGGACTACGACTCCTTCATGGGTCGCTACGCACGGCCGCTCGCGACACGGTTCGCCGACGCCGCGGACGTGAGCGCGGGAGTGACGGTGCTCGACGTCGGGTGCGGAACGGGCGCATTGACAGGGGAGCTCGTCACCCGTCTCGGGATCCGCTCGGTGATGGCGTGCGACCCCTCGGAGCCGTTCGTGCAGGAGTGCTCGGCGCGGCATCCCGGCGTCGACGTACGCCGGGGTGCCGCTGAGGAGATCCCCTTCGACGACGGGTCCTTCGACGTCGTCCTCGCCCAGCTGGTGCTGCACTTCGTGGGTGACCCGGAGCGCGCGCTGACTCAGTTCCGGCGGGTGCTCGCGCCGGGAGGGCGCGCGGCGGTCTGCGTCTGGGACTCCGCGGGCGGCATGCAGATGCTGCGGTCGTTCTGGGATGCCGCGCTCGCGGTCGATCCCACCGCCCCCGACGAGTCGCGCCGGCTGCGCTTCGGGACGGCGGGCGAGATCAGCGATCTCTTCGCCGCGGCCGGCTGGCGGGTGCAGCCCGAGACCACGCTCCCCGTGAGCGCGGAGTACGCCGATTTCGAGGATCTGTGGTCGGGCTTCCTCGCGGGTGTCGGGCCTGCCGGCGCGTACTGCCTCGGCCTGTCCGAACAGGACCGCGCCGCGGTGCGCGCGCAGCTGTTCCGCGAGTTGGGCTCGCCGACCGCCGGCTTCAGCCTGGACGCGGTCGCGCGGTGCGCCGTCGCGGTCGTGCCGGACTGAGCAGACCCGTCCCGGGCTGTCGACGAAGTGTGCGGTATGCGTTCTCGGCCAGGACTGCAGCACTGGCCGAGAACGCAGAACCCCCACCGCGTCGAGAACCGTCCCTCGGATCGCCCGTGCGCCGCGCGAGGGCGACCCCGCGCGGACGCCGTACACTGGGTCACACAGCGTTCGAGCCGTCATCAGCGGCGAGCTTCCGGAAGAACAGCGTCGACGGCGCCCAGTAGACCCGGACGGGACGAGCCCGTCACAGCTCAGGAACAAGCGGTCGTACGCTCGCGCCACGCGGGATGTACGGCAAGCGGGGTGGTACCGCGGTGTCGCCGGTGACAGACCGGCGTACGTCGTCCTCGGGCAGCGCAGAGGACGATTCGCAGACCGAAGGACGCACCCGCATGACCTACCCGAAGGTCGATCTCACCGCCGACGGCTCCCCCGCGACGACCGGCTCAGGCGTCGCACCCAGCCCGGACTTCCCGGCCATCGAGGGCGCGGTGCTGGACTACTGGGCCAAGGACGACACCTTCCAGGCCTCCGTGCAGCAGCGCGACGCCGGCCAGGACGGCAGCAACGAGTTCGTCTTCTACGACGGCCCGCCCTTCGCCAACGGTCTGCCGCACTACGGCCACCTGCTGACCGGCTACGTCAAGGACCTCATCCCGCGCTACCAGACGATGCGCGGGAAGCGGGTCGAACGACGCTTCGGCTGGGACACCCACGGGCTTCCGGCGGAGCTGGAGGCGATGAAGCAGCTCGGCCTGAAGACCAAGGACGAGATCCTCGACATGGGCGTCGAGAAGTTCAACGACGCGGCGCGCGCCTCGGTGCTGCGCTACACGGGGGAGTGGGAGTCCTACGTGCACCGGATGGGCCGGTGGGTGGACTTCGAGAACGATTACAAGACCCTCAACCCGCAGTACATGGAGTCGGTCACCTGGGCGTTCAAGACGCTCTACGACAAGGGCCTCATCTACGAGGGCTTCCGCGTGCTGCCCTACTGCTGGAACGACGAGACGCCGCTGTCCAACCACGAGCTGCGGATGGACGACGACGTCTACCAGATGCGCCAGGACCCGGCCGTCACCGTCGGGTTGCGTCTGGAGACAGGGGAGTTGGCCCTCATCTGGACCACGACGCCGTGGACGCTGCCGTCCAACCTGGCGATCATGGTGCGCCCCGACATCGACTACGTCGTGCTGGAGTCCGATGTCACCGGCACCACCGAGCGCTACATCCTCGCGGCGGCGCGCGCGGCGTCGTACGCCAAGGATCTGTTCGGCGCCGCGGACGCCGACTGGGAGTCCCACGTCGTGCAGCGTCTGACCGGCGCCGACCTGCTCGGGCGCACCTACACCCCGCCCTTCGGCTACTACCTGGGCCACGAGAACGCCTTCCGGGTCGTCGAGGCCGACTTCGTCACCACCGAGGACGGCACCGGGCTCGTGCACAGCGCGGGCGCGTTCGGTGAGGAGGACATGATCGTCACCGACCGCGAGGGCATGCAGCCGGTGATCCCGGTCGGCCCCGACGGTCGCTTCACCGCGCCGGTCGACGAATACGAGGGCATGCAGGTCTTCGACGCCAACTCCCACATCATCGACGACCTCAAGGCCGCGACCCGTGGGGCGGACGAGCACGGCCGGGTCACCCCCGGCACGGTGCTGCTGCGCCGTGAGACCTACGACCACAGCTACCCGCACTGCTGGCGCTGCCGCAACCCGCTCATCTACATGGCGGTGTCGTCCTGGTTCGTGCAGGTCACCGCGATCAAGGAGCGGATGCTCGCGCACAACCAGGAGATCACCTGGGTGCCCGGCGGCGTGCGGGACGGCCAGTTCGGCAAGTGGCTGGAGGGCGCGCGCGACTGGTCGATCACCCGCAACCGCTTCTGGGGCAGTCCGGTGCCGGTGTGGAAGTCCGACGACCCGGCGCACCCGCGCATCGACGTCTACGGATCGTTCGAGGAGCTCGAGCGCGACTTCGGCGTGCTGCCGGGGCGGATCGACCCGGCCACCGGCGAGCGCGTGCCGGACCTGCACCGCCCCTACATCGACGAGCTGACCAGGCCCAATCCCGATGACCCCAGTGGGAATTCGACGATGCGCCGGGTGAGCGACGTGCTGGACGTGTGGTTCGACTCCGGGTCGATGCCCTACGGCCAGGTGCATTACCCGTTCGAGAACGCCGAGTGGTTCGAGCACCACTTCCCCGGCGACTTCATCGTGGAGTACATCGGCCAGACCCGCGGCTGGTTCTACACGCTGCACGTGCTGGCGACCGGGCTCTTCGACCGGCCGGCGTTCAAGTCGGTCATCTGCCACGGCATCGTCCTCGGCTCCGACGGCGCCAAGATGTCCAAGTCGCTGGGCAACTACCCCGACGTGTCCGAGGTCTTCGACCGCGACGGCGCCGACGCGATGCGCTGGTTCCTCATGGCCAGCCCGATCCTGCGCGGCGGCAACCTGGTGGTGACCGAGCAGGGCATCCGCGACGGTGTGCGCCAGGTGATGATGCCGCTGTGGAGCAGCTGGTACTTCTTCAGCCTCTATGCGAACGCGGCCGGCTACGAGGCGAAGTGGTCGACCGCCAGCACCGACGTGCTGGACCGCTACCTGCTGGCCAAGCTGCGCGACCTGGTCGACACGACCCAGGCCCAGCTCGACGTCTACGACATCGCGGGAGCCTGCGAGAGCGTCGGCGGATTCCTCGACGTCCTCACCAACTGGTACATCCGCCGGTCCCGAGAGCGGTTCTGGGCCACCTCACCCCACGAAGTTCACCGGTCGCAGGCTCCCTCCGATACTTCGCAGGGACCCCGAAACAGCGAATCCCGCGGCTCGGACGCCACGCACGCGGCGTTCGACACGCTCTACACCGCGCTGGAGGTGCTGACCCGGGTCGCGGCGCCACTGCTGCCCTTCGAGGCCGAGCAGATCTGGCGCGGGCTCACCGGTGGCCGGTCGGTGCACCTGACCGACTGGCCGACTGCGGACGACCTGCCCCGCGACGAAGCGCTCGTCGAGGCGATGGACCGGGCGCGAGCGATCTGCTCGACCACCTCCAGCCTGCGCAAGGCCCACCAGTTGCGCGTACGGCTGCCGCTGCCGAGCGTCACTGTCGTCGTGCCCAACCCGGAGGCGCTGGCCGACTTCACCGGCGTCATCGCCGACGAGGTCAACGTGCGCGAGGTGCGCCTCGCCGACCTGGCGGACGCCACCCAGGAGGAGTACGGCGTCACGCAGCGACTCTCGGTGAACGCCCGAGCCGCCGGTCCGCGTCTCGGCCGGGCCGTGCAGCAGGCCATCAAGGGCAGTAAGTCCGACGACTGGTCGGTGGCCGAGGACGGCTCCGTGACCAGTGGCGGCCTCGCCCTGCTCGAGGGCGAGTACACCCTGGAGACGGTCGTGTCCGGCGACGCGGCTTCGACCCAGGTGCCGGCCATGCTCTCCGGGCTACCAGGTAGTGGCTTCATCGTGCTCGACACCGCGGTGACCGACGAGCTGCGCGCGGAAGGGCTGGCCCGCGACGTCATCCGCGCGGTGCAGCAGGAGCGCCGTGAGGCGGGCCTGGACGTGAGCGACCGGATCAGCCTGTCGGTCGCCGGTGACGACGACGTGTGGCAGGCCGTGGTCGCCCACCAGTCGCTGATCATGGGCGAGACCCTGGCCGTGCAGTTCGGGGCCGCCGGTGCGGGGCACGAGCTGCCCGGCGGCACCGTCGTACAGCTCGGGGACGGCAAGAAGGTCACCATCGCCGTCAGTGTGCCGAGCCGACCGGGAGGTCCGCGATGACCGCGGCGGAGGTGTCGCAGCGCGTCCAGATCCGCGAGGCGGTCGGCGACGACCTTCTCGGGGTCATCGAGGTGGGACGGCAGACCTGGCCCAGCACGTACGGCCCCATCGCGGGCGACGACTACGTGGCGATGGGCCTGGCGAAGTGGTGGACCGCGGACGCCACCATCCCGGCCATCCGGTCCGGTCGGGCGACGGTCGCCGCGGTCGGGGATCAGATCATCGGGGTGTCCGTGGTCGGGCCCCTCGGCGACGAGATCGCCCTCTGGAAGCTCTACGTGCTCCCCGAGCACCAGGGCAGCGGCGTGGGTTCGCGGCTGCTGCGCACGGCGATCAGCCGTGCGACCGACGACGGATGGAAGAGCATGGTCCTGTCCTACCTGGACGGCAACGAGAACGCCGCGGGCTTCTACGCGCACTTCGGTTTCGAGTTCTACGAGCGGGAGACCGCAGGATCCGGTGTGCCGGACAGCATCTGGGTGCGCCGCGTGCTGAGGGAGGACGCATGAGCAGCGGGCGTCCCGACGCAGCGGCGCGCGAGGCCGAGGCCCAGCTGGAGTTGCGCAAGCGGCTGCACGAGGTCGAGAGGGAGATCCTGGCCCGCACCCCTGAGAGCACGCCGGAGCCGTCGCTGCAACGCGTCGTGCAGGTCATGGAGCTGCTCGGCGAGCCGCAGCGCACCTTCCCGGTGATCCACCTGACCGGCACCAACGGCAAGACGAGCACGACGCGCTTCATCGAGCGCATCCTGCGCGAGATGGGCCTGTCGACGGGGCGGTTCACCTCACCGCACCTGCATGACATCCGCGAGCGGATCGCGTTGAACGGCAAACCGATCGACCCCGAACGCTTCGTCGCGACGTACGACGACGTGCTGCCGTACGTGCAGCTCGTCGACCAGCGGGCGGCCGAGGCCGGCGAGCCGCGCACGACGTACTTCGAGCTGCTGGTGGTGATGGCGTACGCCGCGTTCGCCGACGCGCCCGTCGACGTCGCCATCGTCGAGGTCGGGCTCGGCGGCCGGTGGGACGCCACGAACGTCGCCGACGGCCAGGTCGCGGTCATCACCCCGATCGACATCGACCACCAGCGGCTGCTCGGCAACACCATCGAGGAGATCACCCTCGAGAAGCGCGACATCGTCAAGGCGGGCGCTATCGCCGTCGTCGGTCGCCAGGAGCCCGACGTGCACGGGCTGATCGCCGAGCGCGCCCAGGAGGTCGGCGCCACCGTCGTCAGCGAGGACGAGCAGTTCTCCGTGCTGGCCAGGGACCAGGCGGTCGGCGGTCAGCAGGTGTCGGTCCGCGGTCTCGCCGGCGACTACAACGACCTGTTCCTGCCGCTCTTCGGCGACCATCAGGCGCACAACGTCGTCACCGCGATCGCGGCGGTCGAGGCGTTCGTCGGCGGCGGGGAGCAGCCGCTCGACATCGACGTGCTGCGCGAGGCGCTCGAGCGGGTCACCTCGCCGGGGCGCCTGGAGATCGTGCGGCGCTCACCGACCGTGCTCGTCGACGCCGCGCACAACCCCGCCGGCGCTCGGGCGCTGCGCGACGCGCTGGAGGACTCGTTCAACTTCGCCAAGCTCGTCGGCGTCATCGCGATCCTGCAGGACAAGGACGCCGACGCCATCCTCCAGACGCTCGAACCGGTGCTCGACGAGATCGTCGTGACCCGTACGCGGTCCGAGCGGGCGACGAACCCCGACCGGCTGGGGGAGCTGGCCACCGAGATCTTCGGCGAGGACCGGGTCTTCGTCGTGCCGAGCCTTCCCGAGGCCCTGGACCGGGCCGCCGAGCTCGCCGACGAGGGCGGCGTCGCGGGCGGGGTGCTCGCGACCGGATCCGTGGTCACGGCGGCCGAGGTCCGCGCGCTGCTCGGGTCGACCGACACGTGAGCGGCACGGACACGTCCGGCCACCGGGTCGCACCCGGCGGCGTGCTGCTGTACGGCGTGGGCGACCGGATGACCCGTCGGCTGGCCGCCGTCGTGGTCGCCTTCCAGGTCGTAGTGGTCCTGCTCGGTGGGCTGGTGGCGTACGCGATCGCCAGATCGCGTGACGGCGTCGGCCACCCGGCGTACCTCTGGGTGGGTGGCGTGCTGGCGGTGCTGTGCATCGTCACGGCGGGAACGATGCGTCGCCCCTGGGGTGTCGCGCTGGGTTGGGTGGTCCAGATCGCTACGCTGGCCGCGGTTTTCGTGGTGCCGCTGATGTTCGTGGTAGGGGTGATCTTCCTCGCGCTGTGGATCACGGCACTGGTGCAGGGCCGCAAGATGGACCAGCTGACCGCCGACTACGTGGAGCGACAACCGTGATCGTCCCGACCCCAATGGTCCAGACCGTCCGGGTCGCGGTAACCGCATGAGTTGGCTCGAAGCGGTCCTGCTCGGCATCGTGCAGGGCCTGACCGAGTTCATCCCCGTCTCGTCCTCGGCGCACCAGCTGATCGTGGGTCGGCTCTTCTTCGACAACGACGGCGGCGGATCGGCGTTCACCGCCATCAACCAGCTCGGCACCGAGACGGCGGTGCTCGTCTACTTCTGGCGGGACATCGTGCGGCTCATCCGCGCCGGCGTCCTTGCGCTGCGGCGCAGGCTGCCGTGGTCGGACCCGGACGCCCGGGAGTTCCTGCTGGTCATCATCGGCACGCTGCCGATCGGCATCCTCGGGCTGATCTTCAAGAACGCCATCGAAGGCCCGGCGCGCAACCTCTGGATCACCGCCAGCATGCTGCTGCTCTTCGCGCTGGTCATCGCCTATGCCGACAGCACCGCGCGGCAGACCAAGCAGGTGCAGGACCTCACCACCCGCGACGGCATCGTCTTCGGCCTCTGGCAGGCGCTGGCCCTGATCCCTGGTGTCTCCCGGTCCGGCGGCACGATGAGCGGCGGGATGCTGATGGGCTACCGCCGGGAGTCGGCCGCTCGCTACTCCTTCCTGCTCGCGATCCCCGCGGTGTGGTCCTCCGGCCTGTTCGAGCTCGCCGGCGAGGTGTCCAAACCCAACCCGGACGGCTGGGGCCAGGTGGCCGTCGCGACGGTGCTCGCGTTCGTCATCGGGTACGCCGTCATCGCGTGGCTGATGCGCTACCTCACCACGCACACGCTGCGGCCGTTCGTCTTCTACCGGCTCGGACTGGCCGTGCTGCTCTTCGTGCTGCTGTCGGTCGGCGCGCTGCAGGCCACCTGACGCCGCAACCGCGTGTTCAAGAACCTTCGACGTCCGTTCCCGGAAGGATTCGTCCCTGCGCAACTCGGGATCCGGCACGAACGCACTCGTCTGAAGTTGCAGAAGTTCGCACCACTTCTTGGCGGGTCGGGCTTGATCATCGTGGTGCTGTCCTCGATTCATCCGCTCAAGGCGCCTGTTATCGCTCTAGGTTTCATGTTCTTCGCGGTCGCGATCGGCTGCCTCGTGCGCGCAGTGGTGATCTCTTTCGGATGTATTTCGTCTACCACCACGAGGTCGACGTATGGGACGGAGCTCCCCACGAATATGCCCCAGGGGAGTGGCGGAGGGTCTACCGGTGCAAGCTCACGAAGCCATGAACGGTCTTCTGCACGCTCGGGTGCGTTCCCACACCGTTCGAGTTCTACCCGACGCATCGAGCCGGACGTCGCGTCATCGTGCTGCTGTCGGTCGGCGCCCTGCAGGCCACCTGACGCCCACCCGTTAGGGTTTCGCCCGTGACCGAGCAGATCGAACGCACCCTGGTGATCGTCAAACCCGACGGCTTCCGTCGCGGCCTGACAGGGGAGGTGCTGCGCCGGATCGAGTCCAAGGGCTACGTCCTGGCCGACCTGCACATCACGACCCCCGATCGCGAACGCCTCGCCCGGCACTACGAGGAGCATCAGGGCAAGCCGTTCTACGAGCCGCTCGTGGACTTCATGTCCTCAGGGCCGGCCACGTTCGTCGTCGTTGAGGGCCACAGCTGCATCGAGGGCTTCCGCGCCCTGGCCGGCGCCACCGACCCGACCAAGGCGCTGCCCGGCACCATCCGCGGCGACCTCGGGCGTGACTGGGGCGAGAAGGTGCAGGCCAACATCGTGCACGGCTCGGACTCACCGGAGTCCGCCGCCCGCGAGATCTCCATCTGGTTCTAGACCACCCCACGAAGTTCTCCGTCGGACGTTCGGGGCCGAGCGGGCCGAAACGCGGGGTGCGCGCGGGTCGGTGGCGTGCGTTAGGGGCCGAGCGGGCCGAAACGCGGGGTGTGCGCGGGTCGGTGGCGTGCGTTAGGGGCCGAGCGGGCCGAAACAGAGTGAGGGTGATCGTGCCCCCGTCAGCGGGCGCCGAGAGCCTCGTCCAGTCCGGTGATCGCCTGCTCCAGCAGCGTCGCCAACCCGGCGCGCTCGGCGGTGTCGAGCCGGTCCAGCACGTCCGACTCCATCACGTCCGACTCCTGGATGACCTGTTTGAACAGCTCCCAGCCCGTCTCGGTCAGCGCGACGAGGATCCTGGTCCGGTTCTCCTTGTCGGGGGTGCGCTCGAGCAACCCCCGCTCGCTCATCCGGTCCAGCCGATGGGTCATCGACGATGGCGCGATGGCGGTCGCGTGCGCCAGGTACGACGGCGTCGTCAGCTGACCGTCGGGCGCCGTGGCGAGGATGGAGATGACCGACCACTCGCCGGAGGAGAGGCCGACATCCTGCAGCTGGCGGGTGTACCACTGGGCGAGGCGACGGGACATCCCGTGCACCGCGGTGATGACCCGCTGGACCTGTTCGTTCCCCCCGGCCGCGACGTACGCCGCGACCTCCGCCTCGTAGCGGGCGCGTTCACTGGGTCGATCAGTCGGCACGGATCGGCTCATGAGCGACAAGTCTGCCACTGCCGGCCTGCCACGATGACCGCATGCACACGGACCCCATAGCCACCGGCCTGCTCGAGGTCGGCGACGGACACCGCGTCTACTGGGAGGACTCCGGCGCCCCCGACGGCGTACCTCTGGTCTATCTGCACGGCGGCCCGGGCGGCGGTCTCAACAAGGGCAGCTACCGGGGCTGGTTCGACAACGACCGCTTCCGGGTCATCGGCCTGGACCAGCGCGGCTGCGGCCGGTCGACGCCGCACGCGTCCGACCCGACGTACGACCTGGGCGCCAACACGACGGCGCACCTGATCGCCGACCTGGAAGCGCTGCGCACCCACCTCGGCATCGAGCGCTGGGTCGTGACCGGGGTGTCGTCGGGCTCGACCCTGGGGCTCGCCTACGGCCGCGACCACCCCGAACGCACCCTCGCGGTCAGCGTCATGGCGGTCACCACCACCGGCCGAGCGGAGGTGGACTGGATCACCGAGCACGTCGGGCGGATCTTCCCCGAGGCGTGGGATGAATACGCCGGGTACGCCGAGCGCGCGGGCGTCGGCTACCGCCGCGGGCAGGGACGACTCGTCACGGCGTACGCAGGTCTGCTGGCCGACCCCGACCCGCTCGTACACCGCCCGGCGGCTGAGGTGTGGATGCGCTGGGAGGACGCGCACGTCGGGCTGCTGCAGCCGACCACCAGCCACAGCGAGCGGCCGATCGACTACCAGGTGGCGTTCACCCGGCTGACCGCCCACTACTGGAGTCACGACGGATTCCTCGACCCGCCGCTGCTCACCGACCCCGGCGCCCTGCGCGAGATACCGGTCGGGCTGGTCCACGGACGCAGGGACATCAGCGGGCCGGCGGTGACGGCGTACGAGCTGCACCGCGTGCTCCCGAGGTCGCGGTTGGTCATCGAGAGCACCGAGGGCCACGGCGGACCGCTCATGGTCGCGGCGTGGCGGCAGCTCACCTGTGACCTGGGACTCGGCTGAGCGGCCGCGCGGTGGGCGGGGCAGGGGAACGCCCGACACGTCTACCCTCAGCAGGAGCCGCCCAGCAGGAGTCGCCCGCCGTCAGACCAGTGAGAGAGATGCGATGACCAGTTCGGATCTGTGGAACGACGTCGGTGCGATCGCCGCGTACGCCGGGGTGGGCGTCGGGATGATGCTCGTCGGCTACGCCATGATCGACATGCTCACCCCGGGCAAGCTGCACGAGCTCATCTGGGAGCAGCGCAACACCAACGCCTGCATCCTGGTGTCGGTCAACGTGGTCTCGGTCGCCGCGATCATCGTGGCGGCGATCCGCAGCGCCCACGGCGACCTCACGGACGGCCTCATCCGCACCGCGGTCTTCAGCATCCTCGGGATGCTGATCATGGCGGTGTTCTTCGTCATCCTCGACATCCTGACGCCCGGAAAGCTCGGCGCGATGATGGTCGCCACCGAGCGGCACCCCGCGGTGTGGGTCACTGCGGCCAGCCACCTGGCCATCGCCGCCGTCATCACCGCCGCGATCACCTGAGAGACGCGGCTCGCACGCGGCCCGGCGGAGGCGTCGTGGCGGCCTCGGCCGATTAGGGCGCCTCCTGTCGCGCTGCTATTCTGGGCACCGCCGTATACCGGCCGCGGATCGACAGCGCCCTGGTGGACATGCCCAGGAGCACCGCGCAACGAGTCACAGAAATGGAGTCATCTTCACGATGCCCCTGGAAACCGCCGTCAAGGCACAGATCATGTCCGAGTACGCAACGTCCGAGGGTGACACCGGGTCCCCCGAGGTGCAGGTCGCTATGCTGACCCAGCGCATCAAGGACCTCACCGAGCACTCGCGTCAGCACCCGCACGACCACCACAGCCGTCGCGGGCTGCTTCTCCTGGTCGGCCAGCGCAAGCGTCTGCTGCGCTACCTCGAGGACATCGACGTCGAGCGTTACCGCTCGCTCATCAAGCGACTGGGTCTACGTCGCTGATCACCCACTTCACGCCAGCAGGCGGTCACCTTCGCGGTGGCCGCCTTCTGGCGTGTTCGGGGGTATGTCGACCCCGCCGGCCGCAGCCGCTGCGCTGCCGCCCGCGGGCAACATCGCCTTACGCCCCGAGATGAAGAAAACGGCCGCGGGCAACGACGATCCGCCGGCCGGTCAGAAGAGAACAGAAGAGGAGACCCAATGGAGGGTCCAGAGATCACTTTTGCCGAAGCCATGATCGACAACGGCAGCTTCGGCACCCGCACCGTCCGGTTCGAGACCGGACGCCTCGCCAAGCAGGCAGGCGGCTCCGTGCTGTGCTACCTCGACGACGAGACCACCCTGCTGTCCACCACGGCCGCAGGCAAGCAACCGAAGGACCAGTTCGACTTCTTCCCCCTGACGGTCGACGTTGAGGAGCGGATGTACGCCGCGGGCAAGATCCCCGGCAGCTTCTTCCGCCGCGAGGGACGGCCCTCGACGGATGCCATTTTGACCTGTCGCCTCATCGACCGCCCGCTGCGCCCGACCTTCAAGAAGGGTCTGCGCAACGAGGTTCAGGTCGTCATCACGGTGCTGTCGCTCAACCCCGACCACCAGTACGACGTGCTCGCCATCAACGGTGCGTCCGCCTCCACGCAGATCTCCGGCCTGCCGTTCTCCGGCCCGGTCGGCGCCACCCGCGTCTCCCTCATCGACGGCCAGTGGGTCGCCTTCCCCAACTTCTCCGACGCGCAGCGCTCGACCTTCGACATGGTCGTCGCCGGCCGCGTCGCCGGTGACGACGTCGCGATCATGATGGTCGAGGCCGAGTCCACCGAAGCGACCTGGGACCTGGTGAAGAACCAGGGCAAGACCGCTCCGACCGAGGAGATCGTCGCCGAGGGTCTGGAAGCGGCCAAGAAGTTCATCCGCGTCCTGTGCGACGCGCAGTCCGAGCTCGCCTCGCAGGCCGCGAAGCCCGTGCAGGACTTCCCGATCTTCCTGGACTACCAGGACGACGTCTATGAGGCCGTCGAGAAGGACGCCTCCGAGCAGGTCGCCGCCGCGTTCACGATCGTGGACAAGCAGGACCGCGAGGACAAGATCGAGGAGCTGAAGGGCGCCCTGAAGGCCGAACTGGCCGGCGAGGGCAAGCGCTTCGAGGGTCGCGAGAAGGAGGTGTCCGCCGCGTACCGCGCCTTGCAGAAGGCTCAGGTCCGGCAGCGGATCCTGCGCGACAAGGTGCGCATCGACGGCCGCGGTCTGGCCGACATCCGTGCGCTGTCCGCTGAGGTCGAGGTGCTCCCGCGGGTGCACGGCTCGGCGATCTTCGAGCGTGGCGAGACCCAGATCATGGGCGTCACCACCCTCAACATGCTGCGCATGGAGCAGCAGCTCGACACGCTCGGCCCGGTGTCGCGCAAGCGCTACATGCACAACTACAACTTCCCGCCGTACAGCACCGGTGAGACCGGTCGCGTCGGTTCGCCGAAGCGCCGCGAGATCGGCCACGGAGCGCTCGCCGAGCGCGCCCTGATGCCGGTGCTGCCGACCCGCGAGGAGTTCCCGTACGCGATCCGTCAGGTCTCCGAGGCGCTGAGCTCCAACGGCTCCACCTCGATGGGGTCGGTCTGCGCGTCCACCCTCGCCCTGCTGAACGCCGGTGTGCCGCTGCGCGCCCCGGTCGCCGGCATCGCGATGGGCCTGGTCTCCGCCGAGGTCGACGGACAGACCCAGTACGCCGCGCTGACCGACATCCTGGGAGCCGAGGACGCCTTCGGCGACATGGACTTCAAGGTCGCCGGCACGCGGGAGTTCGTCACCGCGATCCAGCTGGACACCAAGCTCGATGGCATCCCCGCCGACGTGCTCGGTCGTGCGCTCACCCAGGCACGCGACGCCCGGCTCTACATCCTGGACGTCATGCACGAGGCCATCGACGGCCCCGACGAGATGAGCCCCTTCGCACCGCGTGTCATCACGGTGAAGGTGCCCGTCGACAAGATCGGTGAGGTCATCGGCCCGAAGGGCAAGATGATCAACCAGATCCAGGAGGACACCGGCGCGGACCTGTCGATCGAGGACGACGGCACGGTCTACATCGGTGCGACCGACGGTGCGTCAGCCGAGGCCGCCCGGGCCGCGGTCAACGCGATCGCCAACCCGCAGATGCCGGAGGTCGGCGAGCGTTTCCTGGGCACCGTGGTCAAGACCACGACGTTCGGCGCGTTCGTCTCCCTGCTGCCCGGCAAGGACGGCTTGCTGCACATCTCCGAGGTGCGCAAGCTCGTCGGCGGCAAGCGGATCGACAACGTCGAGGACGTCCTGAAGATCGGTCAGAAGGTGCAGGTCGAGCTCAAGGAGGTCGACCCTCGCGGCAAGCTGTCGCTGGCCGTCGTCGAGGACGCGTCGGCTGCTGCCGAGGCCGCCCCCGCCCAGGCTGCTCCCGCCGCCGCGGAGCCGGCCCCCGTGGCCGACGCCGCCCCGGTTGTGGAGACCGCTGCGGACGACACCACGGCCGTCGCCGCCGAGGACGACGGTTCCGCGCAGGGCACCGGGTCCGAGGACACCGGTGGCCAGGGTGAGGGTGGCGAACGCCGCCCGCGCAACCGCCGTCGTGGCGGTCGCGGCCGTGGCAACAGCGGTGGCGGGCAGGGCGGCTCGAACGAGTCCAACCAGCCCGCCGGCGCGACCCCGGCCGACGCCTGAGTCTGATACGCCGTACCCGGACGCCCGGCGCCCCCGAACGGGGGTGCCGGGCGTCCGTGCGTCCTGGCCCCTGCCGCGGTTGTCAGCGTCGTGGTGGTGCCGGCGCCAGGAATCCGCTGACAACCGGAAGCGGCCTCAGCGGTTGTCAGCGTCGTGGTGGTGTCGGCGCCACGAATGCGCTGACAATCGAGCGTCGTGCGGCCTGAGAGGATCACGGGTATGCCGGTGGACCTGATCGTGACGTGCGCGGTCGGGTTCGAGGATCTGTTCCGCGGAGATCTGCTGCAGGAGCACGGCATCCGCAGCCGGTCGATCGAGCCGGGGGAGATCCTCCTGCAGCATGTGGAGGATCTAGGGTTCCTGACGTCCGCCGTCGCGCTGGACCGGGTGGCGCTGCCCTGGGATCCGGATGCACCTTCCGACGTCATCGCCGATGTCGTACGACGGCTCGCAGAGCGCGTCGGGATCGAGCAGCCGGTGCGGTTCCGGGTGCAGGCCGCGCCCGATGTCCGCGAGGAGCTGATCGCGCGCTTCTCCGACGGAGCGGTGTGGGTGAACGCCCCCTCCGACTGGCAGGTCAACCTGGACGTCGAGCGCGGCGTCGCCCAGCTGGGGCCCCTGGCGTGGGCGGCTCGATTCGGCACGCTGCGCCGTCTGCCGGCGGCGACACCCGTGTCGGTGGTCGCGGGCCTGCTGCGGCTCGCCAAGTGTGCTCCTCACGATGTCTTGCTCGATCCGTGCGCGGGGGTCGCCACCGTCCCGATCGTCGACGCGATCGACCGGCCGGACGGCCGGTGCATCGGTCTGGACCAGGACGTCGAGGCGATCGACCTGGCGCGTCGCAACCTCGCCGAACGCGGTCTCGACGGGCGCATCGAGGTTTTCGTAGGGGATGCCGCCCGACTGGACCTGGCCGATCGAAGCGTGGACCGCGTCGTCACGGACCTGCCCTTCGGGAAGCGGATCGGCAGCAACAGCAACAACATCGAGCTCTACCCGCGGGTGCTGCGCGAGATCGAGCGTGTGCTGGCGCCGAGCGGTCGTTGCGTCCTGCTCACCGATGACAAGCGGATCTTCAAGGACGCTCTGGCACGCACCCGCGGGCTGAAGATCGTGCGTGAGCAGGTGGTGCGCTACCACGGCGTCAACCCCTCGGCGTACGTCGTGACGCGCAGCCGCACACCGGGCCGTCGCGCCCGCTGAGGCGCGGTTTGCTAGGACTGTCCTATGCCTCCACCGCTGGTCCTCGGTCCGCTGCTGCGCCATGTGGGGGAGACGACGGCGACGATCTGGGTCGAGACGGCCGCCGCCGGGCAGGTCGAGGTGCGCACCGACGACGGCCACACCACGTCCGTGCCGACCTTCGCCGCGCACGGACACCACTACGCGATCGTGCTGATCGAGGACCTGGCCCCCGGGTCGGTCCAGGACTACCAGGTGGCCGTGGACGGCGACGTTTTGTGGCCGACGCCCGATGACGCCTACCCGCCGTGCCGCATCGCCACCCTCGATCGCAGCAGGCCGTCGCGTTTCATCTACGGGTCGTGCCGCACGAGCGTCCCGCACGACAAGGAGGGCACCCAGGCGCACGGGGTCGACGCGTTGCGCGCGTACGCGCTGGAGATGGTGCGCAACCCCGACCATTGGCCCGACTTCGTGCTCTTCCTCGGCGACCAGCTCTATGCCGACGAGACATCGCGTGCGATGCGCGAGTTCATTGAGCGTCGAAGGGGATTGGACGCCCCGCCGGGGTCGGAGGTGAAGGACTTCGTGGAGTACGCCGAGCTCTACCGGCTGGCATGGTCCGACCCGGCGAACCGATGGCTGCTCTCGACGTTGTCCAGCGCGATGATCTTCGACGACCACGACGTGCGCGACGACTGGAACACCTCGCAGGCCTGGCACGAGGAGATGAACGAGCTCCCGTGGTGGCGCGACCGGATCAAGGGTGCGCTCGCGTCGTACTGGATCTACCAGCACGCGGGCAATCTTGCGCCGGACGAGCTGCGGCAGGACGAGATCTGGCGGCAGATCGCCGCCCATGACCCGGTCGAGGGTGAGCTGGACATCACCGAGGTCATCGAAGCGTTCGCCGACCGGGTCGACCGCGAGCCGGAGACCTATCGCTTCTCCTTCACCCGTGATCTGGGTGAGAGTCGGCTCGTCGTCATCGACTCGCGCAATGCCCGAGTGCTGGAGCCGGGGAAGCGCGCGATGCTGGATGCGAAGGAGAGCCGGTGGTTCGACGAGCAGTTGCACGGTGACACCTCGCATCTGTTCATCGGCACGTCGCTGCCGTTCTTCCTCCCGCCGGCCATCCACGACCTGGAGTCGATCGACGAGACGATGGCGGGCGGCGCGTGGGGTGGGCCACGGACGGCGCGACTCGGCGAGAAGCTGCGCGAGGCGGTCGATCTGGAGCACTGGGCGGCGTTCGAGCGGTCGTTCGCCCACGTGCTGCAACGGGTGGTGGAGGTGGCACGCGGCCAGCACGGCGAGGCGCCGGCGACGATCACATTCCTGTCCGGCGACGTGCACAACTCCTACATCACCCAGGTGCAGCACGAGCGTTATGCGCTGAGTTCGCGGATTCTGCAGGTCGTCTGCTCGCCGATCCGCAACCCGCTGCCGCGCCACGTGCGGATGCTGCAGGGCGCCCTGGCGAACTGGACGAAGCGCCCGATGCGCCGCCTCGCGCGGCGGCTGCCGCAGGTGCGGCGGCCGGCGTACGAGTGGGACCTCACGCACGGGCCGTGGTTCGACAACAACATGGGTGGGGTCGAGGTGCTGGGGGACCGGCTGCTGCTGACCTGGGCGCGCGGTGTGGTGTCGGATGGACAGTACGACCAGCCTCGGCTGGATCGCGTCTCGACCGTGTTGATCGGCTGAGTGAGGCTGTGCCAGAGGGACATACGATTCACCGGCTCGCCTCCGCGATCGACGACTCCTTCGGCGGGAGCCGGCCGGCGGTGAGCAGCCCGCAGGGCCGATTCGCCGAGAGCGCGGCGCTGCTCGACGGCACCTATCTCGACAGCGCGGACGCCTGGGGCAAGCACTTGTTCGTGGAGTTCTCCGCCGAACGGGTGCTGCACGTGCACCTCGGCCTGATCGGCAAGTTCAGTGTGCTGTCGTACGACGACATGCTGCCGCCTCCGCGCGGCGCCGTGCGCCTGCGGCTGGCGACCGACACCACGGTCGCCGACCTGCGCGGGCCCATCATCTGCGCACTGCGCACTCCTACGGAGGTCGCGGAGGTCATCGCGCGCACCGGTCCGGATCCGCTGCGAGCCGATGCCGATCCGAGCCGTGCGTGGGATCGGATCCATCGCAGCCGCAAGGCGATCGGCCAGTTGCTGATGGACCAGGACGTGGTCGCGGGTATCGGCAACCTCTATCGCTGCGAGCTGCTGTGGCGTCATCGTGTCGACCCGTTCAAGCCGGGCAACAAGGTGCGCTCCGCGGTGTGGGACGCACTGTGGACCGACCTCGTGCGGTTGATGAAGGTGGGCGTCGCCACCGGCCGGATCGTGACGGACGAGGCGCAGCTGGAGAAGGCGGAGGCGGCGATCGCCAGCACCGGCGCGGCCGTCGTACGCCGCCCGAAGCACGCGGTCTACAAGCGTACGGACGAGCCGTGCCCGAGGTGCGGCGCGAAGGTGCGCACCCAGGTGATGGGCGGACGTAATCTGTTCTGGTGCCCGCGCTGCCAGCGCCACCGCACCGCCTGACCCGGGCCGGCGCGTTCGACACTGGACGGGCGCTCACGGGATCGAAACGCTCTGGAGCGGCCGGGGAGCCGATAGGTTCCAGAGATGTCGTTGACCATTCGGGTGCACGAGACCGCCACCAGGCACTGCCCTGCCGAGCGAGCCGATCTGCAGCTGCGTATCCAGGCGGAGGGCACGGACAAGCACGCAGTCACCGAACGCGTCCGCACGGTGCTGCGCCTACTGACCGACGAGCTCGCCGACCTCGAACGCGGCGGAGCGGTACGCCGCTGGAGCAACGAGCAGGTGACCACCTGGTCCGATCGGCCGTACGACCCCGACGGTCGCCGACTGCCGCACACGCACCAGACCTCCGCCGACGTCCAGGCGCGCTTCGCGGACTTCGAACAGCTCGGGCACGCCGTGGAGCAGTGGTGCGAGATCGACGAGGTGCGGGTCCAGCACGTGCAATGGGAGTTGACCACCGCCACCCGCAACGAGGCCAGCAACTCGCTGCGCGCGCAGGCGGTGCGGTCTGCCGACGAGCACGCTCACCAGTACGCGCGGGCAGCCGGCAAACAGGCGATCGAAGCGGTCGTCATCGCCGACAGCGGATCTGCCCAGGGTGGGCCCGAGTTCCGCGAACAGGCTCGTTTCGTCGCGTCGAGCGGGTCCTCGACGGACCTGAGGTTCGCTCCACGCCGGATCGCGGTGACGATCGCGATCGACGTGGAGTTCCTCGCGAGCTGACCCACCCGCCGTCCACGTCGTCACCCTCGACTGCGACACCACGCTGGCCGTACCCGACACGGGCGGACCCGGCATCGTCGGGACGGCGAGTCGACGGTGCTCCCGCGGGCGCAACGGTGAGACAGACCCGCGCGGACGGTCCGCTCAGTTGCCGGTGGAGTCGTTGCGCTTGTGGAAGCGGTCGGCCATTCGTGGGTCGTCCAACCACCAGGGTCGATCGCCCTGCGCGTCGGGTTCCTCGACCTGGGTACGCGCCGCCGGAGCAGGACCGATGCGCTCCTGAGCGTCGAGTCGTGCATCGACCTGGGCGGCCTCCACCGCGTCGCTGCGCATCCACTGCACGAACACCGCCGCCAGGAGCGGCACGCCGATGGCCTCGGCGACGCCGAGCAGGGCCCCACCGGTGAACTTCTGGTCCAGGGTCCTGCTGAAGTGCGCGTGTGCCGGAGTGCCCCAGCCCGGGAAGTCCGGCACCAGCAGCGAGGACGCGGTCATCACCAGGATGCCGGGGATGGCGTCGAGCAACCCGTCGACGAAGGCGAACAGCGCGCGCACCGGTGCGGTCGCCCACGCGGGCAGCAACTCCTCGGTGAGGAGCGGCAGTACGACGAGGACCCCCACCGCGAGCAGGTGCACCAGAAGCACCAACTCGCCGATCCCGGAGGTGATCGCCCACTGCGCGTATCCGGTGAAGAAGACCAGCACGATGCTGACGGCGGCCAGGACGGATGCCAGCAGGGGGAACATCAGCACCCGTGCGACGCGCCCCTGCAGCGCGGTGACCGCGCCGGGACGGACCCGGCGTACGAGCCCGACCGGGTCGCCGATCGCCAGCGCGAGCGGTGTGACGGAGGCGACCACCCCCACCTGGCCGCCGAAACACCACAGCAGACTCGTGCGGTAGGCCCCGATCGGTCCACAGGTCACATAGATCAACGATCCGACGCCGGCCACCAGGTAGACCGCGGTGCGCCACCAGGGCCACCGCTCACCCCGGCGCGCTGCGCGTCCGGCCAGCGCGAGGTAGGGCGCCGTGAGCAGCAGCGCCACGACGACGCCGGGCCACGACCAGGTCCAGGCGGTCAGCCACGAGGCCGGAGTGAAGGCAGGCACCCGCCCATCCTCCCCGACGTCGCTGGGCGCACGCCTACTGTGTCCCGTATGACGTCTCGCATCGCGCTGGTCACCGGCGCCACCGGGTACATCGGCGGCCTGCTGGTGCCGAAGCTGCTCGAAAGTGGCTGGCAGGTAAGGGTGCTCAGCCGCCACCCGGAGGCGCTGCGGGCCCGGGAGTGGTCCGACCGTGTCGAGGTCGCGCAGGGCAGCGCGTCGGACCCGGACGACATGAAGCAGGCGCTCGACGGCGTCGACACCGCGTACTACCTGCTGCACTCGATGGACGGCGGGGGCGACTTCGTACGCCGCGACCGCGAGATGGCCCACGTCGTGGCGGAGGCGGCGCACAGCGCGAGCGTCCGACGGCTGGTCTACCTGTCCGGGCTGCACCCGACCGGTCACCTGTCGCCGCACCTCGGCTCGCGGGTCGAGGTAGGGGAGATCCTGCTCGCGAGCGGCGTCCCCACGGCGGTGCTGCAGGCGGGCGTGGTGCTCGGTGACGGGTCGGCGTCGTTCGACATGCTGCGGCACCTGACCGAGCGGCTGCCGGCCGTCGTGGCGCCGCGGTGGTTGCGCAACCGCATCCAACCGGTGGCCATCGACGACGTGCTCCACTACCTGGTGGGCGCCGCCGACCTCGCCCCGGACGTCAACCGGACCTTCGACGTGGGCGGTCCCGACGTGCTCACCTACGCCGAGATGATGCGGGAGTACGCCCGGGTGACGGGACTCGGATCACCGCTGATCGCAACGGTTCCTGTGCTTACGCCGCAGCTCGCGAGTCACTGGGTCGGGGCGGTCACCCCCGTGTCCGCGGGGATCGCGCGCCCGCTGGTCGGCAGTCTCGTGCACGAGGCGGTCTGTCACGAGGACGACATCCTCGAGGTGGTGGGCGCACCGCCCGGCGGGCGCACGTCGTACGACGACGCGATCCAGGCCGCGACCGCGGGTTTCGACCCGCAGGGGTGGCGCCACCAGGCCTACCAGGTCCTTGGTGGGGTTGTCGGCGTCGCGGGCATCGGCGCCATCGCAGCCGGGCTCGCGCGCCGCAAGAGCTGAATTCGGACATGCACGGCGGGGCACAGGTGCCCCGCCGTGCATGTCCGAAAGCCGAGATCAGGCCGGCTGATTGACTTCCTCGTCGCGCACGGCGTCGGACCCCGCGGGGGCGTCGTCATCATCGTCGTCGTGCACGTAGTGACCGCCACGCAGAAGGCTGGCCACGGCCGCGATGAGCATCATCGCCGCGGCAGTGAGGAAGACGATCACCAGGCCGTCGTGGAAGGGGCCGCTCAACAGGTGCGGGAAGAACTCCCGACCGGTCAGGGTCTTGGCGTTACCGGCCGGCACCTGCTTCAGCACCCCGGTCGGACCGAGCAGCGACTGGATCGGGTTGAAGCCGAGGAACGCCGCGAAGAGCGACCCGACAGGCGGCAGTCCGGCGACCTGATCGGCCACCCCCGCCGGCACGTGCTGGGCGGCCAGGCCGGTGCGCAGCTGGTCGGGCAGGTGCGAGGCCAGTCCGACGATCATCAGTGAGAAGAAGATCCCGATCGACAGCGATGTGCCGGAGTTGAAGAACGTCGCGCGCATCCCGGACGCCGCTCCGCGTTGATTGGCCGGCACGCTGTTCATGATGGCCGTGGTGTTGGGAGCGGAGAACATCCCGGACCCGATGCCGTTGAGGAAGAGCAGCAGCGCGAAGACCGGGTAGCTGAAGTCGACCGGAATGAGGATGAGCCCGACGAACGTCGCGGCCGTCAGCATTAGGCCGCCGCTGGCGAACGCGCGAGCACCGACCCGGTCGGACATGAAACCGGACGCCGGTCCGGCGATCAGGAAGCCGACGGTGAGCGGCAGCAGGTAGATGCCGGCCCACAGAGGAGTGCTCTGGTAGTCGTATCCGTGCAGCGGGAGCCAGATGCCCTGCAGCCAGATGATGAGCATGAACTGCATGCCGCCCCGGCCGATCGAGGCGAGCAGCCCGGCGAAGTTGCCGGCCGCGAACGCCTTGATCTTGAACAGGCCCATCGAGAACATCGGGTCCTTCACCTTGGACTCGATGACGGTGAACGCCACGAGGAGCGCCAGGCCGCCGATGAGTCCGGCGAGCACCCAGGGGTTGGTCCACCCCATCGAGTGGCCGCCGTACGGCTGGATCCCGTAGGTGATCGCGACGAGGATCGCGGTCACGCCGCCGGCGAAGGTGATGTTGCCGGGGATGTCGAGGGTGCCGCGGCGCTTCACGCCGAGCTCGCGCAGCGAGGTGTAGGACCACACGGTGCCGAGCAGACCGATCGGGACGCTCACCAGGAAGATCGCGCGCCAGTGCCATTCGGACAGCACGCCACCGATGATCAGGCCGAGGAACGATCCCGCGATGGCCGCGACCTGGTTGATGCCGAGGGCCATCCCGCGCTGGTGGGACGGGAAGGCGTCGGTGAGGATCGCCGTCGAGTTCGCCATCAGCATCGCGCCGCCGACGCCCTGCACGAGGCGTCCCAGGATGATCCACATCGCGCCCCCGCCCTGGTGCAGCGGATCGACCGTGAGGAAGAGGGAGGAGATGGTGAAGACCACGAAGCCGAGGTTGTAGATCTTCACCCGGCCGAACATGTCACCCAGGCGCCCGAGCGTGACGACCAGCACCGCGGAGACGACCAGGAACCCCATGAGCGTCCACAACAGGTAGCTGATGTTCCCGGCGCCGAGCGGGTTCAGCCCGATCCCGCGGAAGATCGCCGGCAGCGAGATGATCACGATCGAGGAGTTGATCGTCGCCATCAGCACGCCGAGCGTCGTGTTCGACAAAGCCACCCACTTGTAGCGCGGGTGCTCGGCCTCGTAGCGACGGCGTACGCCACGGGTGCGCTGCTCGCGGGGCGAAGCGGCCTCGGACATGAGTCTCCTCGAAGATCGAACAGGACGTCGCGCGGCATGCGCCCACGACCGTTAACTTAGGTAACGAATATACCTCCACTATTCATGCCCTGGGAACCGCCCCACCCCCTACCCTGGGCGCCGTGAGCGAACGCATCCCCGTAGCCGTCATCGGATCCTCCGGTCGGATGGGATCGGCTGCCGTGCAGGCCATCGACGACGCAACGGATCTGGACCTGGTGGGTCGCTTCGATCACGGCGATCCGCTCGGTGACCTGGGCGGCGCCAGTGTCGCGGTGGAGTTGACGACGCCCGATGCCTCGCCGGACAACGTCGCGCACTGCGTGACTGCCGGCGTGCACTGCGTCGTCGGGACGACGGGCTGGTCGCCGCAGCGGCTGCAGGCGCTCGAGGCGCAGCTGATCGATGACCCGCGGGTCGGCGTGCTCATCGCGCCCAACTTCGCGATCGGCGCGCTGCTGATGATGGCGTTCGCGCAGCGCGCCGCCCGGTTCTACGAGTCGGTGGAGATCATCGAGACCCACCACCCGGACAAGGTCGACGCACCCTCGGGTACGGCGGCGCGCACCGCGTCGCTGGTCGCGGCGGCCCGTGCGAGCTCCGGACTGGCTGACGTACCGGACGCGACCCGCACCGATCCGGACGGCGCTCGCGGTGCCCGCATCGACGGCATTCCCGTGCACGCGCTGCGGATGCGCGGACGGGTGGCGCACCAGGAGGTCGCCTTCGGTGCGGCGGGGGAGGCGCTCACGATCCGGCATGACTCCTTCGACCGCGTGAGCTTCATGCCCGGCGTGCTGGCCGCGGTGCGCGTGATCGGCGACCGGCCCGGTCTGACCGTCGGACTGGAGCACCTTCTCGACCTGTGAGGTCAGTCGATCCCTGGCGCCGGCACGAGCGGCGTCGCTACGATGTGAACCCCGTTCACATCAGCCTCTCGCCCCGCAGGAGCCGCCATGGCCATCAGCCTCAACCCCTACCTGAACTTCGAAGGCCACGCCCGCGAGGCGATGACCTTCTACGCCTCCGTCCTGGGCGGCACGCCCGACCTCGTCACCTTCGCGCAGTTCAAGATGCCGGTGCCGGCGGGGGAGGAGGAGAACATCATGCACGGCTACCTACGGACCGAGAAGGGTCTGGAGCTGATGGGGGCCGACGTGCCGAGCACGATGCAGGCCACTCCGATCGGCGGGATGAGCATCTCGCTCACCGGCGAGGGAGGCGACGACGACGAGCTCACGGCTTACTGGAAGGGCCTGTCGGAGGGCGCCAGGATCGATATGCCGCTGGAGAAGGCGCCGTGGGGCGCCAAGTTCGGCCAGCTGACCGACAAGTTCGGCGTGCCGTGGATGGTGAACATCCAGTTGGAGCAGCCCGGCAGCTGAGCGGACTCAGTCCTCGACGGGGCCGATCCAGGCGCGCAGGCGTACCTCGCGGGCCGCGCTGTCGCCGGGCAGCGCCCGCTCACGCCAGGCGCCGTCCGCGGACAGCCCTGCCTGCTCGGCGAACTCGCGCGTCTGCTCGTCGAGGGCGAGCACCCATCCCTCGACCTGCCCGAAGTCGCCGGCTCGCAGGGTGTCGACCGCGGCGTTGAGCAGTCGTGAGCCGTGCCCGGAGCGGCGGTGGCTCGCCAGCACGCCGCCGACGAGGATCTCGCCGGTGCCCTCGTGCTCGCCGGGCCCGATGGCCACGAACCCGACGAGGTCGGCGCCCTGCGTGGCTACCAGCAGTCGGTGCAGCGGGCTCGGGGGACTGGTGAGCGACTCGGCCCACACCTGCGCGAAGGCCTCGGGCGTGAACTGCTCGAGCAACTTCGGCGACAGGAACATGCCGTACGCCTCGCGCCACAGCTGCGCCTGCACGGCGCCGACCGCGTCGGCATCGGTGGCGCGGGCGGTGCGGACCGCCGCGTCGGGGGTGGGGGTGAGGTCAGTCATAGGTCACATCGCCTGTGTCGAACGCCTGCGGCACGAGCCGCCGCGCAGTGGGGATCAAGGGCAGCCCGGCGGCCTCTTCACGGGTCACCCAACGGGTTTCGGTCACTTCCTCGGAGATGCCCGCCTCGCCTGCGACCGGGTGGGCGCGGAAGCAGACGCCGAAGATCTGGGTGTGGTGCCCGTCGGGGTAGGCGACCACGACGTTCGGGTCGGTGTACGCGGCCAGCACCCCGTCGATCGCGACCTCGAGACCGGTCTCCTCACGCGCCTCGCGGAGGGCGGCCTCCGACCAGGTCTCGCCGGCGTCGACGCCGCCACCGGGCAGGCACCACAGGCCGTTGTCCTCGCGGCGCGTGACGAGCAGCCGGCCCTCGTGCATGACCGCGACGCTGGCGCCGATCTTCTGCCGCGCCCCGCGGGCGATCCGGGGACCGTGCACGACCTGGGTGCGCGGCGTGACCCGGTCGTAGGTCAGGACGGTCCACCCGTCGTGGTCCTCGCGGGCACTTTCGCGCCAGGCCGGTGAGTCGTCGTAGGGCCAGCCGGGGAAGTACGCGTCACCGGCCGGCTTCTGCGGGATGAAGGAGAGCAGCAGCCGGTCGGCGTAGGGAAGTGCGAGTGCATAGATCTGGGCTCCGCCCACGACGAAGAAGTCCTCGTCCTGCGTGAGCAGGAGGGCCTCGTCCAGGCTGCGCGCCACCTCCACGCCGTCGGCCCGGAAGTCCGGATCGCGGGTCAGCACGATCGACCGCCGCCCGGGCAGGGCGCCCATGGCCGCGAAGGTCTTGCGGCCCATCAGCATCGGGTGGCCCATGGTCGCGGCTTTGAAGCCACGCTGCTCGCCGGGGACGTGCCAGGGCATGTCACCGTCCCGGCCGATCACGCCGTTGCGGGCGACGGCGGCGATGAGGGTGATCGTCATACGGCGATCGGCGCCTTGATGGCGGGCGCGGCGACGTAGCCGTCGAGCTCGATGTCCTCCAGCTCGAACGTGTCGATTTGGGTGCGTGCCGGGTTGAGGCGCAGGGTCGGCAGCGGGCCGGGCGTGCGACGCAGCTGTTCACGGGCCTGGTCGACGTGGTTGAGGTAGAGGTGCGCGTCGCCGATGGTGTGCACGAAGTCGCCGACCCCGAGTCCGGTGACCTGGGCGACCATCGAGGTCAGCAGCGAGTAGGAGGCGATGTTGAAGGGAACGCCGAGGAAGACGTCGGCCGAGCGCTGGTAGAGCTGGCACGAGAGCCGGCGTACGCCGCCTGCATCCGGCGGCGCGACGTAGAACTGGAAGAGGGTGTGGCACGGGGGCAGGGCCATGTCGTCGACGTCGGCGACGTTCCATGCCGAGATCACGAGGCGGCGGGAGTCGGGGGTGGTGCGGATCGCGTCGATGATCCGCGCCAGCTGGTCGATGTGCCCGCCGTCGGGGGTCGGCCACGAACGCCACTGGTGCCCGTAGATCGGCCCGAGGTCACCGTTCTCATCGGCCCATTCGTCCCAGATCGAGATCTTGCGCTCGTGGAGCCACTCGACGTTGGTGTCGCCGCGCAGGAACCACAGCAGCTCACCGAAGATCGAGCGCAGGTGCAGCTTCTTAGTAGTCGTGACGGGGAAGCCGGCGCCCAGGTCGAACCGCATCTGGTGGCCGAAGACCGACAAGGTGCCGGTGCCGGTGCGGTCGTCCTTGCGGGCGCCGTCGTGCAGGGTGCGCCGCAGCAGCGCCAGGTACTGATCCACGGCCCCGATGGTAGTGCCGGGGGGCGACAGCGACGGATCGCTCGCCACAGTCATCGGCTTGTGAGCGTTAGTGTGACGCAGGTCACATCGCCGTCCTGTAACGACTCCGGGAGTGGGCCGATGTACCGGGTGATCGCGTCGCTACCCGGACCCCCGAGCGGGTAGCGACGCGATCTTTCATCTCCCGGGTAGCTCCTGGGTAGCTCCTGGCAGCTCTCGGGCCGGGCCCACCGCAGGATCGGGGCAGCGCCTGCGCCCGATAGCCTTCGCCCTATGACGTCCACTCCGTTCGGCCGCACCGTCACCGCGATGGTGACCCCCATGCGCGAGGACGGCGCACTCGACCTGGACGGCACCCAACGCCTTGCGGCGTACCTGGCCGACCACGGTAACGACGGCCTGGTGGTCAACGGCACGACCGGGGAGTCCGCGACCACCACCGACGAGGAAAACGTCGCGGTCGTACGCGCCGTCGTGGAGGCCGTCGGCGACCGGGTGGCGGTCACCGCGGGTGTCGGCACCAACGACACCGCCCACTCGTGCCGTGCCGCCGAGGCGCTCGCCGCGGTCGGGGCCGACGCGGTCCTGATCGTCACGCCGTACTACAACAAACCGACCCAGGCCGGCATCGTGGAGCACTTCCGGGCGGTCGTCGGCGCCACCGGGCTCCCCGCGATGGCCTACGACATCCCCGGCCGCACCGGCACGGCCCTCGCGAGCGACACGATCCGCAGCCTGGCCCAGATCCCGGAGCTGATCGCCGTCAAGGACGCCAAGGGCGACCTGTTCGCGGCCAGTCGGCTCATGCACGAGACCGACCTTCTGTGGTACTCCGGTGACGACGTGCTCAACCTTCCCTGGCTCGCCCTCGGCGCCGTGGGGATCGTCAGCGTCGTCGGCCACGTCGCCGGGAGTCAGTACGCCGAGATGGTCGCCGCTGTCGACCGCGGCGACCTGCCGCGCGCCCGCGAGATCCACACCACGCTGATACCCGCCATCGAGGCGGTCATGAACACCACGCAGGGCGCGATCATGGCCAAGGCCGCCATGAGGATGCTCGGCGTGATCGAGTCCGATTTCTGCCGCCTGCCACTGTTGCCGGCGGCACCCGAGCACCTCGACATTCTGCGCGAGGGCCTTCGCCGATCAGGAGTTCTGTGAGCCATCCCCACCCCGAACTGAGCGCGCCCCCGCGCCTGCCCAAGGACGGCGTACGCGTCGTCGCCCTGGGCGGCCTGGGCGAGGTCGGTCGCAACATGACCGTCATCGAGTACGCCGGTCGGCTGCTCATCGTCGACTGCGGCGTCCTCTTCCCCGAGGACCACCCCGGCGTGGACCTGATCCTGCCGGACTTCCAGTACATCCGGGAGCGCCTCGACGACATCGACGCGATCGTCCTCACCCATGGGCACGAGGACCACATCGGCGCGGTGCCCTATCTCCTGAAGCTCAAGCCCGACATCCCCCTCGTCGGTTCGACGCTGACGCTGGCTCTGATCGAGGCCAAGCTCAAGGAGCACCGGATCACGCCCTACACCCTCGGCGTCAAGGAGGGGGACCGGGAGAAGCTCGGCCCGTTCGACTGCGAGTTCATCGCGGTCAACCACTCCATCCCCGACGCGCTCGCGGTCTTCATCCGCACGCCCGCCGGCACCCTGCTGCACACCGGCGACTTCAAGATGGACCAGCTGCCGCTGGACGGGCGGATCACCGACCTGCGGGCGTTCGCGCGGCTCGGCGAGGAGGGCGTCGACCTCTTCCTGACCGACTCCACCAACGCCGAGGTGCCGGGCTTCACCACTCCGGAGCGCGACATCACGCCCGCCATCGAGCGGGTCTTCTCCGAGGCGTCCCGCCGGATCATCGTGGCGTGCTTCAGCTCGCACGTGCACCGCGTGCAGCAGGTGATCGACACGGCGTACAAGCACAAGCGCAAGGTCGCACTCGTCGGTCGCTCGATGGTGCGCAACATGGGCATCGCCGCCGACCTCGGCTACCTCACCATCCCCGACGGGGTGCTCGTCGACGTCAAGAAGCTCGACGACCTGCAGGACAACAAGATCGTGCTGGTCTGCACCGGTTCGCAGGGCGAGCCGATGGCTGCGCTGTCCCGGATGGCCAACCGCGATCACCGGATCGATGTCGGCCGGGGCGACACCGTGCTGATGGCCAGTTCCCTGATCCCGGGCAACGAGAACGCCGTCTACCGGGTGATCAACGGCCTGATGCGCCTCGGCGCGAATGTCGTGCACAAGGGCAACGCCATGGTGCACGTCTCCGGGCACGCCAGCGCGGGGGAGTTGCTCTACTGCTACAACATCGTCAAGCCGCGCAACGTGATGCCGGTGCACGGCGAATGGCGCCACCTGATCGCCAACGGTGACCTCGCCGTGAAGACCGGGGTGCCGCGCAGCAACGTCGTGCTCGCCGAGGACGGCGTCGTCGTCGACCTCGTGAAGGGCAAGGCCTCCATCACCGGCGCGGTGCCGTGCGGCTACATCTACGTCGACGGCTCGCTGGTGGGCACTACCGACGAGACCCTGCTGAAGGACCGCCGGATCCTGCGCGACGAGGGTTTCGTGACCGTCATCGTCGTACGCGACGCCGACACCGGGCAGATCGCGGCCGGACCGCAGATCCAGGCCCGCGGCTTCGCCGAGGGAGAGGCGGTCCTCGACGAAGTGCTGCCGAAGCTCGAGGCCGCCCTGGAGGAGGCCCGCCGCAAGGGCGTCACCGACTCCTACCAGTTGCAGCAGGTCATCCGCCGCACCGTGGGCTCGTTCATGGGCGGCAAGCTGCGCCGGCGTCCCATGATCATCCCGGTCGTCATCGACGCCTGAGTCACCCCGCGGAGTTCTCCGCTTCGCTTCACCCAACGAGGTTTCTCCTCCGCTTCGCTCCTCCGAATACCTTGTCGGGGCCCGAAGCTTCGCTCCGATACTTGGCGGGGGCCCCGAACGTCACCCCGCGAAGTTCTCCGCCACGTAGCGGAGAACTTCGTGGGGAGAAGAAGAAGGCCCGGACCGACGAGCGGTCCGGGCCTTCTTCATGAGAGATCTCAGATGGACAGGTGCTGTCCGATGAAGATCAGGTTGGCGTTGTTCACAGTGCCCTTGTTCATGGCGAACAGGGCCTGCCAGCCACCCTTGACGTGGTACCGCTCAGCGAGCTTGCTGAGCGTGTCGCCGGCGTGCACCGTGATGACACGGCCGGTGGGCTGCGTACGCAGCTGCGGCGCAGCGGCGTGGTGCAGGTGCGTACGCACCTGGGGAGCAACGTAACGGTGGGTGCGCACCTGGGGGGCGACCGCGTGACGCTGCTTGACCACGGGGCGCGAGGCGCCGCGGCCGGGGTGCTTGACGACGGGGCGGGGGGCCGGGGTGGCGACGCCACCACCGCTGCCCGCGCCGTTGCCGGAGGTCAGGCCGGCCTTCTTGGAGCAGACCGGCCATGCGCCGGGACCCTGGGAGGCGAGCACCTTCTGGGCGACCGCGATCTGAGCCGAACGGCTGGCGAGGTCCGCACGGGCGGCGTACGCGGTACCGCCGTAGCCGGCCCAGGTCTGCTGGGTGAACTGCAGGCCGCCGTAGAAGCCGTTTCCGGTGTTGATGGCCCAGTTGCCGCCGCTCTCACAAGCAGCGACGCGGTCCCAGACGGAACCGGAAGCAGCGTGGGCGGTGCCGGCGGCCGCGAGGCCGGTGCCGAGCATCGCGGTGCCGACGGCACCGACGGTGATCATGCGGGTCTTCGTAGAGATGTTCTTCATGTATGAACCAATGTCCCTTTCCTGACGCGCGCCTACGGAGTTAGCTGTCGGGTCGGGCGGTCAGGTGCCCTGCAGAAGTTCTCTGCTTAACCCCAGTGGGTCTCCATGCATGGAGACCCGGTTGGGTCCCCCGTCCTCGCCGTTCCCGGGACGTTCCCGGCAGATGGTGACACCGGGCGAGGTTAGGCGCGGTGCCACGAGGGCTGAATCGTGCCGTGGTGTGGCACGCCCCGAAAGTGGGCCGTTAGCACATCTAGTGCTGACGACCCGATGTGGACCACCGTACGTGCCGATGCCGCCCCTGCCAAACCCGCCTGGTCGACCGTCCGGTCGTGTCTGTGGCGGTCCTGTGAGCAAGCGGAAGCGCATCTGAGGGTTGAGATGTGATAGTTAGAAAGGCTATGTCCGAAACGCATGGACCCGGCGGCAGTGTGCGCCGAGGCCCAGCAGGTGGTGGCAGCGGCGGCCGAGCTCGTGCCGGATGGGTGCAATCTGCTTGCAACGGACCGGCACTGGGCGCCTGCGCAGTCCGCCCGCGGTCACGCGTCGACGCTGTGACCCTGTGGTCATGCCCTGGTGCGGGTGAGACGGACATCCACCGGATCCCCGTCGCACCTGCCCGACCGCGGTGTGCTGAGCGGGGCCTTGGAACCGGGTGACCGATGTCACGCCCGTCCTCAGCGCAGGCCGACGATGCCGAGGGCGCCGAGCGCGACCAGCCAGCTGACGAAGCTGCCGACCAGGAAGTACTCGGTGACGGCATCGATGCCGAGGCCGGAGATCTCCTGGCGCGCCGATCGACGGGCCTGCAGCTCGGGGAAGCGGATGAGGCCCTTCGCGGCGATCACGAGCCCGGCCGCGGTGATCTGCCCGGCCATGCCGAGCCCGAGGATGAACAGGCGCTCCATCGGACCGAGCAGCCGACCGCCGCGCAGCTCGTCGGAGGGCTGCGGCTGGCCCTCCGGCTTCACCGCGCCGATCGCGGTCAGCACCAGGCGCACCAGCTCGTTGCCGGTGGCCAGCTGCACCGCGCCGAGGCCGAGCACCAGCAGGAAGCGGTCGGGCGACAGCTCGTGCAGCGTGGCGAACGCACTGTGCCGCATCCAGTGGCCGAGCGCGCCGTCGGCGTGACTCGCGCTGCCCGCGGCGATCATCACGACCAGGACGCCCGCTCCGAGCAGGCACAGCGCCAGCGTCTCGCCGTGTCTGCTGCGCGCGGCGCGACCGGCCAGCCAGCGCCACGCGGCGGCGACCGCGGCAGCGAAGACCAGCAGCACGATGTCGGCGGCGTCGTGCAGGTCGGCCACCAGGGCGGCCACGAGGAGAACGAGCGGCCCCACCGCGTACGACGCCACGACGGACCGGACCCGCACCAGGTCGCCGACGCCGACGGCGAGCAGTAGTGCGCCGAGGATGCTCATCGGACGGAGGCGAGGTCGCGGGCGGCGTTCACGATGACTTCCAGGCCCGCGGCGCGGATGCGCTGGGAGATCGCCGACGGGGAGACGTCCTCGGCGCGTGCGATCTCCGTGCGGGACTCGCCCGCCACGAGGCGTTGCAGGATGCGCATGGCTCGTTCATCCAGCGATGAAAGCAGTTGGTCCTGACACACCAGGGCGGCGTTGACCGCTCCCGCGCTGGGGCCGTCGTCCTGCGCGGGGGTGTAGACGGTGCGTACGGCGTGCGTCGCCGGTCGTCGTTCGGCCGCCTGCGCCGCTTCGATCGCCTTGCGGGCGGCCCACCACGCCGGTCCGTCCTGGGTGCCGGCGCGGGCGTCCAGCACGGTGGCACCTCCCCAGCTCAGCCCGAATCGCACCAGCGTCTCGGGCATCAGGCCCAGCCTGATCCGGAAGGCCGCCTCCAGCGCATTGCCCAGGGTTTCGTAGCTGGCCTGGAATTCATCACCTACCGTGATCCGCAGTGCGGTGGTCGCGGCCACCAGGTGGTCGGTGCGGCGCAAGGTGGAGACGAGGCGGGTGTGCAACGCATGGCGGTCAGGGGCGCCCCGGGAGTCCACGATGTCGCCGATCAGGGTGGCGCACGGGTCTGCGTGCTCGCCGGGCTTCATGTCCTGCATATGAAGATCATAGCTTCATAAGGTCAAGATGAAGGAATGTTCTTGAAGTACGCTGCCCTCGTCGTGCTCTGCCTGATGGCGCTGATCGCAGCGTGCGGCATGGCGGCCCGCTGGATCGACGCCGACGGGGTCGCCCCGATCGTGCAGTCGATCTTCCCGCTCTTCGGCACCCTCGCGATAGCCGCGTTCGTCGCCGGCGTCGGCGTGACCGCCGTGGTCGGGCCGACGCGGCCCATGCTCATCGCCTTGGTGGGTCTGCTGCTCATCGCCGCGGTCCCTGTGGCGCTCGCGGTCCCGACCCTGGTGCCCCACACAGTGCACAGCCGGCCCGGCGACGAGGTGATCATGACCTCGAACATGGAGTTCGGCCAGGCGTCGGCGGCCCCCATCATGGCCGCGGTCCGGGCCCACCACGTCGACACGCTGGTGCTGGAGGAGGTCACACCGGATGCGCTCGAACGTCTCGATGCTGCGGGTCTGCGCAACCTCCTGCCGCACCGGGTGGGTCGGACGCGCACCGACTTCCGCGGAACCGTGATCGCCAGCGCCCATCCGCTCACCGAGGAGAGCTCCTTCGTGCCGTACGACGGTGCGGGCATGCCGGTGGCGCGCGTGCAGACCCCGGAGGGCGCCTACCTCCTGAGGGGCGTGCACACCTACGCCCCGCTGCCGAATCTCACGACCCGATGGCGCGCCGGTCTCGACGAGGTGCGTGGCTGGCGCGCCCGTCAGCCGACGGACATGCCGTTGGTGATCGCAGGCGACTTCAACGCCTCGACCGCGATGCCCGCCTTCCGCCGGGCCATCGCAGGGATGACCGACGCTCAACGGGCCACCGGCAGCGGCTGGGTCCGCACGTGGCCGAACGGGCGGTCGTTCCCGCCGTTCATCGCACTGGACCACATCCTCGTGCGCGATTTCGACGTCGTGGCGTCCGGGAGGGTCACGGTCGCCGATACCGACCACCGGGCCGTCTGGGCACGCGTCCGACTGCGCTAGGACGCCGGGGAGGGTCCGCGGCCCGTCACCAGGGGCAGGGGACCGACAGGTCGCGCGGGTCGTCGGCTGCGGTCCAGCCCGTGGACTCGTCGTAGGTGTAGTCCAGCGTGGGTCCCGCCTCGACCAGGCGGCGTACGCCGTCGACGAGGCGGCCCACGTGGTGGGCGCGGGTCGCGAGGCCGATGCTCGCCCGCACCGCGGTGGAGCCGTCGCCCAGGATGCTGTCGCACAAGAGGTGGGCGCAGAAGCGACCGTCGCGCACCGAGATGCCGTACTCGTCGGAGAGCACCAACGACACCAGCGCCGGGTCGTACCCGTCGACCGTGAAGGTCACCACACCCACGTTGGGCCGGTCCTCGCCGAGCACGCTGACCAGGCGGACTCCCGGGATGGAGCGCAGCCCGGTCCGCAACTGATCGGCGAGGGCGGCCTCGTGGCGCTCGATCTCCTCGTGGTGCCGGCGCAGCGTCGCGCACGCAGCGGCGAGCGCGATGGCACCCACGGCGTTGGGCGTGCCACCCTCGTGACGGGCCGCGCCGGAATGCCACGTGACGCGCTGATGACGCACGCGCGCCGTGGCGCCGCCTCCGGGCAGGTAGGGCGATGCGAGGTCCAGCCAGTCGCGTCGGCCGACGAGGACCCCGGCGCCGTACGGCGCGTAGAGCTTGTGACCGGAGAACGCGACCCAGTCGGCGCCGAGGTCGGCGAGGTCGATCTCGCGGTGCGGGGCCAGCTGCGCGGCGTCGATGACCGTGCGCGCGCCGTACTCCCTGGCGGTGGCGATGAGTTGGCGCACCGGCCACACCTCGCCGGTGACGTTGCACGCGCCGGTGATGACGACCAGCTTGCCGCGCGCGTCGCTCGCGGCGAGCGCCGAGCGCAACAGCTGCGCGGCGTCGGAGGCGCTGTTCGGGACCGCGAGGCGGGTGCAGTTGCACCGCCCCCAGGGCAGCAGTGCGGCGTGGTGGGCCGACTCCCAGGCGAAGACCTGGGTGCCGCGGGGCACGCAGTGCGCCAGCAGGGCCAGGGCGTCGGTGGTGTTGCGGGTGAAGACGACCTCGTCGTCGGGGCGCGCTCCGACGAACTCGCCCACGGTCGCCCGCGCCTGCTCGAACCAGCCGGTGGTCACCCGGCTCGGCAGGCCGGCGCCCCGGTGCACCGAGCCGTACGTCGGCAGTGCGGCATCGACGGCATCGCGCACGCTGACCAGCGCGGGGGTGGTCGCCCCGTGGTCGAAGTTCGCGGCGTCCACGACAGTTCGGTGCACGGTGGGCACCCCGAGTTCGTGCGCCACGGTGAGCGGCAGGTGGGCCTGCACCTGGGGCAGGCGGTGGGGCGGAAGGTCGCGGACGACGCGTAGTGCGGCGCGGGGCTCGCGGGGTACGGCCGTGCCGCTCTCGGTGCTGGAAGGGGTCGCGGTGTCGTGCTGGGTATGTGTTGCCTGGACGGTCACGGGCAGCCTCTCGCCGTGGGACCAGCGGTCGCCGGCAGCATGCCGATACGTCGGTCCGCGCTTGCCACGCGGCGGATGCGGCGTGGCCGGGTCGTCACTCGGAGCACCCCACCGCGGAGGAGGGTTGCCGCTCAGCTAGCCGAGGCTTGACGCTGAGACTCTTGACCTGCGACGAGGCTAACGGATGCGGTGTCCGGTCGTCATGTCGCGATCCGCATCGTGGACCGGTCGCACCGCGGAGGATGCGCTGCGGTCCTCTCACCTGCGCGAAGGGCTTCCGCCCGCCTGGTTTAAGTGCTATTAAAGTGATATCACTTAAACCGAGGAGGACGTCATGTCACAGCAACTGCGGCCCGAGGATCCCGCGTCGGACAGTGCCGATCCGACCGTGCAACCGCCGTCGACGCGACCGGTGGGCCACGAGGGGCGGCGGGTCGACGTCGCCGAGCGACGTGCCTGGTCGGTCAACGGCTTCCTCGCGCTGGCGGTCGCGCTCGTCCTGGCGGCGGTGGCCGTCCGGAGCTTCGTCGCGGGGCTGCCGGCGGTCGGCGTGGTCCTGGCGGTACTGACCGCGCTGGTCGCCACCCCGCTGGTCGTGATCCAGCCGGGTCAGACCAGGGTGGTGCAGTTCTTCGGCCGCTACATCGGGACGGCGCGGCACGCGGGCCTGACCTGGGTGCTGCCCCTCACCACCCGCCGCAACATCTCCGTGCGGGTGCGCAACTTCGAGACCAACGCCCTCAAGGTCAACGACGCAGACGGCAACCCGGTCGAGATCGCCGCCATCGTCGTGTGGCAGGTTGCCGACACGGCCAAGGCCACGTTCTCGGTCGAGTCGTACGGCGACTTCGTCCGGGTGCAGTCCGAGTCGGCCCTGCGGCACGTCGCGACGACGCATCCGTACGACAACCCCAGCGGCACGGGCACGTCGCTGCGCGGCTCCACCGACGAGGTGTCCGAGCAGCTCGCCCACGAGGTCGCGGCGCGTATCGCGGTCGCCGGGTGCGAGGTGCTCGAGGTCCGGATCAGCCATCTCGCCTATGCCCAGGAGATCGCCCAGGCGATGCTGCAGCGGCAGCAGGCCGCCGCGATCATCGCCGCCCGTGAACGCATCGTCGAGGGTGCGGTGAGCATCGTGGAGATGGCCATCACCCGGTTGGAGGGCGAGAACATCGTCGACCTCGACGAGGAGCGCAAGGCGGCGATGGTGTCCAACCTGCTGGTCGTGCTGTGCGGTGACCAGCGCGCCACACCGGTGGTCAACGCCGGCAGCCTCTACCACTGACGGATCGGTCGATGAGCGACTCCGATCCGCCGAGCGAAGACGCCGACGCCGCCGATTCCGGCGACCCCGGCCACCTCGGCGCGCAGCGTCCGCCCGCGCGCCGGTCGTTGCTGCTTCGTCTGGATCCGGCGGTCCACGAGGCGTTGACCAGGCTCGCCCAGGATGAGCTGCGCAGCGTCAACGCCGAGGTGGAGATGCTGATCCGGGAGGCGTTGCGCAAGCGTGGCCGGCTGCCCAGGACGGCCCGTCCCCTGCCTCGGCGCGGCCGTCCGCGCAGCGACGGGGGCTGAGGATTCCGGGCGGTTCTCCGCGTGGGGCGCCTGTGACAGGTGTGACTGACGGCTAGCCTGTGCCCGTGCCGACCCGTCAAGCCCCGAGCAGCACCACGTCGCGCCAGCGCGCGTCCGGTGGCAAGCGTCCGGCGTCCCGGCGCCCTCCGGCACCACGCAAGACGCCCGCCGCGCGCCCGACCAAGGGTGCCAGGGACGGCGGTCTCCCGCTGCCGTTGCGCGCTGTCCGCGGCACCTGGATGGGCGTGGCCCACGTCGCCGGGGGAGCGGCGCGCAGGGTCGGGCACACCACCCACGACGTCGAGCCGGAGCTGCGCCGCGACGGCATCGGATTCGCCCTGATCGCCATGGCCATCGTGGTCGCCGCGCGTGAATGGTGGGGACTGCAGGGCGCTGCCGGCGACGTCGTCCACGCCGTCGTGGCCGGCACCTTCGGCCTGGTCGGCCTCGCACTTCCGCTGGTGCTCCTGCTGCTCGGTGTGCACATGCTGCGTTCGCCACGCGGTTACCAGGGCACCAACCGGGTGATCACCGGACTCGGGATCCTCGCCGTCTCGGCCTGCGGCCTGGCGAGCGTCGCGCACGGCACGCCCTCTCCGACCTACCGCGGGGGAGTGAGCGGAGCCGGCGGCATGATCGGGTTCCTGGCCTCCAGTCCGCTCGTCGCCGCGGTGCACACCTGGGGGACCGTGCCGATCCTGCTGCTCGTGGGGTTCTTCGCCGTCCTGGTCCTCACCGGCACGCCGGTGCAGCAGATCCCGGGGCGGCTGGGCCATCTGCAGGACCGGTTGTTCGGCGAGCGCGCGACCGATGAGGACGACGGCCCGGTCGACGCCGTCGAGCACGACCTGCACGGCGACGAGATCGACGGACCGGGCCGCAAGCGCCGGTCGAGTCGCAGCGCGCGGCGTGCCGCCGAGGAGGACGCCCGCCGCGACGGTGACGAACCGTTCGAGCAGGCCGCCATCGTGGCACGGACGACCAAGAACGGCCGCCGCCTGCGCCCGGGTCAGAAGGTCCCGGAGGGCGACGAGGTGGTCGGCGAGGAACTGCTCGACGCACCGGCCACCGCAGTGCCCACCCCCGCGCCGACGCCGGACGCGGTCGCTCTGCCCGGCACGAGGACGCCGGCTCCGATGCGGGTGAAAGAGGAGCTGCAGGCACCGCCCACCCGCCCGCTGCCGCAGCGCGTCGAACAGCTCGCGCTGGCCGGCGACGTCACCTACACCCTTCCGAACAGCGACCTGCTCGCACCGGGGACGCCGCACAAGACCCGCTCGGCCGCCAACGACCGGGTCGTGGAGTCGCTGACCCAGGTCTTCGAGCAGTTCGACATCAACGCCCAGGTCAGCGGGTTCAGCCGCGGCCCGACCGTCACGCGATATGAGGTCGAGCTCGGACACGGCACCAAGGTGGAGCGGGTCACCGCGCTGTCGAAGAACATCGCCTATGCCGTGGCGTCGGCCGACGTGCGCATCCTGTCCCCGATCCCGGGCAAGTCCGCGATCGGCATCGAGATCCCGAACGCCGACCGCGAGAAGGTCAGCCTCGGCGACGTCCTGCGCAGCCAGGCGGCGCGCTCCAACGAGCACCCGATGGTGATGGGTGTCGGCAAGGACGTCGAGGGCGGCTACGTCATCGCCAACCTCGCCAAGATGCCGCACCTGCTGGTCGCCGGTGCGACCGGCGCCGGCAAGTCCAGCTTCGTGAACTCGATGATCACCTCGATCCTGATGCGGTCCACCCCGGACGAGGTCCGGATGGTCCTGGTCGACCCCAAGCGGGTGGAACTGACCGGGTACGAAGGTATTCCGCACCTGATCACCCCGATCATCACCAACCCCAAGAAGGCCGCCGAGGCGCTGCAGTGGGTCGTGCGCGAGATGGACACGCGCTACGACGACCTGGCCGCCTTCGGCTACAAGCACATCGACGACTTCAACAAGGCCGTCCGCTCCGGCAAGGTGACCCCGCCGCCGGGGTCCGAGCGCGTCATCCACCCCTACCCGTACCTGCTGGTGATCGTGGACGAGTTGGCCGACCTGATGATGGTCGCGCCGCGCGACGTCGAGGAGTCGATCGTCCGCATCACCCAGCTGGCGCGCGCCGCCGGCATCCACCTGGTGCTGGCGACCCAGCGCCCGTCGGTCGATGTGGTCACCGGTCTGATCAAGGCCAACGTGCCCTCCCGGATGGCGTTCGCGACCTCGTCGCTGGCCGACTCACGCGTCGTCCTCGATCAGCCCGGTGCCGAGAAGCTGATCGGCCAGGGTGACGCGCTCTTCCTGCCGATGGGCGCGTCCAAGACGATGCGCGTGCAGGGCGCCTGGGTCACCGAGACAGAGATCACCGAGGTCGTCCAGCACGTCAAGGGCCAGCTCAAACCGCACTACCGCGACGACGTCACGGTGGTGGCGGCGAAGAAGGAGGTCGACGAGGACATCGGCGACGACCTCGACCTGCTGCTGCAGGCGACCGAGCTGGTCGTCACGACCCAGTTCGGATCGACCTCGATGCTGCAGCGCAAGCTGCGGGTCGGCTTCGCCAAGGCCGGCCGGCTGATGGACCTGATGGAGTCGCGCGGGATCGTCGGCCCCTCGGAGGGTTCCAAGGCTCGCGACGTCCTGGTCAAGGGCGACGACCTGCCGGCCACCCTGTCCCTGTTGCGCGGCGACGATGTCGGGGCGCCGTTCGACGGTGCTGCGCAGACACCGCTCGGCGTGGCCGACGATGACGACGACCCCGGCGAGGACGCCTGGTCACTGACGGAGAACGGCCGGACATGACCGTCGCGGCCCCGCGGCGGCGTACCGGCCTGCGGGGCATCCTCGGCACCTACCCCAACGCCGTGCTGCTGATCATCCAGCTCGGCGGCCTGCTGATCTATCCGTTCACCGGCGACAGCACGCCCGGCCGCACGGCGTACTCCGTGGTGCAGCTGCTCGTGCTGGTCACGGCGGTGGCTGCCGTGCGGATGACGCCGGCCCTCACCTGGATCTCGGCCACGATCGGAGTGCCGGCGCTGATCTTCAGCGTGCTGGACGTGCCGCTGCACGACGCGTACTGGGTCACGGTGGGGCTCGACGTGACGCACGCGATCTTCTACCTCTACACGGCGTACGCGCTGATCCGTTACATGTTCGGCGACAACGAGGTCGGCGCCGACGAGATCTACGCGACCGGCGCGTGCTTCACCGTGGTGGCGTGGGCGTTCGCCTATCTCTACGGGCTGGTGCAGACCGTGTGGTCCGGCCAGTTCACGACCGGCACGACGCACCACGGGCCGCTGACCTGGATCGAGCTGGTCTTCCTGTCCTTCACCACGATGACCGGGACGGGGCTCTCCGACATCTACCCCGTCGGCGACCACGCCCGGTCCGTGGCGATGTTGGAGCAACTTGCCGGAGTCAACTATCTAGGCCTGGTGGTCGCTCGACTGCTAGGGATGACCTTGACCAGGTTCCGCAAGGAACCGTGAGCGAAGGGTGCGCGCATGAGTGACGACCGACCCCGGGGTGACGGACCCGATCCGACCAATCCCTACGGACAGCCCGGCCGTGGGCCGGCTGGCGAGCCAGGTGTCGAGCCCGGCCGCGCGGCCCGTCCTCACGACGCCGCGAGTGGCGAGCGCGGGCCCTACGGCGCTGCGGGAGATCCGCAGCGCGAGACGCCCCGGCAGGATCCGCAGTGGCAGTCGGCGACCCAGCGACGCGAGCACCCGGAAGGCGGCGCCCCAGGTAGTGCGGCGCCCTGGACGCAGCCCGGCCAGAATCAGCGCGGCATACCGGTCGTGCGTCGTCGAGCGGGCGCCGGATCGGCGTTCCTCGTCGCGCTCATCGCCACCCTGATCGGGCTGGCCGTCTCGCTGGTCGCCAGCTACGTCGCCGACCACCGGCACTCGATGTCGATCTATCCCCGGACCAATCTGCTGATCGGGGGCCTGGCGCCCTGGCCGTCCTCGGGCCTGCGGGCCGCGTCGGACATCAACCTGAACGCCGGGACGGGGCACTTCGTCCTGGCGTTCGCGGTCGCCGGTGTGGTCCTGCTCCTGCTGCTGTGGGCGGCACTCGCGTCGACCCCCGGGCGTCGCGGCTTTCTGACCGTCCTGCTCGCCGGATGGGGAGCGACCGTGGTGGCCGGGGCGGTGGCGCTCGGGGTCGAGTACCTCGCCATCTCCCACCACGGGCCGTTGGGCCGGCTGTTCACCCTGGCGGTGAGCAGTGGCGCCGACTGGGGCATCCGGGTCGGGTGGGTCGTCGGTGTGATCGCCGCCCTCGGGCACGTGCTGCGTCGTCCCGACCGCCTCGAGGTCTGAGGGGCACCGAAGAGCGCGGCGCGGCCCGAAGGCGCGCCGATCAGCCGTCGAGGTCGGCGTACGTCGCGAGGCTGGGTCCGCGCGTGGTCTGCAGCTCACGAGCCACGTCCTCGGCATCACCGAGCACCCGCAGCACGTTGGCGCCCGCGACCTTGACGAGGTCCGCGTCGGACCACCCGCGATCGCGGAGGGCACCGAACAACCGCGGGTAGCAGCTGACGTCCTGCAGCCCCTCGGGCAGCTCCCGCACCCCGTCGTAGTCGCCGCCGACGCCGATGTGGTCGACGCCGACGACCTCGCGAAGGTGCTCGAAGTGCGCGAGGACGTGCTCGATGGTGGCCTTCGGCTTCGGGTGCGCGACGGAATACCGGGCTCCGAACGCCTCGAAGGCCTCGTGATCGTTGGGGTCGATGCCCTCGGTACGCGCCGCCTCGCGGGCGTCCGCGCGCCAGTCAGCGCACTCCTGCGAGACGAAGTCCGGCACGAAGGTCGCCATGATGACGCCGTTCTCGTCCCGGAGGATCTCCAGCACGTCGTCGGGCGCGTTGCGGGGGCTGTCGCACACGGCGCGGGCGCTGGAGTGGGAGAAGATCACCGGCGCCACCGACTCGGCCAGCGCGTCGCGCATGGTGTCGGCGCTCACGTGGGACAGGTCGACCAGCATGCCGATCCGGTTCATCTCCCGCACCACCTCGACGCCGAATGGGCTGAGGCCCTTCAGCACGGGGGTGTCGGTGGCAGAGTCGGCCCACGGCACGTTCTCGTTGTGCGTCAGCGTCATGTAGCGCACCCCGAGCACATGCAGCATGCGCAGCGCGCCGAGCGAGCAGCCGATGCTGTGACCGCCCTCCGCGCCGAGGAAGGACGCGATCCGGCCGGAGGCGAAGACGCGCCGCGCCTCGTCGGCGGTGCGCGCGAGACCCAGCCGGTCGGCGTACCGGCCGATCATCTGGTGGACGCCGTCGATCTGTTCGAGGGTCGCCGTCACCGCGGCATCACCGGCGAGCGTCGCCGGCACCCAGACCGACCAGAACTGCCCGCCGACCAGGCCCGCGGCCAACCGCGGCAGGTCGGTGTGGGTGCGCCCGACGGTGCCGGCAGCCAGGTCGAGCCGGTCGAAGTCGTAACCCGTCAGGTCGCGCGCGGCCCACGGCAGGTCGTTGTGACCGTCGATGAGGGGATGCTCGTGCAGGAGGTCGGTGAGGTCGCGGGGCATCGGACCATCCCATCACCCCGCGGGCCGTCCGGCGGGAAGGGGCCGCGATGCCAACTACCCTGGGGGTCATGTCCTCCCCTTCGCGCAGCGTTGCGCTCGTCACACTCGGGTGCGCGCGCAATGAGGTGGATTCGGAGGAGTTGGCCGGCCGACTGGCCGCCGGAGGGTGGTCCCTGGTCGACGACGCCGCCGATGCCGACGTCGCCGTCGTCAACACCTGCGGATTCGTCGAGCAGGCCAAGAAGGACTCGATCGACGCGCTTCTCGAGGCCAACGACCTCAAACAGCACGGGCGTACGAAGGCCGTCGTGGCCGTCGGATGCCTCGCCCAGCGCTACGGCAAGAAGTTGGCAGAGGAGCTGCCCGAGGCCGACGCCGTGCTCGGCTTCGACTCCTATGAGGACATGTCGGCGTCGCTGACCGCGATCCTCGACGGTGAGCGTCCGGAATCGCACACGCCGGGCGACCGCCGAAAGCTGCTGCCGCTGTCGCCGGTCGCACGCCAGGGGCAGGGAGTGGCTCAGCCTGGACACGGCAGCCACACCGGTGGCACCCCGCTGAGCGCGGGCGAGATCGCCGGGCCCCCGCAGGACGTCACCATCGAGTCGCCTGCCGGATCGCCGCGGATCATCCGCGCCCGGCTGGACGGACGGCCGTGGGCGCCGTTGAAGATCGCCAGCGGGTGCGACCGTCGGTGCGCTTTCTGCGCGATCCCGATGTTCCGTGGTGCTTTCGTCTCACGCCGCCCTTCCGACGTCCTCGACGAGGCGCGCTGGCTCGGCCAGCACGACGCGCGCGAGATCTTCCTGGTCAGCGAGAACTCCACGTCGTACGGCAAGGACCTCGGCGACCTGCGACTGCTCGACACGATGCTGCCGGAACTGGTTGCCGTGGAGGGGATCTCGCGGGTGCGGGTGTCCTATCTGCAGCCGGCCGAGATCCGCCCCGACCTGCTCGACGTGATGACCTCCACCCCGGGCGTGGCGCCGTACTTCGACATCTCCTTCCAGCACGCGAGCGGTCCGCTGCTGCGCACGATGCGCCGGTTCGGCGACCGCGAGTCGTTCCTGGGACTGCTGGAGCAGGTGCGCGCGCGGTCGCCGTACGCCGGCATCCGCTCCAACGTCATCGTCGGCTTCCCGGGCGAGACGGAGGACGACGTCGCCGAGCTGGAGGAGTTCCTGCTGAACGCCCGGCTCGACGTGGTCGGTGTGTTCGGCTACTCCGACGAGGACGGCACCGAGGCCGAGTCGTACGCCGGGAAGCTGCCCGCCGACGAGATCGACGCGCGGGTGGAGCACATCCGCACCCTGGCGACCGAGATCAACGAGCAGCGCGCCGCCGAGCGCATCGGCGAGGAGGTCGAGGTGCTCGTGGAGGCCTCGGAGTTGGACGAGGACTCCGGTGAGTGGGAGGTCCGCGGGCGCGCCGGCCAGCAGGGACCCGACGTCGACGGCGAGACGATCCTGACCTACGGCGACCGGGTCCGCCCGGCCGTCGGCGACATCGTGACGGCCCGCGTCGAGGACACCCTCGGGATCGACTGGATCGCGAGCCCGCTGTGAGCGGAGAGCACCGCCTGGTGCCCCCGCCCCTCGTGCCGGATCCGGCGACCGCCCCGAGCACCGGGGTGAGCAACTGGAACATCGCCAACGCCCTGACCGTCCTGCGCATTCTGCTGGTGCCGCTCTTCGGGTGGCTCCTGCTGACCCACGGGGGCCATGACACGGCGTACCGCTGGGGCGCGCTGGGGGTGTTCTTCGTCGCGTCCGTGACCGACCGCATCGACGGGGACCTCGCCCGATCGCGGGGTCTGGTGACCGACTTCGGCAAGATCGTGGACCCGATCGCCGACAAGGCGCTGATGGGGATGGCGCTCGTCGGGCTGTCACTGATCCACGAGGTCCCGTGGTGGATCACCGTGCTCATCCTCATTCGCGAGTTCGGGGTGACGGTGCTGCGGCTGTGGGTCCTGCGGCACGGCGTGCTCCCCGCGAGCCGCGGCGGCAAGGCGAAGACCGCCCTGCAGGCGCTCGGGATCGGGTTGTTCGTGTTGCCGCTCGGCGGAATCGTGCACGTCGCGGCCTGGTGCGTGCTGCTCGTCGCGCTGGTCATCACGGTCGTGACCGGCGTCGACTACGTATTCCGCGCGCTGCGGCTGCGGGCCCGGCCGGTGCGCTGAAGCTCGATGTCCGTTCTCGATCCGGCCGACGTGGTCGCTGCCCTGCGCTCCGCGGGTGCCACGGTCGGGGTGGCCGAGTCGCTCACCGGTGGCCTCGTGGTGGCCCGGCTGGTGCAGGTCCCCGGGGCCAGCGCCGTCGTGCGCGGGGGCGTGGTGGCCTACGCCACCGATCTCAAGCACAGCGTGCTGGGCGTGGACGCGGACCTGCTGGCCGCCGGTGGCGCGGTGCAGGCCGAGGTCGCCGAGCAGATGGCGACCGGGGTACGCCGGGTGCTGGGGTCGACGTACGGTCTCGGGACGACGGGGGTGGCGGGTCCGACCGAGCAGGACGGGCAGCCCGTCGGGCGCGCGTTCGTGGCGGTGGCCGGTCCGGAAGGGGTGCGGGTGCGGCAGCTGGACCTGTCGGGCAACCGTGACTCCGTGCGGGAGGCGTGCACGGTGGCGGTGCTGCGACTGCTGGCCTCGGGCCTCGACCCGACGGGCCGGCTGGATTAATCGACTCGACGAGCGCGTTCATATCGGTGGAAGCTCGCACACTGCCTGCAGGTGGTGCCCCACACTCCTGTCGGCATCAATGAGTAGTGTGGGTGCACTGGATGAGGGCATCCGCCCACGATCCCCGGACCGCACCGGCCGACGACATGAGGACACTGGGAGGCGTTCATGATCTTGTTACGACGCGAACTCGGTGACGTCCTTCGCGACCAGCGCCAGGACCAGGGCCGCACGTTGCGCGAGGTCTCTGCCGCGGCCAAGGTGTCTCTGGGCTACCTCAGCGAGATCGAGCGCGGTGAGAAGGAAGCCTCCTCGGAGCTGTTGTCCTCCGTCTGCTCCGCCCTCGGCATCCCGCTCTCGACGGCGCTCTCTCAGGTGTCCCAACGCGTCGCTGCCGCCGAGGCCGTGAGCGCGCCGGTGCCGCTTCCCGTGCACACCGCGCGCACGCCGGTCGTCTCCGCAGCCTGACCCCCTCCCACGCACAGTGGAGTCCCGGCGCGCTCGATAGGGCGCGCTACGCCCCACAACGACTTCAGCTGGATCTCGTGTCAGCGAACGCGCTGTATGGCGCGCGTCTGTTCCACATCTGCTCGGCGGTGGTCCTCAACGACCGATGGGGCGCTGCCGCTTCCCGTCGTCGGTCGGTCCGAGTCCGCCCTGGCAGTGCGGGCAGTAGAACATCGTGCGGTCCTGGGGGGCCTTGCCGATCATCGCGACGCGGGTGAGCGTGCCGCACCGCTCGCACGGCAGTCCGCTGCGGCCGTGTACGTAGTTGTCGTCGAGCAGGCCCGTGCGCTGGGTGAGCGAGCGTGACGGGTCGTGTGCCGACTGCGCCAGCTGTTTCTGGGCGACGTCGATCAGCGCGCGGACCTCGTCCGGCCCCAGATCGCCCACGGCGGTCCACGGGTTCAGTCGCCGGGCGAAGAGCGCCTCGGCCGCGAAGAAGGTGCCGATGCCGGCGAGGTTGCGCTGGTCGAGCAGTGCTTCGCCGATGGTCAGATCGGGAGCTCGCAGCAGCCGGCGTACCGCCTCCTCCGGGTCCCAGTCCGCGCCGAGGATGTCCGGACCGAGGTGGCCGACCAGCCGATGCTCGTCCCCGGTCGCGATGAGGTCGAGCATGCCAAGGCGCCAGCCGATCGCCGCCCACTCCTGCGTCGCGAGCAGAGCGCGGATGTCGGCGGCTCTGGCGAAACGCGGCGTCACCTGCGGTGTCGGGCGCACCCGCCACGAGCCTTCCATCCGCAGATGGGAGTGGATCGTCAGGCCTGAGTCGAGGCGGTGCAGCAGGTGCTTGCCGCGGCTGTGCACGCCGGTGGTGACCATGCCGTGCAGCGGGCGGTCGGGGATGCCGGGCCAGCGCAACTCGGCGCCGACGAGCGGTTGGTCGCACAGCGCGGCGTTGAGTCGGTCGGCCGCCTTCCAGACCACGTCGCCTTCGGGCACCTCGCCACCGTAACCGTCGGTCCCACAGGGTCCGGGCGCGGTTGTCAGCGGATCTGTGGTGCCGGCGCCACTTTCCCGCTGACAACCGCGAGGACGGTGCGGTGGTGGTCAGCGGATCTGTGGTGTCGGCGCCACTTTCTCGCTGACAACCGCCCATGCGAACGGGTCAGCGGCGCAGGCGCAGGCCGCGCGGGGTGGTGTGGAACCCGGCCTTCTGCAGAGCGTCGGTGAGTGGCGACTGTGCACCGAGGACCGCGTCGCCGTCGGCGGTGTGCACGGTGAGCTGCCCCAGTGCCCCCTCGCGTACGGCGAGCACGAGGGCGTCTGCCGCGGCCTCCAACTCCGACTCCTCGGTGGACCAGCTGAGCAGCGACTTGCCGCCCCGCTCGATGTAGAGCGCGAGCACGCCGTCGACCAGGACGACGAGGGCACCGGCCTTGCGGCCGGGCTTGTGGCCGCCTTCGGCCTCCGGCCAGGGCAACGCGGCACCGTACGGGTTGGCGGGATCCGCAGCGGCGAGTACGACGGCGCGTGCTGCCTCCGTGGGTGCGGGAGCATCCCACGGGTTGCGGTGACTGGTGATGGGTTTCGCACCCGCGCGTAGCCGGTCGATCGCGCCGGAGGTGGCGAACTGAGCGGCGCCGAGTCCCTCCACGAAGTAACCGCGACGTACTCGGCCGGTCTCCTCTGCCGACGCCAGCACCTTGTAGATGACCGAGAACCCGCCGGGCACCCCCTCGGCCGCCACCGAACCGCGGGTGACCACTCCGTAGCGGTCGAGCAGCACCTCTGTGGTCGCCAGCGCCCGGAGGGTGGCGTCGGTGTCCGCCGCCGGCAGCGCCGACCAGCGACCGGCCGACGTGGGCGGGCCGCCGCGGGTGGGCATCGCGGGCCGTGCGGCGCCCATCGCGCGCAGCCCGGAGCCTGGCCGGGCGTACCGGGTGCGGCGTGGACCGGACGTCTTGGCCTTGTGGGCAGTACGGCCGCCGGCGAGCAGCGCGCGCAACGGCGCCAGGGTGTCGCCGGTGACCCGCCCGGCCCAGACCAGGTCCCACAGGGCACCGATGAGCTCGTTGTCGTTCGTGGAGTGTGCGGCGTCGGACAGCGTGCGGAAGAAGTACGCGCCACCCGCACCGAGCGCGTCCATGAGCGCGGTGTGCGTCTCGGTTTGTTCGAGCGTGTCGTCGGCGGGCGCCAGTGTCAGGTGCGCGGTCTCGGTCAGGTGCAGCGAGACCCACCCGTCGTCGCCGGGCAGGGCGGCGTGCCCCTGCCAGAGCACCTCGCCGCTGGTCGTGAGCTCGTCCAGCAGCCCCGGGGTGTACCCGACCACCCGGGCCGGCAGCACCAGGGTCTCCAGCGCACTGGCCGGCACCCGAGCGCCGGCCAGTTGCTCGACGGCCCGCAGCAGCCCATCGGCCCCGCGGGCTCGGCCCTGCACGCCCTGCCACGAGGGCATGAACCTGGCGAGTTCGACGGCCGGCACCGGCTCGACCTCGGCACGCAGCGACGCCAGCGAGCGGCGTTTGAGGATCCGCAGCACCTCGCGGTCACAGAACTCCAGGGCGGCGCCCTCGCCGGACTGCGCGCCAGGGCGGAACTCACCCTCCACCAGGCGACCGGCGCCGACCAGGCGCCGCAGGCCGTCGTGGACGACGGCCCGCCCGAGGCCGAACGACTCGGCGGCCTCCATCACCGTGAAGGGGATGTGGGTGCGGGCGTACCGGGAGAGCAGCTCGCCCAGGGGGTCGTCAACGGGCTCGAGGAACGCACCGGGCACACCGGGCGGCAGAGCCACTCCGAGCGCATCGCGCAACCGCGAGGAGTCCTCGATCCCGGCGTACCGCACAGTCCCGCCCCAGGACGGCTCGATGAGCCGCCGGGCGGCGACGAGATCCACGAGCCACCCGCGTACGTCGTCCTGCTCGCTCTCGCTGCGTTCGGTGACCTGCTCGAGGGTCAGCGGACCGAGCACCCGCAGCAGGTCCGCCATCTCCTCGGCATTGCGCGCACGCCGACCTTCGGCGAGCCGCTGCAGCTCCAGGCCGGTGTCGGTCACGACCTGGGGATCGAGCAGGTCGCGCAGGGAGGCGCCCTCGGTGGTGCCGAGCAGATCGGACAGCAGGGACGGGTCGAGCGCGAGTGCGGCGGCGCGGCGTTCGGCCAACGGCGAATCGCCCTCGTAGAGGAACTGGGCCACGTAACCGAAGAGCAGACTGGCCGCGAACGGCGACGGTCGCTGCGTGTCGACCTGCACCATCTTGATGCGGCGGGCGCCGATGTCGCGCATAAGTTGAATGAGACCCGGCACGTCGAAGACGTCCTGGATGCACTCCCGGACCGCTTCGAGCACGATCGGGAACGACGGATACCTGCTGGCGACCTCGAGCAACTGCGACGCCCGCTGGCGCTGCTGCCACAGGGCCTGCCGTTTGCCCGGCTGCCGACGGGGAAGCAGCAGGGCGCGCGCCGCGCACTCGCGGAAACGTGCTGCGAACAGAGCGGATCCACCGATCTGCTCGGTCACCAGCTGGTGCACCTCGTCGGGGTCGAGCGCCACGATCTCCATGAGCGCGCTGCCCAGGGACTGCTCGCCCTCGTCGAGATCCAGGTCGAGCAGCCGCAGGACGATGCCGTCGTCGCCGTGCATGGCCTGCACCTCGAGACCGAAGCGCTCGCGCATCCGGGCGGCGATGGCCAGCGCCCAGGGCGCGTGCACCCCGGCGCCGTAGGGCGAGTGGATGACGATGCGCCAGTCGCCGAGCTCGTCGCGGAAGCGTTCGACGACGATCTGTCGGTCGTGGGAGAGCTGTCCGGTGGCCTCCTGCTGCTCGCGCAGGTAGGCGATGAGGTTGTCCGCTGCCCACTGGTCGAGACCGGCAGCCTTGACCCGCTCGTGCGCCTTGTCGTCGGGCAGCGCGCCGATCTCGCGGACGAACGCGCCCACCGCGGCGCCGAGCTCGGCCGGCCGCCCGAGCGAATCGCCCTTCCAGAACGGCAGCTTGCCGGGCTGGCCGGGCGCCGGGGTGACGAGGACCCGGTCGTGGGTGATGTCCTCGATCCGCCAGGTGCTGGTGCCGAGGGTGAACAGGTCGCCGACGCGGGACTCGTAGACCATCTCCTCGTCCAGCTCACCCACCCGGCGCCCCGGACCGTCGCCGGAGGCGAGGAAGACCGCGTACAGCCCGCGGTCGGGGATCGTGCCGCCGCTGGTCACCGCGAGACGCTGCGCGCCCGGGCGACCGGACAGGCTGCTGCCGACCCGGTCCCACACGATCCGCGGTCGCAGCTCGGCGAACTCCTCGCTCGGGTAGCGGCCCGAGAGCATGTCCAGCACCGACTCCAGGACCGTACGGGCGACGGTGCCGAACGAGGCCGACCGCTGCATCAGCGCGAAGAGCTCGTCGACGTCCCAGTCGTCCATCGCGCACATCGCCACGATCTGCTGGGCGAGGACGTCGATGGGGTTGGCAGGCACCCGCAGGGCCTCGATGCCACCGTCGCGCATCCGCTCCACGACGACCGCCGTCTGCACGAGGTCACCACGGAACTTGGGGAAGACCACGCCGTGGCTGACGGCGCCGACCTGGTGACCGGCGCGGCCGACGCGCTGCAGCCCGCTGGCCACGCTCGGTGGCGACTCGACCTGGATGACCAGATCGACCGCGCCCATGTCGATGCCCAACTCGAGGGAGCTGGTCGCGACGACCGCCGGCAGCGTGCCGGTCTTGAGGGCGTCCTCGATCTCGCCGCGCTGCTCCTTGCTGACCGAGCCGTGGTGGGCCCGGGCGAGGACGGCGGGCGCGCCCCGCGCGCTGCCGGCCTGCGCCATGACCTCCGCGGGTGGCCGCGAACCACCATCCGCGACGGCCTCGTCCGCCTCGGCTGTGCGCTCCTGCCAGATCTCGTTGAGGCGGGTCGTGAGCCGCTCCGCGAGGCGCCGGGAGTTGGCGAAGACCAAGGTCGAACGGTGCTCGGAGATCAGGTCGACGATGCGTTCCTCGACATGCGGCCAGATCGAGCTGCGCTCCCGCGGACCTGCCGCCGCACCGGTCAGATCGTCGGTGGTCTGGCCGAGTTCGGACAGGTCCGGCACCGGTACGACGACGTCGAGGTCCCACTCCTTGGTCGACGGCGGCTGGACACAGGTGACCGGCCGCCCGCCAGCGAGGAACCGCGCGACCTCGTCGACCGGGCGTACGGTCGCCGACAGTCCGACGCGTTGAGCGGGTTTGTCGAGCAGCACGTCCAGCCGCTCGAGCGACACCGCCAGGTGAGCTCCTCGCTTCGTACCCGCCAGCGCGTGCACCTCGTCGAGGATCACCGTCTCGATGCCGGTGAGCGACTCGCGGGCGGCCGAGGTGAGCAGCAGGAAGAGGGACTCCGGGGTGGTGATCAGTACGTCGCTGGGGGTGCGGTTGAACGCGCGTCGCTCCTGTGCCGGGGTGTCGCCGGACCGGACGGCGACAGTCACGTCCGGTGGCTCGGCGCCGAGCCGGGTGGCCGCGTGGCGCAGCCCCACCAGCGGGGCGCGCAGGTTGCGCTCCACGTCCACCGCGAGCGCTTTCATCGGGGAGATGTAGAGGACCCGGCAGCGTTTCAGCGCTTCCTCCGGGACGGGTTGCGTGGTCATCCGGTCCAGCGCCCAGAGGAACGCCGAGAGCGTCTTGCCCGACCCGGTTGGAGCGACGACCAGGGTGTGCGAGCCGCTGGAGATCGCGTCCCATGCGCCGACCTGTGCGGCGGTGGGCTCGCTGAAGGTGCCCGTGAACCATGCCCGGGTGATGGGGGAGAAGCGGTCGAGTACGTCGACGGCGGTGCTCATGACGTGGCCAGCCTGCCATCCGCCACCGACAGCCCCCGCGCCGGTGAGGAGGGCAGCTGCGATCGGGTCAGGGCAGAACGGGCTGTTGTTGGGTGATGCAGTGGATTCCGCCGCCGCGGGCGAAGATCTCGCGGGAGTCGATCCCGACCACCTCGCGGCCCGGGTAGACCTGCCGCAGCACGTCCAGCGCACGGTCGTCGTGGGCGTCGTCGAAGGTGCAGGCGATGACGCCGCCGTTCACGACCAGGTGGTTGACGTAGCTGTAGTCGACCGGCCCTTCGTCATCGGACAGCGTTGCAGGTGCTGGTATCTCGACGATCTCCAGCGTGCGTCCGGCAGCGTCGACCGCGCCGCGCAGGCTCTGGATCAGCGACCGGCTGACCGCGTGGTCGGGGTGGTCCGGATGCTCCTGGGAGTGCACGAGCACCACACCGGGGGAGGGGAAGGTCGCCACGATGTCGACGTGGCCCCGGGTGCCGAACTCGTCGTAGTCACGGGTGAGTCCGCGCGGCAGCCAGACGAAGGTGTCCACTCCGAGGCACCGCGTGAACTCGGCCTCGATGGACGCCCTCGTGGCGCCCGGGTTGCGCCCGGGGTCGAGCTGCACCGTCTCGGTCAGCAGCACGGTCCCCCCACCGTCGACGTGGAAACCCCCGCCCTCGTTGACGATCGGCGACGTGACGACCTCGGCACCGGCGAGCCCTGCGACGTACCGGCCGATCTGCGCGTCGCACTCCCAGCTGGCCCAGGACTGCGCACCCCATCCGTTGAAGATCCAGTCGACGGCGCCGAGTCGCGCGCCGTCGGCCGACAGCACGAACGACGGACCCATGTCGCGCATCCAGGCGTCGTCGAGGCCGGTCTCGTGCAGTTCGACGCCCGGGTCGAGCAGGGCGCGCGCGATCTGCGCATCAGTCGGCGCGACCACCATCGAGACCGGCTCGAAGCGGGCGACGGCGTTGGCGACCGATGCCCAGGTACGTCGCGCCGCGTCGGCCTCCGCGGGTGTGTGACCGAGCGTGTAGCCCTTGGTGGGGAACGCCATCCAGGTGCGCTCGTGCGGTGCCCACTCCGGCGGCATCCGCCAGTCGCCGGCCACCGGTGCCGTCACTGGTCGACCGTGCGCTGGTGCTCCGGCCGAATCGGCGCCGCGAGCGATGCGTAGGTGTCGGGACGACGGGTGGCGAGGAAGGGGAATAGGTCGAGCCAGTCGCGGCGCTGGGCGATGTCGAGGTCGGCGACCAGCACGCACTGCTCGTCGCGCGGTGCCTGCACCAGGACGCGGCCGTACGGATCGGCCACGAACGACGTGCCGTAGAACGTGATGAGTCCCTCGCTGCCGCAGCGGTTGGGGGCGATCACGAAGAGCCCGTTGGCGATTGCGTGCGCGACGATCGTGTGCTGCCACAGCGGCTGGGTGTCGAACTCCGGGTGGTCCGGCTCCGAGCCGATCGCGGTGGGGTAGACGAGGACGTCGGCACCGGCGAGCGCGTACGACCGCGCGACCTCCGGGAACCACTCGTCCCAACACGTGGGCATACCCAGCTTGATGGCCGGATCGTCCACCATCGCAACGGGATAGGCGTCGTCCGCCGGACCCGGGCGGAAGTACTTGTCCTCGTAGTAGCCCGCGGTGACGGGGATGTGCGTCTTGCGGGTGCGCTGCACGAGGTCGCCGTCGGGCGAGACCAGGATCGCGGTGTTGAGACCGCGGCCGTCCTCGGCGTCGGCGCGTTCGTAGAGGGAGGCGTGCACGTAGACCCCGTGCTCGCGCGCGGCGGCGCGGGCGAAGCGCATCGTGGGACCGTCGGACAGGTCCTCCGCGGTCTCGGAGGCCACGCCCGAGGGCAGGGTGTCGGCCGGGTAGCGCGACAGCGTGAGCTCGGGCAGGAAGACGAAGCGGGCACCGGCCTCCGCGGCCTGTCCGATGCCGTCGTGCAGCGTCTGTGTGAGGCGCGCGGCGTCGGGATCCCACGCGTGCTGGACCAGTCCGACGCGGACCGGTGCGTCCTGCGGGGCGTTCACCCGGGCGGGGGAGTCGGGGACGGCGGGAGCGGTGATGAGGCGCATGGGTGCAGTATCGCGCGTGGTTCGGGTCGGCCGTGCCGAGTGGCCCGCTTTGCGCGACGTCCTGCGGGCACGTCGACGGCTGTCAGACTGGCGGGGTGCGATTAAGCGAGTTCTGGCGGCTGATGGACGACGAGTTCGGCTCGGGGTACAGCCGGGTGCTCGCGCGTTCGCACGCGATCCACGCGCTGCACGACCGCAGTGCGGACGAGGCCCTGGAGGACGGCGTGGGCCCGCGCGAGGTGTGGCGCGCGCTCTGCGTGGACCTCGAGGTGCCCCCTGAGCGGTGGTTGGGCCGCGATCTGCCGGGCACCGAGACGAAGGAGCCGTAGACGTGAAGCGGATGGTGAACGCCGCCCTGGATTTCCGGGTCGACGGGCCGGCCAGGATCGTGCTCGCGGTCGCTGCGGCGCGGTGCAAGGGCCTGCAGATCGACGAGTCGATGCGGATCACGCGTGATGGTGACGATGTAGACGTCCAAGAGGTGGGGGACACCCACGACGGGGTGCTGCACCTTTTCGAGGCGACGCCCGGCGCGTACCAGATGCGTTACGAGGCAACGGTTTCCGGCTACGAGGAGGACGGCGACGAGGGCACCGGCGCGCAGCTGGGCAACCAGGTGCCGAGCCGGTACGCCGAGTCCGACCGGCTCTTCGGAGTCGCTGCAGAGCTCTTCGGCGATCTCGACGGAGTCGAGCTGGTGCTCGCGGTGCGGCAGTGGGTGCAGCGGCGCACGGCGTACGTCGCGGGCTCCTCGCGGCCGACCGACGGCGCACTCGACACCTTCCTGCTCGGCAACGGCGTGTGCCGCGACTTTGCACATCTGGCCATCGCGATCCTGCGCGCCCGCGGCGTGCCGGCCCGGCTGATCGCGGTCTACGCACCCGGTCTGGACCCGATGGACTTCCACGCGGTCGTCGAGGTCTATGTCGAGGGGGCGTGGCACACGGTGGATGCCACCGGCCTCGCACCGCGGCAGTCGCTGCTGCGGGTGGCGACCGGACGTGATGCCGCGGACACCTCGTTCATGACCAGTTTCGGCGGCCCGGTGACGCTGCAGGCGATCACGGTCGGCGCGGTCATCGACGGTCAGCTGCCGCAGGACAATCACACGGGCCTGGTCCGGTTGAGTCGCTGACGAAGCGCGCAGCGCAGGGTGTGCCGAGCGCAGCGAGGTCCGCCCGCAGCGGAGTGTGAGGAAGCGGCTCGAAGGGATGAGTCGGTAGGGATCCGTCGCACGTGTCGCGTGGTGGGGGTTTTGCGTCGGTGGCCAGGGCTGCAGCACTGGCCGCGGACGCAGAACGCGAACGTGGTGGGGCCGGTCGGTTGAGTCGGCGCCGGGGGAGTGCCGACGTACGGCGTGTCGCTTCGTACGCGTGTTCGGTCACTGGTCTACGCTTTCCACAGGTGCCCTCCCGGGGAGCTGCTTGTCCACACGTGCCGGACCGAGCCCGGTGGCTGTCGGTGGGGGTGCCTAGCGTCTGACCAGATCTCACGTCATCGCACGTTGACGCAGGGAGAAGGTCGACGGCAGGCGCGACCACCTCGAGCAGAAAGAAGCACCCGATGAGTCCAGCACCGGCCGGCCCCAAGCCCGGCGAGAAGGTCAAGGCCCTCGATGCCGTCATGGCGCAGATCGAGAAGGCGCACGGCAAGGGATCGGTGATGCGGCTCGGCGACGACGTGCGCCCGCCGATCGACGTCATCCCGACGGGTGCGATCGCGCTCGACGTGGCCCTCGGGATCGGCGGCCTGCCGCGCGGTCGCGTGGTGGAGATCTACGGCCCGGAGAGCAGCGGTAAGACCACCGTCGCGCTGCACGCCGTGGCCAGCGCGCAGCGGGGAGGCGGCATCGCGGCGTTCATCGACGCCGAGCACGCGCTCGACCCGGAGTACGCTAAGAAGCTGGGCGTCGACATCGACTCGTTGCTGGTCAGCCAGCCCGACACCGGTGAGCAGGCGCTGGAGATCGCCGACATGCTGATCCGTTCCGGTTCGATCGACATCATCGTGATCGACTCCGTCGCGGCGCTCGTGCCGCGTGCGGAGATCGAGGGGGAGATGGGCGACAGCCACGTCGGCCTGCAGGCCCGGTTGATGTCCCAGGCGCTGCGCAAGATCACCGGCGCGCTCAACAACACCGGCACCACCGCGATCTTCATCAACCAGCTGCGCGAGAAGATCGGGGTGATGTTCGGCTCGCCGGAGACCACCACCGGTGGCAAGGCGCTGAAGTTCTACGCGTCGGTGCGCCTGGACGTGCGCCGCATCGAGACGCTGAAGGACGGCACCGACCCGGTCGGCAACCGCACCCGCGTCAAGGTCGTCAAGAACAAGGTCGCGCCGCCGTTCAAGCAGGCGGAGTTCGACATCCTCTACGGGCAGGGCATCTCCCGCGAAGGCGGCCTGATCGACATGGGCGTCGAGCAGGGCTTCGTGCGCAAGTCCGGTGCCTGGTACACCTACGAGGGCGACCAGCTCGGTCAGGGCAAGGAGAACGTCCGCACCTTCTTGAAGGACAACCCCGACCTGGGGGATGAGATCGAGAAGAGAATCAAGGAGAAGCTGGGCATCGGCCCGCAGGTCGACAAGCCCGCCGACGTGGTCGCGGCGGCGACACCCGCCGAGGTGCCGGTCGACTTCTGAGATGACGACGCGGGGAAAGACCTCGCCGGCGCCCGAGACCGATCCGGAGCCGAACCCGCACGACATCGCGCGGGCCATCGTGTTGCGTCAGCTCACGATGGCCCCGCGCAGTCGTCGGCAGCTGGAGGACAAGCTGCGCGCCAAGGGGTGTGACGACGAGGTGGCGCGGGTCGTCCTCGACCGGATGCAGGAGGTCGGTCTGGTCGACGACGAGGCGTACGCCGGCATGGTCGTGCGCTCCCAGCAGGCCGGGCGCGCGCTGGCCCGCCGGGCGTTGGCGCAGGAGCTGCGGCGCAAGGGTGTCGACGACGAGACCGCCCAGGAAGCGCTGGAGCAGATCGACGACGAGAGCGAGCGGGACCGAGCGCAGGCGCTGGTCACCAAGAAGCTGCGCTCCATGCACGGACTCGATGCCGCCGTGCAGACCCGCCGCCTCGCGGGGATGCTGGCGCGCAAGGGGTACCCGTCGGCCCTCTCCTGGTCGATCATCCGGGCGGCCGTCTCGGACGCCCCGGAGCACCAGCGCGACTGAGGCGGATGCGCGAGAATCGTTCGATGTCGTCGACGCTTCCCCTGCTCGTGGCCTGGTTCGTCGCCGTGGCGATCCCCGGACCGGACTTCGTCGCGGTGTTGCGCACCTCGGCCGCCCACGGCCGTCGGGCGGGTCTGTCGGTGGCCGTCGGCGTCGTCGGCGGGATGGCTTGCTGGGCCACGTGCGCGCTCGTGGGGCTGAGCGCCGTTATCGCCCGCTACGAGCACCTCTACCTGGTGATCCGCACGGTCGGCGCCGTGCTCCTCTTCCTCTATGGCGCGCGGGTGCTCATCGGCGCCTTCCGGGGTCACCGTCCCGACACCGGACACGGCGTGCCGGCCCCTGAACAGGGCGGGAGCCATTCCTTATGGCGGCTCGGCCTCTTCACCAACCTGGCGAATCCCAAGGCGGTCGTCTTCTTCGGCGCGCTCTTCGCCTCGCTGCTGCCGCACGGGCTGAGCGTCGGTGGCCGGGTCGGCGTGCTCGGCGCGATCCTGGCCATCGGGCTCGCTTGGTACGTCGTCGTCGCCTCTGCTGCGTCGTCCGCCCCGGTGGTGGCTGCGTATCGACGAGCGGGCCGTGCCATCGACCTGGTCGCAGGCACGGTCTTCGCGATCACCGGCATCGCGCTCGTCCCGCGCAACTGACGCTCGCGGCGTAACGTCGCACGGGTGACTGTCACAGCCGATGCTCTGAGCTCACTGCACGACGTCCTCGACGCCTCCGCCGTCGTCAGCGACCCGGATCTCATGGCGAGATACCTGCACGACGAGGCCGAGTGGGCGCCCTACGGCACGCCACTGGCGGTCGTACGCGCCCGCTCCACCGCCGAGGTGCAGGCGCTCGTCCACTGGGCGATCGAGCACGACACCCCGGTGGTGCCACGCGGCGCCGGGACCGGCCTGTCGGGAGGCGCGAACTCGCTCGAGGGTTGCGTGGTCGTTTCGCTGGACCGGATGAACGCCGTCCGCGAGATCGACCCGCTCGAGCGGCTCGCGGTCGTGGAGCCGGGCGTCATCAACGACGACCTTCGCAAGGCGGTCGCCGAGCACGGCCTCTGGTATCCGCCGGATCCCGCCAGTTCGCCCTGGTCGACGATCGGCGGCAACGTCGCGACCAACGCAGGGGGCATGTGCTGTGTGAAGTACGGCGTCACCCGCGACTACATCCGCGCGCTGCAGGTGGTCACCGGCACCGGAGAGGTCGTCCGCCTCGGTCGGCGGACCGCGAAGGGCGTCACGGGGCTGGACCTGATGGGTCTGTACGTCGGGTCGGAGGGCACGCTCGGCATCGTCACCGAGGTCACGGTGCGCCTCCTGCCGTTGCCGGACCCGGGCCACACCGTCATCGGCTACTTCGACGATCTGGCCGGCGCCGGTCAGGCCGTCCGCGACGTCGCGGCGCAGGGGCTGACGCCCGCCGCGCTCGAGCTCGTCGACCGGGTGTCGCTGCAGGCCGTGGACGACTATGCGCATCTGGGGATCGGCGGCGAGGCGAACGTCGTGCTCATCGGCCGGTTCGACGATGCCGGCGAGGCGGGAGCCGCCGGCGCCGCAGCGATGCAGAAGGCGTTCAGCGGAGCGGGGGCGACCTTCACCGCGGAGGCGGCCGACCCGGAGGAGGCCGACGCGATGATGGCCGCGCGGCGGTTGGCCTACCCCGCCCTCGAGCGGCTCGGCGACGTGTTGACCGAGGACGTGTGCGTGCCCAAGGCGGCCGTCCCGCAGATGCTCGAACAGATCGCCGCGATCGCCGCCCGCTACGACACCACCATCGCCAACATCGCGCACGCCGGCGACGGCAACCTGCATCCGCTGATGATCACCGAACGCGGCGACGAGGCAGCGAAGGCACGCGCCCAGGCCGCGTTCACCGCGATCATCGACGCGGCGCTGGCCGCGGGCGGCACCGTCACCGGGGAGCACGGGGTGGGTCTGCTGAAGCGAGCGGGGATGGAGCGCGAGCTCGGGCCGCAGGTCGTGGCCATGCAGCGCGCCGTCAAAGCGGCGCTCGACCCGCACGGCATCCTCAACCCGGGCAAGGCGATCTGAGCGACCTCGGCACGCCGTACCCTGGACCGCGTTATGCGCACGTACGAGGTTCGCACCCACGGGTGCCAGATGAACGTCCACGACTCCGAGCGGATCAGTGGGCTGCTCGAGCATGCCGGGTACGTCGACCGGCTGACCCTGGCGACCGACGGTCGCCCTGACGCGGCCGACGTGGTCGTCTACAACACCTGCGCCGTGCGGGAGAACGCCGCCGACAAGCTCTACGGCAACCTCGGTGCGCTGAAGCCCGTCAAGGACGCCCACCCCGGTATGCAGATCGCCGTCGGCGGCTGTCTCGCCCAGAAGGACCAGGGCGCGATCGTGCAGCGCGCGCCCTGGGTCGACGTGGTCTTCGGCACCCACAACGTCGGATCTCTGCCGGTGCTGCTGGAGCGGGCGCGCCACAACGCAGAGGCGCAGGTCGAGATCCTGGAGTCGCTGGAGACCTTCCCCTCGACGCTGCCCACCCGACGCGACTCGGCGTACAGCGGCTGGGTGTCGATCTCGGTCGGCTGCAACAACACCTGCACGTTCTGCATCGTCCCGGCGCTGCGCGGTAAGGAGAAGGACCGCCGTCCCGGCGACGTGCTCGCCGAGGTGAAGGCGCTCGTCGAGCAGGGCGTCGTCGAGGTGACTCTGCTGGGCCAGAACGTCAACACGTACGGCGTGGAGTTCGGCGACCGCCTCGCGTTCGGCAAGCTGCTGCGCGCCTGCGGGGAGATCGAGGGCCTGGAGCGGGTGCGCTTCACCTCGCCCCACCCGGCCGCGTTCACAGACGACGTGATCGACGCAATGGCCCAGACGCCCAACGTCATGCCGTCTCTGCACATGCCGCTGCAGTCCGGGTCCGACCGGGTGCTGAAGGAGATGCGCCGGTCCTACCGGTCGGCCAAGTTCCTCGGGATCATCGAGCGGGTGCGCGCGGCGATGCCCGAGGCGGCGATCACGACCGACATCATCGTGGGTTTCCCCGGCGAGACCGAGGCCGACTTCGCCGAGACCCTGCGCGTCGTGCGCGAGTCTCGCTTCTCCTCGGCGTTCACGTTCCAGTACTCGATCCGCCCCGGCACCCCGGCCGCCGACCTGCCCGACCAGTTGCCGAAAGCCGTGGTGCAGGAACGCTTCGATCGGCTGGTCGCGGCGCAGGAAGAGGTCTCCTGGGCCGAGAACCGCACGCTGGAGGGCCGTGAGGTCGAGGTGCTCGTCGCTCCCGGTGAAGGTCGTAAGGACGCCGCCAGCGGCCGGATGTCCGGCCGCGCCCGAGACAACCGCTTGGTGCACTTCGCAGTGCCGGACGGCGCCGAGCGTGCGAGGCCCGGTGACATGGTGACAGTCGGTGTCTCCTACGGCGCTCCACATCACCTGGTGGCCGACTCCGGCATCCAGGGCGGGGCCTACTCCGTGAGGCGCACCCCGGGCGGAGACGCGTGGGCCGCGTTGCAGGACGGCGCCACGCCGGGCACGACGGCCAACCCCACGGTGACCCTCGGCATGCCGTCCATCGGCGCCCCGGCCCCGCGCGCGGCCGCCGACGGACCCACCTGCGCCTGCTAGCGCACCCAGGTCTGTCGCAACTCGCCGACGTGTCGATCCCGGAGGGTTGCAGGCGTCTGCGACCCGCCCGAATCGACATCTCGGTGCGGGGCTCCGCGCCGGGCTCCGATCGCACTGCGAGACGATGACGGGGATGGCTCAGACGACGGCTCCCGCACCCGCCGGTTACCGGCGTGGGGATGCGGGCTACCGGCGGATCACGTTGTCGCTCTTCGCTGCCGGCATGACGACCTTCGTGGCGATGTACGCCGCGCAAGCGGTCCTGCCCGCACTCTCCGACGCTTTCGACGTCTCGCCCGCCGGTTCGGCCCTCGCGGTGTCGGCGACCACCGGCATGCTCGCACTGGCCATCATCCCGGCGAGCGCGCTGTCGGAGCGGTTCGGGCGCACCCGGGTGATGGTGACCTCCGCGCTGCTGACGGCTGCGGTCGGCATCGTGTTGCCGTGGGTGGGGTCGTTCGGGCTGCTGGTGGCACTGCGCGGGGTGCAGGGGATCGCGCTGGCCGGGGTGCCGGCCACGGCGATGGCCTATCTCGCAGAAGAGGTGCACGCGCAGGACCTCGGCGCGGCCATGGGTCGCTACATCGCGGGGACGACGGTCGGTGGGCTCGCCGGGCGGGTGGTCGCCTCCCTCACGCTCGACCTGTCCACGTGGCGGTGGGCCCTGGAGGTCGCGGCCCTCGTCAGCCTCGCGTTCACCCTCGTCTTCGTTCGCTTCGCGCCGCCGTCGGTCTACTTCCGTCCGCAACCGATCGGCGTACGCCGCACCGCGCGGGCCGTCGCCGGGCACCTGCGCAATCCCCGGCTGCTGGCACTCTTCGGCACCGCGTTCCTGCTGATGGGCGGCTTCGTCTCCATCTACAACCTGCTCGGATACCGTTTGCTTGCGAGGCCGTTCAGCCTGTCGCAGACCGTTGTGGGCCTCGTCTTCCTGATGTACCTGTCCGGCACTGTGTCGTCGGCAGCGGCCGGCCGGCTGTCCGACAGGTTCGGGCGGGCGGCGGTGCTGCTCACCTCCGAGGTCGTCGCACTCATCGGCCTCCTCCTCACCTGGGTCACGGCACTGCCCCTCGTCCTGATCGGGGTGCTGCTCTTCACGGCCGGGTTCTTCGCGGCGCATGCGGTCGCAAGCGGCTGGGTCAGTCGCATCGCGCATGACCACCGCGCGGAGGCCAGCTCGCTCTACCTCTTCGCCTACTACGCCGGAAGTTCGGTACTCGGTGCGGCTGCGGGACTTGCCTACTCGGCGTACGGCTGGTCAGGTGCCGTGGCTTACATCGGCGTCATCTTCCTGCTGGCGCTGACGGTGGTCGGTTGGCTGCGCCACGGCGTACGTGAGCCCGCGTGAGTTTCGGACATGCACAGCGGGGCAGATGTGCCCCGGCGTGCATGTCCGAATGTTCGGGTCAGGTGTGCTTGCCGGGGGGCGTGGGCACGAAGAAGCTGGTGCGCTCCTGGTAGTCCCGGTAGCCCTCGCGCTGCGCCATCGACTTCTCCAGGCGTCGCGCGCCGGTGGCGACGACGAGGAAGAACACCATGGCGACCGGTGAGAGCACCGTGAGCACCCCTGGCCACACCGACGCGGAGACGAGGTAGACGCCCACCCAGACGCAGGCGTCACCGAAGTAGTTCGGATGCCGCGTCCAGCCCCACAGGCCGCGGTCCATGATCGTGCCCTTGTTCGCAGGGTCTGCCTTGAACGCGCTCATCTGCGCGTCGCCGATGGCCTCGAAAGCGATGCCGAACACCGTCACCAGGGCTCCGACGACTGCGACGACCCACCAGATGCCGCGCGGATCGTGGGTGGCCGCGGCGACCTGCACCGGCAGCGAGATGAACCACTGCGCGATCCACTGGGTCACGAAGATGCGCCCGATGATTGCCCCGGTGCCCTTGCCCTCGAGCAACTCGGCGTAGCGAGGGTCCTCTTCGCCGCCGCGGCTTCGCTTCCAGATGTGGTACGACAGCCGCGCACCCCATCCGATCACCAGCACGGCCAATGTGATCCGTCGGGCGATGCCGCCCGTGCCCAGCACCAGGGCTACGAGCGCGACGAGCGCGAGCCCCGATCCCCAGATGACGTCGACGACGTTGTAGCGGCCCTTGGCGCGGCCGACGAAGAACGTCACAGCCTGCAGGACCGCCAGCAGCAGGAGGCTGACGCCGGAGACGAGCAGGAAATCAGCCACGCGGGTCGCTCCAGCTTGCCGGTCGTACGGCGGGCAGTGCGCTCATGCCGGACCTGCGGCGTACGGCGGTGATCTGATCGACGCCCATCCGCCCCTCCTGGAAGGCCAGCAGCCCGCCCGCAAGGTAGAGCTCCCAGACCCGCACGACCTCGTCGCCGACGAGCTTGACGAGCTGGTCCTTGGCGGCGTCGAAGCGACGCTGCCAGGCGCGCACCGTCCACACGTAGTGCTCACGCATGGCATGTACATCGCGCACCTCGAGGCCGGCCCGCTCGAGGAAGGCGACCGTCTGACCCACCGGGCGCATCGTCATGTCGGGCGCGATGAACGCCTCGATGAACGGCCCGCCGCCGGGGTGCTCGTCGTGTCGGGACATCTGCTGGATCACCACGTGTGCCTCGTCGGAGGCGCATCGCGCGAGCGTGTCCGCGTACGCCGCGTAGTTGCGTTCGCCGACATGTTCGCCCATCTCCAGCGAAGCCACCGCGTCGAACGGCTCGTCGGCGATCTCCCGGTAGTCCTGCAGACGGATCTCCACCAAGTCGTCGAGGCCCCGCTCGGCGACGCGCGCGTCGATGAAGGCCTTCTGCTCCTTGGAGATCGTCACGCCGGTGACCTGCGCGCCGTACGCCGCGGCGGCATGCAGCGAGAGCGAGCCCCACCCGCAGCCGATGTCGAGGAATCGCATGCCGCGACGGGCATCGAGCCCCGCCTTGCGGCACACCAGGTCCAGCTTGTCGCGCTGAGCGTCCTCGAGCGAATAGTCCTGCGACTCCTCGCCATTCAGGTCAGCGCCGGTGACGTAGGCGCTGGAGTACGCCATGTGGTCATCGAGGATGAGGGAGTAGAAGTCGTTGGACAGGTCGTAGTGGTTGTGGATGACGTCGCGGTCCCGGCTGACGGAGTGCAACCGTCCGCGGACGGCGATCTGCGTCTTCGGCGCAGGCAGGGGCCGACCCAGCACGCCGAACTCGCGTGCCAGTCGGGTCGCATCGGCGAGCATCCGCACGGAGGGACGCTTGGCGGTGACTCCGCGGGCCGCGAGCGTCGCCCGCACCCGGGAGAGGCCCTCGACCAGGTCGCCCTCGACATCGAGCTCCCCGGTGACGTACGCCTGTGCCGCGCCGAGTTCGCCCGGATGCCACAGCAGTCGGCGAATCGCGCGGGGGCTGGCCAACGTCACGTGGGGCGCGTCCAGGGGCCCGGAGGCGCTGCCGTCCCACGCGGTCAACCGCACGGGAAGCTCGCTCCCGGACAGCGGTGCGACCAGGGCGGCGATACGGCCCGCAACGTCCGAGTTCATGCTGCTGCGCCCTTGGTGAAGGTCAGCTGATGCACGTCGAGGTAGTCCGCGCGGAACCCGCCCTCGCTGTAGCGCAGGTAGAACCGCCACATCCGGCGGAAGGTCTCGTCGAAGCCCAGCTGTTCGAGACGCTCGTGGGCGGCGTCGAAGGTCTCTGCCCAGATCCGCAGCGTCTCGGCGTAGCTCTGACCCATCGGAAGGTCATCACCCAGCGAAAGCCCTTGTCGCGCGGCGGTGTCGCGCAGCATCTCGACCGATGCCAGCGCGCCGCCCGGGAAGATGTACTTGTGGATCCAGGTGTAGGTGTTCCTGGTCTCCAGCACCCGATGGTGCGGCATGGTGATGGCCTGGATGACCGCCGTCCCCCCGGGTGCGAGCACCTGCGCGATCTTGGCGAAGTAGGTGTCGAGGTACTCCAGACCCACCGCTTCGATCATCTCCACCGAGAGCACCGCGTCGTACTGGCCGAGGGTGTCGCGGTAGTCCCGCAGCGCCAGGTCGACGCGCGCCGCGAAGCCCGCGTTGTCGATCTTCCCCTGCGCCCAGGCGAGCTGCTCGCTGGACAGCGTGACGGAGTCGACATGAGCCCCGCGTGCTGCGGCCCGCAGGGCGAGTTCGCCCCAACCCGTGCCGATCTCGAGCACCCGGCTGCCTTCGCCGACGCCGGCCTGGTCGAGCATCCGGTCGATCTTGCGGTGCTGCGCCAGCTCGAGCGAGTCGGCGTCGACCGGTCCTTCGATGAGCGCGGCGGAGTACGTCATCGACGGGTCGAGGAACGTCGCGAACATGTCGTTCGAAAGGTCGTAGTGCCGCTCGACGTTGCTGCGCGAGTTTGCCGTCGACGGCTTGTCGGAGAGCGGCTTGCGCGTGAGGTACGCCGATCGCATCCGCTTCAACGACGTCGGCACCAGGTGGTCGATGCCGCCGGCGAACGCCGCGATGAGCCCGGCGAGATCCTCGCTGTCCCACTCGCGGGCCAGATAGGACTCGCCGAACCCGATCAGGCCGCCGGTGCCGATCCGGCGCATCAGGGCGCGCGGGTTGTGCACGTGCATGGTCGGCGCCGCAGGATCGTCGGCGCACCCGCCGAGCGTGGTCCCATCCGGCATGACCACGCGGATCGCGAGTCGCGCGACCGCCCGACGGAACAGACCGCGCGTCACGCTCTCGGCCGCGCTTGCCTTGAAACTGCGGGGGATTCGCACGACATCAGGCCACCGGATCGGATCGATCCCCATGGTCGAGGGGTCGGACAGGGCGGTCATACTGCCTCCTGGGGCGCGTGCTGTGGTCGTGGTTGGATCGGGAGCCGCCGCGACCACAATCGCACTCCGTGCAGGTGGATCAGCGTGGTGACGAGGTATGAGGCTAGAGGAGTGGCGACGGCAGCTTTCAGGGTTTCGCCGCGACCACGAATTCGTCGGCCGGTCCAGGTGGTCGCGAAGGGTCGCTCACCGGTGCGGCGCAGGGTGATCGCGACCGCGAACTCGTCGTCCGGCTCGGGCAGGGACATCGTGTATTCGCCGTCGGTGTCGTTGAACGGGGAGACGTAGAACTCCTTGCCCACCTCAGCGCGGCCGCTCTCATCGGGCCGCACCAGGTAGGCGTGTCGCTCGCCGTAGGTGTTGTGCACCTCGGCGATGACACAGGCGAGCGCGCTGCGCCGATCCCGGCACCAGTAGACGCTGACGGGGTTGAAGACGTAGCCGAGGGAGCGAGCTCCCGTGAGGACGCGCACCGTGCCGCCGTCGAGATCGATTCCATGCGTTGCGGCGTACGTCGTCACATTGTCTCGCCAGGAACTACTCGGGTCGCCTAGATGGTCCGAGGCCTTGAAGCGGGTGAACGCGCTGGCCCACCAGGGGAGTTCGGCCGGACGTTCGGAGCTGCCCAGCTTGTCGAGGTCGACGAGATAGCTGATGCCGGGATAACTGAATCCATGCTTCAGCGGGGAGGTGCGCTGGTGGCGTACCCGTGTCAGATAGGCGGTGGCCGTCGGGTGCGGGCTCACTCCCACGTCCCACCGAGGCGCGTCGCCGCTTGCAGTCCGGAGAGCGCCCCGTCCTCGTGGAAGCCCGACCCGTGGTAGGCGCCGGCGAAGGCGACCCGGTCGTCGGAGAGCGAGGGCAACTCGCGCTGCGCACGCAGCGAACCCAGCGTGTAGAGCGGGTGCTCGTAGGTCATCTGCGCGATCACCGTGCGCTTGTCCACACGGTGCTCGCCACCGAGCGTGACGAGCATCCGAGTGCCGTCCGGGCTCGGCAGCCGCATCAGCCGGGTGAGGTCGTAGGTGACGACGACCCCGTCCTCGTCCTCGGGAGACAGGTAGTTCCACGAGCCCCAGGCACGCGGGTTGCTCGGCAGGACGGACGAGTCGGTATGCAGCTGAGCGGTATTGACTGAATAGGGCATCGCGCTGAAGACGCGCTCCTCGGCGGCCGTGGGCTGTGCCAGCATCGCCAGGGCCTGATGCGGATGCGTCGCGATCACCACACCGTCGTACACCTCGCGACTGCCGGCGAAATCACCGACCTCCACGCCATCGGCAAGCTTGCGCACCGATGCGACGGGGGTGTTGAGCAGGGTGCGGTGCAGACCCGCGACGACGCGCTCGACGTAGACGCGCGACCCACCGGTCACCGTGCGCCAGGTCGGCGATCCGCTGACGGTGAGCATGCCGTGGTGGTCCAGGAACTGCAGCAGGGATCGCGCGGGGTAGTGCAGTGCCATGTCGGGCGGGCACGACCAGACCGCAGCGATCACCGGGCGGATGAAGTTCTCGGTGAAGTCGCGACCGTAGGTCGTCTCACCGAGCCAGTCCTGCATGGTCACATCATCCTGCTCCGGGCCGTCGAGCAGGGCGCGAGCGCGGCGGTGGAAGCGTTTGACGTCGATCAGCATGCGGCAGAAACCGGGACGGGTCGTCGTGTGGGCGTCCGCCAGGATGCCGCTCAGGCCCTTGCCCCCGGCGTACTGGAAGCCGGTCCGCGGCACGTAGACCGACATGCTCATGTCGGTCGGCTGAGTGGGCACGTCGAGCTCGCGGAAGAGTCGCTGCAGTGTGGGGTAGGTGCGGTCGTTGTGCACGATGAACCCGCTGTCGACGGCGATGGTGCTGCCGTCGGGGAGCGGCACGTCGTGGGTATGTGCATGACCACCGGGCCGCTCGTCGGCCTCGTACAGGCTCACGTCGCCACTCTTGCTGAGGACGTGCGCGGCCGTCAGTCCGGCCACACCGCTGCCGATCACGGCGTACCTGCGCGGTGACATTGATGCTCCTCGGTGGTGGACGTCTTGGACCACGTGTGATTCGAGACGACCCAGATCACGGATGGGTACGCGTCGCGGTGAGGCGTACGTCACACCGCGCGCCCGCGTCGTCCCCGGACCGAGCAGCGGAGCGTGACGATGTCCATTCGCCGCGGCCCGCGGACCGCGTCGACGGCATTGGATACTTCCCTCATGGATGTGGGCGGTCGGGCGACCGTGGTGGCGGTGGTCGGGCCGACGGCGACCGGAAAATCCCACCTCGGGCTGGACCTGGCAGAGGCGCTCGACGGCGAGATCGTCAATGCCGACGCCTCGCAGCTCTACCGCGGCATGGACATCGGCACGGCCAAACTGCCGGTCGCCGAACGACGCGGCATCCCCCACCACCTGCTGGACGTGCTGGACGTCCGCGAGGAGTCCACGCTCGCGGCGTACCAGGAACGCGTCACCGTCGCCATCGACGACGTGTGCGCGCGGGGGCGTACGCCGATCCTGGTCGGCGGCAGTGGCCTCTACGCGCGGGCGGCCCTGGACGTACTGGAGATACCGCCGACCGACCCTGGTGCGCGAGCCGCGTGGGAGCAGCGCCTGGAGACCGAGGGCCCCGATGCGCTCCATGCACAGCTGCGCGAGCAGGACCCCGCGGCGGCGCGTGCCATCGGACCGGCCAACGGACGCCGTCTCGTCCGGGCCCTGGAGGTCATCGAGCTGACCGGTCGCCCGTTCAGCGCGAGCATGCCCACGCGCACCTACCGCCGCCCGGCCGTGCAGGTGGGGCTGCGAGCGGACCGACCACTCCTGCACGAGCGGATCGCTCGTCGTGCAAGTGAGATGTGGGAGGACGGGTTGCTCGACGAGGTGCGCCGACTGGACGGTCAAGGGCTGCGCGACGGACGGACTGCCAGCCGGGCGATCGGGTACGCGCAGGCACTGGGGCAGCTCGACGGTGATCTGACCCGGGATCAGGCGATCGACGAGACTGCCCTCGCCACAAGGCGATTCGCACGCCGACAGGTCGCATGGTTCAAGGCCGATCCCAGGATCACCTGGCTCGATCACGACGACCCGGATCTCACCGATCGCGCATTGGCGCTGATCCGTGCGGCGCGTCCGTGACAATGGCACGCATGCCCACCGTCGACTTCGTCAAAGGCCACGGCACGATGAACGACTTCGTGCTGGTGGCCGACCTCGACGGTGCGCTGTCGCTGACCGCCGCCGACGTCGGCTTCCTCGCCGATCGGCACGCGGGGATCGGCGGGGACGGCGTGATCCGGGTGACCCGCACCGAGTCGGTCGCCGATGCTCCCGCGGACATCGACCCGCAGCTGTGGTTCATGGACTACTACAACGCCGACGGATCGGCCGCCGAGATGTGCGGCAACGGCACGCGGGTCTTCGCCCGCTACCTCGTGGAGCACGGACTGGCGAGCGGTCCGTCGTTCGAGATCGGCACCCGTGCGGGCGTCAAGCGCATCGACCTGGTGGGCGACGGCTACAGCACGGACCTCGGGCCGTGGAGGTTGTCGCGGGCGGACGAGGCCGCCGAGCGGGGGATGGACGCGGTCGTCCAGGTCGTCGGCGCGCCCGACGCGCTGCCCGCGCTCAGCCTCGATCTCGGCAACCCGCACACCGTCGTCGCGCTGCCGCCGTCGATGGATCTCGGCACCCTGGACCTGCAACGGGCACCGCACGTCGACCCGCGACCGTTCGACGGCACGAACGTGGAGTTCGTCCGCGCGCACGGGCCCGGGCACATCAGCATGCGGGTCTTCGAACGCGGGGTGGGGGAGACGCTCAGCTGCGGCACCGGAGCGGCGGCCGCCGCTCTGGCGACCTGGTGGTGGAGCGGACAGTCGCCCGACCAGCTCCAGTGGACGGTCGATGTGCCCGGTGGGCGCCTCGGCGTCCTGATCGACGGCGACCGGGTCTCGTTGTCCGGTCCCGCCGCGCTGGTCGCCGACGGCCGGGTCAGCCTGCCCGGCTGACCTGCAGGATGCGGTAGCCCTTCTCGCTCGTGTGCCGAGTGGTCACGAGCCCCTGCCCGGCGAACTCCTCGCTCGACCACCGGTGCAGGGAGTCCGAGCCGAGGTTGCGCTGGACCACGAGATAGGCCTCGCCCGACGCGCTCAGCCGCGGCAACCAGGTACGGAGAAGGTCGTGCAACGCCGGCTTGCCGACCCGGATGGGCGGGTTGGACCAGATCAGGTCGAAGCGGACGGCGGCGGGTACGTCGTCGGGGAGCTCCGCGCGTACGCCGTCCGCCCCCACCGCCGAGGCGTTTCGACGGGTCAGGTCGAGCGCGCGTTCGTTGACGTCGACGGCGTAGACGCTCGCCTGCGGCGAGCGCAGGGCCATAGTCAGCGCGACGGGTCCCCAGCCGCACCCGAGATCGAGGAACGTGCCGGTGGTCGGTGGCTGCGGAGCGTGCCGCAGCAGCACCGATGTGCCCTGGTCGATGCGGTCGGGGGAGAAGACGCCGCGGGCGACCTGCACGGCGTACGTCGTCCCGGCCAGCGGGATGTTGATCGTGCGACGGTCCGCGTCGCTCGCGGGCTGCGCGGTGAAGTAGTGCTGATGTTCCTCGGAGTCCGCCACGCGAGCACGCTACCCACCTCCCGGCGCGCGGGTCGTGCGCCGTCCACTCGCACAACCTGCGTTTCGGGCTGAGCGGGCAGAAACGCGAGCGGGCGTACGGGCTGGGCGGCGCGTTTGGGGCTGAGCGGGCCGAAACGCGAGCGGGCGTACGGGCTGGGCGGCGCGTTTCGGGCTGAGCGGGCAGAAACGCGAGCGGGCGTACGGGCTGGGCGGCGCGTTTGGGGCTGAGCGGGCCGAAGCGTGGCCCGCGTCAGGCCACTGAGCTTGCGGACGGCTGATGGAAATAGGTGCACCAGGCGGTGGACAGGCGAGGTACCCGCATTCCCTGCGTGCGCATCGCCGTCGTCACCCGCGTGAGTACCCGATCGGGATGTGAGTACAGGTCGTCCGCGGTGATGACGACGAACCTCCACCCCTGCCCCTCCAACTCCTCCCGGCGGAGAAGGTCACGCTGCCACTGGTCCTGCCGGTCGATATGGTGGCGGCCGTCGTACTCGATGGCGATTCGCGCCCTCTCGTACGCGAGATCGAGCTTGCGCTGAATCTCACCGTCTGCCCCTCGGATCGCAGTGTTCACCGCGGGCTCGGGGAGGCCGGCGAGGACGAGCAACAGCCTCAACCTCGTCTCGTTTGGCGAATCCACTCTCCCGCGCACCCACGTCGCGGCTCGGCGAACAGTGACAGAACCCCTGCCCGATGCGACCGACGCGGCCGCGGAGAGTCGATCGATCGTGGTTCGTTGCTTCCTGATCAGCGAGTCGCCGAGGACCACCAGATCCACCAGTTCGAGATACGCGCCAAGATCCACGAATGTCTGCTCGGGTGTCGTTGTCGGTACACCCGATCGCTGCATGACCCGCGGGCTCACGTCGTAGCGATGCGTCCGGATCCCGCGGCGTTTGGTGCGAACGTCAGTGGTCACGGCGAGGTGCACATCCGACGTTCGCGGAACTATGCCGCCCCACAGCTGAGCGGCCGAGTGGTGGCTGGCCGCGAGGGCTTCGGGCGCGCAGAAGAGCGCCGCCTGAACGAGAAGTGTCTGCGTTACGGGGGTGCTTGCCGGCACGTAGCAGTCGAAGAACACCCTGGTGTACTGCGTGCTGAGCAGCTCCTTCATCGGCAGACCACGTGTGCGCGCGGTCCGGCGATCGATGAACACGCGGGCGTTGTCGAAGGCGGCCATCCGGACAGCATCGAGGACTCCGAGAGGCTGCCCACGGTTATCCACAACCCACGGGGATTCGGTGGCGCGTTTGGGGCTGAGCGGGCTGAAACGAGAGCGGGCGTAGGGGTGGGTGGCGCGTTTGGGGCTGAGCGGGCTGAAACGAGAGCGGGCGTAGGGGTGGGTGGCGCGTTTGGGGCTGAGCGGGCCGAAACAAGAGCGGGCGTAGGGACGGGGGGTAGGGGCGGCGTACCGGCATAAACGGTTCGCAG
>NZ_JAGEKN010000001.1:0-51741 GCF_017565325.1 Allobranchiibius sp. GilTou38 | reverse complement strand
CTCCCGGACCTACCTGTGTCAGGGTCACCGCGCGGGCGACGTGACGCTCAGATGACGCGCAGCCGGATGGTCTCCGGCAGGGCCGCCAGCTCGTCGACGACGGCGCGCGGGATGTCGTTGACGTCGGTGACGACGTAACCGTTGTCACCGAGCGTGCTCAGCATCTGCCCCTCGATGTTGACCCCGTGCGCGGCCAGGATGCTGTTGACCTTGGCGAGGACGCCGGGCATGTTCACGTGCAGGTGGGTGACGCGGTGCCCGCCGGGGCGCGCCTCCATGGTCAGCGTCGGGAGGTTGACGTTGAGCGTGGTGGTGCCGCGCTGCACGAAGTCGCGCAGCTTGGTCGCCACGAACCGGCCGATGTCCTCCTGCGCCTCCTGGGTCGAGCCGCCGACGTGCGGGGTGAGGATCACGTTGGGGATCCCCTGAAGGGGTGAGACAAACCGCTCGCCCTTGACCTTCGGCTCGGTCGGGAAGACATCGACCGCCGCGCCCGCGATGTGCCCGGACAGCAGACCCTCGCGGAGCGCGTCGTAGTCGACCACGAAACCGCGCGACAGGTTGAGGAAGAGCGCGCGCGGACGCATCCGGCCGAACTGCTCGGCCCCGAAGAACCCTGCGTTGCCCGACCGTCCGTCGACGTGCAGCGTCACCACCTCGGCGACCTGCAGCAGCTCCTCCAGGCTCTCGCAGCGGTGGGCGTTGCCGAGGGCCAGCTTGTCCTCGGTGTCGTAGAAGAACACCCGCAGCCCGAGCATCTCGGCCACGACCGACAGTTGGCTGCCGATGTTGCCGTAGCCGACGATCCCGATGCTGCGGCCGCGGATCTCGTGGCTTCCGGTCGCGTCCTTGTTCCAGGTGCCCGCGTGCAGGTCGCCGTCCTTCTCGGTGAGACGGCGGGCCATCGCGATGATCTCGCCGATGACGAGCTCGACCACGCTGCGGGTGTTGGAGAACGGCGCGTTGAAGACCACGACTCCGCGTTCGGCGGCCGCCTTGAGGGCGACCTGGTTGGTGCCGATGCAGAAGGCTCCGATCGCCTGCAGCTGCGTGGCGGACTGCAGCACGCGTTCGGTGACCTCGGTCTTGGACCGGATCCCGAGCAGGTCCACCCCGTCGAGCGCCGCGATCAGCTCGTCCTCGTCCAACGCGCCGGCGTGCGAATGCACCTCGATGCCCGAGTCCTGCAGCAGCGAGACGGCGAGGGGGTGGATGTTCTCCAGGAGCAGTGCTTTCACGCGGCCCATTGTGCCGGGCCCCGCTCACAGCCGGCTCGGGTGTCCGGGTGCCGGTCGGCCGCTCAGGGCCGGACGGGCCCCAGCGCCCCGAGGGCGGGAAGGATGACGCGCAGGGCCTCGTCGATCTGCCCCACGGCCTGTCCCGCGGCCGCGCCGCCCTTGCGGATCGGGTCCTCGACCTCGTCCTGCTCGGTGATCCGGTCCTTCGTACGCGCCAGGTGCGCCAGCGGATCCGCGCCGGGCGGCAGGTCCCGCAGCAGGCGGGCGGCCTGGCGGATCGTGTAGGTGCGGCGGTAGAGCGTGGGCGTCTCGTCGACGATCCAGTCGTTCTGCGGTCTGCCGGCGGTGAGGATGAGGCGGGCTTCGCCCAGGATCGCAGGGGTCGCCTGGCGGGAGCGGAAGCCCCCGGCCGGCACGTCCATGAGGGCGAGCTGGCGCTCCACCTCGCGCAGCACCCGGTCGCTGCGCACGGCGCGCACACCGCAGCTCGCGAACCGCCACGGCCCGTCGGCCACGGCGCGGTGGCGCGAGATGAGTTCGGCGGCCGGCGACCGGGCGAGGTTGCCGTCACAGACGAACAGGAGCAGATCCGGCTGCCGGAGGGTATCGGGGGACGTCGTCGACACGGTGCACACGGTAAGGGAATGGGGGCGGCCCATCGACACCGCGGCGACCGATGGTGACCCTAGACTTCCTGCGCTCCCCACCCGTTCGAGAGGCCCCACCCATGTCGCACGCCCACCCCGACGTCCAGGACCGCGCGAACCACGCGTCGTACACCGGCGCCGATGCGGTGCGCCACTACCCGCGGTTGTCGCACCTGCATCCCGCCGAGAAGGTCCTCTTCGACGCGTACGACGCCGACCTGCGCGGGCGCACGGTGCTCGACATCGGTGTCGGCGGTGGACGCACCACGGGTCACCTCGCGCCCCTGGCGCGGGAGTACGTCGGGCTCGACTACTCGCCGGCGCTGGCCGCCGCGACGGCCGCGCGCTTCCCGGATCTGCGCATCGAGGAGGGGGACGTCCGCGACCTGCGCCGCTTCGACGACGCCTCGTTCGACGCGGTGATCTTCTCCTTCAACGGTCTGGACTACATCGGCCACGACGACCGGGCGATCGCGCTGCGGGAGATGCGCCGGGTGCTGCGCGAGGGCGGCCTGCTGCTGCTGTCCAGTCACAACCGCGACCACCTCAGATTCCACCTGCTGCCGTGGCAGGGTCGCCCGCGACCGGGCCGCAGCGTGCTCCGCAGCAGCTACGCCGCCTGGCGCGCCCGGGCGAACCGGCGACGGCTCCGGGTTCACGAGGTCATCCGACCGACCTGGGCGGTCATCAACGACGACGCACACGACTACTCGATGCTCACCTACTACGTCGGAGCGGACGAGTCGCGCAACCAGCTGCGTGCGGCCGGTTTCGCCGACATCGCGACCTTCGACCTGGCGGGCGACGCCGTTGAGCGGGACGACCGCGCCGTCTGGCTCTACTACACGGGACGGGCGGCCTGAGCCTCGACCACCACGTGGAGAGGTCCTCCAGCGCGCGTGCGCTGCGGTGCCGTACCTCGGGTCAGCAGGTGCGGGAGATGACCTCGACGGGGTCGTCGTGGTCCATCAGCACAGTGAGCACCGAGTCGCCCGAGGTGATCTCGTGGTGGGACCACCGCAGCTCGATACCCGCCTCGGCGAAGGTCGCCGTGGCGTCATCGCCCATGTACGCCGTCGCGCCCGCGCCGGACAGGTACGCCGTGCCACCGACCGCCTGCACCTGCTCGATCAGGCGGGGCACGCCGGAGGCGGCCGGCGGATCGGTGAACGCGAGCGGCGTACGGATGTCGAGCACGTCGCGCAGCACGTGGATCATCGACAGGTTGACCTCGGCGAGGGTCTCCCCGCTGCAGTCCGCGATCCGGTCCAGGAGCGGCAGGCCGCGCGATTTCCAGTGCCGGGCGCCGGTGTAGCGCCCCCGCACGATGCCGATCAGCCGGTCCTGCCAGCCCGGCAGCACCCGCACCGCGGTGATCGGCACCAGCGACGGCTTGCCCTCCAACTGGTGGGAGCACCAGGCGTCGCGCATGGTGACCCGGCGCTGGTAGCCGTGCTTCTGGAACTGGTCGTGCTGGGCGATCACGAAGACGTCGCTGGAGATCATCTTGAACCAGAAGCCCGAGTAGGGCAGCAGATCCGGCTGGTGGATGGCGACGATCACGGGCGGATGCTCCGCACGAGTGCGTACTGCTCGGCGTACCGCACCAGGCGCGCGTGCCCGAGGGCGACAGCCATCTCCTTCAGACCGGTCATCGCGTGCACCTCGTCCGGGATCTCCGTGGCGTACGCGCGGCAGGCCGCGACCTTCGCGTCGATGTGCTCCTCCTGGAGCGATTCGAAGACGTTCCAGCGCAACTCGGCCTGGTAGAGGTTCACGTCGTACGCCGCGATGTCGTAGACGAAGACCGACGGCGGGAAGAAGTGCGTGACACTCATCGAGGCCCGGCAGGCGCGCATGCCGGCCTCGTAGGCCGCGATGTGGTCCTGGTGCAGCGACGGGTAGGGCAGGTAGACCTCGTGCGGACGATAGGTCTCGAATACCTCGTCCAGAGCCTGCACGAGGGCCTGGGGATCCTCGCCGACATGTCCGTCGGGTAGGCCCAGCCGCACCGAGTCCCGCACGCCCAGTGCGGCCAGCGCGGCCCGGTGCTCCTTCGCCCGCACGTCGCCGCTGTCCGCGACGACGACCACGAGACTGTCCTCCGGGTGCTTGGCGAGCAGTCCCCCGCAACCCAGCGATTCGTCGTCCATGTGCGGCGCCACGACGATCCGGCGAACGGGACGGACGGTGCCGTCGGCAGCGCTGAGATTCACGAGCGCCGATCGTACGGTGCGCGCGGCCCCAGACGGCACAATGAGCCCTGGCCGACCGGATCCCGGAGCCGACGACGACCGAAAGCGCACCCGTGAGCCTCGCCCGCCGCCTGACCGAGGCGCGCCCGTCGGTCCGCTGGCACCTCGGCCGGGCGGTGACGACCTCCCTCTACCGGCGCTCCTTCGCGGCCATCGGCGCCGGCAGCGTCGTCGTGGCGCCGCGCATCCTGCGCGGGGTCGACCGGATCAGCCTGGGCGCACGCGTCGCGGTCTACCCCGGCGCCTGGCTGCAGACCGAGGACGGCGGCTCGCTGCGCATCGGCGACGGCACCTACCTCGGCCACGACGTGCACCTGCACGCGGCCGATCCGCTCGAGATAGGCGCCGAGTGCGTGCTGGCCGACGGGGTCTTCGTCGCCACCACCGATCACGGACGCGACGGGCGGCACGAGATCGTGCACAGCGGACCGGTGCGCATCGGCGACCGCGTCTTCATCGGGCAGCGGGCGATCGTGCTGGGCGGCATCAGCATCGGCGACGGCGCCACCGTCGCCGCCGGGGCCGTCGTCACCCGCGACGTGCCCGCGGGCGCCGTCGTGGCGGGTGTGCCGGCGCGCGCCCTGGCGGGTGGGGAGTGAACGAGCCGTTCGAGCAGGTCGGCGTCGTGGTGCCCCACTACGGCGATCCCGCGCCGACCCGCGACCTGGTCGCGTCGTTGATCGGGCAGGCACCGTCGATCGTGGTGGTCGACGACACCTCCCCCGAGCCCCTGGCGCCCATCGCGGGCGCGAGCGTCGTACGCCGGGAGGTCAACGGCGGGTTCGGCGCGGCCGTCAACACCGGGATGGCACAGCTGCCCACCGAGCTGGCGCTGATCCTCAACAGCGATCTGGAGATCGGCCCCACCTTCGTCGCCGACCTGCTCGCGGCCGCCGCGCCCTGGCAGCCGGTGGTGGCGAGCCCGCAGGTCACCACCCTCGAGGGCGACCCTGAGTGGGTGGGCCGGCACTTCCCCACGATCGGCCACCAGGTGATCGAGTGGCTGACCCCGCTGGCCAGGTTCCGGCACCTGCCGCGGCTGCACGAGGCCGTCGGACACGACACGCGTGCGGTCGGCGACGCCGTGGTGCCGGTCGACTGGGTCGTCGGCGCGGCCGTGCTGGTCCCGGTCGCGGCGTTCCGGGCGGTCGGCGGTTTCGACGAGCGGTACTTCATGAACGCCGAGGAGGTCGACCTGCAGCGTCGCCTGCGCGGGCTCGGCATCCCGTCGGTGGTGCTCGGCACGGTGTCGGTGGTGCATCGCGGCGGCGGCTCGTCGGACCCGACGCGCAGCCGCCAGTGGCTGGTCGCCTCCCGTCTGCAGTACGCGCGCACCTGGGGCGGATTGCGCCGGCTGCAGATGGCACTCGCAGGGGCCAGCGCGGTTAATCTGTGCGCCAACGCCTCCCGCTGGGCACTACGGCGACCGGTGCGTCCGGTCGACGTGCTGCGCGAGGAGTTGCGCCTCATCCAGGGGCGCGGCGCCGGCCACGCCGCCGCCCGACCGCCGTCCCCCGCCGGGGCCCCCACCGACACGGAGCACGATCTGCCATGCGAGCGCTGATCAGCGGCGGAGCCGGCTTCATCGGTCGGCATCTGGCGACCGAGCTGCGCCTGCAGGGTCACGACCTCACCGCACTGGACCTGCTGAGCCCCCAGGTGCACAGGGAGCCGGAAGCCGCGCGCGCCGGCTTCCCGGGCCGCATGGTCGTGGGCGACGTGTGCGACGCCGACGCCTGGGCGCGGTGCGGCGATGCCGACGTCGTGATCCACCTCGCGGCCGAGACCGGCACCGGCCAGTCGATGTACCAGCAGGACCGCTATCACCAGGTCAACGTCGAGGGCACCCGTCTGGCGGCGCGAGAGGCGGCGCGCCGCGGCGTACCCCTCGTCACCATCAGCTCGCGCGCCGTCTACGGCGAGGGTGCGCGCGTCGAGGCCGACGGCACCCGCACGTACGACGGCGTCGTACGTCCCGGTTCGCGGGCCGCGGACTCCCGTGAGGACGACCCGCACGCACCGGTGTCCGTCTACGGCGAGACCAAGTCCGAGGGCGAGCAGGTGATCGCCGCAGAGCTCGGTGGCCGAGGGTCCGCCACGGTGATCCGGCCGCAGAACGTGATCGGTGCCGGCCAGGCGCTGCACAACCCCTACACCGGCGTGCTCGCGGCGTTCCTGGCCTGCCTCAAGGAGAGCCGTGCGATCTCGGTCTACGGCGACGGCGCGCAGACCCGCGACTTCGTGCACGTCACCGACCTCACCGCGATGATCGGCTGGGCTGTCGCGAATCCGGCCCCAGCCGTGGACGGCCCGCGGATCGTCAACTGCGGCAGCGGTGTCCGTACGACGCTGCGCGAGCTGGCCGACCACGCGGTCGCGGCGTCGCTGAGCGCACCGGTCGACATCGTGCACGTCGACGTGCACCGCGCCGGCGACATCCGCGACGCCTGCGCCGACCTCACGCGGGCACGTGTGCTGGGAGCCCCCTCGCCGCGGTGGTGTGCCGCCGACGCGGTCGCCGACTTCGTGCGCACGTCGTGGGATCAACCGGGCGCCCGCGCCGACGCCTGGGACAGGGCGCTGGACGAGCTGCGCGATCGCGGGCTGACCTCGTGACGCCCCGCCGCGTGCTGCTGGTCAGCCCCGGGTTCCACGGCTACTGGCGGGCCATCGCGGCAGCGCTGCAGGACCGCGGGCACACCGTGGACACCCATGTGTACGACGCGCCGCCGAGCCTGCCCGGCAGGATCGCCAACAAGCTGCTGCACGACCTGCCGGACGCGGTGACTCCCACACGGCTGCACGCCCGGCTCACCGAACGTGCCATCGCAGCCGTGCGGGCACACGCCCCGCAGGTCGTCGTCGTGGTCAAGGGCGACCTGCTCCAGGACTCCTTCTGGCACCTGCTCGACGAGTTGCGACTTCCCCGCGTCACCTGGCTCTACGACGAGGTGCGCCGCACCCGCTACACGCTCGAGGCGCTCGCGGGTCTGGGTCCGCTCGCGACGTACAGCCGCACCGACTCACAGGCGCTGGGCGCCACCCACCTGCCGCTGGGGTTCGATCGGCGCACCACCTACACCCCGCGCCGGGAGTCGGTCGTCACCTTCATCGGTGCGCGTTACCCCGCGCGCGAGGCGGCGCTGCACGGCCTGGACGATGCCGGGGTGCCGGTGCGGGCGTACGGGCGCGACTGGTCCCGCGGGCTCGGCGACCGCCTGCACACCCATACGCTGCACGCCGCCCGGGTGCCGAGTGGTGGGCAGCTGTCGCGGTCGCAGGCGTACGGCGTGATGGCCGGATCCGCCGCCACGCTCAACCTGCACGGCGACCAGGACGGTTTCACCATGCGCACCTTCGAGGCGGCGGGCGTGGGCGGGGTGCAGCTGATCGACCGGTCGGACGTCATCGACCTCTACGAGGTGGACGGCGCAGCGGGCGAGGTGCTCGTCGTCACCTCTCCCGAGGAGCTGCGCGAGGTGGCCGGCCGGTGCGTGCGGGAGCCGCGGTGGGCCGACGGGATCCGTGATCGCGGCCGGGCTCGGACGCTCGCCGAGCACACCTTCGACCACCGCGCCACGGTGCTGGAGTCGCTGTGGGCCTGATCCATCCGCGCGACCTGAGCGCCTGGCAGGACTGGCAGGACTCCCGTCATCGCGTGCGCCGCGTCGCACGGCGGGTGCGCCGTACGGGGGCGCCCTCGCAGTTCGTCCTGGACCTGCCTCGTGAAGGAAGCGCACGTGTCCTGGTCGCCCTGGACGTGACCGAGGGCCCCAAGAAACAGTGGCTGCTGGAGCCGCTGGAAGACCTGCCCGTCGCGGTCCTGAGCGAGCAACCCGTGCCGGATGTCGCAGCAGGAGAACGTGTTTCGCGTGCGGTCTCTGCCGACGACCTGAATGCACTACTGCCCGACGTGGGTGCCGTGCTCTCCTACGGCCATTACCTCGCGGTGGGATCGGCCGCCCACGCGTTCGCCGAGCGCACCGGACGCGCACAGCTCGTGCTGCAGCACGGACTGCTCACGCCCTACCAACCGCCGCTGCCACCGCACGCCCACGCCCTCGCATGGTCCGCGGCCGACGCGGACTTCTGGACGCTGGGCCGCGACGACGTGACCGCGCAGGTGGTCGGATCGCAACTGCTGGCAGCGGCCGCGGTCGCACCGGCAGCCGCGGCCTCGGCCGAGGCCCCCCTCACCTATCTGGGTCAGTTGCACGGCGCCGAACTGCCGCGGCGCGGGCTCGCACACGCGGCGTACGGCTTCTGCCGCGACACCGGTGCGACCTACCGCCCGCACCCGTCCGAGACCGACCGGCTCTCCCGCTCCCAGCACCGCGTGTGGGAACGCCGCGGCGTCACCCTCGACCGGAGCGGCACGCCGCTGCGGATGCATCCCGGGCCGGTCGCCGCAGCGTTCTCCACCGGAGTGCTCGAGGCCGCGGCGCGCGGGGTGCCCGCCTTCGTGCACTACCCCGACCCGCCACCGTGGCTGGAGGAGTTCTGGGCCAGGTACGACATGCGCCCCTGGGGCGGCGAGCCGACTCCGGCGCCGTCGACGGGGACAGACCCCACCGCCGCGATCCGGGCGGCGGTCATCGACTTCAGCGGAAGGACCAGCAGGTGAACACCCTCTGTGTGATCCCCGTGCGCGGCGGCTCCAAAGGCGTGCCCGGGAAGAATCTGCGGCAGATCGAGGGCCGTCCCCTCGTCGTGTGGACCATCGAACAGGCGCTGAACACACCGGGCCTGGACGTCCTCGTCTCCACCGACGACGAACGCATCGCCGAGGTCGCGCGTTCGGCGGGCGCCGACGTGCCCTTCCTGCGGCCGCCCGAGCTGGCCCGGGACGACACCCCCACCGAGCCGGTGGTGCGGCACGCGATCGCGCACCGGGTGGGTGAGAGCCGATCACCGGACGCCGTGATGCTGCTGCAGGCGACCTCGCCCCTCCGGCTGCCCGGCACGCTCGAGCGGGCGATGAGCCAGTTCGATTCCTCGGGAGCGGATTCGCTGGTCGGCGTCGTACCGTTCGCGCCGTTCTTCTGGTGGCAGGCACGCGACGAGCAGCCGCCGCGGGCGGACTACGACGTCACCGCGCGGCCCCGCCGGCAGGACCTCACCTCGAGGCAACTGCGCTACCGCGAGACGGGCTCGCTCTACCTCACCCGACCATGGGTCTATGAGCAGTGCGACAACCGTCTCGGCGGCCGCATCGAGCTCTTCGTGATGGACGAGGTGGAGGGCATCGACATCGACACCGAGCACGACCTGCGCCTGGCAGCGCACGAGATGCGTCGCCTCGCCGAGATCCGTTCGACACCAGGTGGTTCCGCATGATCATCGAACGCAACATCGCGCCGTACATCGTCTTCTCCGAAGACCCGATCGTCCGTGCGCTGGGCAAGATCAGCGACAACAAGGAGCGCATCGTCTTCTGCGTCGGGCAGCAGGGTCACCTCGAGGGGTCGCTGTCCGACGGCGACTTCCGTCGCTGGATCGTCGCCACCCCGGATGCCGATCTGCAGACCCCGGCGGTGCAAGTGGCCCACCGCGACGTCGCCAGCGGCCGTTTCGGTACGCCGACCGCGTCGTTGCGCGCGGCCTTCCGGCCCGGCGTCACCCACGTCCCGCTCGTTGACGAGCAGCACCGGATGATCGCCATCGCCATCGACCGCGACGACGAGCTGCGGATCGGCGCCCACGCGATCGGACCGGGTCACCCTGCGTTCCTGATCGCCGAGATCGGCAACAACCACCAGGGATCCGTCGACCTGGCACGGCAGTTGGTCGACCTCGCCGCCGATGCCGGTGCGGACGCCGTGAAGTTCCAGCTGCGCGACATGGCCGCGCTCTACCGCGGCCCCCAGGGCTCGACGGCGGGTGAGGATCTCGGCGCGCAGTACACCATCGATCTGCTGGCCAAGTTCGCCCTCGACTTCGACCGGCTGAGCATCGTCTTCGATCACTGTCGCGATCGCGGCATCGACGTGATGTGCACGCCGTGGGACAGTCCGAGTGTCAAAGCCCTTGCGGACTATGGCATCCCGGCCCTGAAGGTCGCGTCGGCCGACCTGACCAACCACGCTCTGCTGCGGGAAGCCGCCGGATACGGGCTGCCGCTCGTGCTGTCGACCGGCATGTCCCGCGAGGACGAGATCCGCGAGAGCGCCGCGCTGGTCCGGTCCACCGGAGCGAGCTTCGCGCTGCTGCACTGCCAGTCGACCTACCCGGCGCCGTTCAAGGACGTGAACCTCGCCTACATGGACCGCCTCGCCCAGATCGGCCAGTGCGTCGTCGGGTACTCCGGGCACGAGCGCGGCTTCCACGTGCCCATTGCCGCCGTCGCCCGGGGTGCGCACATCGTGGAGAAGCACTTCACCCTCGACCGGTCCCTGGAGGGCAACGACCACAAGGTGTCGTTGCTGCCGCAGGAGTTCGCGCAGATGGTCGTCCGTATCCGCGAGGTGGAGGAGGCGCTCGGCAGCGCCGCCCCCCGTGAGGTGTCGACCGGGGAGATGATGAACCGGGTCAACCTGGCCAAGAGCCTGGTCTCGACCCGCGCCATCGCGACCGGTGAGACCATCACCGCAGACGCCGTGACCATCAAGAGCCCCGGTCGGGGCCTGCAGCCGAATGCGCTGCAACAGCTGGTCGGTCGGGTGTCCCGCCGTGACATCGACGAGGGCGACTTCTTCTACGACGGAGACCTCGGCACCGCCCAGGTCGACCGTCGCGAGTTCTCCTTCCGACGGCCCTGGGGCCTGCCCGTGCGCTACCACGACTTCCGCTCGCTGGTCCGCGGCTCGAACGCCGATTTCGTCGAATTCCATTTCAGCTACAAGGATCTCGACCTCGACCTGTCGCAGATCTTCCCCGCCGACGTCGAGCTTGCTGCCGCACCGTACGCGTTCACCACCCACACCCCCGACCTCTTCAGCGGCGACTTCATCCTCGACCTCGCCAGTGAGGATCCGGCCATCTGGGAGCGCTCGATCACCGAGCTCCAGCGCGTCATCGACATCACCCGCTCGCTGCGCCCGCACTTCACCTGCGCGCAGGATCCGCTCATCGTGGCGACGCTCGGCGGGTTCACCGCCGACGCGCACGTCGACCCGTCGCTGCGGGAGCGGATGTACGCACGGGTGGCCGAGGGCCTGTCGAAGGTCGACGAGACCGGAGTGCGGCTGACCGCGCAGACTCTCCCGCCGTACCCGTGGCTGATGGGCGGGCAGCAGTTCCACAACCTCTTCCTCGACGCACGCGACACCGCGGCGTTCGCGCAGCGATACGACCGCAAGCTCACGCTCGACGTCTCGCACAGCAAGCTCGCCGCCAACTTCGCCGGGCGTCCGTTCAGCGAGTACGTCGACCTCCTCGGCCCGCACACCGAGCACCTGCACATCGTGGACGCCACGGGCGTCGACGGCGAAGGGGTGCAGATCGCCGACGGTGAGGTCGACTTCGCGGCCCTGGCGACCCAGCTGGACCAGCTCGCGCCGCATGCGGGATTCATCCCGGAGATCTGGCAGGGCCACGTCGGGGGCGGTGAGGGATTCTGGGTGGCGCTCGACCGACTCGAGGCGTGGTTCTGAACACCCGCCCGATCGCGCTGTGGGCGCTGCCGGTCGCCAACCTGGCGGGCGTCGCCCGGCACACCCTCGATGCGCTCACCGCGGGCATCCCCGGCTGGCGGGCGGTCGTGCTGTGCCCGCCGGGTCCCCTGGTGACCCGGTTGCAGGAGGCCGGGGTGCCGGTCGTCGCAGCGGCGTTCGGTCCCGACGCCGGGCTGCGCGCGTCGATCCAGACCCTGCGGCACACCTGCGCGACCCTGCGGCCCGCGCTCGTGCACACCCACCTTGCATACGCCGACATCGTCGCGGCGCTCACTCCCCTCGGCGGTGCGGCGAGAGTGAGCACCGAGCACGGGATCGCGGCCGACGACCTGGTCTATCAGGGCAGCCGGTGGCGCTCGCAGGTCATGCGCCGCTCCCACCAGGCGCGGCTACGGCGCGCCGACCACTTGATCGCGGTCTCGCACGCGACCGCCGATGCGATGCGCGCCAACTGGCGCACCGATGCTTCGATCACCATCATTCCCAACGGTTTCGACCCACCGACCGACAGTGTGAACCGTCCCGCGACCGATGCCCCCCGGGTGCTGTCGCTGTCCCGGCTCGCACCGGAGAAGCGGATCGAGGCACTCCTGCAGGCGTTCGCCCTGGTGGTGCGCGAGCACCCCGGGGCACGCCTCACGGTCGCCGGCGACGGAGAGCTCGACGAGTCTCTGCGCGCCCTCGCGGGTCGTCTCGGTGTCGCCGACCGGGTCGACTTCCCCGGCTTCGTCGACCCCTCGAGCGCGCTCGCCGACTGTGACGTCGTCGCCCAGCTCTCGGTCTGGGAGAACTGCTCCTACACGCTGCTGGACGCCGTCGGAGCCGGCGTCGGAGTGGTAGCCAGCCCGGTCGGGGGCAACCCCGAGATCCTGCCCGAGCAGTGTCTGGTCGATCCGGACGCACCGGCGCAGGTGGCCGCCGCGATCGCCCGTCAGGGCGGCATACCCGCGCAGCGGCCCCGGCTGCCCCCGTCCTGGCCGACCCCGGCCGGGATGGCCGCCGCGATCAGCGAGGTCTACGACGGCCTGGACCGCCCGGTCTCCAGCGGACCGCGCGACGCCGCGAAACCATAGACTCTGCCCGCACCCGAGCTCGCAGAAACCCACCCGGAAGACCGCCATGACGCTGCTGCAGGAACGCTCGCTCGCCGAGCACCGGCAGCCCAAGGACGCCGACGTACCCGGCGCGCTCGAGCGGATGGACAACCCGAAGGTCATCTCGGCAACCCTCTCGGTGCTGGCGATCTTCGCCTCCCTCGCCGCCGACAAGTACGGCGCGGGGCTGCCGGTGCCGCCGAGTTCGCTCCTACTCGGCGCGGCCGTCTTCGGTGCCGCGTTCGTCGTGCCCACCCGCGGCGTTCCGCGGCCGAACTGGGGCGTCTGGCTGACGCTGGCGATCCCCGGCTGGCTACTCGTCAGCTCCTACCTCAACCACATCTCGGGCACCAAACGACTGGCGAACCTGGGCATGGAGGCGCTGCTCGTGCTGGTGATCGCCTCGGGCCGGCTGTGTGTGATCTCAGCGGCTCGCGGAGCGGGCATCGCGGTGGTGCTGGGATCGCTCTGGGGGCTGGGGACGCTCGGCGCGAACGGGTACGTCGGTCGCCTCGTCGGCGGGTGGGGCGACCCCAACAACGCCGGCCTGTGCCTGGTGGTGCTCGGATGCGTCGCGTTCGCGTACGTCCGCACCCGTCTCGCGCGGGTGCTGATCGCGGTGGCGGGGGCCTCGGCGGTCTTCGCCACCTTCTCGCGCACCTCCCTCTTCGCGATGGTGATCGTCATCCTGTGGGTGGTCGTGGGGGACCGGGTGCAGGTCTGGGTCCGGGTCGTCGTGGTCGGCTCGGTCATGTGGTACGTCCACACCCTGCCGGCCACCGACTACGCCACCGGCATCTTCGCCGGCCGGGGCGGCAGTGATGCGCTGCGCCGCAGGATCTCCCGCGCCGAGCGGCTGACCGTCTCCGAGCACCCGCTCTACGGGCACGGCGCCGGCAGCGCGCGGACCAACGTCGACGGTGACACCTTCTACTTCCACAACTCCTACCTGGCGTTGCGAGCCGAAGGAGGCTGGATCCTGCTCCTGATAGTCGTCACTCTCTACGCCCTCCTGCTGTGGAATCTGCTGCGCCTGCCCGCCGGGCACCGCAAGCCGTGGATCGAGGCCTCCCTCATCGGCGTGCTCGTGTGCGCGGCCAACCTCGGAGAGGTCTTCCTGGCCCCGCCGGCCATGATCGCCGTGGGCGTGGCGCTGCGCCATCTGGCGCTCAGCCGCCGCCGGATCATGGATCCGAACGCACCGCCCCCGCTGGGCCTATGGGAGCGGTCCCGTCCCGCGGACCGTCTGCCGTTCGCCTCCGGCACCCGTTAGACGCCTCCCGTCCGGCTCCCGGCCGCTTGTGGCCAGGCCGCGGGACGAGGCACGGAACGGACCGCCCGACTGAGCGTCGGGATGAGCGCGACGGCCGCTGTGAGGCCGACCAACAGGGCGATGGCCCCCGGGCCGCCCAACCGGTGCAGGGCGAGTCCGGCCACGACCGGATAGAGCGGAAGCAGCAGATAGGACACGAACTGGCTGACCGACTGCACCCGGCCCACGAGCTCCGGCGGGGTGATGTGCAACCGGTACGCGCCGATACCGGAGTTGCCCGACGGGTTGAGGAAGATCCCGACGGACAACGACACCGCGGCCGCCAGCGGCGTGTTGAAGAACATCAGCGGCACGGCCAGGGGCACCCAGCTCCACCCGACCATCACGGTGAGCAGCCCGGTCGGAAGGGCCCTCACCACGCGGGGTGCGCAGACAGCGCCGGCGATGCCGCACACGCCGGCGGCGGTCTCGACCAGGCCGATCTGCACCGGGCTGCGACCGGCCTGGATGAGGCGGAGCACGGCCGTGAAGGCGATGGTGTTGACGGTCAGGTTGAGCAGCGGTGACCAGACGAGCAGCACCCGGAAGAACCGGTGCCGGGTCACGAAGCGGACGCCTTCGGCCAGTTCGGCGCGCACCCGGCGACGAGGCGACGTACGGGCCGGTGCGGTGAGATCGGCGCGGATCCGTCCGAGCAGCACCCAGGACACGGCGTACGACACGGCGTCCGCCGCGAACGGCAGCCACCGGGTGACCCCGTAGAGCGCTCCCCCGATCGGTCCGCCGACCAGGGACGCCACGTGCTGGCGTGCCTGGTTCTGGGCCAGAGCGGTGGGTAGCAGATCGCTCGGGACCACGGTGCGTACGGCGGACACCTCGGCCGGTGAGAAGGCGCCGGCTGCCAGACCGGTGCCCAGCGAGACCACGATCAGGTGCACCAGGCTGAGACGGTGCATGCCGATGGCCACGACCAGCGACAGGTAGAGGACCAGGCCCACGGCACTCGCGCACCGCATGATGCGGCGCCGGTCGAATCGGTCGGCGAGCACGCCCGCCGGCAACAGCATCGCGGCGACCCCGAGCAGATTCGCCGTCTCCGCGAGCCCGGCCGCGAGCGTGGAACGGGTCTGGGCATAGGCGATGAGCGGAAAGACGAACATGCTCACCCGGCTGCCCAGCTCGCTGATGGTCTCGCCCACCCACAGCAGGGTGAAGTCGTGCTGCCGCCTCAGACTCCGGAACCCCGCCATATCTCGCACGCTAGCTTGCGCACGTTGTGTTGCGCAATAGAGCGTGCGCGATTGGTTATGATCAGCGGATGGTGTCGAAGAGACCGGCCAGCACCCTCGTCGAGGACCCGCGCACCCTGCGGGCCATCGCCCATCCGGTGCGCAACCGGATCCTGACCGAACTGGCCGCCACCGGGCCGGCGCGTGCCGCCGACCTGGCCCAGGACCTGGGCATCCCCGCCAACCAGACCAGCTTCCATCTGCGGCAGCTCGCCAAGTACGGACTCGTCGAGGAGGCGCCGGAAGCGGCCCGCGACCGGCGCGACCGGGTGTGGAAGGTCGTGGCCGAAGGGGGTTACCTGGTCAACCTGCGCGCCCTCGAGGCCGCGCCCGAGACGCGCGCCGCGAGCCTGGTCTGGCGCAGCCACTTCGAACGCTGGGCCCATGCGGTCATCAGCGCCGCGATGCGCCGGACCTCGGTCGACGACGGCGCGGTGGTCACCATCAGCGACACGGCGCTGCGCCTGACCGATGAGGAGGCCCGCGCCATGGTCCAGGAGGTGAACGACGTCGTGTCGACCTGGGCGGCGCGCACCCGCGGGCGCGACCCGCAGCGGCGTACCTATCTTCTGATGTACGCCGCGCAGCCCTACCCGGACCTGGAGATAGCGCGGGACGAGCACGGCGCCGATGACGGCGACGCCAACGACTCACTCGGCAGCTAGTCAGGTGCCGGCCTGCTCGGCGTCCCGGACGGTGGCCCGAGAGCCCGAGGCGACCACGTGTTCGCGACGGGCTGTGGATGACCCCAGAAGATGACCACGTCCGTGGAGGGGATGTGGACAACTCGATCGCGAATGATCAATATTTGCAACATTTTTCAAGTTCTTTAACCTTGTTCGTCAGGTCGAACAAGCGTATGATTCAAGGTAGATGGCAAGAGGTGCCGTCATCAGCGCAGGAGGGGCCATGGCGCAGTCGACGACCGACATCCACCACCCCGCTGCGCCGGGGACTGGGGCTCGGTTGATGGCCCTACTGGGCGACTTCAGCAGCGCGTTGGAGGAGTGGCCTGGTGCCCTGTGGCAACTGGACGAAGCGGCCCTGGGTGAGGTGGTCGGGGGCATGCTGCGGATCACGGCTCGTGCGGAGAACGTCGCCGCGCTGGCCACCGCGGATGCGCTGACCCGCGGCACGGTCGCGAACTCGACCGCGACCGGGGCACCGGCGTGGGTGGCCAGGCAGGCGACCGGTGTGGAGCCGACCGTCGTACGCCGGGTCGGGAGGGTGGGGATGGACTGCGCCGATCCTCGCAACCAGGTCGTTGCCGACGCGCTGGCCGACGGGTCGGCGAGCGTGCCGGTCGCCGACGTGGCGCTACGGGAGGTGCCGCGGATCCTGCCGCAGCTACCCGACGCCGACCGCGACGGGCTGCTCGGTCGCTACCTGTCGTTGTCCGACCACGGGTCTCGCACGTTGCGGCAGCTCAGCACCCGGATCCTGGGTGAGTACGCCCCCGAACGCCTGGTGCGCGATGAAGAACGCCAGCAGGACTGCGAGTCGGTGTTCTGGGCCGACCTGCCCAGTGGGCTGACCCGGTTCGTGGCCGAACTCTCGAGCGGGCACGCCGCGGTGGTCAAGCACGCCCTGCGCGCCTGGTCCGCACCCGAGCCAGTGGAAAGCGAGGAACGGGACACCCGGACCCCGGCCAAACGGCGCGCGGACGCCCTGGTGCAACTGGTCGACACCGCCGCAGGCGTCCTCGACGGCACCAGCTCGCGGCCCGTCGGAGAATTCGGCGGCACCGCCAAGATCCTCGTCACCCTGGATTACAACACCCTCTACGAGGGCCTTCGCAACGCAGGCCGGCTCGACGATCTCATCGAAAACGGTTCGCAAGAAACCAGATCGGCGCCGACGTACCTGCCGGGCATCGGGCGCACCACCGACGGTGAGCATCTCGACGCCGGGACTCTACGACGGATGGCGTGCGACGCCGACCTCATCCCCGCAGTCCTCGGCACCGACTCCGAACCACTGGACGTCGGACGCGCCAAACGCCTCTTCACCGGCGGCCTGCGGACCGCGATCATCCACCGCGACCAGCACTGCACCTTCCCCGGCTGCGACCGACCACCCGACTGGTGCGACGCACATCATGTACGGCCCTGGTGGGCCGGCGGACAGACAACACTCACCAACGCAGCGCTGCTGTGCGCCCGCCACCACACCATCGTGCACCGCGACCTGCTCACTGCCCAGGTCACACCCACCGGCGTCACCTGGGACCTCACACCAGGACTCATGCCCACCCGACCAGGGCAGGATCCAGCTGCGTGACGTGAGCCGATCGGCTCAGTCGACCTCGATCGAGCGCAGCGCGCTGTCCACCGTGCGACCGACCACGTCCCAGTCGAAGCGTGCGGCCCGGCGCGGCCCGGCGAGCGCCAACCGATCCCGCACGGCGGTGTCGTGCGCGGCGGTGACCAGAGCCGCAGCCATGGCATCGTTGTCGGCCGGATCCACCAGCAGGGCAGCGTCGCCGGCGATCTCCGGCACCGCGGTCGCGTCACCGCCGACGGCGGGCACGCCGCACGCCATCGCCTCGAGCAGCGGCAGACCGAAGCCCTCGTACCGGCTCGGCATCGCCACCACCCGCGCCCCGCGGTAGTGCGCCGGCAGTTGCGCCTCGGGGACGAGGCCGGTGAAGTGGATCCGCTGCCCGAGCCCCAGGTCGCCCGCTGCACGCACGGTGTCCGCGACGGCGTCGCCGGTCATCACCAGGTGCAGATCGCGCAGCCCCGGGTCGGTCATCGCCCGCAGCAGCACCGGCAGGTTCTTGTGCGGCCTGTGGTTGCCGACGTAGAGCACGTAGGGATAGCCGGGTTGGTGCACGGGTCCCCGCGGCGTGTACGACGCGTCGACACCGTTGCCGACGACGAGGACTCGGGCGCCGTCGACGCCCGACCACGCCACGATCCTGCTCTTGGCGTGCTGGGACATGGTCAGGGTAAGCGGCGCACGTCGTACGGCAGGGCGCACCACCCGCTCGTAGTAGTTGCGCACGCCCCGGCCGGCCTCGCCCGGCACGTCGAGGTGCATCAGGTCGTGCAGGGTCGGCACCACCGGCCCGCGCCAGCCCACCGGGGCGGCGAACCCCGGGCTGACGAAGAGGCGGCGGTGGCGTGCCCGCGCGGTCGCCAGCTGCTGCAGCTGCATGAGCCCGCGCATCGAGACCGGGTCCGCGCCGGGCACGTCCTCCCAGTCCCCGGTGAGCCGTGATCTCACCTCCCGGGCGAACCGGCCGATGCCGTGCGGGCCGCTCCAGCGGGCGTCGTACACCGGTCGCGCGTTCGTCATCGATCTCCCCCCGGGCCATGTGTCGTCGCGGAAGCCTACCGGGACCTCGCAGCGCCACTGCCCCCTCGCATTGCCTATCGTTGAGGCGTTCGCGTCGGCCGAAAGGCCCTGAGGAGTAGGGAGTGTGGACCACCGGCATGAGTGAGCCGACCGTGGCGATCGCCCACGACTACCTCACCCAACGCGGTGGCGCCGAGCGAGTCGTCCTCGCCATGCATCGCGCGTTCCCCGAGGCACCGATCTACACCACGCTCTACGCACCGGACCGTACGTTCCCGGAGTTCCGCGACGCGAACATCGTGATGACGGGCCTGAATCGGATGGCTCCCCTGCGCCGTGAACACCGCTTCGCGTTGCCCCTTCTCGCGGCCACCGTCGGGCGGACTCACATCCCCGCCGACGTGGTCATCGCCTCGACCAGCGGGTGGGCGCACGGCTTCCGCACCGACGGTCGCATGCTGGTCTACTGCCACTCCCCCGCACGCTGGCTCTACCTGACCGACCAGTACGTCGGCCGGGCCTCCTGGCGCAGCCCACGCGGTCTGGCGGCGCTCGCCGTACGGACGCCTCTCATCCGCTGGGACCGCGCGGCTGCGGCGCGTGCCGACCACTACTGGGCCAACTCCCGGGTCGTGCAGACGCGCATCCACGACGTCTACGGCATCGATGCGGAGCTGCTGCACCCGCCGTACGGGATCGACGTCACCGGTCCGATGGCCCGGCCGCCCCAGGTGCCGCCGGAGCCGTTCCACCTCCTGGTGGCCCGGCTGCTGCCCTACAAGAACGTCGACCAGGTCCTCGCCGCGTACGTCGGTCGCTCCGAGCGGCTGCTCGTCGTCGGCGACGGTCCGATGCGCGATCAGCTGCGGCGCGCCGCACCCCCCAACGTGGCCTTCGCGCCGCAGTTGGACGACGCCCACCTGCGCTGGTGCTACGCGCACGCGTCGGCGCTGCTCGCGGCCAGCTACGAGGATTTCGGGCTCACGATCCTGGAGGCGGCGGCGTTCGGCACGCCTGCGGTCGCACTCCGCGCCGGGGGCTTCTTGGACAGCGTGCGCGAGGACGTCACCGGAGTCTTCTTCGACGAGCCGACCAGTATGGCGATCTCGCGCGCGCTGGACCGGCTGAGCGAGCAGGAGTTCGACCCCGAGGTGATCGCCGGGCACGCGGCGACGTTCGGAGAGGCCCGGTTCGCAGAGCGACTGCGGCAGTCCGTGGCCTCGTTCGCGACCGGGTGAACCGGCCGACCCTCAGACCTTCGCGCGCCGCTTGAGGTGCACGTGCCGCTCGCTGCGGCTGCTGACCGACGCCCCGCCGTCGACGGCACCGGTCGCGGCGTCCACGTCGGGGGTGCTCTCCGTCTGCTGCTTCGGCTCCGTCACCTCGGAGCTGTAGTAACGCTGGCTGGCCCGGCGGTAGCCGCCGTAGCCGTAGCCGTAGTAGGCGGCACCGATGCCCCGCGCCGGCGCACGGTTGATGACGCTGCCGAGCAGGCGGGCGTTGATCCGCTCCAGCATCGAGACCGACACCCGCAACTGCTCCTTCGCGGTGCGGCCCATCACTGCGACGAGCACGGCGCCGTCGGCGGCCGCGGCGAGCAGTCCCGCATCGGTGACCGGGAGGATCGGCGGCGCGTCGATGATGACCATGTGGTCCTCGCGCAGGGTGGAGAGCAGGGAGCGCATCCGGTCCGAACCGACCAGCTCCGAGGGGTTCGGAGGCACGCGCCCGGCGGGCAGGATCCGCAGGTTTTCGGTGCTGACCGAGCGCAGCGCGTCCTCCAACTCCACCGTGCCGGCGAGGACCTGCGACAACCCCACCGACCCGTCGATGCCGTAGACCTCGGCGACGGTCGGACGGCGCAGGTCGGCGTCGATGAGCACGGTGGGCGTGCCGGCGTCGGCGAGCACGCGCGCCAGCGTCGACGCGACGGTGGACTTGCCCTCACCGGGATTGGGGCTGGTGACGACGATCGCCTTCGGCGGGTTGTCGACGTTGACGAACCGCAGGTTGGTGCGCAGTTGTCGCAGCGCCTCACCGGCGTGCGAGTGCGGGTCGGCGTCCCGGCGCGAGTTGCCCCGCAGCATCGAGGTCTTCGGCAGGATGCCGAGTGTGCCCGCACCCGTGATCGTCTCGACGTCCTGGACGGTGCGCAGCCGCTGGTCGAGCATCAGCCGCAGGACGGCGAGCAGGTAGCCCAGCACCACGCCGCCGGCGAAACCGGCCTCGACGTGCTTCTTGACGTTGGGGCTGATCCGGCCGCCATCGCCCGAGGCGTTCTGCAGCGGCACCACCCGGATCACCGTCTGGCCGCCGTCGCTCTCCAGGCTCTTCACCGTGTTCGCGGTCGCGACCAGGGCGGCGTTCGCGATCTTCGGGCAGTCCGAGGGGGTGTCGCAGGTGACGGAGACCGTGATCAGAGCCGCGGTGCCGACACTGGCCGTGATGTGCCCGGCGATGCGGCCGACCGGAATGCCGGTGGCCTTGGACACCTCGTTGGCGACCGGCAGCGTGCCCACGAGCGTGGTGTAGGCCTGTGCCTTCTGCTGAGCGACCTGGCTGCCGTTGATGGTGTCGGCGATGTTGCCGGTGCCACCCACCTGCACGAACGCCGACGACGACGACGCGTAGGTCACCGGCAGGCTCAGCACGTAGGCGTACGCACCCAGGGTGCACACGACGATCGCGACGAGCAGCACATGCCAGTTCGCACGGCTGAGCCGGAGGAAGTCGACGACGGTCACGTGGTGTTGGGTCCTTGGCCTGAGGGCGGGGCACGATCGACGGGCGCCGATCTGGTCCTGGTGGGCAGCAGGAATGCTACCGGTCCACAGCCCCCTCATCGGGTTCGCGCACCTGCAGAAGTCCGCGCCGGAGCAGTTCGCGCAGGAAGCTCTCGACGGAGTCCCGGACCGTGTCCGTGGTCTGCCCGGTGGCCAGCGCGACCTCGGCGGTGATCTCGTCCTCAGGCATCGAGCGGGCGGCATCCCAGATCTGTGCCGCCGGCCCCTCCAGGGCGATCGGGAGACCGGCTCTGACGCGGGTCAGATAGACGGCCGGGCCGGTGGGGCCACCGTCCTCGTCCACGACCCACGCGACGCCGTCCGGGACGACGTACGCCGGCTGCATCACCGCCCCCTTCGACGCGGCAGACGGCGGGTCAGCAGCACGCCGATCTCCCGCGCCGCCACCATCGGACGGCGCACCGTCGCCTGCAGCCACTCCGCGCGAGACGGCTCGTGGCCCAGCCGCATCTGCAGGTGGTCGCGGTTGACCAGCAGCACCTCACCGCACAGCTTCGCCTTCTCCGGCAGGGTGGTCGCCGCACGGAAGCGGGCACGCCACTCCTGCAACCGCGTGCCGCCCTCGGAGGCGACCACCCACAGGTCGTGCTCGGCACGGTCGCGGAAACGGTGGAGGTCTCCGCTGGCAGCCGCCAGGGCGACCTCCGCCCCCAACCCGCGCGCGAGGAGTGCGACCTCATCCAGCTCGACCGGGGTGAGCGCGGCACGGACGCGATCGATGTCCGCGCGTCCGCGAGCGGTATCGCGGGCGCCGTGCAGAAGGATGAGCAACGCCTGGTCGAGCACGCTCGGCACCTGCACGTCGTACGCCGCGATCGTGGCGGTACACCGACGTTGCCACAGCTGCTCGAACGCGACGGAGGCATCGACCCCGAAACCCGGGAACAAGCGGTGCACATCGACCCAGCCCCAGTAACGGTGATGCAGATTGGCGGCATGCCGGAAGATCGAGCCGGACTCGAATCCGGTGCGCGGCTCGAATTCTGCAGCCTCCAGGACGGACGTCAGCCGGGGCACGTGAGAGGGCCGGACCAGCACGTCGACGTCGCTGCTGGTGCGACCCGCGAGCCGGAAACGGGCCGTGGTCGCCGGCCCCTTGATGTGCAGCAGGTCCACTTCGGCGTCACGTGCCAGGTGCTCGACGACGGCGTGCGCCAAAGACAGTCGCGCCCACGCGGGGAGGACGATCTCGGACTGATGCATGGGCTTCGAGTCTAGGTCGAGGTCACCCGCCTTCGGCGACTTGCGAGCCCCTCCTCATCGGGCGTCGTGCAGCGGCCAGCCCTTCTTCTCCGACCGCTCCTGCACACGCCGCAGATCCGACTCGGACGGCACCCCGTCGGTGTACTCGGTGACCAGGACGCCGACGTCGACCCGGGAGACCGCCGCATCGTCGCCGTGCTCGCGGGCGCCTGAGATGAGTTGACGCGCAACGTTTTTGACCTCTTCGTCGGACCGTTCACCCGCGTCTGGCCCCCGCGTGGGCGTTACTCGTCCTGCGCCTCGTCGGCGCGGGCGAACGACCGGTCCGCCGGCGGCACCTTTCCGCCGGGGTAGCTGGATGCCAGTTGCTCCATCGTGGGGCGGCGGCGACTGCGCGCCTCGTCGGGCAGCAGGCGCGCGATCGCCTTCATCACCCGGTCGGTGTCGGCGGCCGCGGAGCGGTACTTCAGCTCGACCGGAGGACCGAAACGCACGGTGATCTGCGGCGGGTGCAGGTAGTTGAGCATCTGCGGCAGCTTGGACGAGCGGGGCCAGACCTGCTCGGTGCCCCAGATCGCGCACGGGATGACCGGCACCCCGGTGCTCTTGGCCAGCCGGGCGACCCCCGTGTGGCCCTTGAGCGCACTGGAGAAGAAATCCGGCCCGCGCGGGATGGTGCCCTGCGGCATCACCCCCACGAGCTCGCCACCGCGCAACGCGGTCTCGGCGGCAGCGAGCGGGTCCGGAGCATCGGGGTCCTTGCTCTCCCGGTCGACCGGGATCCCGCCGGAGCCGGCGATGAGCTGCCCCACCACCGGTACGTCGAAGATCTCCCGCTTGGCCATGAACCGGCCGGTGCGGCCGGCGCGACCCATCGCCAGGAACATCGTCGGCAGGTCGAAGTAGCTGCGGTGGTTGGCCGCCACCAGGACGCCGCCCTCGCTCGGCACGTGTTCGGTCCCGAGCACCTCGAACCGCGCGTAGGGAAACGCCTCGGGACGCGCCATCCACTGGCCGATCCGCTGCAGTTCGATGTCGACGAACGGCACCTTGAAGACGCCAGGAGACGCGCTGAAGTGCTCCACCGGCCAGCGCCGTACGGTCGCGAAGGCGAGCAGCCGCGGGTCGGGGTTGACCGCGTGCGGATGACCGACCGCGGACAGCAGGGGCAGGTCGTAGACGGAGTCGGAGTAGGCGAAGGACTGCGTCAGGTCCACGTCGTGCTCGCTCGACCAGTCACGGACTGCGGAGAGTTTGCCGGTGGACCAGACGAACGGACCGTCCAGGCCACCGTCGTACCGACCTGAGACGGGGTCGACCGAGTAGCGGGTCGCGACCACGGCGTCGAGTTCGAGCAGATCGGCCAGCGGCTGGATGAGGTGCAGCGGTGTCGTCGTGGCGAGGACGACCTTGCGCCCGGCGGCTCGGTGCTTCTCCAGCGTGAGGTGGGCGAACGGCTCGATCAGATCCATCAGGCCGACCGCCGCGCGCCGCGCCGCCTCGTCGAACGCGCCGGCGCGCTTGCCGCGAGCGACCAGCGTCGCGTTACGCGCCAGGACCATCGACGGAAGGGTCTCGCCGAACCGGTTGAACACGCCGTACAGCAGGCTCTCGCCGGGCAGCTTGGTGGTGACCAGGCCGGCCTCGCGCAGGGCATCGGTGATGATCGGCCCGGACGCCCCGCGGAGCAGCGTGCGGTCGAGGTCGAAGAACGCGGCGCCGGTCATGCCTGCACGCCGAGGACGTCCGCGATGACCTCGTAGACCCGCGGGTCGTTGACCAGGTCGTTGTGACTCATGGACCCCATCATGGTGGACCGGCTCAGGTCGTTGTCCGCTCCCGCGCGAGCACTCGCGCGCGGCACGATCCCGTCGCCGATGATTCCGCCCAGCCGCGCGTGCGGATCCTTGGTGAGCACGCCTGCGACAGCCAGATGGCGCACGACCATCTGCGGGGCCAGGGCCTGGCGCCATTCGGCGGCGTCCGGCATCGCGCCGCGGGTGTCGGCGAGGAAGAGGTTGCCCGGCCGCAGGTCCTTGATCCCTTCGCTGCGGAACTGGATGACGTCGCCCAGCCATCGGGTGGCGCCGTACCCGGAGAAGAACTCGGCGAGGTAGTTGGCGCCCTGCTCGATCGGCGACCCGTGGTACGGCGTGCCGAGGGTGATCAGGTCACTCACCAGGGGGCCCCACGTCGAGGAGGTCGGCCACTGCAGCAGGGCGCTGCTCGCCACCAGACCGCCCATCGAGTGCCCCACCAGCACCACGCGCTCGACGGGCACCGGCCAGTGGTCGACGACCTGCTCGATCAGCAGGGCGAGCTCCAAGCCGTTGGACTTGATCCGCAACCCGGTGTTGTAGCGCACCCAGAGGGCCGACCAGTCACCATGCGCCTCCAGGCGCCGCCCGTAACTGAGCCGTCGCCCATCGTCGTCGCGGTGCGCGTGCCGCTTCCACATCTGCTCGGTGCCGACGAAGCCGTGCACGAAGATGACGATCTGAGGTGTGGCGTCCGGGTAGGCGCGGGCCAGGCCGTCCGCGGTCGCGGGGACCCGCTCCCCGGAGCGGCGCAGGCTCATCGGGGAGGACAACGGCATCCGCCCGGACGAGGCCATCTTGTCGCCGTTGAACCCGTGCACGAAGGCGAGGACTCCGCTCGCCCGCCGCGTGGTGCCCCGCCCGAACTTGCTCGTCCGGCCCGCCTGCGCAGCCTTCGCCGCAGTCGCGCCGACCGCCTCGGCCATGCCCTCGAGCGCGACGGCCGACGCGCCGTACGCAGCGCGCGCGATGTGGTCGTGCGCGAACTCCACCGGGGTGACGACCGGGCCGACAGTGCGGCGCGCAGACGCGAAGACCTTGCTCGCGACGGCACCGTGGGTGTCACGGATGGCTCCGGTGACGCCGCGTACGGCGGTGCCGGCGCGGTGAGCGGCGGCTACCTGGCTGTCGGCGGGGGCGCCGGGGTCGATCTCGAGGTCTGCGTCGATCTCTGAGTTCAGCTCTGAGTCGAGCGGCGGCTGGGCCCGTTGGGTCACGAAGTCTCCTCATCAGGTGTAACCCGCTCAACCTACCCATGAGTAGCACTCCTGCGCTGGAGCTGACCGTTTGCCGGACGACGCGACGTCTGATGAGCCGGTAGGGCGACCACATCCGGCTCAACGACCCCCTCACCCACTCGCGTCGCACGAAGCACGAATGTGCACCACTTTTGCCTGTGGATAGCTCACGCGAGCCGGCTGGATCACGCATGCTGGGTCACCGTGGACGATCCAGGTCCATCAGGAGGCCGGTGCGCCACCGGTCAGGGAGGGTCCTCATGCCGCGCACCCGTGGCCGGTCCGTCGCCGTGCTGCTCGCAGTCGCCGGAGCGGCAAGCGTGAGCGCGTGCTCCGGAGGGTCGAGCACCACGCCGTCGACCACGTCCTCGACGACCAGCAGTCCGACGTCGACGAGCAGCACCACGACTAGTTCACCCGCATCGAGCAGCTCAACCTCTGCGTATGGCGGCCCGGCCGGAGTTCCCACGGCCGCCCGCGCCCATACGGACGCGGGCCGCATCGCCTTCGCCAAGTACTACGTGCAGCAGATCAACGAGACCGGGAAGCACCCGAAGGTGGGCGTCCTAGAGCCCCTCGCCCTCCCCACCTGCAAGAGCTGCGCCAACTACTCCATGACCGTCTCGCTGCTCGTGAAGGGAAAGACCCATTACACAGGAGACAGTTTCAAGATCAGAGACGCCGCTTTTCAGTCCTCGGATCATTCGCTGGTGCAAATATCTGGCGACGTTCTGAAGGTTGTAGAGACGGATTCGGCTGGCCGGATCCGCGGCGGTTACCCCCCTGCATCGGGCGTCCAGTTTGTTGTATTCCTCGCGCCGTGGTCTGGACTCTGGCGCGTCTCGGAGATCAAAGTTGAGCAGGCGGGGTCACAGTCTTGATGATCAGGGCAGTTATCCACTCTTCGCTTGTCCTGGTCACATACATAACCCTCGCGGGTCACGATTTGCCGCCAGAGGGGAAGTGCGGCTTCCTCGTTTGTCAGGTGAGCGGAGGAGGATCGTACGTCGGGCTGAGCAAATCGGAGACAGCTCACCTTCCGCCGAAGACGACGACCGGCGGCACGGTGGGAAGTAAGACCTACAAGCCCGGAACGGCATACCAATACAGCACCGTGTTGAGGTGCGCGGGCAACGGCCCCGAGCATCAGGAGTTCATCTGCCCCAACGCCCTGAGCTACTGCCAGAAGGTGGAGCATGTCCCGGGTCCGTGGGTGTTCATCTACCGGCGCGTCGACACCGGCGACAACGTCTACGGGCCGTGGGAGTCGCCGGGAACCACGTGCTATCCGGACGTCCTCCCTGGAAAGCACAAACCTCAGCTCACCCTCGCCATGATCGAGCACGCCTGGTCGGTGACGCCGTTCGCCAGACCACAGCTCTCGATCCAGCCGGTGAACAACCGCACGCTGGTAACGCTGCCGACCTACTTCCAGGCGAACTGGCCGGTCGCCGGGTACGCACCGGGCGAGGTCCGAACTGTCACCCTCGTCGGTCACGCCGTACGTATCAAACCGACCCTGAAGTCCAACACATTCGTCTTCGGCGACGGCTCGACCAGCGGTGCCACCCGGTCCATGGGTGGGACCTACCCCTCAGGTGACATCACACACGCCTACGACGCGCCCGGCTCGTTCAGCACGTCGGTCCGCACCACCTACGGCGGGCAGTATTCCGTCGACGGCGGCGCGTGGACCGACCTCCCGGGCACCACCGTCGTCGCCGGCCCTGCCGAGCCGCTGCGGGTGCTGACCTCCACCACCCGCCTCTATTGACGATTCGACCATGCACGCCGGGGCACATCTGCCCCGGCGTGCATGGTCGAATCAGCGGCGGCGTCAGCTGCAGCCGGAGGTGCTTCCGCAGCCCTCGCAGACGTAGCAGCTACCGGCCGGGCGCATCTTCGTGCCACAGGTCATGCAGATCGGCGCGTCCGCGGACTTGCCCTGGAACTTCTCCATCAGCTCCGCTGAGGAGTGGATCTCCGAGGAGACCTCGCGCACGTCGGCTGCACCGGCGCCGGAAGTGATGTCCTCGGCGGCCACCGTCGACGTCGACTGCTCCGGTCGCTTGGCGGACGGTGCCGCGGACTGCGAGTAGGACTCCAGCTCCCCGGCGAGGTCCTCATCGCCCTCGGCCTCGGTCGCCTCAGCGTACGAACCGGTCTCGAGCTGACGGGTGCGCTCCTCGGCGGTGTGGATGCCCATGAACGACCGGGTCTCGAAGTCGGTGTAGTCCAGCGCCAACCGACGGAAGACGTAGTCCATGATCGACTGCGCCATCCGCACGTCCGGGTCGTCGGTCAGACCGGCGGGCTCGAAACGCAGGTTGGTGAACTTCTCCACGAAGGTCTCCAGCGGCACGCCGTACTGCAGGCCGATGGACACGGCGATCGAGAAGGCGTCCATCATGCCGGCGAGGGTCGAGCCCTGCTTGCCGAACTTCAGGAAGAGCTCGCCCAGCTGACCGTCGTCGTAGGTGCCCGCGGTGAGGTAACCCTCCGCACCACCGACGGCGAACGAGGTGGTCTGCGAGGTACGACGCTTCGGCATGCGCTTGCGCACCGGGCGGTACTCGATGACCTTCTCGACCCTGGCCTCTTCGGCAGCGGCAGCCTTGTCCTTGGCGGTCGAACCGCCGTCGGACAGCGGCTGGCCGACCTTGCAGTTGTCGCGGTAGACCGCCAGCGCCTTCAGGCCAAGCTTCCAGCCCTCGAGGTGCACCTCGGCGATGTCCTCGACGGTCGCCGTCTCCGGCAGGTTGACCGTCTTGGAGATCGCGCCGGAGAGGAACGGCTGGCAGGCCGCCATCATCCGCACGTGACCGAGAGCGCTGATCGCCCGCTCGCCCATCGCGCAGTCGAAGACCTCGTAGTGCTCCGGCTTCAGACCCGGCGCGTTGATGACGTGGCCCTTGTCGGCGATGTGCTCGACGATCGCCTCGATCTGCTCCTGCTGGTAGCCCAGCTTCTTCAGCGCGCGCGGGATCGTCTGGTTGACGATCTGCATCGATCCGCCACCGACCAGCTTCTTGAACTTGACCAGCGAGAAGTCCGGCTCGATGCCGGTGGTGTCGCAGTCCATCATGAAGCCGATCGTGCCGGTCGGCGCGAGCACCGAGGCCTGCGCGTTGCGGTAGCCGTGAGCCGCGCCGAGCTCGACGACCTGCTTCCAGGCCTTGCTGGCGTAGCGGTGGATCTCACCGTCCATCGTGTCCAGCGGACGCAGCTCGTCGTTGGCGCTGCGGTGCTTGCGCATCACCTTCTGGTGCGCGTCCGCGTTGCGGGCGTAGCCCGCGTACGGACCGACGACCTCGGCCAACTCGGCCGAGCGCTTGTACGCCGCGCCGGTCAGCAGGGAGGTGATCGCGCCGGCCAGGCTGCGGCCGCCCTCGGACTCGTAGCCGTGGCCGGTCGCCATCAGCAGCGCACCGAGGTTGGCGTAGCCGATGCCGAGCTGGCGGTAGTTGCGCGTGGTCTCGCCGATGGCCTCGGTCGGGAAGTCGGCGAAGCAGATCGAGATGTCCATCGCGGTGATGACCAGCTCGACGACCTTCTGGAACGTCGCGGTGTCGAAGGTGTCGTCGTCCCGCAGGAACTTCAACAGGTTGAGCGACGCCAGGTTGCACGAGGAGTTGTCCAGCGACATGTACTCCGAGCACGGGTTGGACGCGGTGATCCGGCCGCTCTCGGGGGTGGTGTGCCAGTCGTTGATCGTGTCGTCGTACTGGATGCCGGGGTCGGCGCACTCCCACGCCGCCTTGTTGAGCTTGGCGAACAGCTCACGGGCGTCGACGGACTCGATGACCTCACCGGTGCCGCGGGCGGTCAGCCCGAACTCCGTGCCGGCCTCGACCGCGCGCATGAACTTGTCGCTCACCCGCACCGAGTTGTTGGCGTTCTGGTACTGCACCGAGGTGATGTCACGGCCGCCGAGGTCCATGTCGAAGCCGGCGTCGCGCAGCGCGCGGATCTTGTCCTCCTCGCGCGCCTTGGTCTCGATGAACTCCTCGATGTCGGGGTGGTCCACGTCGAGCACGACCATCTTGGCCGCACGGCGGGTGGCCCCACCGGACTTGATGGTGCCCGCGGACGCGTCGGCGCCGCGCATGAAGGAGACCGGACCGCTGGCGGTGCCGCCGCTGGACAGCAACTCCTTGGAGGAGCGGATCCGCGAGAGGTTGAGGCCGGCGCCCGAACCGCCCTTGAAGATGAACCCCTCCTCCTTGTACCAGTTGAGGATCGAGTCCATCGAGTCGTCGACCGACAGGATGAAGCACGCCGAGACCTGCTGCGGGCTCTTGGTGCCCACGTTGAACCACACCGGGGAGTTGAAGCTGAACACCTGGTGCAGCAGCGCCCAGGTCAGTTCGTGCTCGAAGATCTCCGCGTCCTCGTCGCTCGCGAAGTAGCCGCTGTCGCGCCCGCCCTTGACGTAGGTCAGGACGACACGGTCGATCAGCTGCTTGAGGCTGGTCTCACGCACCGCGGTGCCGAGCGCCCCGCGGAAGTACTTGGTCGTCACGATGGTGGAGGCGTTGAGAGACCAGAAGTCCGGGAAGAGGACACCGCGCTGCTCGAAGATCGTCGCGCCGGTCTTCCAGTTCTGCTGCACGACGTCGCGCTGCTCCCAGGTCACCTCGTCGTACGGGTGGACGCCGGGCGTGGTGAAGATGCGCTCGATGTGCACCCCACGGTCTGCGCGGGCGGCGTCGGCGCGGGCGCCGGTGGTCTCGGTCATGCTGTTCCTCCGTGTGACGTGGTGAGCTGGGCTGCTGATGCGGGTGGTGCTGGTGATGCTGTGGGGCCTTGCGGTACGCGCACGGGTTACTGCTGCAGCACCCGGCGCATGGGATGACCGGGTATCAGTGATCCTCCCCGCCACCACTGACAACGGGGTCGTCGGCGGCGTACGAGGGGCCGAGCACCTGACGCTCGGCGCGAAGCAGCGCGATCGCCGCCTCGAAGTCGCCCAGGTCGTCGAAGGCCTGGTAGACGGAGGCGAATCGCAGGTAGGCGACCTCGTCGAGGGCACGCAACGGGCCGAGGATCGCCAGACCGACGTCGTGGGCGTCGATCTCGGCCAGTCCCTGCATCCGGATGGTCTCCTCCACCTGCTGGGACAGCAGCGCCAGGTCGTCCTCGGAGACCGGGCGGCCCTGGCACGCCTTGCGCACCCCGACGAGCACCTTCTGGCGGCTGAACGGCTCGCTGGCGCCGGACCGCTTCACGACGGTCAGGCTCGTGGTCTCCATGGTGGAGAAGCGCTTGCCGCAGCTGGGGCACTGGCGGCGCCGTTTGATGCAGGTGCCGTCCTCGCTCGAGCGGGAGTCGACGACGCGACTGTCCTCGTGCCGGCAGAACGGGCAGTGCATGCGGTCTCCCTCACCCTCGACGATCGGCTCACACCGATCTCTCGCCGTCCACGCCGTAGCCCCGCCGAACGAGCCGCCCACCTGTGGGTAACTCGTGGACAACCGGGGGATATCCGCGCTGTGCCTTGGGATAACCCGGGTCGACCTGGGGACTACATGTGGACGACTTACATCGATGTAACTACTAGATGTAGGGATCGTATTCCGGTGGAGGGGGTGATGCAACCTTTAGAGACTGCCCGGTTTGCGCGGGGTCGTTCGTGCTGGTCAGAGGGCCGCCGAGGGCGAGACGGAGGCGGTGTCGGCCCTGCTACGGGGCGCCAGAAGGCGCGCGGCCGGACTCAGCGAGGCAGGCGCAGTTGCTCGCCGGCGAACACCTGCAGGGTGTTCAGTCGATTGGCGGCCTGCACCCGCTGCACCGCATTGCCGATCGGCAGCTGGGGGTAGGCGTGGTGGGCGACCGAGGACAGGGTCTGGCCCGACTGGACGACCACGGTGTCGTAGCGCTGCGCGGACCCGCCGCCCACTGCGGCACGGGCTCCCGCCACTCCCCCGACGAGACATAGGAGGAGAGCGCACAGCGTGATCAGCAGGCGACCGCGACGAGTGATGTGCATCGTCGGCGCAGGTGCATCCACGAGCACGGGCAGATCAGGGACCGCGCGCAGGTGGCCGCGACGGATGGACGCGGGCGCCGTACGTCGCGATGCGCCGGGACGACCCGGCAGGGCAGGGGTGGCGGGAGTGACCCAGCTGGGAACAGCGGTGACGGCACTCATGAGATCCTCCGATAACTCGTCGATCGTACGTGTGTGCGATCGATCATCTGTCTGATGTCTAGCACGCGCGTTCGAGAAAATCCAGACACGCCCCGAACAGATGTTTGGAAAGTGTGTCCGACTCTCGTAATCTCGTGCTCACCTGCAGAACTGAAACACCGACCACCGACAGCCCCTGCTCATCAGCTGTGAATCCGCGGAACGACGCCGAATACGGCGACTCATCGGCCCCGGGGGCGCAGCCGCACGGACACCTGGGGCGGGCGGTGACAGCACGATCCACTCGGAGAGGGACGGACGAAGACCATGGCCAAGGTGCACCAGATGCCCGAGCGCGACGACGACGGTTTGACCACCCGACAGCGGCGCGTGCTGGAGGTCATCCGCAACTCCGTGGACCGGCGCGGTTACCCGCCGAGCCTGCGGGAGATCGGCGAGGCCGTCGGCCTGACCAGCCCCAGCTCCGTCGCTCACCAGCTGTCGATGCTCGAGCGCAAGGGCTACCTGCGCCGCGACCCTAACCGGCCGCGCGCCATCGAGGTCATCTCACCGGACCAGGACAAGGACCAGCGCGGCTACCGGGGCGGGTCCAGCGTCACCAACGCGCCGGACGGTGACCTGAGCGTCGAGGACGAGACCGGCATCGGCGACCGGCGACCCAGTGCGTCGTACGTCCCGGTCGTCGGACGGATCGCCGCGGGCGGTCCGATCCTGGCCGACGAGGTCGTCGAGGACGTCTTCCCGCTGCCCAAGCAGATCGTCGGCGAGGGCGACCTCTTCCTGCTGAAGGTCGTCGGAGACTCGATGATCGACGCCGCGATCTGCGACGGCGACTGGGTCGTGGTGCGTCAGCAACCGACCGCGACCAACGGCGACATCGTCGCGGCGATGCTCGACAACGAGGCGACCGTCAAGACCTTCAAGCGCACCGGGGGCAAGGTCTGGCTGATGCCGCACAACACGGCGTACGACCCGATCGACGGCGACGACGCCGTGGTGCTGGGCAAGGTCACGGCGGTGCTGCGCAGGGTCTGAGCGACCCCGGGCGCCCGGCGCTCCTCAGGCGCGCTGGGCGCCCGGTGCGCCCACGGCCGGCGCTCCCAGTCGGTCCGCCAGCGCCGTCAGGGTGCTGCCCAGCGGCGCCTCGATCTTCAGGTCGGTCTCGCCGTCCCCGCGGGTCCATCCGTCGTTGATCACGATCACGGGCACGCCGATGCGGGCGGCGCGGCGCACGAACCGGTAACCGGACATCACCGCGAGCGACGACCCCAGGACCAGCAGCGCCGACGCCTCCTCGACGAGGCCGAAGCACTGCTCCACCAACGGTTTCGGCACTGATTCGCCGAACATCACGACGTCCGGTTTCAGCAGGTCCGAACCGCACACCGGACAGTCGGCCGTGACGAACGCGCGCACGATCGCCTCGGGCAGCGCGACGTCGCCGTCGGGCCGGACCGCGCCTCCGATCGCGCGGTCGAATCCGGGGTTGGCGTCGCGCAACCAGTCGTCCATGTCATCGCGGCGATGCGTGCTCGAGCAGGCCATGCAGACCACCCGCTCCAGGTTGCCGTGCAGCTCGAGCACCTCGCTCGCGCCGGCCGCCTGATGTAGCCCATCGACGTTCTGGGTGATGACGCTCGTCAGGGTGCCGGCGGCGAGCAGCCTGGCGACCGCGCGGTGGCCGTCATTCGGTCGGGCAGCCGCAAAGCGTGGCCACCCGACGTAGGAACGTGCCCAATACCGCTGCCGCGCTTCATGACTGGCGCGTAGCTCGGACACTGTCATCGGCTGCACCCGACGTACGCCGCGGGCGTCACGGTAACTCGGCAGACCCGATTCGGTGGACAGGCCGGCTCCGGTCAGGGCGACCAGCCCGCCATCCGCCAGGTAGCTCGCCAGTCCGTCCCACTGATCCGGGCGCACTCCCTCGGGCACCGGGGAGACCGCGGACTCGAGCACGTCATCAGTGTCGCACCGGCCCCGTGGCCCCGTGGGTGCGCGGGTGGCCACTGCGACGCAGGGCTGGTGCAGAACGAAAGCACGAAGATGGGTTCCGATGGATAACCTTCCATTATATGATCGGCGCATGATCGACGCTGCGGGCCTACGGGTCATCCGGGCCATCGCCGACGAGGGCAGCTTCACCGCTGCGGCCACCTCTTTGGGCTACTCCCAGCCGGCCATCTCCCAGATGGTGCGCCGTCTGGAGGACCGGATCGGCACCGTCCTGGTGGAGCGCCTGGGCCGCAGCGTGCGGCTGACCGAAGCCGGCGCGGTGCTGGCCCGTCACGCGGGCCCCGTGCTCAGCGCCCTCGAGGCCGCCGAATCAGAGGTCGCCGCGATCGCCGGGTTGCGCGCCGGCCGCGTCCGTCTGATGGCCTTCCCCTCCTCCTCCTCGACACTCGTCCCGCACGCGCTCGCGATGGTGCGAAAGGCCTACCCCGACGTCGAGGTGACCTTCACTGAGGCCGAGCCCCCCGAGTCGCTGGCCGCACTGCGGGCCGGCGAGTGCGACATCGCCGTCGCGTTCGCCTACGACGGTGCGCCGCTGGCCCGCGGCGAGGACGACATCGAGGCGTTCCAGTCCCGCAAGCTACTCGACGACGAGGTGCGCCTGGTGGTGCCGTCGGATCACCGGCTCGCCGGCGCCGCGTCGGTGCGGATGACCGACATGGTCGACGAGCAGTGGATCGCGGGATGCCCGCGATGCCGCGGACACCTGCTCTCCCTGGCCGAGCGCGCCGGATTCAGCCCGTCGGTCTCGTTCGAGACCGAGGACTACGTGGCGGTGCTCGGTTTCGTCGCCGCGGGCCTGGGGGTCGCCCTCGTGCCCGACCTGATCCTGCACTCGGCGCACAACGACGGCGTGACGATCCTGCCGATCAAGCCGACCCCCCGCCGGACCGTCTACGCCGTCACCACCCCCGACCTCACGCGCGTGCCCGCCGTCGCCGCGACCCTGGAGGCGCTGTGCGCGGCGTCCACCTCGGTGCGGTCGGCGGCACCGGTCGCCTGAGACTCCCCCACCCGCCCGTCAGGGCCTGTCGACGGTGACCCGCCCGTCGCGCACAGCCACGACCACGTCCCCTCCGCGGTCGGTGCGGTAGGTCGCTCCGGGCAGGCTCTTCAACAACGACAGCGTCGAGGGCGTCGGCAGTCCGTAGTCGTTGTGAGCACCGACGCTGATGATCGAGATCGGTGCGTGCACGAAGCGCACCAGGTCTGCGGACTGGTTGGCCGAGCCGTGGTGGGCCACCTTGAGCACGTCGAAGGGCGGCCCCGTCGGCTGATGACTCAGCTCGCCGTACACGGCAGCGCCCGCCTCACGCTCGATGTCACCGGTCAAAAGGATCCGCAGGCCGTGGGTACGCACGTCGAGGGTGATGCTCGCGTTGTTCTGGATCGAGCCGGCGTCGATCTCGCGGCTCGGCCACAGCACGACGGCGTACACCCCGGGCCAGTTCACGGTGTCTCCCGTGACCAGGGTGCGCACCGGAATGTGTCTCGCGGCGGCGAGCCGGTGCACCAGCGGGGCGTTGCTGGCCGCCTCCCGGGTACCGGGCGCGCTCGTCGCGACCACCGGCGTCACGAAGATCTCCCCGACGGATCGCCCCCGCAGAGCACCGGTCAGACCGCCGACGTGGTCGAGGTGGAAGTGAGTGAGCACGATCGCGTCGATACGGGTGACGCCGGCGCGCTGCAGGCAGACGTCGATGTGCTGCGGGTCGGGCCCGGTGTCGACGACGACGCCGTGCCCCGGTGTCGTGGCGAGCACCCCGCCGTCGCCCTGCCCGACGTCGCAGGAGATCCACACCCACCCCTGCGGCGGCCAGCCGAGATGCGGCAGCGGCCACGCCGCGGCCGTCAACGCCAGCGCGCAGCCGGCGGCCAGCGCCGGATGGGTACGAGCACGCCGCCATAACCCGACGCCGCCCCAGATCGCGAGCACGGTGAGCGCGCCGAGCAGGAGCGCACCGCCCAGCCCGCTCGGCCACGGCAGGACGCCGCCCGGCACCCGGGCGCCGACGTGGGCCACCCAGGCGATACCCCAGGCCGGGACGGCCGCGCACCAGGCCGGGACTGCGGCGACTGCCGGACCGAGCGGGCTCGCCAGCACGGTGACGACGCCGGCCAGGGTGGCCGGCTCGACGAAGACCGCAGCGAGCAGATTGGCGGGCACCCCGACCAGACTCACCGACGACTGCAGCAGCACGATCACGGGGGCGCACGCCGCTTGCGCCGCCAGCGGGATCGCGATCGCGTCGGCGACCGGTCGCAACCTGAGGGGCAGTCGCGCCGCCATCGCGTCACTCCACGGCCGGGCGAAGACCAGCAGACCCAGGGTGGCCAGGGCAGAGAGGGCGAACCCGTACGAGCGGGCCAGCCACGGATCCCAGGCCAGGAGTACGACGATCGCCGCCGCCAACGCGGACGAACCGACCCGGCGGCGTGACATCGACACCCCGAGCAGACCGACGACACCCATCACCGCGGCCCGTAGCACGCTCGGCTCGGGTCGGCACAGCAGCACGAACCAGCCGAGGACGAGCAACGCGAGCGGCGTACGCCACCGGCGCGGGACCCGGCACCAGCCCGCCAGCCAGCCCGCGCCGACGAGGACGAACGTGACGTTGGATCCCGACACCGCGGACAGGTGGGTGAGCCCGGTGGCGCGCATGTCGTCGTTCAACCGCGTGGACATCCGCGCGGTATCGCCCGTGACCAGGGCCGGGACCAGGCCGCGCGGATCGGCGGGCAGCGATGCGGTCGCGGCGCGGGTGTCGGACCGCAACGACTCCACCCACCGGGTCAGCGGACCGGGCCTGCCGACCACGCGCGGGGGCGATCGGGCGTCGAGTAGGGCCGCGACGTCGTCACCGGCATCCGCCGGTTGCAGCCGCCCCATGAACTCGATGCGGTCGTGCCAGGCCGGTGCCCGCCACGTGGGCCTGGCGAAGACCAGCACGGGGGTATCGGGGGTGCTGCGGGCGCCCCGCCCGACGACCGCATGCACCGAGGCGCGGTAGATGACCGTCGGTCGCGCCGGATTCGTCACGACGAGACGTGGGTCGGATTCGACGACGGCGGTCACCCGCACGATCGCCCGCTGAGCTGCCAGCGTCTCGACAGGGCCCGCGGTGCGGGCGCTCTGGTGGGCTGCCAATGCGCCGAGCAGCAGCGCGGTGCAGAGCCAGCCCAGGGCGATGCCCGCCCGCCACCCCGAGGAGCGGTGCCCGGGCCCGACGAGGAGGCACAGCACGCCGAGGACGAGGCATCCGATCGCGACGCCGAGGACCACGTTCACGGGTTGCGGGAGGGCCACCACGGTGCACGCCCAGGCCATGAGTGCCGGCACCAGCATCCGCAGGTCCAACGGCGGGCGCCCCACCGGCTCGCCGTCTCCTTTCGCCAGGTCGCCGGATAGGCGATCCGCGCTCATACCGTCACGTGCGGTCGTAGCCGCGCGAGCACCTTGTCGCCGATGCCACTCACCTCCCCCAGCTCGTCGACGCTGGTGAACCGGCCGTTCTGGGTGCGCCAGTCGACGATCCGCTGGGCGAGCACCGGTCCCACCCCCGGCAGTGCGTCCAGGCCCGTGACGTCCGCGGTGTTGAGGTCGATCACTCCCCCGGCCGAGGCGTCGGAGGAGGCGCCGCCCGCCGCCGTCACGGGCGCCGAGCCCTCGCCGCTGCCACCGCCCACGGCGCCCGGCGCCGGCGTCATCGTCTGGCCAGGCTTCGGCACCTGGATCTGCTCTCCGTCGGTGACCACCCGGGCGAGGTTCACGGCGGTCAGGTCCGCGGACGGCAATGCGCCGCCAGCGGCGGCAACCGCGTCCTGCACCCGTGCGCCGGCACGCAGCGTGACCACGCCGGGGTGGCGCACCTGGCCGATTACCTGCACGACGACGGTGGTCGCGGCCGAGGTCGTGGGCACTGCGCTCGGGGCGGTGGAGCTGCTGCCGAACCGGCTCACCCCGGCGGTGGTCGTGGCGGCCGACCGCGGGCCGCTCCCCGCGGCGACGGGCGTCGACGTCGCCGACGCGCGAGCGAGCAGCACACGTCCACCGAGGACCAGCCCCGCGACGAGCACCACGATCATTACCCCGAGCACCGCCAGCCTGCTCGGCGCCACCTGCGCGTCCCGGAGGGCGGCAGGCGTCCGTAACAGCGGAGCGTGCGGGCGGACGTCTCCGCTCGTCCCGGCGTGACGTCCTCCACCGCCTCGTCGCGCCAACCGGGCGGAACCCCTGGTCTCTCCCGCCGCCGCGGGCTGGATCGCCGGACGACGACTGTCGAGCAGTGACTCCTGCGTCGGCACCCAGCCGACCGGGCGTCGTACGGCATCAAGCTCGTCCAGGACCGCGGCCAGGCGATCGGGGGCGGCCTGTTCGGCACGAACACGTGGCATACGGGCACGCTAGGGATCTGGCCGCATGCCCGTCCGCCAGCGGACCCGCGGTTGTGGACAACCGCGCCCGCGCGGCGGGGATGTGGAGGAGAAGCGGTCAGGCGGATGCGCCGAGGATCGCCGAACGCGCTCCCAGGCGGGGACTGACAGCGGTCGCCAGGGTGCCGGGGCCGACATGTGCGCCGACCACGGCGCCGAGCTCCACGAGCAGCACCCGCCGTGCTTGCGGCACGGCCTCGGCCAGGGATTCCACGAGCTGCTCGGCGCGCTCGCGGGAGTCCAGGTGGTGCACGGCGATGTCGACGCCGTCGGGTCCGTCCATCGCGGCGGCCGCCTCCACGGCCCGCTCCCGCATCCGCGCGAGGGCCTTGCCGGTGGTGCGCACCCGCTCCAGCGGCTCGATCTGACCATCGGTCATCGTCAGCAGCGGCTTGATGGCGAGTGCGGAGCCGAAGAGCGCGGCGGCCTTGCCGATCCGACCGCCGCGGCGCAGGTACTCCAGGGTGTCGACGTAGAAGCCGACCGATGCCGCGGCCGCGTGGTCGCGCGCCACCTGGGCGACGATCTCCGGCGCGGCGCCGCCCGCCGCGACCTCCGCGGCCGCGAGGACGGCGTACCCCATCGCCATCCCGATGGAGCGGCTGTCGACGACGGTGACGGGCACCGGTGACTCCTCGGCGGCGATCTCCGCCGAGGAGCCCGTGGCCGACATCGCACCCGAGATGTGCACCGAGACGATGTGCCGGGCCCCGGCGTGCGCGAGTTCCTCGTACACCTCCAGGAACGCTCCCGGCGAGGGACGCGACGTCGACACCGGACGGAACGCCCGCAGCGCCTCCGCCACGTCGGCCGAGGAGATGTCGCGGCCCTCTTCGTACGACGTGCCGCCGATGACCACGTGCAACGGCACCACGCGCACGTGGTGACGGGCCGCCAGATCCCCCGGCAGGTACGCCGTGGAGTCCGTCACGACGGCGACGTTCACGCGTTCACCTCAGCCGGCCACGATGTTGACCAGCTTGGGCGCGCGGACGACGATCTTGCGGATCTGCTTGTCGCCCAGGCTTTCTCGGACCTTGGCGTTGTCACGCGCCAGCTGTTCCAGCTCGTCGGCGTCGATGCTCGGCGGCACCTCGATGCGGTCGCGCACCTTGCCCATGACCTGCACCACGCAGGTCACCGTCTCCTGGACGAGCTTGGCCGGGTCGGCCTGCGGGAACGCCACGAAACTGATCGTCTCGTCGTGACCGAGCGCGCGCCACAGCTCCTCGGCGAGGTGCGGCGCGAGCGGCGCGGTCATCTGCACCAGGGGTTCCACCACCGCGCGCGGCGACACGCCGGTGCGGGTCAGCACGTTGTTCAGCTCGATCAGCTTCGCGACGGCCGTGTGGAAGTGCAGGTGCTCGAAGTCGCGCCGTACGCTGTCGATGGTCAGGTGCAGCAACCGGTCCAGATCGGCGTCGGGCGCGTCGCCGACGACCCGCACAGCACCGGTCTCCTCGTCGATCACGTTGCGCCACAGGCGTTGTAGGAAGCGTTGCGAGCCGACGACCGCCCGGGTCTCCCATGGCCGCGACATGTCCAACGGACCCATCGACATCTCGTACACGCGGAAGGTGTCGGCGCCGTACTGCGCGCACATCTCGTCGGGTGTGACGACGTTCTTCAGCGACTTGCCCATCTTCCCGTACTCGCGGGTGACGGGCTCGCCGTCCCACGTGTAGGTCGTAGCGGCGCCTTCGCCCACCTCGACCACCTCGTTCGCCGGGACCACCTGGCCACGGGCGTCGCGGAAGGCGAACGCCTGGATGTAGCCCTGGTTGAACAGCTTGCGGAACGGCTCGCTCGAGCTGATCTCGCCCAGGTCGAAGAGCACCTTGTGCCAGAAGCGGGCGTACAGCAGGTGCAGCACCGCGTGCTCCACGCCGCCGACGTACAGGTCCACACCGCCCGGGTCGTTCGCGACCCCTTCGCCGTCACCGCGGCCGGGCCCCATCCAGTACTCCTCGCACTCTCGGTCAGCGAAGCGCTCGGTGTTGGCGGGATCGGTGTACCGGATCTCATACCAACAGGATCCGGCCCAGTTGGGCATCGTGTCGGTCTCGCGGGTGTAGGTCTTGGGGCCGTCGCCCAGGTCGAGTTCGACGTTCACCCACTCGGTCGCCCGGCCCAGCGGCGACTCCGGCATCGAGTCGGCGTCCTGCGGGTCGTAGGTCTTGGGCGAGTAGTCCGCCACCTCGGGCAGCTCCACCGGCAGCAGGTGCTCGGGGATCGCGTGCGCAGCCCCGTCCTCGTCGTAGACGATCGGGAACGGCTCGCCCCAGTAACGCTGCCGGCTGAAGAGCCAGTCGCGCAGCTTGTAGGTGATGGTGCCGTGACCGCTGCCGTGCTCCTCCAGGAACGCGATGATCGTCGCCTTGGCGTCGTCGACGTCCTTGCCGTTCAACGAGATCCGGTCGTTCGCGGAGTTGATCATCGGTCCGCTGCCGGTGTAGGCGGTGTCCTCGTTGTGACCCTCCGCGGGTTGCACGGTGCGCACGTGGGGCAGCCCGAACTTCTTGGCGAAGTCCCAGTCGCGCGGGTCCTCCGCGGGGACGGCCATGATCGCGCCGGTGCCGTAGCCCATCAAGACGTAGTCGGCGATGAAGACCGGGACGTGCTGCCCCGTCACGGGATTGGTGGCGTACGCGCCGGTGAACACCCCCGTCTTGGCCTTGTCGTCGACCTGCCGCTCCAGGTCGGACTTGCGGCTGGCCGCGGCTCGGTACGCCGCCACCGCCGCCCGCGGGTCGCTGGCGTCACCCGTCCACCGGGGATCGATCGCCTCCGGCCAGGTGTCCGGCGTGATCGTGTCGACCAGGGTGTGCTCGGGCGCCAGCACCATGTAGGTGGCGCCGAAGATCGTGTCCGGGCGGGTGGTGAAGACCTCGATCCCACCAGCGGATCCGGCCAGCGGGAAGGTGACGGCGGCGCCCTGCGAGCGACCGATCCAGTTGCGCTGGATGGCCTTCACCGACTCCGGCCAGTCCACCCGCTCCAGGTCGTCGATCAGGCGGTCGGCGTACGCCGTGATGCGCATCATCCACTGGGGCAGGTTGCGCCGGAAGACCGGGAAGTCGCCGCGCTCGGTCAGGCCCTCGTTGGTGACCTCCTCGTTGGCAACGACGGTGCCCAGGCCGGGCGCCCAGTTGACCGGCGCCGTCGACTTGTAGGCCAGGCGGCGCGCGTCGACCGCGGCGGCCCGCTCCGCCGCGGTCAGGTCGTCCCAGGAGGCGCCGGACGGCGTTGCCACGGTGCCCGCTTCGTACCCCGCGACCAGGTCGGCGATGGGTCGCGCCTTGCCCGCGCGCTCGTCGTACCAGCTGTTGTAGATCCTGGTGAAGATCCACTGGGTCCACTTGTAGTACGCCGGGTCGATGGTCTGCACCGCGCGCCGGTCGTCGTGCGACAGACCCAGGCGGCGCAGCTGACCGATGTAGGTCTCGATGTTCTCCTCGGTCGTCTTGCGAGGGTGCTGCCCGGTCTGAACGGCGTACTGCTCGGCGGGCAGGCCGAAGGAGTCGTAACCCAGCGTGTAGAGCACGTTGCGGCCCTGCATCCGCTGGTAGCGCGCGATCACGTCGGTCGCGATGAACCCCAACGGGTGGCCGACGTGCAGGCCCGCGCCGGAGGGGTAGGGGAACATGTCCTGCACCATGAACTTCGGCCGGTCGCCGATGTGGTCCGCGCCGTCAGCACCGTCGGTGCCCTGATGCGCCCACGGGCCGCTCGGGTTCGCGGCGTGGAAGGTGCCGTGCTCCTCCCAGTGCTCCTGCCAGCGGCGTTCGATCTCGCCGGCCAGCTCAGGGGTGTAGCGGTGCTGCGGTTCGGTGTCGCTCATGCTTCTCCTGCTCATCCTTCGGTCGGTCCTCGCCTGCGGCGCCGGGTTCACCGCGCGGGACGCTCGTGTGCATGAAGAAACCCCCTGCGCATGCAAGGGGTCGCCGCGTCCGGATCCGGTTCAGATCGGCCGCGGCTGCCGAAGAAGGTGCTTGTCGTACATGCGAGGCAGACTACCGCAACGGTCCTACGCCCTGCCGCCCGATAACGCGAAGCGCCGGCCGCCCGAACGGGGCTGACCGGCGCTGCACAGGAGAGTGGGACGCTCAGAGAGCGTTGACCTTCTTCGCCAGGTTCGACTTCTTGTTGGCCGCCTGGTTCTTGTGGATGACACCCTTGGTGACAGCCTTGTCCAGCTTCTTGGACGCGGTGCGCAGGGCCTCTTCGGCGCCGGCCTTGTCACCGGACTCGGCGGCCTCGCGGACCTTGCGGATCCAGGTGCGCACCTCGGACTTGTGCGCCTTGTTGCGCTCCGTACGGATCGCGTTCGTCTTGACCCGCTTGATCTGCGACTTGATGTTTGCCACGAATGAACTTCCTTGGTCGAAATGTCAGGGATGTCGAGGGCACGTACGACGACGGGTTGGGGCGTGGGGACACTCCGGGCGAATCGTCCTACGAGATGCTGCTGCATGCGCGCACGACCGGGGCGCGCACGCGATCGCCAAATCTACCAGCGCCGCACGGAACCACCCAAATCGTCGGCGGGCGGTCGGCCTCAGCCCGCGCCGCGCTCCCGGGTGATCGTGAGGATCGCGTGCTCGACGGCGTAGACCGGGTCGCGACCACCGCCCTTGACCTCGAAGTCGGCCGCTGCGACCGCCTGGATCGCGCGTCCGAGCCGGTCGCCGTCCCACCCGCGTGCCGCCGCACGCGCTCGGTCGATCTGCCACGGCGCCATCCCGAGCTTGCCCGCGAGCGCACCCGACGACCCCCCGCCCGCCGTCGCCACCCGGGCCACCTGACGCAGTTGGCTCGCCAGGACCGCGACGATCGGCACCGGGTCGAGCCCGGAGGCGATGGCGTGCCGCAGCAGCCGCAGGGCGTCGGACGTCTGGCCCGCGACGGCCGCGTCGGCGACCCGGAAGCCGGTCGCGTCGACCTTGCCCCCGTGGTACTCCTGCACCTGCTCGACGTCGATGAGGCCCTCGGTGTCGTCGATCAGCTGCAGCGCGGCGGACGCCAGCTCCCCCACGTCGCGACCTACCGCGTCGAGCAGGGCCCGGACCGCCTCGGGAGTCGCCTTGCGCCGGGCGCGGCGGAACTCGTGGGTGAGGAAGTCGCTCTTCTCCCGATCCGTCTTGATCGCCGGGGCGTCGATGCGGCGCGCGCCGACCGCCTTCAACGCGTCGAGGACCCGCTTGCCGCGGTTGCCGCCCTTATGCAGGACCACCAGACGCAGGTCGTCGCCGGCGGCCTGCTCGATGACCGTGAGCAGGTCGGCCTGCAGGTCGTCGGAGGCCTCGTCGGCGTCGTGCAGGACGATCGCGGTCGCCCCACCGAAGAGACTCGGGCTGGCGTGCACGATCAGCGACCCCGGCGCATAGTCGGCCGCGTAGAGGCGCACCACCTCGATCTGCGGGTCGTGTGCCCGGAAGACCTCCAGCGTGCTGTCCAGCGCCCGATCGGACAGGACCCGCTCCGGACCGGCGATGAGCACGAGGGCAGGCGGCTCGGGCATGGGCACACCCTGCCACGCGGGCCCGACACCCGCGATGCTCAGGTGCGCCGTGCCGGCCTGTACAGCGGTTCGCAGCCCTGCAGGTCCGGCGTGATGCGTCCGAGACCGCGGCCGAGCGCGAGGACGAGCAGGCAGACGCCCGCGCCGAGCAGCATCGCAACCGTCACATCACCGAGGTAGTGCGCGCCGACGAACACCCGGCTCGCGGCGACCACGAGCACCACCGGGATGCCGATCCCCAGCGCCACCCGGTGCGAGCCCCGACCGAGCCAGACGGTGAAGCAGATCGCCGCGACGATTCCGGTCGCGATCGCCGTGTGCCCGCTCGGCATCGAGTACGGATCCTGCAGGGCGACGGTCCGGCGTACGGGCGGCGCCGGCGGCCGGTGACGCGCCGCGATGTGCTTAACCAGCGAACAGGCGCCCCAGGCCGCGAAGAAGAGGGCCGCCTCCACCACGACGTCCCGGCGGCGACCACCGACCAGAAGGACGAGCAGCACCAGCATGATCATCACGACCGCGCCGACGGTGCCGAACCCACTGTCGATCCACCGGCCGGCCTGCCGGCCCCAGCCCGGGTCGTGGTGCGTGGCCCAGACGCTGACTCGCAGCTCACCGGTGCGCCGCGCCCCGAGGCGCGTGCAGACCGTGGCCAGCGACAGGGCGACCAGCACCATCAGCGCGCCGGCCAGGGTCAGACCGCCCACCTGCGGGCGCCGTGCTCTCACTCGTCCAGACGTACGCCGAGCACACCGGCCCGCGCGCGCAGCTCCTCGGTCGGCAGGTCCAGGTGCTCGGCGAGCTCGGTGACGTTCAACCCCATCTCGGCGCCGTCCCGCAGCTCCTCGTCGTCCTCGGCGCTCCAGACCCGCTGACCGCCGTCAGTGACGACGCGCAGCGCGCGCGGCTCCGAAGGGCCTGGGACGTCACCGGGCTCCGGCGCCTCCGTGACGTCGGCGGGCTCCTGCGCTCCGTCCGGCACGGCCGAAGGTGCGCTCGGCGGGGTGTCCGGCGCCTTCGGCCGCTTCGCACCGAGCGGCATGATCGACGGCTGCGCGAGAGGCTGCTCCTCCACCTGGGCGACCTGCGCGCGCAATTGGTCGAGGAGCTGTTGCTGCTGTCCGCTCGGACGCGCCGGCGGGGCGGGCTCGGGTTCGTGCCCGGCGGACGCGGGCTGCGGGTCCGGGGCGGCCGGCTCGTTCGAGGCGGCCAGGTCGTCCGGGGCGGGATGTTCGACCGGTCCGGCGACGGACGGTCCCGGGTGCGCCGAGGTGTCGTCATCGCGCACCACCGCGACCGGAGACGCTGTCTCAGCGCCGCCCCGCGCGGCCACGGCGATCACCGGCCCCGCGGTCTCGTCGAGCCGTCGGAGGGCGTTGAGCACCAGTGCCCGGTCGCTGGTCGGCCAGAACGGCGGCAGCGTGGACTGCAGGAAGCCGGCGTACCGGGCCGTGACCATCCGCGGGTCCAGGAAGGCGACGACACCGCGGTCGTCGGCCCGCCGGATGAGCCGACCGGCACCCTGGGCCAGGCGCAGTGCGGCGTGCGTGGCGGAGACGGCCATGAACCCGTTGCCGCCGCGCCGGGCGATGGCCTCCGTGCGCGCGGACGACAGCGGGTCGTCCGGCCGCGGGAAGGGGATGCGGTCGATGATCACCAGCTGGCAGGCACTGCCCGGGACGTCGACGCCCTGCCACAGGCTCATGGTGCCGAAGAGGCAGGTCGGCCCGTCGGCCGCGAACTGCCGCACCAGGGTTGCGATCTGGTCATCGCCCTGGCACAGCACCGGGATCTCGTCACCGAGCCGGGTGCGCATCGCCTCCGCGGCCGCCTTCGCGGCCCGGGTCGAGGAGAACAGACCCAGGGTGCGACCGCCCGCGGCTCGGATCAGCGTCTCGATCTCGTCGAAGACCGCGTCGGCGGGACCGTCCCGGCCGGGCGGGGGCAGCTGCGAGGCGACGTACGCGATCGCCTGCGTCGGGTAGTCGAACGGTGAGCCCACGTCGAGGCCGGTCCAGGAGGGTCCTCCCGCACCACGCAGCCCGAGGGTGCCGGCGACCGCGTCGAAGCTGCCGCCCAGCTCCAGGGTCGCGGAGGTGAGGACGACGGTGCGCTCGCCGAAGACCGCCTCCCGCAGCGCCATCGCGACGCTCATCGGCGCCACCCGCAGCAGGTGCCCGCGCCGCAGGTCCTCGGAGATCCACGCGACGTCCAGCTCGCGCTCTTCCAGCACCCGCGCGGCCGTGTCGAACAGCTCGTCGACCGCGGCCTGGGCCATCTGGCGCCCACCGTCGGGTGCCGCACCCTGCTCGGGCTTGAGCTGGCTCGCCACCTCGCGCGCGGTGTCGCGCACCCGCCCGAGGCCCAGCGCCAGATCGTCGGGGATACCCGTGAGCCGGCCGGGCGCCAGTCGGTCCAGGATCCCCTGGACGAACTCGCCGGCGTCGGTGAGCGCGGCCGTGTCGGCGAGGCGCCCGCACCGCCGGGCGGCCGCCGACGCCATACCCCCGGACAGCTCGTCGGTGACGGTCGAGGTGACCCGGTCGACCAGTTCGTGGCCCTCGTCGATGACCAGCAGGTCGTGTTCGGGCAGCATCCGGCGCCCCTCGAACGCGTCGATCGCCATGAAGCTGTGGTTGGTGACGACGACGTCGCAGTCCTTGGCGTGCGCCCGCGCCTGCTCCACGAAGCACTCGGCGACCATCGGGCACTTGGAGCCCAGGCACTCCAGCGCGGACACCGACACCTGCCGCCAGGCGCGTTCGCTGACGCCGGGCACCAGGTCGTCGCGGTCGCCGGACTCGGTCTCCTCGGCCCACTCCCGCAGCCGCAGCACCTCGCGGCCGAGCCTCCCGGCCTGCTGATCCACATCGCCGACCGAGAGCAGCCCCTCGTCCTCGTCGTCGGGGTAGCCGCCCTGCAGCTTGTTCACGCACACGTAGTTGCGGCGGCCCTTGACCAGGCCGTACGTCGGGCGCCGGCCGATCACCGGTGCCAGCGCGTCCGCGATCCGGGGCAGGTCGCGGTCGACGATCTGCGCCTGCAGAGCCAGGGTCGCGGTGGCGATGATCGCGGGTTTGCCGCTCTCCACCGCGTGCGCGATCGCCGGCACCAGGTAGGCCAGCGACTTGCCGGTGCCCGTGCCGGCCTGCGCGAGCAGGTGTGACTTGTCGCGGAGCGCGTCCTGCACGGCGTGCGCCATCCGGGTCTGCCCCTCCCGGGGGGTCCCTCCCACCCCCTGGACCGCCGCCGCGAGCAGTGCGTCCAAGTCGTCGGGCATCAGGCCAGGGTATGACGTGCGGGAGGGCCCCGCCGCGCCCCTGTGGACGCGCCGAGGCCGGTGTCAGTCGCGCAACCCGCCCGGATGGCAGATGAGGTGGGCGACCAGGGCGGTCCACCCGGTCTGATGGGTCGCGCCCAGACCGGCGCCGGTGTCGCCGTCGAAGTACTCGCTGAAGGTGACCTGCCGGTCCCAGAGCGGACCGTCCGGATACCACCGCGGGGTGCCCGGACGACGACCACCGGGTCCTGCCCGGAAGAGGCCGATGAGCCGTTCGCGCAGGTCGTCGGCGACGGCACCGAGCGTCGTACCCGCGCCGGTGCTCGTGGGGTGCTCCACCTGCAGGTCCGGTTCGGCCGCCGCGTAGCTGCGCAGCGCATCGAGCAGCAGCACGTTCACCGGCATCCAGACCGGGCCGCGCCAGTTGGAGTTGCCGCCGAACAGTCCGCTGTCGGACTCCGCGGGCACGTAGCGGATCGACGTGCGCGCGCCGTCCACGTCGACCGCGAACCCGTCGCGGTACGCCGCGGACAAGGACCGGACGCCGTGGGGTGAGAGGAACTCCGATTCGTCGAAGAGCCTGCGGTACAACGCCGTACGACGCTCCGCCGGCACCAGGGCGATCGTCACCCGGTCGTCGTCGTGCGACTGGTGGTGCACCAGCGCATCCGCGAGCGCGGTGTCGCGGCGCTGGGTCCACTCGACCTCGTCGATGAGCTCACCGATCTCATCCAGGACCACGGGATGCACCGAGTGCACGGCGATGAGCGGCAGCAGACCGACGAGCGACCGCACGGGCAGCTGCTCACTCGTGCCGTCCGGGTGCACGAGGGTGTCGTAGTAGAAGCCGTCCTGCTCCGACCAGAGCGAGACGCCCGCGGAGCCGAAGTCGTCCATCGCCCCCGCGAGCCGCAGGAAGTACTCGAAGAAGGTGCGCGCCACGTCGTCCCAGCCCGGCGCGTCGCGCGCGAGTTCGACGGCGATCTGCAGCATGGACAGCGCGTAGAACGCCATCCAGCTCGTGGCGTCGGACTGCTCCAGTCGCACCCCGCCGGGCAGCGGGGCCGAGCGGTCGAAGAGCCCGATGTTGTCCATCCCGAGGAAGCCGCCCTCGAAGAGGTAGGAGCCGTCGGCGTCCTTGCGGTTGACCCACCACGAGAAGTTGAGCAACAGCTTGCTGAAGACGCGCACCAGGAAACCGGTGTCCGTGCCACCGTCGATGCGGTGCACCATCCGCGTCGCCCATGCGAGCACCGGGGGGTTGACGTCGCCGAAATCCCATTCGTACGCGGGGAGTTGACCGTTCGGGTGTTGCACCCACTCGCGCACCATGAGCTCGATCTGCTGCTTGGCGAACCACGGGTCGATATCGGCCAGCGGCAGTGTGTGGAACGCCAGATCCCACGAGGCGAACCACGGGTACTCCCACTCGTCCGGCATCGAGATGACGTCGGCGATGTCGAGGTGGGTCCACCTGCTGTTGCGCCCGGTACGGCGAGCGGCCGGCGGCACCGGCTGGGCGGGATCGCCCTCGAGCCACTCGCCGATGCTGTAGCGGTAGAGCTGTCGTCCCCACAGCAGACCCGCGAACGCGCGCCGCGCGATGTGCCGGTCCTCATCCTCGTGGACGTCCGCGAGCACCTCGGCGTAGAACGCATCGGCCTCCTGCGCGCGGTCCTCGACGACGCGGTCGCTCGGGGTGTCGTCCGGTGCTGCCACCGGGGCGTGCGCGACCCCTGCCGTGGCGCGCAGGTCGGCCCCCGCACCGCTCCCCTCCTGCGCGGGTTGCTCCGCGGTGGCGGCCGCGGTCAGCCGCAGGCCGACCGTGACGGAGGCACCCGGCGCCAGAACGTCGTGGTGCCACCAGAAGCCCACCTTGGTGCCCTGGTCGGGGCGCGTGCAGGCGAGGTTGCCGTGGACGACGGCCTGGTCGAGGCCGCTCGTGGGGCAGTCGGTGGCGCTGGGTGTGCCGTAGAGCGCGAGGTCGTCCGTCTCGTTGTCGCAGAACAGAATTCGCGGGCTACCCTCCGGCACGATCCGGTAGTCGCCGAGCCACGCGTGGTGGAACTCCACGGCCGCGCCCGAACCCTGGGCCTGCTGAGCCCGCTGCATCGTCGGTCGGCGGTCGTCGCGACCCCACGCCCAGGTGTTGCGGAACCAGCCCTGCAGGACCACATCGAGAGGTGCGGGATGCGGGCCGCGATTGGTGGCGGTGACCCGGACGACGATGTCGGTCGGGGTGGCCTTCGCGTGCACGACCTCGACGTCGAAGAAGTGGTCGTCGGCCAGGATGCCGGTGCCGGTCAGCTCGAACTCGGGGTCGGCGCGACCTCGCACGGCCGCCTCACGGAGCAGTTCGGCGTACGGGAAGGCCCGCTGCGGATAGCGGTAGAGCCAACTGGCGTACGCGTGGGTGGGGGTGGCGTCGGTGGGCCACCAGATCTCCTTGACGTCCTCGCCGTGGTTGCCCTGGCCGTTGGTGAGGCCGAAGAGCCGTTCCTTGAGGCGGTCGTCCTGGCCGTTCCACAGGGCGAGGCCCAGGTTGAAGAAGCCGAACCGGTCACACAGACCGGCCAGCCCGTCCTCGCCCCATCGGTACGCGCGGCGGTGGGCGTCGTCGAACGGCAGGTAGTCCCAGGCGTTCCCGTCGGCGGAGTAGTCCTCGCGGACGGTGCCCCACTGCCGGCCGCTGACGTACGGACCCCAGAGCCGCCACGGCGCCAGGTCGTCGTGCGAGGCGGCCAGGCGATCGTGTTCGGCGCTCACCCGTCCGACTGTGCCAGACCCCCGCGGGTGCGGGGGCCCGACCACGTCAGACGGTGTGGATCAGCGGGCGAACGCGGTGAGCTCGCCGTCCAGGGCGGGCGTCACCTTCGCATGCACGTGCGTGCCGTCGGCCAGGTGCTCGGTCTCCAGCACCTCACCCTCGTCGTGGATCCGGCTCAGCAGATCGCCCCGGTCGTAGGGCAGCACCACGTCGACGCGGATCTCCGGACGGGGCAGCTCGTCGTCGATGAGCGCCTTGAGCTCGGCGAAACCGGCGCCGGTCCGGGCGGACACGGTGATGCTGTGCTTCTCCGAGCGGCGGATCCGGTCGATCACCTCGGGATCGGCGACGTCGGCCTTGTTGATGACGATGACCTCGCGGACGTCGTGCGCGCCCACCTCGGCCAGCACCTCGCGTACGGCGCTGATCTGGCCCTCGGGGTCGGGGTGCGACCCGTCGACCACGTGCAGCAGCAGGTCGGAGTCGCCGACCTCCTCCAGCGTCGAGCGGAACGCCTCGATCAACTGGTGCGGCAGGTTGCTCACGAAACCCACCGTGTCGGCGAGCGTGTAGAGACGCCCGTCGGCGGTCTCGGCGCGTCGTACGGTCGGGTCCAGGGTTGCGAAGAGCTGGTTCTGCACCAGCACGCCGGCCCCGGTGAGCCGGTTGAGGATCGAGGACTTGCCGGCGTTGGTGTAGCCCGCGATGGCGACGGACGGCACGTGGTGGTTGCGCCGCGAGGACCGCTTGGTGTCACGCATGGTCTTCATGCCGGTCAGCTCGCGCTTGAGCTTGGCGATGCGGGTGTTGATGCGGCGCCGGTCGAGCTCGATCTTGGTCTCACCGGGTCCGCGCGAGCCCATGCCCTGACCCGCGGCGGCCTGGCCGCCGGCCTGCCGGGACATCGACTCACCCCAGCCGCGCAGCCGCGGGAGGAGGTACTGCAGCTGGGCCAGCTCGACCTGCGCCTTGCCCTCCTTGGACTTCGCGTGCTGGGCGAAGATGTCCAGGATCAGGGCGGTGCGGTCGATGACCTTGACCTTGACGACGTCCTCCAGGCCGCGGCGCTGGCCGGGTGCCAGTTCGCCGTCGGCGACGACGGTGTCGGCCCCTTCGGCGATCACGACGTCGCGCAGTTCCTTCGCCTTGCCGGCACCCATCCAGGTGCTCGCATCGGGCTTGCTGCGGCGCTGCAGGACGCCCGCGAGCACCGTCGAACCGGCGGTCTCGGCGAGGGCGGACAGCTCGCGCAGGGAGTTCTCGGCATCCTGGATCGTGCCGTCGTGCCAGACACCGGCCAGCACGACGCGCTCGAGCCGCAGCTGCCGGTACTCGACCTCGGTGACATCGGTGAGCTCGGTCGAGAGGCCCTCGACGCGGCGTAGCGCAGCCCTGTTCTCGCGTTCGAACTGGTCGCCGTCGGTGCCGGGATCGAGCACGAAGCCGTCGGCGTCGTAGCGCTCCACCACGGGTTCGCCGTCGTCCTTGGCGAGAGCCGTGGCGCGGATGTCGAAGAAGTCGTCGTGTGCAGTCATGTTCTCCTCAGGTTCCCAGACGTCAACAGCATCTGCGAACCGTTTATGCCGGTACGCCGCCCCTACCCCCCGTCCCTACGCCCGCTCTTGTTTCGGCCCGCTCAGCCCCAAACGCGCCACCCACCCCTACGCCCGCTCTCGTTTCAGCCCGCTCAGCCCCAAACGCGCCACCCACCCCTACGCCCGCTCTCGTTTCAGCCCGCTCAGCCCCAAACGCGCCACCGAATCCCCGTGGGTTGTGGATAACCGAAGACAGACAGAAAGGA